>NZ_FCJA01000006.1:0-366703 GCF_001537385.1 Serratia sp. 2880STDY5682894 | reverse complement strand
GCCGTTCAAGGCCGATCCCGGCCCGCGCAGTACCTCGATGCTGTCGTAATGCGCCGGATCGCCCAGCTGCAGCGTGCTGCCGGGCATCTCCACGCCGTTATACAACCAGGCGATAGGCCGGAAACCGCGCGCGGAAAAGTTATTGGACAACGTTGGCGAAGCGACGCCGGACAGACCGGTGGCATGCTCGACGGCGGCGGCCAGCGAGCGGTCGCCCCGCTGTTGGATCGCTCTTGCGCTGATGATATCGACGCTGCGCGGCGTTTCCCGAGCGGTCAGCCCGAGCTGCGAAGCGCTGCGGCTCACGGCGCTCAACGCATCGTAGCGCCCGGCGGGGGCCGCCGCCTCCACCGTGAGCTGTTCTTCGCACCCCGTGGCATTGCGGGCTTTATCGCAGTCGGCAGCGAAAGCCAGCGGCGCCGTCAGTGCGCCGCCGACCCAGGCGGCAAGGCATAAAGATTTTCTGGGCGTGACAAGACGCCGGCGTGTCGTACTCATGTGGAGCATCCCTGTGGTGAAATAAAAACCGGCCGTAAGCCGGCGTAAAGCCTTATCGTTTTTCTGTTATGTTATATTATAACAACAAAGCAATGCCAGTCTTTATTGCCCCGCGCTCCACCGCACTGCGTTTGGCGCTTTGCCGCCAAATCGGCGACAATAAGATTTTTGCCGCCGACAGGATGCGCTATGCAGGCCGAAATTCTTCTGACTCTCAAACTCCAGCAAAAGCTGTTCGCCGATCCGCGCCGCATCGCGCTGCTGAAACAGGTGCAGCACACCGGCTCCATCAGCCAGGGCGCCAAACTGGCGGGCATCAGCTATAAAAGCGCCTGGGACGCCATCAATGAAATGAACCAGCTGGCGGAACAAACGGTGGTGGAACGCGCCACCGGCGGTAAAGGCGGCGGCGGCGCGCAGCTGACGCACTATGGCCAGCGGTTGATCCAGCTGTATGACCTGCTGGGCCAGGTGCAGCAAAAAGCTTTCGACGTGTTGCAGCAGGACGATCTGCCGCTCGACAGCCTGCTGGCGGCCATCTCGCGCTTCTCGCTGCAAACCAGCGCGCGCAATCAGTTCTTCGGCACCGTCATCGAACGCGATCATCAGCAGGTGCAGCAGCACCTGGCGATTTTGTTGAACGACGGCACCACTCGCCTGATGGCGGCCGTCACCCAACAAAGCGCCGACCGGCTGCAGCTGACGCCGGGTAAAGAGGTGCTGGCGCTGATCAAGGCGCCATGGGTGCGGTTAAGCGTCGATACGGCGGAGCATACCGGCGCAGATAACGCGCTGGCGGGCGTGGTGGCCGGCATTCAGCCAGGCGCTGAACACAGCGAGGTGCTGGTGACGCTGGCGGGCGGCGAAACCCTGTGCGCCACCCTGACGACGGCGGAGCTGCAGCGTCTGCAGCTGAGCGTCGGTGCCGCCGTACACGCCCTGTTCAACGCCGATCGCGTGATTGTCGCCACGTTGTGTTAAGCGCAACGTGACGTTGCGTTTTTGTTGATTGACATCCCCCTGCAATGCGCCTATTTCTAAGGCAAATAATTGCAAAAAAAGGAACAGGTGATGTCGTCGTTGCACATTTCGCAAGGTTCATTCCGCTTAAGCGATACCCGCACCCTGACGCTGGACGCGCTGGAAATCCAGGCCGGCGACAGCTGGGCCTTCGTCGGCGCCAACGGCAGCGGCAAATCTGCCCTGGCGCGCGCGCTGGCGGACGAACTGGTTCTGCTGAGCGGTGAACGCCGCAGCGATTTTCAGCACGCGGTGCGCATCTCCTTCGAACAGCTGCAAAAAATGGTCAGCGACGAGTGGCAACGCAACAACACCGATCTGCTCAGCGCGGACGAGGACGACACCGGCCGCACCGCGGCGGAAATCATTCAGGAAGAGGTGAAAGACGCCGCGCGCTGTGAGCGGCTGGCCGCGCAGTTCGGCATCACCGCCCTGCTGACGCGCCGCTTCAAATACCTCTCCACCGGCGAAACGCGTAAAACCCTGCTGTGCCGGGCGCTGATGCCCGAGCCTGACCTGCTGATCCTCGACGAGCCCTTCGACGGGCTGGACGTTCACTCGCGCGCGCAGCTCGCCGCATTGCTGAGCGAGCTTTCCGCCCAGGGCCAAACCGTGGTGCTGGTGCTCAACCGGTTCGACGAAATACCGGATTTTGTCCGGCAGGTGGGCGTGCTGGCGGACTGCACCCTGACCAGCCGCGGGCCGCGCCGCCAGGTGATGGCGGACGCGCTGGTGGCGCAGCTGGCGCACAGCGAAAACCTCAGCGGGCTGGCGCTGCCGGAGACCGAAGATCCGACGCAAAAGGTGACGCTGCCGGCGGATCGGCCGCTGATCGTCCTGCGCGACGGCGTGGTCAGCTATAACGATCGGCCGATCCTCAATCATCTCGACTGGCAGGTTAACCCCGGCGAACATTGGCAGATCGTTGGCCCGAACGGCGCCGGCAAATCCACGCTGCTCAGTTTGATCACCGGCGATCATCCGCAGGGCTACAGCAACGATCTGACGCTGTTCGGCCGCCGCCGCGGTAGCGGGGAAACCATCTGGGAGATCAAGCGCCATATCGGCTACGTCAGCAGCAGCCTGCATCTGGACTATCGCGTCAACACCAGCGTGCGCAACGTGGTGCTGTCGGGGTTCTTCGATTCGATCGGCATTTATCAGGCGGTCTCGGATCGTCAGCGGCAGCTGACCGAACAATGGCTGGCGCTGCTCGGGCTCGACGGCGCGCGCGGCGATGCCCCGTTCCACAGCCTTTCCTGGGGCCAACAGCGGCTGGCGCTGATCGCCCGCGCGCTGGTGAAACACCCGGCGCTGCTGATCCTCGACGAGCCGCTGCAAGGGCTGGATCCGCTCAATCGCCAGCTGGTGCGTCGCTTCATCGACGTGCTGATCGGCCAGGGTGCCACCCAGCTGCTGTTCGTCTCGCACCATGCCGAAGACGCGCCGCAGTGCATCACTCACCGCCTCAGCTTCGTGCCCGACGGCGAGGGCGGCTACGGCTACCAACGGCAACGGCTGGAGGCGGCCTCCGCCTGAAGCGCGGCGTAAACATATCCGGCAACACTTCACCGCAGCACATCACATTTGGCCTTTTATCATAGAAAGAAAGAAGGCCATTTTCTGGAGACGCCATGTCCGCTGCGTTGATTATTATCGACCTGATCGAGGATCTGATCGGGCCCAAAGGGCGCGCCAACCACTGCCGCGAACAGGTGGTGGCGACCCACCTGCTCGCCAACGTCAATGCCGCCGCGGCCTACGCCCGGGTGCGAAAAATCCCGGTGATTTGGGTGCGGGTGGGATTCGCCGACGATTATCATGATATTCCCCCCCACTCGCCGCTGTTCAACCATTTGAAACAGATAGGCGCGCTGCGGCTTAACAGCCCGGGCTGCCGCTGGATGCCCGAACTGCATCAGGAAGAGACCGATCTGCTGTTTGAAAAAACGGCGGTAAGCGCCTTCTCCGGTAACAATTTGTTAGCCTGGCTACGGCAACATCGGTGCCATCATCTGCTGCTGGCGGGCGTCAGCACGCCGCTCGCCATCGAGAGCACCGCGCGTCAGGCGCACGACGCCGGCTTTCAGGTGACCGTGCTGCACGACCTGTGCGCGGCCCCCACGCAGGAGATCCACCAGCAGAGCCTGGACACCCTGCAAAACCTGGCCGAAATCACCCGCTCGCAGGCCTGGATGAAAGGCTGACCCGCGTTGTCGCCGGTCGTATGGGCCGGCATCATGCACAAATCCGTCACTGCCCCGACCTTTAGCGTCATTTGGGTGTGCTACTATCCGCTTTAGCGCTCAATTTCGCCATCATCGCACGCCGCAAAGGCGCTGAGCGCCGTGTACATATTTTAAAGGGACATATTATGTGGGGCGTACTGGCTGCTTCGTTATTTTTCTTGCCGTTTAACCGGCTGATAGCCTGGGTGATCCTGGCCGCCTCGGCGGGCATGGGGCTTTATCATGGGGTACTGACGCCACTCAGCCTGAGTTATCTGCTGGCGATCGTAGCGTTGGCGGGGCTGCGTCACCATTTTCGCGAGCAGCGTAATCTGGCGATCGCGTTCGAAGGCTTGGTGGTCGCCGGCTGCATCGCGCTGTTCTTGCATCTGGTGCCGGGCATCCACAACCAGCTGATGATCGACGGCGACAAAGCCGGCCCGCTCAGCGCGCCGTTCACCATGTATTACAACTTCGACAAGGCGATAGTGCCCTTCCTGCTGTTCGCCTGCTTGCCCACGCTGTTCAGAACCGATAAAGCGGAAAAAAGCGTCGCCTCGGGTTCCTGGATTGCATTGATCATCAGCGTACCGGCGCTGTTGCTGCTGGCCGTGGCGCTGGGCGGTTTAAAAATCGAACTGCATGCGCCCGCCTGGATCCTGCCGTTCGTGATGGCGAACCTGTTCTTCGTCTGCATGGCCGAAGAAGCGCTGTTTCGCGGCTACCTGCAACAGCGCCTCAGCCAATGGCTGGGGGCCTGGCCGGCGCTGATCGTCGCCGCCCTGGTGTTCGGCGCCGCGCATTTGGCCGGCGGCATGCTGATGGTGATCTTCGCGACGCTGGCCGGCGTGATCTACGGCCTGGCATGGATGTGGAGCGGCCGCCTGTGGGTGCCGATTCTGTTCCATTTCGGGCTTAACCTCACCCATCTGCTGTTCTTCACCTACCCGCTGTATCAGCACCCCTGACGGCTGACGCCGGCAGAGAGCCTCTCTCTGCCGGTTGACCAGGTGAAAACGCTATCACCGGCAGCTCACCGCAATCCCCTCAATCACGTAGCCACCGGCTCATCTCCGCGCATCCGGCGCTTTTCAATCAAGTGTAAACGATTCCATTTTTCGCGTTAGATCACCTTTTTATCGCCGCGGGCATGCTATCTTTTTGCGCAATGTACTCTCCCTTTTCAGCAACGGGCGTATCAAGACGGCGGCTGAAAGCGATTACACCTCGTCGACGCCAAGAAAGGAACCGTATGACGGCATTTAACCCTATCGATCATCCACACCGCCGCTATAACCCGCTGAGCGGCCAGTGGGTGCTGGTCTCACCGCACCGCGCCAAGCGCCCCTGGCAGGGCCAACAAGAGGCCGTCCCCACGGAAACGCTGCCAGAGCACGATCCCGACTGTTTCCTGTGCCCGGGCAACGCGCGCGTCACCGGCGATCGCAATCCGGATTATCGCGGCACCTACGTCTTCACCAACGATTTCGCCGCGCTGATGAGCGATACGCCGCCGGCGCCCGACAGCCAGGATCCTTTGATGCGCAGCCAGAGCGCGCGCGGCGTCAGCCGGGTGATCTGCTTCTCTCCCGATCACAGCAAGACCCTGCCCGAATTGACGCTGCTGGCGCTGGAGCAGGTGGTCGCCGCCTGGCAGGCGCAAACCGATGAGCTGGGCAGGCAGTACCCCTGGGTACAGCTGTTCGAAAACAAAGGCGCGGCGATGGGCTGCTCCAACCCGCACCCGCACGGGCAGGTCTGGGCCAACAGTTTTCTGCCGAACGAGGCCGAGCGCGAAGATCGCCTGCAGCACGAGTATTTTCGGGAACATGCCTCCCCGCTGCTGCTGGACTACGCGCAGCGCGAGCTGGCCGCCGGCGAACGCATCGTGGTGAACACCGAACACTGGCTGGCGGTGGTGCCCTACTGGGCCGCCTGGCCGTTTGAAACGCTGCTGCTGCCGAAAGCGGCGGTGCAGCGCATTACCGATCTCAGCGCGGCACAAAGCCAAGATCTGGCGCTGGCGCTGAAGAAGCTGACCAGCCGCTACGACAACCTGTTCCAGTGCTCCTTCCCCTATTCGATGGGATGGCACGGTGCGCCGTTCAACGGTGCCGACAATCGGCACTGGCAGCTGCACGCCCATTTCTACCCACCGCTGCTGCGTTCAGCCAGCGTGCGCAAATTTATGGTCGGTTACGAGATGCTGGCGGAAACCCAGCGCGACCTGACCGCCGAACAGGCCGCAGCGCGTCTGCGCGCCGTCAGCGATATTCATTACCGTGAAGCCGGAGCCCAAGCATGAGCCTGAAACCGCTTACCCATTCCCTGTTTACCGAACACTTCGGCTACGCGCCGGCGTTGACCATCCAGGCGCCGGGTCGGGTGAACCTGATCGGCGAGCATACCGATTACAACGACGGCTTCGTGCTGCCCTGCGCCATCGATTATCAAACCGTCATCGCCTGCGCCAAGCGCGACGACCGCCAGATCCGCGTACTCGCCGCCGACTATCAGAATCAGCAGGATCAATTCTCGCTCGACGATCCGATCGTCAGCCACCCCGATCAGCGCTGGTCCGACTATGTGCGCGGCGTGGTGAAGCACCTTCAGCGCCGCAGCGCCGACTTCGGCGGTGCGGATCTGGTGATCGCCGGGAATGTGCCGCAAGGGGCGGGGCTCAGCTCCTCCGCCGCACTGGAAGTGGCGGTGGGCCAGGCGCTGCAGGCGCTCTATCAGCTGCCGCTGGACGGCGTAGCGCTGGCGCTGAACGGCCAGGAGGCGGAGAACCAATTCGTCGGCTGCAACTGCGGTATCATGGACCAGCTGATCTCCGCGCTCGGCCGGCGCGACAGCGCTCTGCTGATCGACTGCCGCTCGCTGGAAACCCGTGCGGTACCGATGCCGGACAACGTCGCGGTGGTGATCGTCAACTCCAATGTGCAACGCGGGCTGGTGGACAGCGAATACAACACCCGCCGCAAACAGTGCGAGGAAGCGGCGCGGTTCTTCGGCGTCAAGGCGCTGCGCGACGTCAGCCCCGAACAGTTTGAGGCGCGTCAACACCAGCTCGATCCGTTAGTAGCCAAACGCGCGCGCCATGTGATCAGCGAGAACGCCCGCACGCTGGCAGCGGCCGACGCGCTGGCGGCCGGCGATCTGCAGCGCATGGGCCGGCTGATGGCGGAGTCGCACGCCTCGATGCGCGACGACTTTGAAATCACCGTGCCGCCGATCGATAAGCTGGTCGAGATCGTCAAAGCGACGATCGGCCCACGCGGCGGCGTGCGCATGACCGGCGGCGGCTTTGGCGGCTGCATCGTCGCGCTGATGCCGCAGGATCTCGTGGAGACAGTGCGTGCCGCCGTGGCGCACGAGTATCCGCGGCAAACCGGCGGATTGCGGGAAACCTTCTATGTCTGCCAGGCTTCGCAAGGCGCCGGCCTATGCTGACGGCAACGGCGGCACTCGCCCCCGATGGTCAGCCTTATCAGCTGACGCAGTTGCAAAACGCCGGCGGCATGACGGTGACGCTGATGGACTGGGGCGCCACCTGGCTGTCCGCCGTCTTGCCGCTCAAATCCGGTGAAAGGCGCGAGTTGCTGCTCGGCTGCCGCAGCCCGGCGGACTACCAACGTCAGGGCGCCTATCTGGGCGCCACCGTCGGCCGCTACGCCAACCGTATCGCCAACGCCAGTCTGCCCATCGACGGGAAACCCCATGCGCTGGCCGCCAATCAGGGCGCCCACCAGCTGCACGGCGGCCCCGACGGTTTCCATGCCCGCCGCTGGCGCCGGGTACAGCACGATGCGCATCAGGTCTGCTATGCGCTGCACTCGGCGGAGGGCGATCAGGGTTTTCCGGGCAATCTCGACGTGCAGGTCTGCTACCGCCTGACCCCCGACAATCGCGTGGAAATCAGCTATCTGGCGCAGGTCGATCGCCCCTGCCCGGTCAACCTGACCAACCACGCCTATTTCAATCTGGACGGTGCCAGCACCGACGCCCGCGCCCAGCGGCTGCAGCTGTTCGCCGATCGCTATCTGCCCGTCGACGCCGAGGGCATTCCCTGTGCCGGGCTGACGCCGGTGGACGGCAGCGGCATGGATTTTCGCCAGCCGAAAACGCTGCTGCAGGATTTTCTGCGCGACCGCGACCAGCAGCGGGTAAAAGGCTACGATCACGCTTTTCTGCTGCACCGCACCTGCGGCGCGCTGGAGTGCCCGGCGGCCCATTTGTGGTCCGCCGACGGGCAAGTGCAGATGAGCGTGTTCACCGACGCGCCCGCACTGCAACTCTACAGCGGCAATTATCTGGCCGGCACGCCGGCGCGCGACGGCGGCAGCTATGCCAACCACGCCGGCGTGGCGCTGGAAAGCGAGTTTTTGCCGGACAGCCCGCACCATCCCGAATGGCCACAGCCGGACTGTTGGCTGCAGCCGGGGAGCCGCTACCGCAGCGCCACGCATTATCAGTTTTATCCTATCTGACCCGCCACGCCCCTCGCCGCGCGGCCGGGGGCGATTTGTTATAAATGCTTACCTTTTAGCGCTATTCCCCCGCCGGCGCCCACCTTTCCTTATTCCAAAGCGCGCACTACACTCAGGCTACCGTGATAAGCACAACGCCTTGTGCAACGTCACAATTTTCGGCCGATGGCGGCCAATCAATAGCTGAAGGAACACCTATGCGTCTGATTACTGCACTTCCATTGCTGGCGGGCTTAATGCTGAGCACCAATCTGATGGCGGCCGACGCGACGACGGCGACAAAAACGCCTTCGCCGGCGCAGGCGGCCCAACAGAAACGCATGACCGATTGCAACCAACAGGCATCCACCAAGTCGCTGAAAGGCGCGGATCGCTCCACCTTTATGAGCACCTGCCTAAAATCTGAAGGCGCCGCCGCGACGGGCAAAACCCTGACGCCGCAGCAGCAGAAAATGAAAACCTGCAACGCCGACGCCAAGACCAAGAATCTGAAGGGCGACGCGCGTAAAACCTTCATGAGCAGCTGCCTGAAAAAATCGGCCTGATTTGCCCCACGCCACGGCGCGCCCGAAGCGATTTCGGCGCGCCGTTTCCCCTTCGCAGCGCCAGCCTGAACGATTCAGCTTTTTCCTTTCGCCAGCCCTTACTTTGCGGCAAGAAATTGGCTATGGTTAGACACTATCGATTGCCGAGCCCCGGCCCGCGGCAATATAATGATTTTCGTTATCATTGAAATGTCAGATTATTAAGGAGTTAAGCTATGGCTGTAACTAAGCTGGTTCTGGTGCGTCACGGCGAAAGCCAGTGGAACCAAGAAAACCGCTTCACCGGTTGGTATGATGTCGATCTGTCCGACAAGGGCCGTACCGAAGCGAAAGCAGCAGGCAAGCTGTTGAAAGAAGAAGGGTTCACTTTCGACTTCGCTTACACCTCCGTACTGAAGCGCGCGATCCACACCCTGTGGAACATCCTCGACGAGCTGGATCAGGCCTGGTTGCCGACCGAAAAATCCTGGAAGCTGAACGAACGTCATTACGGCGCGCTGCAGGGTCTGAACAAAGCGGAAACCGCTGAAAAATACGGCGACGAGCAGGTGAAACAATGGCGTCGCGGCTTCGCGGTGACCCCACCTGAGCTGACCAAAGAAGACGAACGCTACCCTGGCCACGATCCGCGCTACGCCTCGCTGACCGAGCAAGAGCTGCCGCTGACCGAAAGCCTGGCGCTGACCATCGATCGCGTGATTCCTTACTGGGACGAAGAGATCCTGCCACGCATCAAGAGCGGCGAGCGCGTGATCGTTGCGGCGCACGGCAACTCGCTGCGCGCGCTGGTGAAATACCTGGATAACCTGAGCGAAGACGAAATCCTCGAGCTGAACATCCCAACCGGCGTGCCGTTGGTGTATGAGTTCGACGAGAACTTCAAGCCAACCAAACGTTACTACCTGGGTAACGCCGACGAGATCGCTGCAAAAGCGGCCGCCGTGGCAAACCAGGGTAAAGCGAAGTAATTTCGCCCGTTAACGAAAAAGCCCCCGGTGAAAACCGGGGGCTTTTTCGTTACTGATTACTGTGGCGGCTGCTGCGCCATCGCCTCGTTCACCGCGTCCAGCCGTTCCTGCATCGCCGGGTGGGTGCTGAGCCAGGCCGGCAGCGCCCAGTCATCGGCCTGTTCTCGTTCAGGCGCCTGCGCCAACGCGCGGTAGATCGCTGCCATTTGCGCCAGCGAACGCCCCTGTCGCTGCATTTGCGCTATCGCGAACGCATCCGCCTCGCGCTCCATCCCACGGGAAAACTGCATCTCATTCACGAAGGACGCAGACTGCAGCAGCGTATCGCCGATGCCGCTGACGTCACCGGTCATCCACATCAGCGTCAACGCCACCAGCGACGAACGCACCAGCATGCGCATTGGGTGGCGATGAGCGTGGTGCCCCATCTCATGCAACATGACTGCCGCCAGCCCATCGTCGTTTTTCGCCAGGGCGACCAGACTATCGCTGAGCACCAGCGTGCCGTCCGGCAACATAAAGGCGTTCGGCGCACCGGGCACCGCCATCAGCTTCAACGACAGCGGCGTACGCTCCTCACGCATTTCGGCCGGCATCACCTGCCGGAACAGCTGCTGCAACGCCCGCTGCCGCTCGGCCGGGAGTGCAGAAGGCTTGAAGCCGCTCTGGCTTAAAAACGTCTGCGTGTGTTCGCCCAGCGTCTGTTCCACCGAGGTGGGGATGCGCATGGCGATCTCGCTGCTCGCCCACGGCAGCACGACGTAAACGTAGGCCACGACCGCCAGCAGCGTCATCAGCAGCGCCAGAGCGACGCCGCGTTTGTGGCGTTCCAGGCGATGCACCCAGCCCGGCGAACGGCGCTGATAGAACCAGCGGCGAAACGCCGCATCGTCGTCCGGCACAAAGCGCGCGCCGTCCTTAAAGGTCAGCGTCAGCGGAATATTGCCCAGCGCCGCAGAGACGGTGATGTCCGCCAAGGGGATGTAACGTTGCTCATCCTGCCGCTGCAGCGTCACGCCCTCGCCGCTTTCGTTCACCAGCAGGCGGGCCGCCTCACGTGCGGCCCGCCCCGGCAACTGGTAGGCGCCCTCGAGGATCATTGGCGCCTCAGAAACTGCCGCCCAGGTCCAGCGCCTGCACCGCCTCTTCGGCCACCGCGCTGTTGGCGGTTTCCTGGTGCGCCGCGATGTCCAGCAACGCCAGATCGCCTTCAACCGCCGTGCACTCCGCCAGATAACGGGCGTGACGTACTTCCGCCACCGGCGCAGCAAAGCCGAGCGAGAACAGCGTGATCAGGGTATTGGTGATCAACAGCCCCATATACGGCAGGGTCTGCATGGAAGAGTGCAATTTGATGCTGCCGTTCAGCGTCGCCTGGTTAAACAGATAGTTGCGTTGGGCGACAATCTGGTAACTGCCGGCAATCAAGGCGCCAACCAGCAACACCACCATCATCAGCAGCAGGCTGCCAATATTCTCCAACACCAGCAAGTCGGCGGTTTCATCCGTCAGTATGCCCATCAATACCATTTGGTACAGCGACAGCATGAACGACCCCATACACACCAGCGCCGCCAACATAAACGGCAGGAAAATGAGCAGGCCGATCAAGGCAAATTTGATAAAGGCCGACTTTTTCAGTTCGGCAATAAACGGCGTGCGGCCGAAGAACAGATTATTAACGTACAGATCGTGCTGCAGCGCGCTAATAATACCGTTGACGGCGGCGAATGCCGGCACGGCCAACAGCAGCGTCAACACCAGCATCAGGCCGATGGCGTTAATGCTGTCAAAGCTGCTGCCAATACTGAGCAAAATGATTAAGCCGACATAAAGCCCGATAATCAGTAATAGCGGGCAGAACAGTAGCGCCCAATAAGCGCGCCCGGTGCGGCAAACATAATTAAAACGCACGCCGCGATAGCTCGACATAATCGCATTGTAGCGCCAGCTGCGAATCACCACCCATGGCAGCAGGGCAAGCAACGCCAATAAGGCCAGCAGCCCCAGCAGCGGCGCCACCGCCAGCAGGATATAAAACACGATGATACCGCCGATCACCAACAGCCGCCCTTTCAGAATTTGCAGCGGCTGCGCATGGTAATCGAAACGATCGCCGTCCAATTCCGTGTTGCCGTAAAAATAGCGGCGACGACGCACCGTCGCCCAGGCGGAATAGATGCCCAGGGTCACGATGGTCAATAATGCATTGACTAACCAAATAGCGAAGTACTCGCCGCCTTTCCCATGGAATTTAATCCGGTGCAGCCCCAGCGGCTGCGAGGTATTGCTTGTCATAATTCTTTCGTCCTGAAAGGAATAGGTCATACCACTCCCCGCTTATTTGTCATGCGGGGTTTGTGGAATAAAAAAGCGTCTTATATAAGCACAATGCCATGAGCAGTGACAATTATTCTTTTATTAAATAGGAATAATGCGAAGGAGGTCGCTTAATGATTTCATTGGCCTATTAATTGTAAGCCTTAAATGAGTGGGATATATAGAGGTGCAATGACAAGGATAAAACAAGGGCCCGGCTGCCAGGCCCTTGTCATTTTAGCGATTATCCGCGGCGCGCTTTCACCGCCGCCGCCAGATCGCGCAGCACGGTTTCGGTGTCCTGCCAGCCGATGCAGCCGTCGGTCACGCTCTTGCCGTAAACCAGCGGTTCGCCGCTTTCAAGGTTCTGGTTGCCTTCCACCAGGTGGCTTTCGATCATCACGCCGATGATCGCTTTTTCACCGCCGCTAATCTGCCCGCAAACGTCAGCGCTCACGTCCATCTGCTTTTTGAACTGTTTGCTGCTGTTGGCATGGCTGAAATCGATCATCACCTGCGCCGGCAGCCCGGCTTTGCTCAGGCCGGCTTTGACGTCCTTCACGTGCGCCGCGCTGTAGTTCGGCTCTTTGCCGCCGCGCAGAATAATGTGACAGTCGCCGTTGCCGCTGGTGTTAACGATAGCCGAGTGGCCCCACTTGGTTACCGACAGGAAACAGTGCGGCGCGCCGGCGGCGTTGATGGCGTCGATCGCCACCTTGATGGTGCCGTCGGTGCCGTTCTTGAAGCCGACCGGGCATGAGAGGCCGGAGGCCAGCTCGCGGTGCACCTGCGATTCCGTGGTGCGCGCGCCGATGGCGCCCCAGCTCATCAGATCCGCCAGGTACTGCGGCGTGATCATGTCGAGGAATTCGCCCGCGGCCGGCAGGCCGCTGTCGTTGATCTCCACCAGCAGCTTGCGCGCCAGGCGCAGACCGTCGTTGATGTTGAAGCTGTTGTCCATCTGCGGATCGTTGATCAGGCCTTTCCAGCCCACGGTGGTGCGCGGTTTTTCGAAGTATACGCGCATGACCACTTCCAGCTCGCCCTTCAGTTCTTCACGCAGCGCCAGCAGGCGCCCCGCGTACTCTTTGGCGGCTTGGGTATCGTGGATAGAGCAAGGGCCAATCACCACCAGCAGGCGATCGTCGCTGCCGCGGAGGATATTGTGAATTGCGCTGCGGGCCTGGGACACCGTCTTTGCTGCGCGTTCAGTGGCCGGGAATTTCTCCAGCAAAGCCACCGGCGGCAGGAGTTCCTTAATATCATTAATGCGTAAATCGTCGTTTTGGTAATTCATAGCTTTTCCATTCGGTATCGAGGGGTATTTCGCAGTGCGTAACGGTGTAGATCCCAACAATCTAGCCTGTGGGAATGACGCTGTAAATCACCTTTGCCCCCCTCCGCTGGAACCGCCAAATTAACAGCAGATTGTGCTGTTTCATCAGGGGAGCGCAGAGCCTCCTTTTTCGCTATGCTAGCGATCGGAATATAAAGCGACCCGAGTTGAACATGCCCTCTCTGTTATTAGTTGATGACCACCCGGTGGTTCATGTCGCACTGGAAGCGGCGCTAATGAAATCATCCCGCTCCTACCGCCTGCAGGCGGCGCAGGACGACGTCCAGGCGCTGGCCCTGCTGGCCGAGGCCGCTTTCGGCCTGGTGATCCTGGATATCGGCCTGCCGCAGGTCGACGGGCTGCAGCTGTTGAAAAAAATCCGCCGCCGCTACCCGCAGCAGCCGATCCTGATCTATACCGCGCAGGAGGCCGAGGTCTATGCGCGCATGGCCCATGCCGCCGGAGCCAACGGTTTCGTCAATAAAGGCAGCTCGTTGGCAGAGCTGGTACAGGCGATTGAGCAGGTGCTGGACGGTGAAACCCACTTCCCCGCCGCCGCGCTGGCCGAAGAAGCGCCGACGGCGGACGGTGGGCTGCTCACTCCCAAAGAGCTCGAAGTGCTGGGCTTGCTGAGCCAGGGGCTGTCCAACCTGCAGATCGCCGATCGGCTGCACATCAGCAACAAGACCGTCAGCACGCACAAGAAGAACATCCAGCGCAAAACCGGCGCCGGCAACCTGCTGGAGCTGGTGGCGGTGTTTAAAGAGCTGGCGCCATGATGCGCCGCGCGCTGCTGCTGCTGATCCTGTGGTGCGGTCTGGCGCAGGCGGCGGAGCCGGTGCGCTATCAGCTGGTCAGCAATCTGAATACCCCCGAGAACATGCTGATCGTCGGCGAGAAAAATCCCTGGCGCGACCGAACGCTGCGCATCGGCATCATCAGTGAGAACACCAGCCCGTACAACATCATCGTGGACGACGATCTGTATGGGCTGAACGCCGACTACCTCGGCTATATCCAGCAGGTAACCGGCATTCGCTTCGCCATTTACGGCTTTGCCGATCTGACCCAGCTGGAGCAGGCGCTGCACGACGGCAAGATCGATCTGCTGTACGGCATCCCGCAGAGTGAGGCGCTGCACGGCCTGGCGATCTCTCAGCCCTATTACGTCAGCAACCTGCGCGTATTGCGCGATCGCAGCAACGATCGACCGGTGATGCTCAACTCCGCCAACGCCCGCGTCGCGATCGGCGCGCTGACCGACATGCAGTCCGGCGGCGCTCTGCAGGCCGTGGCGTCGCAGATCCAGCGCTACGACAACAATCTGCAGGCGGTCTACTCGCTGCTCAACGGCAGCAGCGACTACTTTATCGCCGACGAGGCCAGCGCCAGCTTTATCATCGACCAGCTGCAGCTCGGCCAGCTCTATCAGATTGAAAGCAACGAGAATCTGGGCAACCTGTCCTTCGTGTTCGCCGCCGCCGACTCACGGCTGATAGACACGCTGGACACCGCCATCGCCGACGCGCCGATGGAGCTGATGAACGCCCTGCAGAGCCGCTGGAGCAAAAAGATCCCCAGCTACCTCGACACCGGCAATGCCGACCTGACGACGATGGAGAAGAATTGGGTGGCGAGCCACCGCGTGGTGTACTACGCCGCCATCGAGAACAACTTCCCGTTCGCCTACCGCGGCTCTGACGGCCAGCCGCGCGGCTACGCCATCGACATTCTCAACATCATCGCGCAAAACACCGGGCTGCGTTTCGCACCGCTGTGGGCGCGCAACGCCGAGCAGGCCGATCAGCTGGTGCAGGCCGGCCAGGCCAGCTTCCGCGCCGCCCTGCCGCTGGCGCGCGGCGTCAAGGCGCGCTACGGCGCCAGCATGCCGATCCACCGCTCGCTGTGGGGCGTTTACGTCGGCCAGCACGCCGACGGCATTTCCACCTGGAACGATTTGGCCGGCAAGCGCATCGGCGTGCTGCAGGGCGATTTGGCGCAGGGGCTGGTGCCGGAACAGGAGCAGACCGTCAGCTTCGCCGACAGCAAGTCGATGTACGACGCGCTGGCCAACGGCCAGTTGGATGCGCTGGTGGATAACGTCATCTCCGCCAACTTTTTGGCGCTGTCGCGCTATTCCGGCGCCATCAAGCTGGCCTTTGCCGCCAACAACATCCCCTACCCGGTGGCCTTCGGCGTGCGCCGCGATCAACCTCTTCTGTTGGCGATCCTCGATAAGAATCTGATGCAGATCCCGGCGGACACCCTGCAATCGCTGCGCGACGAGTGGATCGTCGACCGCAGCAATCTTATCGACGCGGTGAATGACAACCGTATGCCGCCGCAGACCACCTGGCTGCTGGCGCTGCTGGCCGCCGCCACCGTGCTGCTGCTGGCGCTAACGCTGCGCCGTTTCATGCTGCAGCGCCGTGAAAAACGCGAACGCGAAGAACTCGAGCACGCGCGCCGCCGCGCCGAGGCGGAAAACCGCATGAAGAGCAAATTCCTCGCCACCGTCAGCCACGAGCTGCGCACGCCGATGCACGCCATCCTCGGCCTGTTGGAGCTGGAGCTCAAACGCCAACCCGCGCCGGAAGGCCTGCCGGTGATATACAGCTCGGCCTCTTCGCTGCTCAACCTGCTCAACGACCTGCAGGATCACGCCCGGCTGGAAACCGGTTCGCTGACGCTGGCGCCGAAACCGGTGGCGCCGCGCCCCTGGGTAGCGCGCATCGATGCCCTTTACCGGCCGCTGATCGGCGAACGCCCGTTGACGCTGAGCGTGCTGGCGGATCCGGCGCTGCCTGAGGCGGTGATTATTGATGGTGAGCGTTTACTTCAAGTGGCTAACAACCTGATAAACAACGCGATAAAGTTTACACCGCGCGGCACTATTCAGGTCGAGATCGGCTGGCGCACACAGGATGAGCGGCAGGGGGAATTGCGATTAACGGTGAACGACAGCGGCTGCGGCATCGCCGCCGATGAGATAGGCAAGCTGTTCCAACCGTTTTACCGCGCGCGCGGCGCGCAACGCATTTCGGTGCAGGGCACCGGTTTGGGACTGTCTATCTGCAAAGAGATCGTCGAACAGATGGGCGGCCGCATCGAGCTGCACTCGCAGCCGGGCGTCGGCACCCGCGTCGAGGTCGCGATACCGGTCGAGCTGAGCGGTGCGGCGCCGGCTGTCGCCCAGGAGGAGCACACCTATCCTCTGCCGCCTTCCGCCTTGCGTACCGCGCTGATCGACGATCACCCCACCAATTTGTTGCTGCTGGAACGCCAGCTGCGCCACTTCGGGCTGCAACCCGCCCGCTTTGAACAAGGCTATGCGCTGTTGAAGGCCCAGCGCCGGCAACCGTTCAATCTGCTGTTTATCGACTATAACATGCCGCGCCCGGACGGGCTGACGCTGGCCAGGCTGATCCGCCGCGACGAACAGCGGCTGCAACGCCCGCCTTGCCGCATCGTGCTTTGCTCGGCAGACGTGCAGGAGTTTACCCGCATCCCGCCGGGGCTGGTGGCGATCGACCACTTCCTGACCAAACCGATTTCACTGGCGGCGATCGGCCAGGTATTGGCTCAGCAACCGCAGGCTCAGGAAGAAAAGTCAGTCCTTACTGACCTGCGACAAACGCTGGCCGAAATGGCAGGTGGCGATCGCGCCATGCTGCAGCGGCTGGCGCAGACGCTCGGCGATACGCTGCGCCAAGACCGGCAGCGGCTCGCGGACGCCGTCGCCGCGAGCGACTGGCCGCGCCTGGAGCAGGCGGCGCACCGCATCAAGGGCAGCCTGCTGATGCTGCAGCTGCCGGAAGCCGCGCAGCTGTGCCAGCAGCTGGTGGATACCGCACGTCGGGGCGAGCTTGCCGCCGCCGCTTATACTAAATTAAAGGCGTTAGTGGCGCAGATAGAACCGGAGCTGGACGCTCTGCTCGCCGCCGCCCCCTCTTTCGCTATGCATAAGGATGAATAATGTCGGACACTCCACACGTACACCTGCCGAAAGACAGTAATAGTAAACGCCTACTGACCGCTTTTTTAGTCACCGCCGTCTTTATGGTGGCCGAGGTGGTCGGTGGCCTGTTGTCCGGCTCGCTGGCGCTGTTGGCCGACGCCGGCCATATGTTGACCGATGCCGCCGCGCTGCTGGTGGCGCTGATGGCGGTGCACTTCTCCCAGCGCAAGCCCAACGCGCGCCACACCTTCGGCTATCTGCGCCTCACCACCCTGGCGGCCTTCCTCAACGCTGCAGCGCTGCTGGTGATCGTGGTATTCATCCTGTGGGAGGCGATACGGCGTTTCTTCGAACCGCAGCCGGTGATGGGTACCCCGATGCTGATCATCGCCGTAGCGGGGCTGCTGGCGAACCTGTTCGCCTTCTGGTTGCTGCATCGCGGCAGCGAAGAGAAAAATATCAACGTGCGCGCCGCCGCGCTGCATGTGTTGGGCGACCTGCTCGGTTCGGTGGGCGCCATCGTCGCCGCCATCGTCATTCTTGCCACCGGCTGGACGCCGATTGACCCGATCCTGTCGGTGCTGGTCTCCTGTCTGGTGCTACGCAGCGCCTGGCGGCTGCTGAAGGAGAGTTTCCACGAGCTGTTGGAAGGCACGCCGCAGGAGGTCGATATCGCCAAGCTGCAAAAAGACCTGTGCCTGAATATCCCGGAAGTGCGCAACATCCATCACGTGCATGTCTGGCAGATCGGCGAACAAAAGCTGATGACGCTGCATGCGCAGGTGATCCCGCCGCATGACCACGATGGGCTGTTGCAACGCATTCAGGCTTATCTGTTGGAACACTACAAGATTGGCCACGTGACCATTCAGATGGAGTACCGGCACTGCGAGACACCGGACTGCGGTATCAACCGGGCGCCGGAGCCGAGTGAACACTCACATGCCGAAGCGCACTCCCATCTGGGACATCGTCACTAAGCCAAGAGGGCGCCACCACGGCGCCCTCTGCTGTTGCTACGGTGCGGACGAGAGCGGATTGGAACGGTTACGCCCGGCGCTCTTGATCCACAGCCAGGAGCCGTTCAGGGCGATCAGCGTCAGAATGACATACTCCAGCGCCATCGCGTACACCCCCTGGTAAGCGAAGATCGCCACGCTGATGACGTCGATAACCACCCACAGCAGCCAGTTTTCCACGTACTTGCGCGTCATCAGGATCATCGCCACGATGGAGAGCACCATCATCGCCGAATCCCAGAACGGGAACGCGTCCGGCTGCAGTTCAGGCATCTGCACGTCCAGCCCCAGCCCTTGCATCACCGCTACCGCGATCTGCGTCAGCCAGGCGAACACGCGGTCGATGTTAAAGGTCATCAGGCCAATGCCGATGACGCAAACCGCCGCCCAGGCCAACGCTTTCGGCAACGGCAGCCAGCGGATCTGCAGCTCAGCCTGATTATCCTGGGTTTGGCGGCTCCAGGCATACCAACCGTAAATGTTGGCGCCGAAAAAGAACAGCTGCAACAGCAGGCTGGCGTACAGCTGGATCTGGAAGAAAATTACCGCGAACAGCGTGACGTTGATCAGGCCGAACAGGTAGTTGATGATTTTTTCCTTGCTGGCGTACCAGATGCACAGCAACCCGAACAGCGTGCCGATGGCTTCGATCCACGACAGATCGTAACCGCCCGCGCCAAGCGGAATGTGCACCAGAATATTGCTGGTACTGAAGAAGCTCATGAAGTCATCCTTTTAAACGGTTAAGCGTTGCCTTTGACCTGCATCTTAAGCTGAGCGGCGAAATCCAGCATGCGGTTCAGCGGCACCAGCGCCTTCTCACGCAGCGCGGCGTCCACGTGGATCTCATGCTGCGCGCCCCCCTGCTCCAGCCCTTCGGCAATCGCCTTCAGGCCATTCATCGCCATCCACGGGCAATGCGCGCAGCTGCGACAGGTCGCCCCTTCTCCGGCGGTCGGCGCTTCGAACAGCTCCTTGTCCGGGCAGGCCTGCTGCATCTTGTAAAAGATACCGCGATCCGTGGCGACGATCAGCTGTTGATGCGGCAATGTTTTCGCCGCCTGAATCAGTTGGCTGGTCGATCCCACCGCATCCGCCAACTCAACCACCGCCTGTGGCGATTCGGGATGCACCAGGATGGCCGCCTGCGGATAAAGCGCCTTCATGCGCCGCAGCGCCTGAGTCTTGAACTCGTCATGGACAATGCAGGCGCCTTGCCAGCACAGCACGTCGGCGCCGGTCTGCTTCTGCACGTAGCTGCCGAGATGGCGATCCGGCGCCCAGATGATCTTCTCGCCCAGGCTGTCCAGGTGCTCGATCAGCTCAACGGCGATGCTGGAAGTGACCACCCAGTCGGCGCGCGCTTTGACCGCCGCCGAGGTGTTCGCATAGACCACCACGGTACGATCGGGGTGGCTGTCGCAAAACGCATGAAACTCCTCTTCCGGGCAGCCCAGATCCAGCGAACATTCGGCAAACAGCGTCGGCATCAGCACCTGCTTTTCCGGGCTGAGGATCTTGGCGGTTTCCCCCATGAAGCGCACGCCGGCCACCAACAGCGTGGAAGCCGGATGGGCGCTGCCGAAGCGCGCCATTTCCAGCGAATCCGCCACGCAGCCGCCGGTTTCTTCCGCCAGCGCCTGGATTTCCGGATCGGTATAATAGTGGGCGACCATCACCGCATTGCGCTGCTTGAGCAGGGTTTTGATCTTTTCGCGATAAAAGGCTTTTTCGGCTACGTCCAGCGGAACCGGTTTCGGCGGGAAGGGATACACCGCCGCATTGACATCAAACATTTCACTCATCGCTGCAATCTCATGCTAGGCTGGGCGCCTGCCGCGTGAATATCGCCTGCCGCAACGCCCTTCGTTTTATATACTAAACAAAATACCTAAAACTGCGCGAAAAGTCCGCTGATATTTTCATATTTGCGCACCTATTGTTTAATGGATTAAAAAAAACAGATATTGGTTACACAGCTCACAGCGGGAAATGGCCTGACGAGACCGTATAGCCGTTCAGAGAACAGCGTGATGATCGGTGCGGTGTTGAAACGAGAAAGCACGAATGTAGCTGACGGTGCTGCAGATGCGAAAAAAGCGCCAAAAGGCGCTTTTCTCTGAATTGGTGGGTCGTGCAGGATTCGAACCTGCGACCAATTGATTAAAAGTCAACTGCTCTACCAACTGAGCTAACGACCCGCAGAAGTGGTGGGTGATGACGGGCTCGAACCGCCGACCCCCTCCGTGTAAAGGAGATGCTCTACCAACTGAGCTAATCACCCACTGCTGTGGTACTGCTATTTTTCACACCTTGCTCTATTAAAGAGTGGTGGGTCGTGCAGGATAACTCGGCCTTTGGCCTCGCCCTTCGGGCCATCACCGGAGTGATGTTGTCTCGCTTTGCGAGACTCGAACCTTTACGGTTCTCATCCTGACGATTTAACACCTTGCTCTATTAAAGAGTGGTGGGTCGTGCAGGATTCGAACCTGCGACCAATTGATTAAAAGTCAACTGCTCTACCAACTGAGCTAACGACCCACTGATGTGGTTTACTGCTGATGGCGAATAGGCTCTATTGGAACCGACTCGCGGAAAACAAGGATGGGGATGTTCAGGACAACTCGACGGGTACTCGACTCGGACCTTTACTTTGCCACATCAAACCGATTCTGAAGCTGCCATTCTTAAAGAATGGTGGGTCGTGCAGGATAACTCGGCCTTTGGCCTCGCCCTTGCGGGCCATCACCGGAGTGATGTTGTCTCGCTTCGCGAGACTCGAACCTTTACGGTTCTCATCCTTTACGATTCTCTATCGCAGCCATTCTTAAAGAATGGTGGGTCGTGCAGGATTCGAACCTGCGACCAATTGATTAAAAGTCAACTGCTCTACCAACTGAGCTAACGACCCATAACAGTGGTGGGTGATGACGGGCTCGAACCGCCGACCCCCTCCGTGTAAAGGAGATGCTCTACCAACTGAGCTAANCTCGAACCTTTACGGTTCTCATCCTTTACGATTCTCTATCGCAGCCATTCTTAAAGAATGGTGGGTCGTGCAGGATGACTCGGCCTTTGGCCTCGCCCTGACGGGCCATCACTTCGTGATGTTATCCTTCCCGATTCCACTTCATTTCTTGCTTCAAAATTGGTGGGTCGTGCAGGATTCGAACCTGCGACCAATTGATTAAAAGTCAACTGCTCTACCAACTGAGCTAACGACCCAATTTCCCTGCCGCTTTAACATCTTGCAAGATGTCTTGGCAACGGCGGCATATATTACTAATTTATCTTGGCAGCGCAACCTAAATTTTTTACTGATGCGTTCAACTGCTTGTTCTTCACGCGAATGAGCCCAGAAATCGGTCAAATCGACTAACTTCTGGGCTCATTTTTCTGACTGTTAACCGCCTACGCGGCTTTTCGCCTGTTTGGCCGCCGCACTGGTTGGGTACTGTTTAATCACCTGCTGGAACACGGCTTTGGCTTTATCGGCCTGCCCTTTCTCCTGCATGATGATACCCACCTTGTACATGGCGTCCGGCGCCTTCGGTGATTTCGCGTAATTCTTCACCACCACCGCAAAATAGTAGGCCGCGTCGTCTTTTTTACCCTTGTTGTAGAACAACTGGCCCAGCCAATAGTTGGCGTTGGGCTGGTAGGTAGACTTCGGGTACTGTTTTACGAAGGACTGAAAGGCGGAAATCGCCTGGTCATACTGTTTTTTTTCCAGCGCCAGAGAAACAGCGGCGTTGTAGTCGCTGTTCTCATCACCGCCGCTCGGCGTTGCAGAAGCGGCTGCAGGCGCGCTGCCGCCCGCATCGGAAGATGCGCCTGCGGCTGCCCCACCGGCAGCGCCCGTGGCCGCAGAGGCGCTCTGAGCGCCGCCCTGGCTGAGGCTATCCATCTGCTGATAGATTTGCTTCTGGCGTTCAACCACCTGATTCAACTGATACTGACTTTCCTGGATTTGCCCACGGAGAGAATCAATGTCGCGTTGGTTATCAGAGAGTTGTTGCTGGAGTTGGTTTAAAAGCTGGCCTTGAGCATTGCTGATGCGCTCAAGCGAGGTGACACGGTCTTCGACCGAGCCGGAGCCGACATTACTGATTGGCGCTTGGGCAGTAGCGGCCCAAGGGGCCGCTACGCCAACCAGTAACGACAGACTCAACAGGTGACGTCTGAAGTTACTGTTCATGCGATTCTCTTAGTAAACCAGAACGGCACGACGGTTTTTAGCATAAGCCGCTTCGTCGTGGCCCAGTACTGCTGGTTTTTCTTTACCGTAAGAAACGATAGAGATCTGGTCAGCGGAAACGCCTTTACCCTGCAGGTACATTTTAACGGCGTTAGCACGGCGCTCACCCAGAGCAATGTTGTATTCCGGCGTGCCGCGTTCGTCAGCGTGGCCTTCAACGGTCACTTTGTAAGACGGGTTGTTACGCAGGAATGCAGCGTGCGCGTCCAGCATCTGAGCGAATTCGGAGCTTACGTCATACTTGTCCAGGCCGAAGTAAACGATGTTGTTCTTCTGCAGTTCTTGCATCTGCAGACGAGCTTGTTCTTCGGAAGACAGGTTGCTGCTGCCGTTTTCCATACCAGTGCCAGCGCCCATACCAGATTGGTCGTTGTTTGCGCTTTTGTTAGAACTACAAGCTGCTACAGCCAGAACTGGCAGTGCCAGCAGAAGCCCTTTCAGCACTTTGTTCAGTTGCATTTCTTTGATCCTTTTATAGTTTGCCATACATATTTACACATGCATCACAGATACGGCGACCAGGCAGGGAATTTGACCTGTCCATCAGTTGCCGGAAGACGCGCTTTGAAACGCCCATCAGTTGACACCAACTGCAACACGGAGCCCATACCTTGCGTGGAGCTATAGATCACCATGGTGCCGTTTGGCGCAATACTAGGCGTTTCATCCAGGAAGGTGCCGGTCAAAACCTGAACGGCGCCCGATCCAAGATCTTGTTTGGCGATGTGTTGTGCACCACTGTTGGTGCTTACCATCACCAGGAATTTACCGTCGGAGCTGACTTCAGAATCCTGGTTCTGAGATCCTTCCCACGTCAGACGCTGTGCGGCACCGCCGCTGGCGCTGATTTTATAAATCTGCGGACGCCCGCCCTGGTCGGAGGTAAACGCCAGCGACTGGCCATCCGGGAACCAGGTCGGTTCGGTGTTGTTGTTGCGCCCATCGGTCAGCTGCGTGATCTGGCCGGAGCCGAGGTTCATCACGTACAGGTTCAGGCTGCCGCTCTTGGACAGCGCGAAGGCCAGCTTGCTGCCGTCCGGCGAGAACGCCGGCGCACCGTTGTGGCGCGGGAACGAGGCGATCTGGCGGATTGCGCCGTTAGCCAGGGTCTGCACCACCAGCGCGGAACGGCCGCTCTCGAAGGTCACGTAAGCCAGTTTGCTGCCGTCCGGCGACCAGGCCGGTGACATCAGCGGCTCAGGCGAACGGTGCACCGTGAACTGGTTGTAACCGTCGTAATCCGCTACGCGCAGCTCATACGGGAATTTCCCGCCGTTGGTCTGCACGACGTAGGCGATACGGGTACGGAACGCGCCCTTGATGCCGGTCAGCTTCTCGAACACTTCGTCGCTGGCGGTATGGGCAGAATAACGCAACCATTGTTTGGTTACTTTATACTGGTTCTGCGCCAATACGGTGCCCGGCGAACCCGAGGTGTCCACCAGCTGGTAGGAGATCAGGTAGCTGCCGTCGGCGCCAGGTTGAACCTGGCCGACAACCACGGCGTCGATGCCCAGCGCAGTCCAGGCCGCCGGCGTCACTTCAGACGCGGAGGTCGGTTGCTGCGGCATGCGCGCCACGTCGATCGGGTTGAATTTGCCGCTGTTGCGCAGATCCGCGCCGACAATCTTGCCGATATCTTCCGGCGGCGTGCCAGGGCCCGCCCATTTAAACGGCACCACGCCAATCGGACGAGCGGAGTCGACCCCTTGGGTGATTTCAATGCGAACTTCCGCGTGCAGCACGGACGCCCACAGAATTAAAAAACCTAGCGCTACTCGAAATGCCTGCTTCATCTCATCTCCCTTATCCAGGCGGGATGCCTGCGATAAATTAGCAGAATTTTAACAAACCAACTTACGTAAAACTACATAATCCCTGTTGGTTACCTTAGTACATCCCTGTGATATCACTCACTCAATCAACCGTTATTGCGGCTTGAATTCAAGTATAGAATTCTTAAAGTGCTGATAAACGGCATCGCTCGGCGGCTTCGGTATATGCGCCAACTTGGCGGCAGACACTGCTGCTTGACACAGAGCAGGATCGCCCCCCGCCGCTTGTACGCTTATCAGCAGGCCGTCCGGCGCCAGCTTGATACGCAGGTCGCAGGTTTTGCCGGCGAACGAACTGGCGTCATAGAATTTGCTCTGAATCGCCCCTTGAATCTGCCCCATATAACCGCTGATATCCGCCCCGCTGGCCCCAGCCGCTTTGGCATTGCCCTGCCCGGCCGGTTTACCGTCGCCTTTCGATTTAGCACCGCCGCCTTTCGGCGCGTTCTTGCCGTCCGCCAGGCCGCCAAACAGATCGCTAACTTCATCCGATTGTTTCGCAGCCTCAGCGGCAGCCTTCTTCTTGGCATCCGCAGCGGCTTTTTTGGCGGCAGCCGCTTTCTCGGCCGCAGCTTTCTTCTCTGCCTCGGCGGCAGCCTTCTTCTCGGCTTCCGCTGCGGCTTTTTTCTCAGCTTCAGCGGCCGCTTTCTTCTCCGCGGCCTCTGCGGCTTTTTGCTCTGCGGCAGCCGCCGCGGCTTTCTTCGCCTCTTCCGCCTGTTTCTTGGCGGCGGCAGCGGCGGCCGCTTCTTTCTTGGCTTCCGCTTCGGCTTTCTTCTGCGCGTCCGCCTGTGCCTTGGCGACCTTTTCCGCTTCGGCCTTCGCCTTGGCGGCGGCGGCTTCGGCGACCTTCTGTTGCTCTTTGGCCTTGGCTGCGGCGGCTTCCGCCGCTTTTTGCTGCTCGGCGGCCTGTTTCTGCTGCTCCGCTGCCTTCTGCTGTTGCTCAGCCTGCGCCTTGGCGTCCTGCGCAGCTTTCTCCTGCGCCACCAAACGCTCTTTCTCCAGCTCCTTCAGGCGCTGCTGTTGCTCCGCCTGCTTCTGCTGAAGCTCTTCGGCCTGTTGCTCCGCCTTTTTCTGGCGCTGCTTCTCGGCACGCTGCGCATCGTTGCTCTGCTGCTGCTGGCGGTTGTATTGCTCCACCACCGCGCCAGGATCGACCATCACTGCGCCCACCACGGTGCCATCACCGCCACCGCCGGCGCCCATGTCGACCTTTTCCTGCAGCGATCCCCAAATCAGCAGGGCAATCAATATGAAGTGCAGAACGACCGAAACAATAACGGCGCGGTTCAGCTTATCGTTTTGCTCAGTTGCCTTTACCAAAATAGATTCCCAAAAACTGGTGTTGCTTATACGGGGTTCCTGGGCCGCAGCGCAGGAACCGGGTTGCCGTTCGCCTTACGGTCAGATCGGCTGGGTCATCAGCCCCACGGAAGCCACGCCCGCCTGATGGAGAATATTCAATGCCTTGATAATCTCATCGTAAGGGACTTCCTTCGCACCGCCGATCAAAAAGACCGTTTTCGGGTTAGCTGCCAAACGCGACTTGGCTTCGGCCGCGACTTGCTCAGGCGGCAGCAGCTCCATACGGTTGTGATCCACCACCAGGGTGTATTGACCTACGCCGGAAACCTCGAGGATCACCGGCGGATTGTCATCGCTGGACACCGTTTTGGAATCGGTGGCGTCCGGCAGGTCAACCTCCACGCTCTGCGTGATGATTGGCGCGGTTGCCATAAAGATCAGCAGCAGCACCAGCAACACGTCGAGCAGCGGAACGATGTTAATTTCGGACTTCAGCTCGCGCCGACTACGTCCACGTACTCTCGCCATGCTACCTCCTACTTATTTGCTGTCGCTGGAGAAGGCCTGACGATGCAGAATAGCGGTGAACTCTTCCATAAAGTTGTCGTAATTCTGCTCAAGCTTGTTGACGCGCTGGTTGAGACGGTTATAGGCCATTACCGCCGGGATGGCGGCGAACAGACCGATCGCGGTGGCGATCAGCGCTTCGGCGATACCCGGCGCCACCATCTGCAGCGTGGCTTGCTTCACCGCGCCCAGCGCGATAAAGGCGTGCATGATCCCCCACACGGTGCCGAACAGGCCGATATACGGGCTGATCGAACCGACGGTGCCGAGGAACGGAATATGGGTTTCCAGCGTTTCCAGCTCGCGGTTCATCGAAATACGCATCGCGCGCGACGCCCCTTCGATCACCGACTCCGGCGCATGGTTGTTGGCGCGGTGCAGGCGGGCGAACTCTTTGAACCCGGAATGGAAGATCTGCTCGGAACCGGTCAGGCTATCGCGACGCGCCTGACTTTCCTGGTACAGACGGGAAAGCTCGATACCGGACCAGAATTTGTCTTCAAAGGCTTCGGCGTCACGCGTCGCCGCATTGAGGATGCGGGTGCGCTGAATGATGATCGCCCAAGAGGCTACCGAGAAGCATATCAAAATCAACATGATAAGCTTAACCAGCAGGCTCGCCTTCAAGAATAAATCTAGGATGTTCATGTCAGTCACTGCTTAAACTCCGCGACAATAGACTTAGGAAGCGCTCTTGGCTTCATTTGGTGTGGATCAATACAGGCAATCAGGACATCTGCCTGGCTCAGTAGGGCCCCGTCAGAATTGACAATGCGTTGAGCAAACGTGAGAGAAGCCCCGCGCAGACAGGTGATTTCGCTCTGGACCTCCAGTTGCTCGTCGAGACGAGCCGGAGCCAGATAATCCACCGTCATGCGCCGGACGACAAAAGCGACTTGTTCACTGAGCAGCTGCTGTTGATGAAAGTTGTGCTGACGCAGCATCTCTGTGCGCGCTCTTTCAAAAAAGGCGACGTAGCGGGCGTGATAGACCACACCACTGGCATCGGTATCCTCGTAGTAAACGCGAACCGGCCATCGAAACAACGTATTACTCACTCTACTTCCCAGCAATGCAATTTAACGCTGCTACTATACGCAAGACGGATCGGGTTGGGAATGGGTTACAAGATGGGAATGAAAATAATTATGGGCCGTGAGGGCCCATAACGTGGGGACATCAGGGAGATTATAAAGAAACGTAAAGTAATCCTGCGCACAGGATCACAATTGCGGGAAGTGGCGCGAAAAAGGCGCGCCAGATGCTGCGCTGCGGGCGGAATCCGAAGCCGTGGATCACCCCGGCGCACACCGCCCAAATCAGCAACAGCCCTTCCCAAATCTCCAGCGAGCTGGTTTTGGCGGCGAAACGCGTCGGATCCCAGAACACGCACCCCGCCAAAATCAACGCCAGCACCAGGGAAAGGGCCCGGATCGGGCCCTTGTCGGTGACAGCGTACAGCTTGTCAATCACGGACGAGCTCATCACTTACCGTCTTGCTGAGCTTTGGTTGCTTCGCTCTGCTCAAGCGCCAGCGCCGTGATGATGCCGAAGGCGCAGGCAAGAAGCGTTCCGAGAATCCAGGCAAAATACCACATGGTTTAGCTCCTTATCCTTAGTACAGCGAATGCTTGTTGTTTTCGATGTAGTTCTTGTCAAGGCGACCGAACATTTTGTAGTACGACCAGCTGGTGTACGCCAAAACGATAGGCACGAAGATCGCCGCCACGACGGTCATCACTTTCAGCGTCAACAGGCTCGACGTCGCGTCCCACATGGTCAGGCTGACGTTAGGCACGGTGCTGGACGGCATCACGAACGGGAACATGGTGACCCCGGCGGTGAGGATGACGCAGGCGATGGTCAGCGACGAGGTGACGAACGCCAGTGCGCCTTTCTCCAGACGCGAGAACAGGATGGTGAACAACGGCAGCACCACGCCCAGCGCAGGCAACGCCCACAGCAGCGGGTACTTGTTGAAGTTGATCAGCCAGGCCCCGGCCTGATGCGCCACTTCTTTACGCATCGGGTTGGATTCCGCCAGGGTGTCCAGCGCCGACGTCACGACGAAGCCGTCGATGCCTTTCACCAGCCATACGCCCGCCAGCAGGAAGCACACCGCCATGATCAGCGTCGCGATCTGCGCCGCAGCGCGTGAACGCAGGTGGATCTCGCCGGTGGTGCGCATTTGCAGGTAGGTCGCCCCCTGGGTAACCAGCATGGTCAGGCTGACCACGCCCGCCAACAGACCGAACGGATTCAGCAGTTGGAAGAAGTTACCGGTGTAGAACAGGCGCATGTACTCGTCCATGTGGAACGGCACGCCCTGCAGCAGGTTGCCGAACGCCACGCCGAATACCACGGCAGGCACGAAGGAGCCGATGAAGATGCCCCAGTCCCACATGTTGCGCCAGCGGCTGCTCTCCAGCTTGGAACGGTAGTCGAAACCGACCGGGCGGAAGAACAAGGCGGCCAGCACCAGGATCATGGCGACGTAGAAGCCGGAGAAGGCCGCTGCGTAGACCATCGGCCAGGCGGCGAACAGCGCGCCGCCGGCGGTGATCAGCCACACCTGGTTACCGTCCCAGTGCGGGGCGATGGAGTTGATCATCACCCGGCGCTCGGTATCGGTTTTCCCGATGATGCGCACCAGAATGCCGACGCCCATGTCGAAACCGTCGGTGACGGCGAAGCCGATCAGCAGTACGCCAACCAGGACCCACCAAATAAATCGCAGTACTTCATAGTCAAACATACGTGGACTCCTGTTTAGCGCGCTTCCTGCACGGCGGCAGTCGGTTGTTCAAAGTGATAGCGGCCGGTTTTCAGGCTGCTTGGACCCAGACGCGCAAACTTGAACATCAGGTACAATTCAGCCACCAGGAACAGGGTGTACAAGCCGCAGATCAGCCCCATCGAGAACAGAATGTCGCCCGCGGTCAGCGAAGAGTTGGCGACCGCCGTCGGCAGCACCTCACCAATCGCCCACGGTTGACGGCCGTATTCCGCCACGAACCAACCGGACTCGATCGCGATCCAAGGCAGCGGCAAACCGTACAGCGCCGCGCGGTGCAGCCATTTTTTCTGGCCGATGCGGCCGCGGATCACGTTCCAGAACGACAGGCCGATGATCAGCAGCATGATCACGCCACAGGCCACCATGATGCGGAAGGCGAAGTACAGCGGCGCCACGCGCGGAATGGAGTCCTTGGTCGCCAGCTGGATCTGCGCTTCCGTCGCGTCGGTGACGTTCGGGGTATAGCGCTTCAGCAGCATGCCGTAGCCCAGGTCTTGCTTGGTTTTATTGAATTCGGCGCGCACCGCAGGATCGGTGTTGCCGCCGCGCAGCTCTTCCAGCAGCTGGTAGGCTTTCATCCCGTTGCGGATACGCACTTCATGCTGCGCCATAAGATCTTTCAGGCCGGTGACCTGAGTGTCCGTGGAGCGGGTGGCGATCAGGCCAAGCGCATACGGGATCTGAATAGAGAAGGAGTTTTCCATCTTGTCCTGATCGGGAATGCCGAACAGGGTGAAGGACGCCGGCGCCGGCTGGGTGTCCCATTCCGCTTCGATAGCGGCCAGTTTGGTTTTCTGCACGTCGCCCATTTCGTAGCCGGATTCATCACCCAGAACGATAACGGACAGAATGGCAGCCATACCGAAGCTGGCAGCGATGGCGAAGGAGCGCTTGGCGAAGGCGATGTCGCGGCCTTTCAGCAGGTAGTAGGAGCTGATGCCCAGAACGAACATCGCGCCACAGGTGTAGCCGGAAGCCACGGTGTGAACGAATTTCACCTGCGCAACCGGGTTAAGCACCAGTTCGGAGAAGCTGACCATCTCCATGCGCATGGTTTCGAAGTTGAAATCCGAAGCGATCGGGTTCTGCATCCAGCCGTTAGCGACCAGGATCCACAGCGCGGACAGGTTGGAGCCGAGGGCCACGAACCAGGTTACCGCCATGTGCTGCACCTTGCTCAGACGATCCCAGCCGAAGAAGAACAGGCCGACCAGCGTCGATTCAAGGAAGAACGCCATCAGACCTTCGATAGCCAGAGGGGCCCCGAAGATATCGCCGACGTAGTGAGAGAAATACGACCAGTTAGTCCCGAACTGGAACTCCATGGTCAAACCGGTGGCCACACCCAGAGCAAAGTTAATCGCAAATAACTTTCCCCAGAATTTGGTCATGTCTTTATAGATTTGTTTGCCAGACAGGACATATACCGTTTCCATAATTGCCAGCAAGAACGCCATACCGAGCGTTAATGGGACAAATAAGAAATGGTACATCGCCGTTAAAGCAAACTGTAAGCGCGACAGTTCGACAATATCAAACATCTTGACTCCTTGCTCCTCGCAGGAAGACTCCGACACGCGGTTATCGGCACGCCTCTTTCAAAGCCGCCAGTAACGCCCCGCAGTGAATGCCCTTAAACACAACAAATTTGATCCAGCTTCTCCGCTTTCAACCGCACACTCGGCCAATAGCCCCACGGGCCGCCGACAAGCACGCCACTGAAAACCGACAACGGGTAACAAATGCAACAAGATCAACCATCCATAATCACAACATGGATGATACTCGCCCAATCCCACACAATAAATAGGTTTTTACGTGACGTGGGTTAGACTTTTGGTTACAGGTCAAATCTTAGCCGAAAGAGGTACTTCGGGCTAATTTGATCTGAGACAATTTAAGCCTATCCGCATCTTATTTCCATATTCATCAGCACATTTCGCATAATTTTCTTAGGGTCATGTTGCGCAATGGTTTAATTGTTTTTTAATGATATTTTTGTGTTAAATAAATGTAATTTAAAAGGGCCGCCATTGTATTATTACGCGCTTATTATGCGACATAATTAACCTTTTATTTCCAATAAGCCGTGACAGTGATAGCAGTCACAAAACAACAAATCTCTCTCCAATATTAGTCTATTTCTCGCGATGGGATCGTAAAGGTTGCGATTTTGTAGCAAAATGACCACTTATGTTAAAATTGCATTGAGTGACAATAACTTATGAAAAAAATCATCTTTGCCTCTGTCTTGGGACTCTCGGGAAACGCCATGGCCGCCGAAACGGTAAATATCACCCTGCTGGGCACCTCCGATCTACACGGCACCTTCGTGCCCTGGGACTACGCCAGCGACACGGAAAATCTGGCGGGCAGCCTGAGCCAGATAGCCACCCAGGTCAAAAAAGTGCGGGCCGAGCAGCCCAACCTGATCCTGGTGGACGCCGGCGACACCATTCAGGGCAACTTCGTCGAAACCTTCAAGCATGAGGCCGTCAGCCCGATGATGCTGGGCCTCAACGCGCTCAATTACGATGTCTGGGTGATGGGCAACCACGAGTTCGACTTCGGCCTGCCGGTGCTGGCCACCCCGCTCAAGCAGTTCAAGGGCGCGGCGCTGGCGGGCAATATCGTCTGGGACAACGGCAAGCCCTATCTGCCCGCCTACACCATCGTCGAACGCCAGGGCGTGAAGATCGGCATTATCGGCATGGACACGCCGATGACCGCGGAATTCGCCAAGGGCACCGATCGCATCAAAGGGCTGAACTTCACCGATCCGGTGCAGGCGGTGAAACAGGTCATCAGGCAAATCGACGGCCAGGTCGACGCCATCGTGCTGGTGGCGCATATGGGCATCGACAACGAAAATCAGCGTCCCGGCACCGGCGTAGCCGACATCGCCAACGCCAACCCGGAGCTGGCGGCGATCGTCGCCGGCCATATGCATGTGAAGATCGACAAAGCGGTGGTTAACGGCGTCATCATCACCGAGCCGGATAAATACGGCCGCGCGCTGTCGCGCATCGATCTGCAGTTTGAGCGCCGCGACGGCAAGTTCACGCTGATCGACAAAAACAGCTACACCTACCCGATCAAAGGGCTGGCGCCGGACAGCGCCATGCAAGCGCTCTACCAGCCGTACCATGACATTCTGCGCGCCAACGCCAACCGGGTCGTGGCGAAGCTGAGCGGCAGCGATCTGGTGCCCGCCGACGAATTCCGCGGCATTCCCCAGGTACACGTGCAGGATACCGGCATCAGCGCGCTGTTCCAGCAGGCCGCCCGCCACTATGCGCCGCTGGCGCAGGTGATCGCCCTGCAGATCGACAACGATCGCGCCAAGCTGGACGTCGGCGACATCAAGGCCAAGGACATCGCCTTTAACTACCAATACGCCGGCGGCGAGATCACCGTGTATCAGCTCAACGGCAAAGCGCTTAAACGCTACATGGAGTGGTCCGCCGGCTACTTCAATCAGCTGCAGCCGGGCGATGTCACCTACAGCTTTAACCCGGCGCGGCGATCGTCCAAATATTCCACCAATGATTTCTTCGACGGCGTCACTTACACTATCGACCTGCGCCAACCTGCCGGCTCGCGCATCGTCGACCTGCGCCTGGCGGACGGCACGCCGGTCACCGACGATATGCCGATCCGCCTGGGCATGAACAGTTACCGCATGGGCCACCTGACGCAAAAGGATGGCGCGCTGGAGGGGCAATCCTTCCCGGTGCTGTTCGACAGCAAAGCGCAATACGGTGAAGAAGAAGGCACCATTCGCCACCTGACTCTGCGCTACCTGACGGAGGTGAAACACGGCCACTATCAGGGCGTGCCGCCGCAGCGCTGGAAGCTGATCGGCATGGGGGGTTACGAACCGCAGCGGGCGATCGTCAAACGGCTGCTCAATGAAGGCGTTATCCAGGTAACGACCACCGACGATGGCCGCTACACCAACGTCGCCTCGATCAACGTCAAAAACGCGCTGTTCCGCAACGCCGACGATTACCGCGCCGCCCTCACCTCGCTGGATCAACAGCGGCAAGCTGCAGCGGATCCGGTACAACAGCGCCGCCTGCAGGATCGGATCGCGCTGATCAAGGCACTCAACGATTTCTGATCTTCGCCCATAAAAAAGGCCACCCAATGGGTGGCCAAACATGTCGAGATATTGTTATTTCGTACTAAATTCTTAGCGCTTCAGCACCGCTTTTACCGCGTCGCCGATGTCCGCCAGGCTGCGAACGGTTTTCACGCCCGCCGCTTCCAGCGCAGCAAACTTCTCGTCCGCCGTGCCTTTGCCGCCTGCGATGATGGCGCCCGCGTGGCCCATACGCTTGCCTTTCGGCGCGGTCACGCCGGCGATGTAGCCGACAACCGGTTTGGTGACGTGTTCTTTGATGTAAGCTGCCGCTTCTTCTTCAGCGCTGCCGCCGATCTCACCGATCATCACGATCGCTTCGGTCTGCGGATCCTGCTGGAACATCTTCAGGATATCGATGAAGTTGGAGCCCGGGATCGGGTCGCCGCCGATGCCCACGCAGGTAGACTGGCCCAGACCGGCATCGGTGGTTTGTTTCACCGCTTCATAGGTCAGGGTACCGGAGCGGGAAACGATGCCCACTTTGCCCGGCAGGTGGATGTGGCCAGGCATGATGCCGATTTTGCACTCGCCTGGGGTGATCACGCCAGGGCAGTTCGGCCCGATCATGCGCACGCCGGCTTCGTCCAGCTTCACTTTCACGGTCAGCATGTCCAGGGTCGGGATGCCTTCGGTGATGGTGATGATCAGTTTGATGCCGGCATCGATCGCTTCCAGGATGGAGTCTTTGCAGAACGGCGCTGGAACGTAGATGACCGAGGCCGTCGCACCGGTCGCTTCAACCGCTTCGCGCACGGTGTTGAACACCGGCAGGCCCAGGTGCTGAGTGCCGCCTTTGCCCGGGGTTACGCCGCCAACCATTTTGGTGCCGTAAGCGATAGCTTGTTCGGAGTGGAAAGTCCCCTGGCTACCGGTGAAGCCCTGGCAAATTACTTTGGTGTTCTTATCGATTAAAATGGACATTATTTACCCTCCACTGCTGCAACAACTTGCTGAGCCGCATCAGTCAGGCTGGTCGCAGCAATGATATTCAGGCCGCTGTCCGCCAGTTTCTTGGCGCCCAGTTCGGCGTTGTTCCCTTCCAGGCGCACTACGACCGGGACGTTAACGCCCACTTCGGCCACTGCGCCGATGATGCCGTCGGCGATCAGATCGCAACGTACGATACCACCGAAGATGTTAACCAGAACCGCTTTCACCTTGTCGTCGGACAGGATGATTTTGAACGCTTCGGTCACGCGCTCTTTGGTCGCGCCGCCGCCTACGTCCAGGAAGTTGGCCGGTTCGCCGCCGTGCAGTTTAACGATGTCCATGGTGCCCATCGCCAGACCGGCGCCGTTAACCATGCAGCCGATGTTGCCGTCGAGGGCAACGTAGTTCAGCTCCCACTGAGCCGCACGGGATTCGCGCTCGTCTTCCTGGGAAGGGTCACGCATTTCACGCAGTTCCGGCTGGCGGAACAGGGCGTTGCCGTCGGCGCCCAGTTTGCCGTCCAAGCATACCAGATCGCCCTGCTTGGTGATCACCAGCGGGTTGATCTCAACCATCGCCAGGTCGCGCTCCAGGAACAGCGTCGCCAGGCCCATGAAGATCTTGGCGAACTGGCTGACTTGCTTACCGGTCAGGCCCAGTTTGAAGGCCAGCTCACGGCCCTGATAAGGCTGTGGACCCGCCAGCGGATCGATGGTCATTTTGTGGATCAGTTCAGGGGTTTCTTCCGCCACCTTCTCGATTTCCACGCCGCCTTCGGTAGACGCCATGAACACCACGCGACGGGTAGAACGATCCACTACCGCGCCCAGGTACAGCTCTTTATCGATGTCGGTCGCCGCTTCTACCAGGATCTGGTGAACCGGCTGGCCCAGCGCGTCAGTCTGGTAAGTCACCAGACGCTTGCCCAACCAGGCTTCCGCGAAGGCACGGATATCTTCTTTGCTGTTGACGACTTTAACGCCGCCCGCTTTACCGCGGCCGCCAGCATGAACCTGACATTTCACCACCCACGGGCCGGAGCCGATTTTGGATGCGGCTTCTTCTGCTTCACGCGGAGTGGTACAGGCGTAACCGGTTGGTGCCGGCATGCCATACCGAGCAAACAGCTGTTTTGCCTGATATTCGTGTAAATTCATGATGTTCTATCCATTCAGTTCTGAAGGTTTTTAGCCGGACCATTATTACGCGGTAAACCGCATGGTTTTCCGGCCACATAGCACAGAGTGCGGGCGCGGCATGCCGCGCCCGGCAAGGGTTACTAGACGTCCAGCAGCAGACGAGCCGGATCTTCCAGCATCTCTTTGACCGTCACCAAATAACCGACGGATTCTTTACCGTCGATCAGGCGGTGGTCATAAGACAGCGCCAGATACATCATCGGCTGGATCACCACCTGACCATTGACCGCCATTGGGCGATCTTTGATGGCGTGCATGCCCAGGATGGCGCTCTGCGGCGGGTTAATGATCGGGGTGGACATCAGGGAGCCGAATACGCCGCCGTTGGTAATGGTGAAGTTACCGCCGGTCAGCTCTTCCACGGTCAGTTTGCCGTCGCGGCCCTTAACGGCCAGCTCTTTGATTTTCTTCTCGATGTCAGCCATGCTCATGGCGTCTACATCGCGCAATACCGGCGTCACCAGGCCGCGCGGGGTCGAAACCGCGATGCTGATGTCGAAGTAGTTGTGGTAAACCACGTCGGAACCGTCGATCGACGCGTTCACTTCCGGGAAACGCTTCAGCGCTTCAACCACCGCCTTGATGTAGAAGGACATGAAGCCCAGACGCACGCCGTGGCGCTTCTCGAAGGCTTCGCCGTACTGCTTGCGCAGGTCCATGATCGGCTGCATGTTGATTTCGTTGAAGGTGGTCAGCATCGCGGTGCTGTTCTTCGCTTCCAGCAGACGCTCGGCGACGCGTTTGCGCAGGCGGGTCATCGGCACGCGTTTTTCGCTGCGGCCGGCCAGAGCAGGCTGCGGTGCGGCTTCAGCGGCGGCGGCCGGTTTGGCAGCGGCGCCGCCTTTGGCCAGGTGCGCTTCCACGTCTTCACGCGTGATGCGGCCACCCACGCCGGTGCCCTTGATGGCGCCGGCATCGAGATCGTGTTCGGCGATCAGGCGACGAATCGCCGGGCTGAGCGCGTCATTGCTTTCTTCTTCCAGGCTCGCGGTAGCGCGCTGGGCAGGCGTGGCTTCTTTCTCTTGGCTCTTCTCGGCGGTCGGCTTGCCGGAGCTGTCGCCCGGACGGATGCGGCCGAGCAGCTGGCGAGACAGCACGGTCGCGCCCTCTTCTTCCACGATAGCATCGAGAATGCCCGCTTCACTGGCCGGCACTTCCAACACGACTTTGTCGGTTTCGATTTCAACCAGGACTTCATCACGCTGCACGCTGTCGCCCGGTTTTTTGTGCCAGGTGGCTACGGTCGCATCGGCAACCGATTCAGGAAGGTCAGGAACCAGAATATCTACGCTACTCATTTAGCTTTCCCTTAAGTTTTTTATCATCTGCTTGCCGGCCCCTCGGCCGGCAAGCGAGCGAACATTAGTCAATATTCAGCGCGTCGTTCACCAGAGCCTGCTGCTGCTTCTGGTGTACGGACATATAGCCCACCGCCGGAGAAGCGGAGGCCGGACGTCCTGCGTAACGTAAAGAAGCCCCGAACGGTACCACTTCACGGAAGTTGTGTTGGCTGCAGTACCAGGCGCCCTGGTTCAGCGGCTCTTCCTGACACCAGACGAAATCATGCACGTGCGAGTATTGTTCCAGCACGGCCTGCACGGCCTGATGCGGGAACGGATACAGCTGCTCGATACGCACGATGGCCACGTCTTTTTGCTCGTTCTTGCGACGCTGTTCCAGCAGGTCGTAGTAGACCTTACCGGAGCACAGCACGACGCGCTTGACCGCTTTCGGATCCAAGTCGTCGATCTCGCCGATCGCCGGCAGGAAGGTGCCGTTGGCCAGTTCGTCCAGCGAAGAAATCGCCAGCGGGTGACGCAGCAGCGACTTCGGCGACATCACCACCAGCGGACGGCGCATACCGCGCAGCGCCTGACGACGCAGCATATGGTAAACCTGCGCCGGCGTGGACGGGACGCACACCTGCATGTTCTGCTCTGCGCACAGCTGCAGATAGCGTTCCAGACGCGCGGAAGAGTGCTCTGGGCCCTGGCCTTCATAGCCGTGCGGCAGCAGCATCACCAGGCCGCACATACGGCCCCATTTTTGCTCGCCGGAGCTGATGAACTGGTCGATAACGACCTGCGCGCCGTTAGCGAAGTCGCCGAACTGCGCTTCCCAGATGGTCAGCGTGCGCGGTTCCGCCGTCGCGTAGCCGTATTCGAACGCCAGCACCGCTTCTTCGGACAGCACGGAGTCCCAGACCTTGAATTCGCCCTGGCCGCTGTGGATGTTCGCCAGCGGAACGTAGACGGAACCGTTTTTCTGGTTGTGCACCACCGCGTGGCGGTGGAAGAAGGTACCGCGGCCGGCGTCTTCGCCGGAGATGCGGATTGGAATGCCTTCATCCGCCATGGTCGCGTAGGCCAGCGTTTCGGCGGCGCCCCAGTCGAACGGCTTGTTGCCCGCCGCCATCTCGGCGCGGTCCGCGTAGATTTTCGCCACACGCGACTGCATTTCGATCGCTTCCGGCACGGTGCTGATGCGGCGGCCCAGCTCCTGCAGGCGCTTCATCTCAACCTTGCTCGGGTACTCTTCGTCCCACTCGTGGTTCAGGTACGGAGACCAGGTGAAAGAGTGCAGGTTCATCGGACGCCACTCTTCAACCACGCAATCGCCGCGGTCGAGCGCGTCGCGGTACAGGTTGACCATTTCCGTGGCATCTTCCAGGCTGGCCACTTTCTGCTCGGTCAGAACGTCAGCGTAGATTTTGCGCGGCGTAGGGTGTTTCTTGATCTTCTGATACATCACCGGCTGGGTAGCGCTCGGCTCGTCGGCCTCGTTGTGCCCATGGCGACGGTAGCAGACCAGATCGATCATCACGTCACGCTTAAAGGTGTTACGGAAATCCAACGCCAGGCGGGTGACAAAGGCCACGGCCTCCGGATCGTCCGCGTTAACGTGGAAGATCGGCGACTGAACCATTTTGGCGATGTCGGTGCAGTATTCGGTAGAGCGCGCATCCAGCGGGTTGGAGGTGGTGAAACCAACCTGGTTGTTGATGACGATACGCACGGTGCCGCCCACTTCGTAGCCGCGAGCCTGAGACATGTTCAGGGTTTCCTGAACCACGCCCTGGCCGGTGATGGCGGCGTCGCCGTGGATGGTGATCGGCAGCACCATGTTGCTGCGCGCTTCATCCAGACGATCGCGACGGGCACGTACCGAGCCCATGACCACCGGGCTGACGATCTCCAGGTGCGACGGGTTGAACGCCAGCGCCAGGTGAACCATGCCGCCTTCGGTTTCCACGTCGGAAGAGAAGCCCTGGTGATATTTCACGTCACCGGTACCGAGGTGTTCTTTATGCTTGCCGGCGAATTCGTCGAACAGGTCGGCCGGCTTTTTGCCCAGCACGTTGATCAGCACGTTCAGACGGCCGCGGTGAGCCATGCCCAATACCACTTCGCGCGTGCCGTTCTTACCGGCGTGGCGCACCATCTCTTTCAGCATCGGCACCAGCGCGTCGCCGCCTTCCAGCGAGAAGCGTTTAGCGCCCGGGAATTTGGCGCCCAGGTAACGTTCCAGGCCTTCCGCCGCGGTCAGCTCGTTCAGGAAACGGCGTTTTTCGTCGGCGGTAAAGCTGGCGCGCCCCACCACCGACTCGATGCGCTGTTGGATCCAGCGTTTCTCTTCGGTGTTGGTGATGTGCATGTACTCAGCGCCGATCGACCCGCAATAGGTCTGCTTCAGCGCGGCGTACAGATCGCCCAGTTTCATGGTTTCTTTGCCGATGGCGAAAGAGCCCACGTTGAAGGTTTCCTGGAAATCGGCTTCGGTCAGGTTGTGGTAAGCGGGATCAAGGTCAGGAACTTGCTCGCGCTGCCACAGGCCGAGCGGATCGAGGTTGGCATGCTGATGCCCGCGGAAGCGGAAGGCGTTGATCAGCTGCAGTACCTTGACCTGTTTGGCGTCGGTTTCCGGATCGGTGATGGTGGTGTTATAGCGCGCGGAGTCTTTCGCCAGGCGGCGGAAGTAATCGCGCGTTTGAGAGTGAAGCTGATCGGGTTTGACACCCGCGGTTGGTAGCTGTTGAAAAATGGAACGCCAGCTATCTTCAACGGAACCCGGATCGGTTAAGAAGTCTTCATAGAGCTGCTCTATGTAAGACTGGTTCGCGCCCGCCAGATAGGAGGAATCCAGCCAGGCCTTCATTGCGCCGTTCTGCATCATGATCCCTTAAGCTTTGAAGCTTTAGTTTTCGCCGTGGTTAACATAATTACCGTGATGAATACGGTTTGCCGTAAAACGGTTCACTCGACGTACTTGCGGCCATGACGGCCCGATACGTTCTGTTATGGACCTTGCGGTCCCTTACAAGGAACCTCTAAAAACCGGCGGAAGAACCAGGCTGCATAGCGCCGCAGCCGCGGGTCAGTTTTTAGAGGTTCCCTCCCCTATGGGATGTGCGCCGGAAAAGAGCCCGGCGCAGCATCTCATTCCGTTTATGCGCCGCGTTGCAGCAGCATGGACTTGATATGCCCGATAGCACGCGTCGGGTTCAAGCCTTTAGGACATACACTGACACAATTCATAATGCTATGGCAGCGGAAAACACTAAAAGCGTCGTCCAGATCATCTAAACGTTCTTGCGTTTCCGTGTCACGGCTGTCGATCAGGAAGCGATACGCCGCCAACAGACCGGCAGGCCCGATGAACTTGTCCGGGTTCCACCAGAACGATGGGCAAGAGGTCGAGCAGCAGGCGCACAGAATGCACTCGTACAGACCGTCCAGCTTGGCGCGCTGCTCCGGCGACTGCAGGTGCTCGCGCGCCGGCGGGTTCTTGCCGTCGTTCAGCAGGTATGGCTTGATCTTTTCATACTGGGTGTAGAACTGGCCCATATCCACCACCAGATCGCGCACCACCGGCAGGCCCGGCAGCGGACGGATCACGATCTTGCCGTTGCCTTTGCGCAGCGACGAAATCGGGGTGATGCACGCCAGGCCGTTTTTACCGTTCATGTTCAGGCCATCGGAACCGCACACGCCTTCGCGGCATGAGCGACGGAACGACAGGGTCGGGTCTTTTTCTTTCAGCTGGATCAACGCATCCAGCAGCATCATGTCGCGACCTTCTTCCGCTTCCAGGGTGTAGTCCTGCATGTGCGGCGCGTCATCGACATCCGGGTTGTAGCGATAAATGGAAAATTCGAGTTTCATCTGTCGATCTCCGCAATTAGTAAGAACGCACTTTCGGCGGGAATGCCGGGCGCAGCTTCGGTTGCATGTTCACTTCACGACGCGTCATGCTTTCCGATTGCGGTAGATACAGCGAATGGCACAGCCAGTTGGCGTCATCGCGTTCCGGGTAGTCGAAGCGGCTGTGTGCGCCACGGCTCTCGGTACGGAAGTTGGCCGACACGGCTGTGGAATACGCGGTCTCCATCAGGTTATCCAACTCCAGGCACTCGATGCGCTGGGTGTTGAACTCGCTGGAGGTATCGTCCAGGCGTGCGTTCTTCAGACGTTCACGGATCACTTTCAGTTCTTCCAGGCCCTTGGCCATCGCATCGCCTTCGCGGAATACCGAGAAGTTGTGCTGCATGCAAGACTGCAGCGCTTTGCGAATTTCGACCGGGTCTTCGCCGGAACGGGTGTTGTTCCAACGGTTCAGACGATCCAGCGAGGCTTCCACGTCGGAGTCGCTGGCGTCACGGCTCACGCCCTGCTCTTCCAGCGATTCCTGCAGGTGCATGCCGGCGGAACGACCGAACACCACCAGGTCGAGCAGCGAGTTGCCGCCCAAACGGTTGGCGCCGTGCACCGATACGCAGGCGATTTCGCCCACGGCGAACAGCCCCGGGATCACCACGTCTTCGCCTTTCTCGTTCACGGTCAATGCCTGGCCGGTCACTTTGGTCGGAATGCCGCCCATCATATAGTGGCAGGTTGGGATAACCGGGATCGGCTCTTTCACCGGATCGACGTGCGCAAAGGTGCGGGACAGTTCCAGAATGCCCGGCAGACGGGATTCCAGCACGTCTTTACCCAGGTGATCCAGCTTCAGTTTGGCGTGCGGGCCCCAAGGACCGTCGCAGCCGCGGCCTTCGCGGATTTCGATCATGATCGAACGGGCAACCACGTCGCGGCCCGCCAGATCTTTGGCGTTCGGCGCATAACGCTCCATGAAGCGCTCGCCGTGTTTGTTCAGCAGGTAACCGCCTTCGCCGCGGCAGCCTTCGGTCACCAGCACGCCCGCGCCGGCGATGCCGGTCGGGTGGAACTGCCACATTTCCATGTCCTGCACCGGCACGCCGGCGCGCAGCGCCATGCCGACACCGTCGCCGGTGTTGATGTGGGCGTTGGTGGTGGACTGATAAATACGGCCTGCGCCGCCGGTCGCCAGCACGGTGGCCTTGGCTTTGAAGTAAACCACTTCACCGGTTTCGATGCAGATAGCCGTGGTGCCGACCACCGCGCCATCCTGGTTTTTCACCAGATCAAGCGCATACCACTCGGAGAAGATGGTGGTGTGGTTTTTCAGGTTCTGTTGGTACAGGGTGTGCAGCAGCGCGTGGCCGGTACGGTCGGCTGCGGCTGCGGTACGCGCCGCCTGCTCGCCGCCGAAGTTCAGCGACTGGCCGCCGAATGGGCGCTGGTAGATGCGGCCGTCGTCCAGACGAGAGAACGGCAGGCCCATGTGTTCCAGTTCCAGAATCGCTTCCGGGCCGGTTTTACACATATATTCGATGGCGTCCTGGTCACCGATATAGTCGGAACCTTTCACCGTGTCGTACATATGCCATTCCCAGTTGTCCTCGTGGCTGTTGCCCAGCGCGACGGTGATGCCGCCCTGTGCGGACACGGTATGGGAACGGGTCGGGAAAACTTTGGACAGCAGGGCACAGGTCGAGCCCGCTTGGGAAATTTGCAGCGCGGCACGCATGCCCGCACCGCCGGCGCCGATTACGACGGCATCAAACTCTCTGACTGGCAGTTTCATTTAAGCACCCCACACTACGATTGTTCCGTACAGTAAATAGACCAGCAACGCGACCACGACAGCCAGCTGCAACACCAGGCGAACCGCCAGCGGCTTGACGTAGTCCGTCAGCACCTGCCACAGCCCGATCCAGGCGTGCACCAGAATCGACAGCAAGGTCAGCAGAGTGAACACTTTCGTAATGGAAGTGGCGAAGAAACCGCGCCAGATGTCATAAGTCAGTTCCGGAGCCGTGACGAAGAAGCCCAGGATATACAGGACGTACAGGGTGATGATGATAGCGGAAGCGCGCAGCAGCAGCCAATCGTGCACGCCGTTGCGCCCTAATGCAGAAACGTTGTTTACCATACGAGGACTCCAGCCAGAACTGACAGCACGACGGTCAGACCGATCGCCACCTGGGCGGAACGGGTACCGGCGGCCAAACTCTCTTCGATGTAGCCAAAATCCATTAACAAGTGACGGATGCCACCGCAAATGTGATAGGCCAGCGCCGTGAGGATGCCCCAGAATATGAATTTGACGATGAAGCTATTCATGATGGCGGCCGCCTGCAGGAACCCCTCTTGGGAAGAGAGTGACAGGCCCAGCAGCCAGAGGAGGATACCCACGGCAACGAAGGTAATTACGCCAGAGACTCGGTGTAAGATAGACGCTATCGCAGTTACGGGGAACCGGATCGTTTGCAGATCCAAGTTGACAGGTCGTTGTTTTTTCACGTATTTGCCCACACAGCTCTTATTATTTTCCTTCCTCCGGGCCTGGGCGGGGATCAGACAGCGTTAAGAGCCTAAAACCCTTACACGTCACGCGCTCAAACATCAACATCCTCTGTGCTCAAACGGCGCGCATTTATAACGCTGGGTGCTCCTACTTCAGGGTAATCCGGAGACCTGGCGGCAGTATAGGAGGATCACATTCTGATTACAATTCTCATACAACCGCTTTGATAACATTTCCCCCGAACAGTGATTCAGATCACGGATTTCACAATTAGTGCAAAATTAATTATCTGATTTGACAAGAGATCAACATTTCCATTACATATAGGGGCACAAACGGTCCTATGATGCGCTATGGGTCAGCAGATACACTTCCCCCCGGGTTCGAGTTATGCAACAGTGTATTTGACGAACCTATCCCAATAGCCGTTGTTTCCCGCTCGATTTTGCCGGCGTCAAAAAGCAAATAAAGCAAATAAAAACAGATTATTGGGATAGGTTCACATCTCTTCGAACAGCTCATAGGTAAGATTAACAGACTATAACGAATTACTATGAATCGTTAACAACTGGTCACCCGTCTCGTTCGCCTGGTCAGCACTCTGTACCCTACCCGCGCACAGTTGCGCAGTCGCTCACAGAGTTAGCGTCCGCACCATTTTTTTGCGGGCAACCTGCAGAGATTTAAGGTATTTCAGTTGTTAGTGGTTTTTAAAATAAGGCGCTAAGGAGACAGTAAATGACTGATAAGAAAGCGACGCTAACCATTAACGACAGCGAAGCTCCGATCGAACTGGGCGTATTGACACCGACACTGGGCCCTGATGTCCTCGATGTCCGCGCTCTGGGTTCCAAAGGTTATTTCACATTTGATCCCGGCTTTACCTCCACCGCTTCTTGCGAATCCAAGATTACCTTCATCGACGGCGACAAAGGCGTGCTGCTGCACCGCGGCTTCCCTATCGAGCAGCTGGCGAAAGAATCTTCCTACCTGGAAGTGTGCTACATCCTGCTGTACGGCGAGACCCCAACGCCGGAAGAGTTCGAGACCTTCAAGACCACCGTCACCCGCCACACCATGATCCACGACCAGATCACCCATCTGTTCCGTGGTTTCCGTCGCGACTCGCACCCGATGGCGGTGCTGTGCGGCGTGACCGGCGCGCTGGCGGCGTTCTACCACGATGCGCTGGACGTCAACAACGAGCGTCACCGTGAAATCACCGCGTTCCGCCTGCTGTCTAAAATGCCGACCGTGGCCGCGATGTGCTACAAATATTCCCTGGGCCAGCCGTTCGTTTACCCGCGCAACGATCTGTCCTATGCGGGCAACTTCCTGCACATGATGTTCGCCACCCCGTGCGAAGAGTACGTGGTGAACCCGGTGCTGGAACGCGCCATGGACCGCATTCTGATCCTGCACGCCGACCATGAGCAGAACGCCTCTACCTCTACCGTGCGCACCGCCGGCTCTTCCGGCGCCAACCCGTTCGCCTGCATCGCGGCCGGTATCGCCTCCCTGTGGGGACCGGCGCACGGCGGCGCCAACGAAGCGGCGCTGAAAATGCTGGAAGAGATCAAGACTGTCGAGCACATTCCGGAATTCATCAAGCGCGCCAAGGACAAGAACGACTCCTTCCGCCTGATGGGCTTCGGCCACCGCGTGTACAAGAACTACGATCCGCGCGCTACCGTGATGCGCGAAACCTGTCACGAAGTGCTGAAAGAGCTGAACAAGAAGGACGACAACCTGCTGCAGGTCGCAATGGAGCTGGAGCACATCGCGCTGAACGACCCGTACTTCATCGAGAAGAAACTGTACCCGAACGTCGACTTCTACTCCGGCATCATCCTGAAGGCGATGGGTATTCCTTCTTCCATGTTCACCGTGATCTTCGCCATCGCGCGCACCATCGGCTGGATCGCCCACTGGAACGAAATGCACGACGAAGGCATCAAAATTGCCCGTCCGCGTCAGCTGTACACCGGCTATGCCGAACGCGATTTCAAATCCCAGCTGAAAAACAAGTAAGCCGCTTTCCTGGCTGAAACCGCACAGCGCCGCCCCTTCGGGCGGCGTTTTTTTTGGTTATTTCTGGCAGCCCGGGCACCAATAAAACGGCCGCGACGACAGTTCGGTACGCACGATCATCCCACCGCAGCGTTCGCAGGGCTCGCCGCTGCGATGAAACACCTTGAAGCGAAACAGCGCGCCGTGATGCCGGTTGTCATCCGCCTGCCCGCGCGTCTGGTAGGAAAGGCGCGGCACTGCCAGCAATGCCTCCGCCAGGTGGCGCAGCGCCTCTGGCGTCAGATCCTGCGGTTTGTGCGGCGGCGCCAGTTCGGCCTGCCACAGGATTTCGGCGCGCAGATAATTGCCCAATCCGGCAAGAAACGCCTGGTCGAGCAGCATGCCCCCCAGCTGCCTGCGGCGAAAACGCGGCGTCAGCAACCGCTCCGCCACGTCGTCTACCGTCAGCGACATGTCCAACACGTCGGGGCCGATGCGTTGCAAAAACGGGTGTTGCTCTATTTCCTCGCGCGGCCCGACGGTAATGTCGGAAGCGCTGTAAAGCAATATCGCGCTGCGGGCGGTTTCCAGCCGCACCCGCAGATCGCGCTTGGTCTCCGGCGTCTCCCCTGCCGCCGCCACTTTCCACACGCCATACAGCTGGTTGTGGCTGTACATCGTCAGCCCATTGGAGAAATGGGTCAGCAGCGCCTTGCCACGCGGCTCGATGGCGACGATGCGCTCGCCGAGCAGACGCTGGCGATAGTGTTTCAGCTGGGGAAAAGCGAAATCGACGGCGGTCAGCGGCTGATCGATCACCGCCGCCGCCAGTTTGTCCGCCGCCCGGCGAATCTCCGGTCCTTCCGGCATAGACCACTCCTTGCGTAGACCCGGCGCAGCCCGATGCACCGGGGATGACATGATTAATGCGTCGCGCCGCCCACCACTTTCAGATCGTGCTCCACCTGCAAAGCGATGGAAACGGCCAGCTCCAATGCAAACAGCACCGTCGAGGCCGCCATGCTCGGCGCACCGGGGTGCGCCGCCGCCTGTTCCGGCAGGTACGGGATATGGATAAACCCGCCCTTGACCTCGCGCTGGCCGCTCAAACGGTGCAGCAGGCCATACATGACATGGTTGCACACGTAGGTGCCGGCGGTCTGCGAAACGGAGGCCGGAATGCCAGCCTCGCGCATCGAACTGACCATCGCTTTAATCGGCAAGGTGCTGAAATAGGCCGCCGGACCGCCGGCGACGATCGGCTCATCCACCGGTTGCTGCCCCTGATTGTCAGGGATACGCGCGTCGTCGACGTTGATCGCCACCCGTTCAATCGTGATGTCGGTGCGGCCGCCGGCCTGGCCGATAGCCAGCACCATCACCGGCTGCACCTCGTCGATCGCCGCATTGAGCGCGTCCAGCGCCGCGCCGAACACGCACGGCAGCTGGCGCGCCACGATGCGCGCACCGACCAGCTCCATATCATTGAGTTGCTTCACCACTTCCCAGGAGGGGTTGAGGCGCTCGCCGCCAAACGGCTCAAAGCCGGTAATCAATACTTTTTGCATCCTTACTCCTACAGGAACATCAGGAAATACAGCAGGAACACGTTAACCAACAGCAGCAGCACGCCGGTCGGCACCTGCGCCTTGATCACCGCATTCTTGTCCGGCAGCTCCAGCAGCGCCGCCGGCACGATGTTGAAGTTCGCCGCCATCGGCGTCATCAGGGTGCCGCAATAGCCGGAGAACATGCCGATCGCCGCCATCACCGCCGGGTTGCCGCCGTGCTGCAACACCAGGATCGGAATGCCGATGCCGGCGGTAACGATCGGGAAAGCGGCGAAGGCGTTGCCCATCACCATGGTCAGCACCGCCATACCGATAGCGTAGACTGCCACGGCGATAAAGCGGTTATCGACCGCCAGATACTCCTGGGTCAAATGCGAGATCGCGGTGCCGACGCCGGCGACGGTAAACAGCAGCCCCAGCGTGGCGAGGATCTGCGGCAAAATGAACGCCCAGCCGATCGAATCCAGCAGGCGCCGCGCTTCCTGTATCGGCTGCAGGGCCTTCTCATGGGTCATTTTCACCGCGATCGCCAGGCCAATCAGGCAGCCGACGGTCATCGAGAACAGGGTGATCAGCGTCGCGTGGTTACCGCTGCCGAACACCGCGCTTTGCAACGCCGGCACGTTGTTGAACAGCAGCACGCCGATCACCGTCACCACCGGGATCGCCAGGGCGGGGATAAACAGCTTGTTGCCCAGGCGCTTGGCGCTGGCCTCGCGTTCCTGCGGCGTCCGCTGGTGGTAGCTGCCGAGGCGCACACCGCCAAAGCCGGCAATCAGGGCCATCACCACCACCACCCCGCCAACGATGATGTGCAGCATGCGTTTTTCGTTGCTACCTTCGCCCAGTACGTCGCCCAGCAGGCGGTAAGTCCAGTCGCCGACCAGGAACACCAGGCCGTACAGCCCCCAAAACAGCCCGGTGGTGATGCGGCGCGGGTTGGCGCGATCGCGGAAGGACATCACCGCCACAATCAGCAGCACCGCGCCGGCCAGCCAGTAGAGATATTGTTGCTGGAAGTTCATCGTGCCTCCCCCTTCGCCTGCAGCGCCGCCTGATTCAGCTGCGCCAGCTCGGCGCTCAGCTGCTTATCCATCCGATACAGCCGGAACGCGTGGATCAGGAAAGCGAAAATCGCGGTCGGAATCCCCCACAGCGCGATATGCAGCGGCTCGGTCTGAATGCCGCCGGACTCCAGCATAAAGTTGTGCATGAAGATGATCGCGCCGAAGGCCACGAAGATATCCTCACCGAAGAACAGCCCGACGTTGTCGGTCGCGGCCGACATGGCGCGCAGACGGTGGCGCGTGCGCTCCGGCAGCTCGCCGTAGCGGTTTTCCGTTGCCCCTTCCGCCATCGGCGCCAGCAGCGGCCGCACCATCTGCGGATGCCCGCCCAGGCTGGTCAGCCCCATCGCTGCGGTAATCTCGCGCACGAACAGGTATACGATCAGCAAACGGCCGGCGGTGGCGCTTTTGATCTTGGCGATCCACGCCTGCGCCCGCTCTTTCAGCCCGTGGCGCTCCAGCAGGCCGATCACCGCCAGCGGCAGCAGCAGGATCAGCGGCAGGTTACGGGTGTTGAGAAAGCCCTCGCCGAGCTTTTCCAGAATGGCGTCCAGCGGCATCAGCGCCGCCAAACCGGTGATGATACCGGCGGCGATCACCACCAGCACCGGGTTGAAACGCAATACAAACCCGACCACGATGGCGGCGATGCCGATCAGTGGCCAGAGATTCACGGCCTGTTCCATAGTCTTCCCTCGATATTTTCTAATAGTTTTTTGCTTGTGATGTTGTGTCTTGCTTTATTGCTTTACTGCTCCGCGCTGACGCGGATGCCCTGCTGAACAAAACTGTCCCGCAGCTTGCGCGCATACGCCAGCGCATGCTCGCCGTCCCCATGCAGGCAGACGGTTTCCGCCTGAACGGCGGTCCAGACGCCATCCACGCTGCGCACCCGGTGATGGCGCACCATCTCCAGGGTTTGCGCCAGCGCCTGTTCGTCATCGTCGATCAACGCCCCCGGCAAACCGCGCGGCACCAGCGTGCCGTCGGCCTGATAGCCGCGATCGGCGAATACCTCCTGCCGGGTGGTCAGACCGAGTTGTTCCCCGGCGCGGATCAGCTCGCTGCCGGCCAGCCCCACCAGCCGCAGCGCCGGATCGACCGCCTGCACCGCCCGGGCGATCGCTTCCGCCAGCGCCGGCTCAACCGCCGCCTGGTTGTACAGCATGCCGTGCGGCTTAACGTGCACCATCACCCCGCCCTCGGCACGGGCGATGGCCGCCAGCGCCCCGAGCTGATACACCACCTGCGCGTAGACCGTTTCCGGCGGCAGCTGCATGCGGGTGCGGCCGAAGTTCTCCCGATCGGGAAAACTCGGGTGAGCGCCGATCGCCACGCCGTACTGCAATGCCCAGCGCACCGACTGACGCATGGTCTGCGCATCGCCGGCGTGAAAGCCGCAGGCGATGTTGGCCGAACTCACCAATTGCAACAGCGCCTGGTCGTTGGCGCAGCCTTCGCCGAGATCGGCGTTCAAATCAACGATCATGTAACCCCCAGGCAATCTGTCGAAGGAAGAGATCCTGCTCGGCTTTGGCGCGCTGCGCCTCCGTCAGTGAGCAGAGAACGAAGTGGATCGGTTCGCCGAGACGGATCTGCGCCAAGTGGTAGAGATCGGCCTCGATCACGCAGGCGATACGCGGGTAACCGCCGGTGGTTTGCGCATCGGCCATCAGCACGATCGGCTGGCCGTTGTGCGGCACCTGCACCACGCCGGGCAGCAGGCCGTGCGAAAGCATCTCGCGGTCGGTGGTGCGCGCCAGCGGCGTGCCGCCGTGCAGGCGGTAGCCCATGCGGTTGCTCTGCGGGCTGAGCTGCCAGGCGGTGCGCCAGAACGTGTCCTGCGCCTCTTCGCTGAATTCAGCGTACTCCGGCCCCGGCAGCGCGCGGATGCGGTTGGTGAACAGCAGTTGCTTCACGCCGCAGCGGTGTTGCGGCAGCGCGGTGGATTTACCCAGCGGCAGCCGATCGCCGTCCTTCAGATTACGGCCTTCGTGGCCGCCAAAGGCGGCTTTCATGTCGGTGCTGCACGAGCCCAGCATTTCCGGCACGGCAATGCCGCCCGAGATCGCCAGGTAGCTGCGCATGCCGCGTTTCGGCGTGCCCAGCGCCAGCCGCTGCCCCTTTTTCACCGGGTAGCGCCAGCCGGTCCACAGCGGCTTGCCGTCCAGCTGCGCGTCGCAGCCGGCGCCGGTCAGGGCGATCCAGCCAGGGCGGGTAAACTCGGCGCTGAACTGGCCGAGGGTGATCTCCAGCCCGGCGGCCTCAGGCGCATTGCCCACCAGCAGGTTGGCGATCTTCAACGCCGGTTGATCCAGCGCCCCGCCGGTGCTGATGCCCAGGCGGCGGAATCCCTCGCGGCCCAAATCCTGCACCGTGGTATAGATGCCGGCACGCAGAATAATCAGCATACGCCCTCCTTCTGCGGCACGAAGCGCACGTTATCGCCCGGGCGCAGCAGCGTCGGCGGCATTTCATGCGGATTGAACAGCGCCAGCGGCGTGCGGCCGATCAGCTGCCAGCCGCCGGGCGTCACCAGCGGATAGATGCCGGTCTGGCCGCCGCCGATGCCGACGGAACCGGCCGCCACCGCCAGACGCGGCTCAGCGCGGCGCGGCGTCGCCAGTTGTTCCGGCATGCCGCCCAAATAGGAGAAACCCGGCTGAAAGCCGAGGAAATAGACCACGTAGGCCGCCGCCGCGTGGCATTCCACCACCTGCCGCGGCGTCATGCCGGTATGGCGCGCCACTTCATCCAGATCGGGGCCTTGCTCCCCGCCGTAGACCACCGGAATATCCACCTGGCGCGATTCCGGCGTCAGGCTCTCTTTGCTTTCCCAACCTTGCTGCAGCAATGCGAGCATCGCTTCGGCGTCGGCCTGCGGCGTATGCAGCAACAGCGTCAGGTTATTCATCCCCGGCACCACTTCCCGCACGTCGGGGTGGTGATTCAGCTTTTCCGCCAGCGCCCAGATGCGCTGCTGGCTCGGTAAGGTCACCGGCGGCGACAGTTCAAGCACTACCGCTCTTTCACCCAACAGGTAATAACGTGCTTGTTGCACCCTTATTCTCCTTATTATTATCGCGATGAAAAACACACCAGTTATGCGTGACGCGGCCCCGGCTGTCAATAGAACGCAACCATAAGGAAAATAAGGAAATAGCGCGGTAAAAGGATTCAGCCGGCGCACAGGCCGGGCTGGATCCGGGGAAGAAAAAAATCAGGCGGGATTCGGGATATCGATAAAGGTCACATCAAAGCCGTGGTGCTGCGCCAGCCAGTCGCCCAACGCCTTCACGCCGCCGCGCTCGGTGGCGTGGTGGCCGGCGGCGAAGAAATGCACGCCCATTTCGCGCGCGCTGTGAATGGTCTGCTCAGACACTTCACCGCTGATGAACGCATCGACGCCGAAGCGCGCCGCGCTGTCGATAAAGCCCTGGCCGCCACCGGTGCACCAGGCCACCCGGCGAATGTGCTCAGGCGCGTTATCGCCGCAGTGCAGCACCGCACGCCCCAGCCGGCTTTCGATACGCTGCTGCAGCGCTTCGCCGGTCAGCGGCTGTTCAAATTCGCCGTGCGGCACCAGCGGCTCGACGTCGCCAATCACCCGAATGCCCAGCGCCTGCGCCAGCTGCGCATTGTTGCCCAGCACCGGATGCGCGTCCAGCGGCAGGTGGTAGCCGTACAGGTTGATGTCGTGGGTCAGCAGCGTTTTCAGGCGGTTGCGCTTCATGCCGCGCACCGCCGGCGCCTCGTTTTTCCAGAAATAGCCGTGGTGCACGATAATCGCGTCGGCCTGATGCGCCACCGCAGCGTCCAGCAGCGCCTGACAGGCGGTGACGCCGGTCACGATGCGCTGCACGTGCGGGCGGCCTTCTACCTGCAATCCGTTGGGGGCGTAGTCCTGAAACGCCGCGGCGTTCAGTTCCGTGTTGATCAGTTGTTCCAGATCGAGGTTACGCATTCTCTTCTCTCTTCATAGTCAAAATGTCTGCCGGTCGCCCTGCGCCATCAGGATAAATTTCACGCCCAGATCGTTGCCCTGCGCCAGCTGTTGCGCAATGGCGGCGCGCGTGTCTTCGCCCTGCTTCAGGCTGGGCTTGATGTGGCTGATCACCACCGGCAAACCGTTCAGCGAGCCATCGCCGCCGCTGTACTGTGTCAGGTTCTTCAGCTCCTTCAGCAGCCAGGCCGGCGTCAAATGGCCGTACAGATGTTTATCCTCCACCCCGTTAGGGTAAGAGGTTTCGATAATCATGCCCTTGAGCTTCTTCTGCTCGACAAGCGGCCCCAGCGCGCGCCAGACGGTATCGAGATCGCGCGACTGCTCGACCTTATCCGGCCCGGTATCGCCGAAGTAGGCGAAGAACTCGCTGCCGTTGGAAATCAGCAGCATCGACGACGGATAGCGATCGTGGCTGAGCGGGTACATCACGCCGGTCAATCCGGTCAGGCCGAGGGTAAACCGCTGCTGCGGCCGCACCGTTTGCAGCCGGTAGGTGCCCAGCCGCGAGCCGTTGCCGGCGTCGGTGAAGTTCGGCCACGCCTTCCAGTTGAAGTAGTGATTACGCAGGGTCAGTACGGTGTCCGCCTGGGCGTAAACGGTTTTTTTATTGTCCTCGGGTGAGCCGACGATCAGCCCCGCCACGTGGTCCAGGTGGCCGTGGCTGATAAAGTAGCTGCCGATCAACTGCCGGAACACATAGCCCTGTGGCGTGTAAGGCGCGGCCAGCTCGGGCGTCACCTGCGGGAAGCTGCCCTTCTCCAGCCCTTTGGCGATGCCCGGCAGCAGCGAACCGGCGTCCAGCGCCACATACCGCGGCTGATTGTCGCTGCGGATCAGGTAGGAGGTCAGATTGCCGTCGCTGACGCCGCCGTCGACGCCGAGCGCCACCACGTCAAAGCCGGCGATCGCCAGCGCCGAATAGCCGCTCAGGCACAGGGCCAGCACCTTTTTCATCATTGCATCGCTCCTTGCAGTTGCCTCAAGACTCTCCCCGTTTTGCCGCCTCGAACGCCGCCAGCGTCTCCAGCCGGGCTTGCTTATGGTCGACGATCGGCAGCGGGTAGTTCAGCGTGCATCGCTGCTTTTCCGCCCAGCGATGGGGGTGATGGATGTCATTGTCGGGCACATCCGCCAGTTCCGGCAACCATTTACGGATAAAAGTGCCTTGTGGATCAAAACGTTCACCCTGAGTCGTCGGATTGAAGATGCGGAAATACGGCGCGGCGTCGGTGCCGGTGGAGGCCGCCCACTGCCAGCCACCATTGTTGGCCGCCAGATCCCCATCCAGCAGTTGCGACATGAAATAGCGCTCCCCGGTGCGCCAGTCGATCAGCAGATCCTTCACCAGAAAACTGGCGCTGATCATGCGCAGCCGGTTGTGCATCCAGCCGGTGGCGTTCAGCTGGCGCATGGCGGCATCGACGATCGGGTAGCCGGTCTCGCCCCGCTGCCAAGCCTGCAGCTTCGCCTTGTCATCGCACCAGCGCACCTTGTCCGTCCAGGCAATAAACGGCCGATGGCGGCACAGATCGGGATAGGCCACCAGCAGATGGCGATAGAACTCGCGCCAAATCAGCTCGTTGAGCCAGGCGAAGGCACCGCTTTCGCGATCTTCCAGCAGCTGCGGGCATTCGGCGCGCAGGCGGTTGAAGCACTGGCGCGGCGACAGCACGCCGATCGCCAGATAGGGCGACAGGCTACTGGTGCCGGCGAGGGCCGGCAGATCGCGCTGCCGGAGGTAATCCTGCACCTGCTCGCGGCAAAAGGCGCGCAGCCGCTGCAACGCGGCCTCCTCACCAACGGGATAGCCATCCCCGATGTCTGCCGTGGGATAATCAAACGCCGCCGGCGCCTCAGGCATGGGTAATGCACCGCCGGCGCGGATCTTCGGCGCCGGCAGGCAACTCACGTCGGACTCGGTCAGGCGCTGAAGAAAGGCGTTGCGAAACGGCGTATAGACCTTGTACATCTCTCCGCCGCCGGTGAGCACGCTGCCCGGCGGCAACAGCAGGCTGTCATCGAAACCGTAGCACCTCACCCGGCCACTCAACCGCTGCTCCAGCCGCGCATCGCGCCGCCGTTCGTTCAGTTCGTACTGGCGATTGTAAAACAACGCATCCACCTGCTCCCGCTCGCAATAGTCCGCCAGCCAGTCAATCGACGCGGCAAAGTCCTCACAGGCATGGCAATGCAGCGCAATGCCCTTGTGCGCCAGCGCCTGCTGCACCGCCTGCAGGCTGGCGTGGATCAGCGCCGCCTGCCGCGGCGCCATCTCATGTTGCCGCCACTGCTGCGGCGTGGCGATAAACACCGCCAGCACCCGGGCTTCGGGATCGCTGCAGGCGGCGTGCAGCGCGTTGTTGTCGGTGATACGTAGATCGTTACGCAACCAGACCAGATGCGTGGTCATAAAACTCCTTGTCAATCAATGGCCGTAACGCAAACGCAGCGCCTCCGGATAAGGTTCGAAATAGCGTTGTTCCGCCAGATAGCGATCGGGGTATTCCGCCATGTAATGCTTGAGCAGCGCAATCGGTGCCAACAGCGGCTGCATGCCCTGCCGGTAGCGGTCGATCAGGTGTGCCAGCTCCTGGCGCTGCGCCGTACTGAGCTGACGGCGGAAATAGCCCTGCACGTGCATCAACACATTGGTGTGGTTGCGGCGCGTTGCCTTGTGCGCCAACAGCGCCATCAGGCGGCTGCGGTATTCCACGGCGAAGGCCTCCAGCGAGTCCCAGCGGTGAATATCGGCGACGAAGCGCCCCAGCTCCCGATACGCCGGCTGCGAATGCGCCAGCAGCGACAGCTTATAGCGGCTGTGAAACGCGATCAGCCCGCCGCGGGTCAGCCCCTGACGCCACAGCATGTTCAGCTCGTACAGCGCATACACCCGTTCAATGAAGTTTTCCCGCAGTGCCGCGTCCTGCAATCGTCCATCCTCTTCGACCGGCAGCCACGGCATCTGGCGCAGCAGTTCGGCGGTAAACAGACCGACGCCGTTTTTACGCGAATCCTTGCCGTTTTCGCTGTAGACCCGCACCCGCTCCAGGCCGCAGCTCGGTGACTTGGCGCAGACGATGTACCCGCAAAGATGTTGCAAGGCCGCCACGCGCTGCGCGGAGAAGCCGCGCATCTCCTCGGTCAGATCCACGCCGGCGTCGTTGCTGTAGCGCATCGCCGGCCACGGCTGCGCCTGCTTCACCAGGCGCAGCGCCGGGCGCGGCGTGGGCAGGCCGATCGCCATTTCCGGGCAAACGGGCTCAAAGCGCACATAGGGCGCCAACTGTTCCACCGCAAAGGCCAGCCGCTTGTGGCCGCCGTCGAAACGCACCGCTTCGCCCAGTAAACAGGCGCTGATACCGATAGGGATCTTGTCGCTCATACCGCTCTCCCGTGTTGTTGGCCGATGAGGAAAGTGTAGAAGAATGGCTTGCCGAATACGACCTTGCGCTTGATAGAGGCGGCTATAGGCATAAAAAAACCCCCGCCGCAGGGCGAGGGTTTTTCGTGAATCGACAGTGGCTCAGTAGAAATCGCAGGACGCCAATTCCGCCTGCTGCAGCCAGACCGGCTTATCGCTGGTTTTTGACCAGACGCGGTGCAGGTAGCTGTAAAAACGCCCGCGGTCGCTGCGGAACAGCATCACCGGCAGGGCCAAAATGCCCGCGATAACCACTGCGCTGCGGCGCAGGAGAATCCGATGCAATGAATAAGCGTGATAGGTAGTAGACATGCGAACCTCCTTAAAAACGCCTGCCGTTGATTTGTCAGGGAAAACGGCGTCGGCGTATCAAATGAACAATCGGTAATTTGGTAACTGAGCAAAATTTTAGCGCACTTGATGAAAGTTTACTACTCATCCGACCACTAAATCGCACAAAAAATCGCTAATCGCCGCAGCGATCCGTAATTTTGTTACAGCCAGGTTAATTTTTAACTTACCCCTGGTTACATTGTGGTTATTATCCGGGTTATTATTTCCCGCTTACGCCCGTTCTCCCTCCCCCATCAGGGGCAATCTCGCCACCGGCCTGATGGTTGAAATGCTGAATTTCCGCTGCAATTTCAGCCATTTTTATACTTTTTTTACACCCACCCGCGCGATTTTTTCATCTTCTTTCTACCCCTCTCCCTACACTGCCTCTATCAAAAACAACACCTCTGGAGGTGTCCCGTGAGTTTCAGCGTTATTGGTGGTGCGCTGTTGGTTCTGCTGCTGTTGGCCTATTTGGTCTACGCCCTGTTTAACGCGGAGGATTTCTGATGGCGGCTTCAGCCTTTTTACTGATCGCCAGCTTCCTGCTGGTGCTTCTGCTGCTAGCCCGGCCGCTGGGCGGCTTTATGGCGCGCCTGATCGAAGGTGAGCCGTTGCCTGCGCTGCGCGGGGTAGAAGCCGGCGTCTGGCGCGCCTGCGGCATCCGCGCCACCGAGATGAACTGGTGGCAGTACGCGCTGGCGATCCTGGCGTTCAACCTGCTCGGCCTGGCGCTGTTGTTCGCCCTGCTGATGACGCAGGGCTCGCTGCCGCTCAACCCGCAAGGCTTCCCGGGCCTCTCCTGGGATCTGGCGCTCAACACCGCCGTCAGCTTCGTCACCAACACCAACTGGCAGGCCTACAGCGGCGAAAGCGCCCTCAGCTATTTCAGCCAGATGGCCGGGCTGGCGGTGCAGAACTTCGTCTCCGCCTCCACCGGCATCGCCGTGGCCTTTGCGCTGATCCGTGCCTTTACCCGCCGCGCCGGCAAGACCGTCGGCAACGCCTGGGCCGATCTGTTCCGCATCACGCTGTATGTGCTGCTGCCGATCGCGCTGCTGATCGCCCTGTTCTTCGTCAGCCAGGGCACGCTGCAAAACCTCCTGCCTTACCTGCACGTCACCACGCTCGAAGGCGCGCAGCAGACGCTGCCGATGGGGCCGGTGGCCTCGCAGGAAGCGATCAAGATGCTCGGCACCAACGGCGGCGGCTTCTTCGGCGCCAACTCGGCGCACCCGTTCGAGAACCCAACCGTGCTGACCAACTTCGTCCAGATGCTGGCCATCTTCCTGATCCCCTGCGCGCTGTGCTTCTCCTTCGGCCAGTTGGCCGGTGAAAACCGCCAGGGCCATGCGCTGATCTGGGCAATGGCGCTGATCTTCGTGGTAGCTGTGGTGGTGGTGATGTACGCCGAACTGGCAGGCAACCCGCACCTGAGCGCGCTGGGCGCCGACAGCAACATCAATATGGAAGGCAAAGAGTCGCGCTTCGGCATTCTTGCCACCAGCCTGTTCTCGGTGGTGACCACCGCCGCGTCCTGCGGGGCGGTTAACGCCATGCACGACTCCTTCACCGCGCTGGGTGGCATGGTGCCGATGTGGCTGATGCAGATCGGTGAGGTGGTGTTCGGCGGCGTCGGCTCCGGCCTGTACGGCATGCTGCTGTTCGTGCTGCTGACGGTGTTTATCGCCGGTCTGATGATCGGCCGCACCCCGGAATATCTGGGCAAGAAAATCGACGTTTACGACATGAAGATGACCGCGCTGGCGATCCTGGTCACGCCGACGCTGGTGTTGCTGGGCAGCGCGCTGGCCATCGGCACCGACGCGGGCCGCGCCGGCATCCTCAACCCGGGCGCCCACGGCTTCAGCGAAGTGCTGTACGCCCTGTCCTCCGCCGCCAACAACAACGGCAGCGCCTTCGCCGGGTTGAGCGTCAATACGCCGTTCTACAACCTGCTGTTGGCCTTCGCCATGTTTGTCGGCCGCTTCGGGGTGATCCTGCCGGTGCTGGCGATCGCCGGTTCGCTGAGCGCCAAACAACGCCAGCCGGCGGGCAACGGCACCCTGCCGACCTATGGGCCGCTGTTTATCGGCCTGCTGATCGGCACCGTGCTGCTGGTGGGCGCGCTGACCTTCGTGCCGGCGCTGGCGCTGGGCCCGGTGGCCGAGCATTTGCAGCTTTGGTTGGCAAACTAACAGACGTCACAGAGAGAGAATAAGAGATGACTCGCAAACAACGCGCGCTGTTTGAACCGGCCCTGGTGCGCACCGCGCTGATCGATGCGGTGAAAAAACTGGACCCTCGCGTTCAATGGCGCAACCCGGTGATGTTCGTGGTGTATATCGGCAGCATTCTGACCACCGCCATCTGGCTGGCGATCCTCACCGGCCAAACCGACGGCGCCGCCGCCTTTACCGGCAGCGTCGCCCTGTGGCTGTGGTTCACCGTGCTGTTCGCCAACTTCGCTGAAGCGCTGGCCGAAGGGCGTAGCAAGGCCCAGGCGGAAAGCCTGAAGGGCACCAAGAAAACCAGCTGGGCGAAAAAACTGGCCGGCCCGCGCCGCGACGGCGCCACGGAGAAAGTGGCCGCCGACAGCCTGCGCAAGGGCGATATCGTGCTGGTGGAAGCCGGCGACATCATCCCGTGCGACGGCGAAGTGCTGGAAGGCGGCGCCTCGGTAGATGAAAGCGCCATCACCGGTGAATCCGCGCCGGTGATCCGCGAGTCCGGCGGCGACTTCTCCTCGGTCACCGGCGGCACCCGCGTGCTGTCCGACTGGCTGGTGGTGCAGTGCAGCGTCAACCCGGGGGAAACCTTCCTCGATCGCATGATCGCCATGGTGGAAGGCGCCAAACGCCGCAAAACGCCGAACGAGATCGCACTGACTATCCTGCTGGTGGCGCTGACCATCGTGTTCGTCCTGGCCACCGCCACCCTGTTCCCGTTCTCGCAATACAGCGTGGAAGCGGCCGGCAGCGGCAGCGTGGTCACCATCACCGTGCTGGTCGCGCTGCTGGTCTGTCTGATCCCCACCACCATCGGTGGCCTGCTGTCCGCCATCGGCGTGGCCGGGATGAGCCGCATGCTCGGCGCCAACGTGATCGCCACCAGCGGCCGCGCGGTGGAAGCCGCCGGCGACGTGGACGTGCTGCTGCTGGATAAAACCGGCACCATCACGCTGGGCAACCGCCAGGCTTCGGAGTTCCTGCCGGCACCGGGCGTGAAAGAGCAAGAGCTGGCGGATGCCGCGCAGCTGGCCTCACTGGCGGACGAAACGCCGGAAGGCCGCAGCATCGTGGTGTTGGCCAAACAGCGATTCAACCTGCGCGAACGCGATCTGCAGGCGCTGAACGCCACCTTCGTGCCCTTCTCCGCCCAGACCCGCATGAGCGGCGTCAACGTGCAGGAGCGCATGATCCGCAAAGGCGCAGTGGATGCCATTCGCCGTCACGTCGAATCCAATCAGGGGCACTTCCCGCGGGCGGTGGACGATCTGGTGGAAAGCGTGGCGCGCACCGGCGGTACACCGCTGGTGGTGGCGGAAGGCGCCCGGGTGCTGGGCGTGGTGGCGCTGAAGGATATCGTCAAGGGCGGCATCAAGGAACGCTTCAATGAGCTGCGCAAGATGGGCATCAAAACGGTGATGATCACCGGCGATAACCCGCTGACCGCGGCGGCGATCGCCGCCGAAGCCGGGGTGGACGACTTCCTGTCGGAAGCCACGCCGGAAGCCAAGCTGGCGCTGATCCGCCAGTACCAAGCGGAAGGCCGCCTGGTGGCGATGACCGGCGACGGCACCAACGACGCCCCGGCGCTGGCGCAGGCCGATGTGGCGGTGGCGATGAACTCCGGCACCCAGGCCGCCAAAGAGGCGGGCAACATGGTCGATCTGGATTCCAACCCGACCAAGCTGATCGAAGTGGTGCACATCGGCAAACAGATGCTGATGACGCGCGGCTCGCTGACCACCTTCAGCATCGCCAACGACGTGGCCAAATACTTCGCCATCATTCCGGCGGCCTTCGCGGCCACCTATCCACAGCTGAACGCACTGAACGTGATGCATCTGCATTCCCCGGCCTCCGCCATCATGTCGGCGGTGATCTTCAACGCCCTGGTGATCGTGTTCCTGATCCCGCTGGCGCTGAAAGGGGTGAGCTACAAACCGATGAGCGCCGCGGCCCTGCTGCGCCGCAACCTGTGGCTGTACGGGGTCGGCGGCCTGCTGGTGCCGTTCGTCGGCATCAAACTGATCGACCTGATCCTGGTCGCGCTGCACGTCGCCGGTTAACCATTGAGGGAAATGAACATGACTTATTTACGACCTGCGCTGGTGATGCTGATCCTGCTGACGCTGATCACCGGCATCGCCTATCCGCTGCTGACCACCGGGCTGGCGCAGCTGCTGTTTCCGGGTGCGGCCAACGGTTCGCTGCTGTACCGGGGCGACAAGGCGGTCGGCTCCGCGCTGATCGGCCAGAACTTCACGCGCGCCGACTATTTCTGGGGCCGCCCATCGGCCACCGGCGATTCGGCCTATAATCCACTGGCCTCTGCCGGCAGCAACCTGGCGGCCACCAACCCGGCACTGGATAAGGCTATCGCCGAGCGCGCAGCGCAGCTGCGCCAGGCCAACCCTGCGATGAGCGGCCCGATCCCGGTCGATCTGCTGACCGCCTCCGGCAGCGGGTTGGATCCGCAAATCTCGATCGCCGCCGCACAGTATCAGCTGGCACGGGTCGCGGCGGCACGGCATCTGCCGCCGGAACAGATCGCCAAACTGATCGAAGACAACACCGATCGGGCCACGCCCAACTTCATGGGGGAATCGGTGGTGAACGTACTGAAGCTGAACCTGGCGCTGGATGCGTTGAAGTAACGCGCCGTATTCAGCATAGTGATAGGGTTCGGCATGCCGAACCCCTTTTTGCTTGGTAACACAAGGAATTGTCATGGTCGAAGAAGAGCAGCAGCGCCCCGATCCCGATAGCCTGCTGGCGATGGCCAATGAAAAACCGCGCGGCCGATTGAAGGTATTCTTCGGCGCCTGCGCCGGCGTCGGCAAAACCTACGCCATGCTGCAGGAAGCCCAGCGTTTGCGCGCTCAGGGGCTGGACGTGCTGGTCGGCGTGGTGGAAACCCACGGCCGCAGCGAGACCGCCGCCCTGCTCGACGGCCTGACGCTGCTGCCGCAAAAACGCATCCAGCATCGCGGCCGGCTGGTGCATGAATTCGATCTCGACGCCGCGCTGGCGCGCCACCCGGCGCTGGTGCTGATGGATGAACTGGCGCACAGCAACGCTCACGGTTCGCGCCACCCCAAACGCTGGCAGGATGTGGAAGAGCTGCTGGATGCCGGCATCGACGTGCTGACAACCGTCAACGTACAGCATCTGGAAAGCCTGAACGACGTAGTGGGCGGCGTGACCGGCGTGCGGGTGCGTGAAACGGTGCCCGACCACGTGTTTGACGAGGCCAGCGAAGTGGTGCTGGTCGATCTGCCGCCGGACGATCTGCGCCGGCGGCTGCACGAAGGCAAAGTGTATATTCCCGGCCAGGCCGAGCGCGCCATCGAGCACTTCTTCCGCAAAGGCAACCTGATCGCCCTGCGTGAGCTGGCGCTGCGCCGCACCGCCGATCGGGTCGATGACCAGATGCGCGAGTTTCGCGACACCCAGGGGCGCGAGAAAGTGTGGCACACCCGCGACAGCATTCTGCTGTGCGTCGGCCACAACAGCGGCAACGAAAAGCTGGTGCGCATCGCCGCCCGGCTGGCGGCGCGGCTCGGCTGCCACTGGCATGCGGTCTATGTGGAAACCCCCAAGCTGCACCGGCTGCCGGAAAACCAGCGCCGCGCCATTCTGCGCGCGCTGCGGCTGGCGCAGGAACTGGGGGCAGAAACCGCCACGCTGGCCGATCCGTCCGAAGAGCGCGCGGTGCTGCGCTATGCCCGCGAGCATAACCTCGGCAAAATCATCATCGGCCGCCGCAGCGAGCAGCGCTGGAAGCTGCGCGGCAGCTTCGCCGATCGCCTCGGCCGGCTGGGCCCGGATCTCGATCTGGTGATCGTGGCGCTGGAGAGCGACACCGCACAACCGCCGCCGGGCAAGGAGCACGACGGCCGCAGCTTCAATGATAAATGGCGCATGCAGCTGCGCGGTTGCGTGGTCGCGGTGGCGCTGTGCGCGCTGATTACCCTGCTCTCGCAGTGGCTGCTGCCGGGCTTCGATCAGGCCAACCTGGTGATGGTTTATCTGCTCGGCGTGGCGATCGTCGCGCTGTTCTTCGGCCGCTGGCCGTCGGTGCTGGCGGCGGTGATCAACGTCGCCAGTTTCGATCTGTTCTTCGTCCAGCCCGAATGGTCGTTCGCCGTCAGCGACATGCAGTATCTGCTGACCTTCGGCGTGATGCTCGCCGTCGGCATCATCATCGGCAACCTGACCGCCGGGGTGCGTTATCAGGCCCGGGTGGCGCGCTACCGCGAGCAGCGGGCGCGCCACCTGTACGAAATGTCGCGCGGGCTGAGCCGCGCGCTGACCGTGGCCGACATCGCCAACACCAGCCGCCACTTCCTCTCCAGCAGTTTCCAGGCGAAAACCGTGCTGCTGCTGCCGCAGGAAGAGGGTCGCCTGCAACAGATGGTCGGCGAGGAAGGCGGGCTGCTGTCGGTAGACGAGGCCATCGCGCGCTGGAGCTTCGACAAAGGCCTGCCGGCCGGCGCCGGCACCGACACCCTGCCCGGCGTGCCTTACCAGCTGCTGCCGCTCAATACCCCCAAGCAGACCTTCGGCCTGCTGGCGATCGAACCCAACAACCTGCGCCAGCTGATGGTGCCGGAACAGCAGCGGCTGCTGCAGACCTTCGCGGTGCTGATCGCCAGCGCGCTGGAGCGGCTGCACCTGGCGCGCAGCGCCGAAGAAGCCAAGCTGGACGCCGAGCGCGAACAGCTGCGCAACTCGTTGCTGGCGGCGCTGTCGCACGATCTGCGCACGCCGCTGACCGTGCTGTTCGGCCAGGCGGAAATTCTCACGCTGGATCTGGCGGCCGAAGGCTCCAATCACGCCACCCAGGCCAGCCAGATCCGCCAGCAGGTGCTGAGCACCACCCGGCTGGTGAACAACCTGCTGGATATGGCGCGCATCCAGTCCGGCGGTTTCAGCCTGCGCAAAGAGTGGCAGTCGCTGGAAGAGATCGTCGGCGCCTCGCTGCACATGCTGGAGCCGCTGCTCAGCCAGCATCCTATCGTGGTCGAACTGCCGCCGGAACAGATCCTGGTCAACTGCGACGGCAGCCTGCTGGAGCGGGTGTTCACCAACCTGTTGGAAAACGCCAATAAATACGCCGGCGCCGAGGCCACCATCGGCATTCGCGCCCGCACGCTGCCCGAGTGGCTGGAAGTCGAGGTCTGGGATAACGGCCCCGGCATCCCCGCCGATCAGCTGCAGCTGATTTTCGACAAGTTTTCACGCGGCAATAAAGAGTCGGCAATCCCCGGCGTCGGCTTGGGGTTAGCGATTTGCCGTGCCATTATTGAAGTGCATGATGGCCGCATCTGGGCGGAAAACGGCGCCAACGGCGGCGCCAGCTTCCGCTTCGTGCTGCCGCTGGAAAAACCGCCCGAGATCGACGGCGACGCCTTCGATCTGTAATCAACGCAGGGGAAACGTGAGCATAACGCCAACCAACATTCTGATTGTTGAAGATGAAAAAGAGATCCGCCGCTTCGTGCGCACCGCACTGGAGAGCGAAGGCCTGCGGGTATTTGAAAGTGAAACGCTGCAGCGTGGGTTGATTGAAGCCGGCACGCGCAAACCGGATCTGATCATTCTTGATTTGGGCTTGCCGGACGGCGACGGGCTGAGCTACATCCGCGATCTGCGGCAGTGGAGCGCCATTCCGGTGATCGTGCTGTCGGCGCGCAACGCCGAAGAGGACAAAATCGCCGCGCTGGACGCCGGCGCCGACGACTACCTCAGCAAACCGTTCGGCATCGGCGAGCTGCTGGCGCGGGTACGGGTCGCACTGCGTCGCCACTCCGCCAGCCAACAGGAAAGCCCGCTGATAAGCTTTTCGGAAATCACCGTCGATCTGGTGAATCGCCGGGTACTGCGCAACGACGAAGATCTGCATCTGACGCCGATCGAGTTTCGCCTGTTGGCGGAGCTGCTGGCCAACACCGGCAAAGTGATCACCCAACGCCAACTGTTGAGCCACGTCTGGGGGCCGAACTACGTGGAGCACAGCCACTATCTGCGCATCTACATGGGCCACCTGCGGCAGAAGCTCGAAGCCGATCCGGCCCGGCCCAAACACCTGCTGACCGAAACCGGCGTCGGCTATCGCTTCATGCCTTAACCCCGGCGGGCGCGGTTTGCCGCGCCTTTACGCCGCCGGCCCCTTCTTCAATCCGACCATAAATTCTTTAAACGCATCGCGCAGCGGAGCGAACACCGGGTGTTTGCGGTTTTCGATCATCACTTCGGAGAACAGCTTCAAGCCTACGGCGAAGGCCGCGCTCTGCTCGGGGCCGAAGTTCAGATCGTCACGCGCCCGGATGCGTTCGACGATATCGAGAATATCGTCGTGGTTGGTCACTTCAAAACTCAGCGGCGCTTTCTCGACGGGATTGCCCTGGCGATCGCTCAGGGCTTCAACGGTAATAGTAAAACGGTGGCCGGGCATCAGTTCTTCTCCTGCTGCGTGGGTTGAATATGCATTTCGCTTTCGATCGCCGCCACGGCGGTCAGCAACGCGGCGTTGATGCGCTCCACCTGCTGCGGCGTGAGATCGGCGCGCATCACGTTGCCGCGCAGCAGGCTGCGCAGGCGGTTCATGGCGTCGTAGATGCCTTCCGCCAGATTGCCGTGCCGATGATGCTCGCGGCCGGCGCCCGCCAGACGCGCCAGAATGACGTCAACCACCTGTTGATGCTTTTGCAGCTCGCCCTCGCCCGCGGCGGTGATGCGGTAGCTTTTGCGGCCGTTGCCGGTGGTGAGCGGCTCAAGGAAATCCTGCTCTTCCAGCAGCGTCAGCGTGGGGTAAATCACCCCCGGGCTCGGCACGTACAGGCCGGATGACGCCTCCTCAATCGCCTTGATCAGCTCATAGCCGTGGCTGGGCTTGCGCGCCACCAGCGCCAGCAGCACCAGACGCAGATCGCCGTGCTCGAACAGACGGTGACGCCCGCCCCGGCCGCCGCGCCCACCCCGGCCGTGCTCTTCGCCTTCGCCGCCGAAGTGATGGCGCCCACCGCGATGACGGCGGCCCTCTTCGCATTCATGATGGTGGTGATGCCGGTGTAAACCTAATCGATGAAACATAGGGTGATACCTCGCTTTAACAGTGAACATCAATACGAGGTTGTTTAGATATATCTAAACAGCGTCGATAACGCTAATCTAGATCGATATATCTAAATGCGCAAGCGTGCGCCGATAAAAAGATATATCTAAATTGCAGGCATAAAAAAAGCGCTGTAAAAACAGCGCTTTTTATCAATCAAGAAAAGCGATTACTTGGCGGAGGCCAGCACTTCGCTAACGATCTCGACCGCTTCGTGCTCGATTTTCTCGCGGTGTTCCGCCCCGAGGAAGCTCTCGCAGTAGATCTTGTATGCGTCTTCGGTACCGGAAGGACGGGCCGCGAACCAGCCGTTGTCGGTCATCACTTTCAGGCCGCCAATCGACGCGCCGTTGCCCGGTGCCGCAGTCAGACGGGCGGTGATCGGGTCGCCCGCCAGGGTATTGGCCTTGACCATCTCCGGCGACAGCTTGGACAGCGCCGCTTTTTGCGCCGCAGTCGCTGGCGCCTGGATGCGGTTGTAGCTTGGCGCACCGAAGCGTTTGGCCAGATCGTCATAGTGATGCTGCGGGTTTTCACCGGTTACCGCGGTGATTTCAGCCGCCAGCAGACACATGATGATACCGTCTTTGTCCGTCGACCACGGTTTGCCGTTGAAGCGCAGGAACGAGGCCCCGGCGCTCTCTTCGCCGCCGAAGCCCAGGCTGCCGTCGAACAGGCCGTCCACGAACCACTTGAAGCCGACCGGCACTTCCACCAGCTTGCGGCCCAGGTCGGCCACCACGCGGTCGATCATCGCGCTGGACACCAGCGTTTTACCGACTGCGACATCAGCGCCCCACTGCGGGCGATGCTGGAACAGGTAGTTGATGGCTACCGCCAGATAATGGTTCGGGTTCATCAGGCCCTTCGGCGTGACGATGCCGTGGCGGTCGTAATCCGGATCGTTGGCGAACGCCAGATCGAATTTGTCGCGCAGCGCCAGCAGGCCGGCCATCGCCGACTCGGACGAACAGTCCATGCGGATGATGCCGTCGTGGTCCAGGTGCATAAAGCGGAAGGTCTGATCGATGGAATCGTTCACCAGCGTCAGATCCAGCTTGTAGTGCTCCGCCACGCGCTGCCAATAGGCGATACCGGAACCGCCAAGCGGATCCACGCCCAGTTTCAGGCCGGCGCGTTGGATGGCCGGCATGTCGACCACCTCAACCAGGCCTTCGACATAAGGCTGCACCAGGTCTTTGGCATGCAGGTGGCCGCTGTTCCAGGCCTTGTCCAGCGACTGGCGCTGAACGCCTTTCAACTGTTGCGCCAGCAGTTCGTTGGCGCGCTTTTCAATCACCGACGTCAGGTTGGTGTCGGCCGGGCCGCCGTTCGGCGGGTTGTACTTGATGCCGCCGTCTTCCGGTGGGTTATGGGACGGCGTAATGACGATGCCGTCAGCCTGCGCGCCGCCACGGCGGTTGTGGCACAGAATGGCGTGCGATACCGCCGGCGTTGGCGTGAAGCCGTTGTTTTCCTGCACGATCACATCGACGCCGTTGGCGGTCAGCACTTCCAGCACGGAAATGAAGGCCGGCTCGGACAGCGCATGGGTGTCTTTGCCCACGTAGCACGGGCCGGTGGTGCCCTGCTGATGACGAACTTCGGCGATCGCCTGAGCGATGGCGAGGATGTGCGCTTCGTTGAAGCTGTGGCGCTGTGCGCTGCCGCGGTGGCCGGAGGTGCCAAACTTCACCGCATGTGCGGGATTGCCGGCTTCCGGTTGCAGCACATAGTACTGCGACGTCAGCTGGGCTACGTTGATCAGATCGCTTTGGCGGGCAGGCTGCCCGGCACGTGGATTATTCGCCATCGACATATCTCCCTCATCCCTGTCGGTGACCGGGCAAATACGTCGCGCACGGCCATCATGACGGGCTGTTCGCTAAATTAGACGGTACCGCAAACTTTCTCGATCAGTTCCGCCGGGAACTGCATGGCCTGCATGATGTGTTCAATCATGCTGCGTTTGCGGCCGGTATTGGTATTGGTGATCACCCAGTAAGGGGTGCCCGGTACATGCTTCGGCTTGGTATGCGTGCCGTTGGCCAGCAAGGTCTGCTGATCGCCGGCGAAATAGGTGCGGGTACGGCCGGTCAACGCCTCGGTGGCGGCGGCGAAACCGGCGGCATCGAGGGTATACAGCGTGGACAGCACCAGCATGAAACGGTTGACCGCTTTGTTCTGCTCGGCATATTCATCCGACAACAGCAGCTCGCGCATGGCGCGCACGCGATCGCGCGGACGCTGCGCCGGCGCCGTTTTTTCCAGCTCGACGGACTGCGGCGCACTGGCGGCAGGCAACGCGCGCACCGGTTGCCCGGCGGTGAATTTCAACATGCGGCGTAAAATATCGGACGCGCTTTCACCGATGTGTTGCGTGTGGCTGGCAATATAACGGTAAAGCTCTTCGTCGACTTCAATAGTTTTCATCTTTATCCAATACTGTTTTTTCTACTTAGAACCTGAAGCCAGATCCTGCATTCAAGCCATGGGATTATAAGGTTAAAAGCGCTGGGGCGAACACAACAATGTGCCTCCGGACGGAAAATGCAGACTAATACCTATAGCCGGCACTGCCAAGCCCGCGCCGCGAAAATTCCGCATGATTCATCGTGCGATTCAATCATGATACCCTAATCTGAATCTCTCTCAGTATGAACTTCGCCATGAAATTACATTATCAACTGCTGGCCGCCGAGTCAGACGCGCTGCCGGTGCTGCTGATCCACGGGCTGTTCGGCAATCTGGACAACCTGGGCGTGCTGGCGCGCGATCTGCATAAACAGCACACGGTGATCAAGGTCGATCTGCGCAACCACGGCCTCTCCCCGCGCGCCGACGACATGAACTACCCCGCCATGGCGCAGGATCTGCTGGCGCTGCTCGACGAACTGCAGCTGGAAAAAGCGATCGTCATCGGCCATTCGATGGGCGGCAAAGCGGCGATGGCGCTGACCGCCATCGCGCCCGAGCGCGTCGCCAGGCTGATCGTCATCGACGTCGCGCCGGTGAATTACCAGACCCGCCGCCACGACGAGATCTTCGCCGCGCTGAAGGCCGTCAGCGCCGCCGGCATCACCCAGCGCCAGGCGGCTGCCCAGCTGATGCGCGACTACCTGCAGGAAGAAGGCGTGATCCAGTTCCTGCTGAAGTCCTTCCACAACGGCGAATGGCGCTTCAACCTGCCGGTGCTGATCGAACGCTACGAAGACATCACCGGCTGGCAGGAAGTCCCGGCCTGGCCGCATCCGACCCTGTTCATTCGCGGCGGCCTGTCGCCGTACGTGCAGGACAGCTACCGTGCGGACATCGCCCGCCAGTTCCCGCAGGCCCGCGCGCACGTCGTCGCCGGCACCGGCCATTGGGTGCACGCCGAAAAACCGGAAGCGGTGCTGCGCGCCATTCACCGTTTCCTCGACGAAGCCTGAAAAACGCACTCACCTGGCGAAAAAACGCGCTAAAGATAACGGCTTAGCGCGTTTAGCCCGCAGTTAGGCATTGTCGTCGCTCCATCTGCTGGGGTAATATGGCGCGCTATAATTTTGCCACCGCGCCAGCGCGTTCGCGAACGCCGGTTCGGGGGTGAATTTGGGTTAGGGTTTATTGGCCCGAAGTGTGTTAACCGATGCCTCCGGAAGCGTGCGAGCGCTTTTTGATGCAAACTCCCTTGCAGTACCGCTACCTATGGCAAAAGAACAAACGGATCGCACGACGCTGGATCTGTTCGCAGATGAACGCCGTCCGGGGCGCCCGAAAACCAACCCGCTTTCCCGCGATGAACAGCTTAGAATCAATAAGCGCAATCAGTTACGGCGCGATAAAGTGCGTGGATTGCGGCGCGTAGAGCTGAAAATCAACGCGGATGCGGTGGACGCCCTGAACAAACTGGCGGAACAGCGCAACATCAGCCGCAGCGAACTCATCGAGCAGATGCTGTTGGCACAACTGGCGGAAGAACAGCCGGAACATTGATCTCTTCGGCCGCACGCGCGGCGCGGCGTTAAGGACAACGCCGGATCGACCACGCTTTTCTTCATTCTCCGGCATCGCATAAATGCGATAAAACCCCGGCGCCACTTTCTGGCATGATACGCATTTACCGGTAAGAGACTGCGCCTGTCGGCGCCCGCCCCGGAGGCGAAAGGCTCTTGCCATGGCATCATTTTAATCGGCGTCAGCGGCGGCAGTGCCGGCGTCGAGTAATGCAATTACTTGAATTTAAAGGTTATACGCGATATGGCTACTGTAGGCATTTTCTTTGGCAGCGACACTGGCAATACCGAAAACATTGCCAAAATGATCCAGAAAATTCTCCAGAAACAGTTTGGCGACGACGTCTCTGAAGTGCATGACATCGCTAAAAGCAGCAAAGAAGACCTGGAAGGGTTCGATATCCTGCTGCTGGGTATCCCGACCTGGTACTACGGTGAAGCGCAGTGTGACTGGGATGATTTCTTCCCGACGCTGGAAGAAGTCGACTTCAACGGCAAACTGGTGGCGCTGTTCGGCTGCGGCGACCAGGAAGACTACGCGGAATACTTCTGTGACGCGATGGGCACCATCCGCGACATCATCGAACCGCGTGGCGCGGCCATCGTGGGCCACTGGCCGACCAAAGGCTACCACTTCGAGGCCTCCAAAGGCCTGGCGGACGACGATCACTTCATCGGTCTGGCGATCGACGAAGACCGTCAGCCTGAGCTGACCAACGAGCGCGTGGACGCCTGGGTCAAACAAATCGTCGAAGAGCTGAGCCTGGCCGATATCGTCGGCTAAGCCCCGGCACTGGCGAAAGGTTGAACAAAGGCCCTGTAAAGTGCATAGTGTGCCCACAGGGCCGTCATCGGCAGCAGGGATTGCTGCGATAGAAGCTACAGATTTGTAACTTCCCACCCCGTCACGGTAGACTGAGATATCGGTTTATCCCATCCATCAAGGCGTTGCATGCAAAACATGCAATAGTGCAATTATATCTTTGTTAACAACCGGCGGTTTCCATTTAGTACAACCGGTTCTATAATGAGACGCATTAACTCTTTGTGCCGACCGATGCCACAGGCGAGTACGCCTCAACTTGATTAGCATAGTAACAGGACTGAATTCGCATGACCGACAACAACATCGCATTGAAGAAGGCCGGCTTAAAAGTCACGCTTCCGCGACTCAAAATCCTGGAAGTACTGCAAAATCCGGAATGCCATCACGTCAGTGCGGAAGATTTGTACAAAAAACTGATTGATATGGGCGAAGAGATCGGGCTGGCAACGGTTTATCGAGTACTGAACCAGTTTGACGATGCGGGCATTGTGACACGTCACAATTTCGAAGGCGGCAAGTCCGTGTTCGAGCTGACCCAGCAGCATCACCACGATCACCTGATTTGCCTGGACTGCGGCAAAGTGATCGAATTCAGCGACGAATCCATCGAAGTGCGCCAGCGTGACATCGCCAAGCAGCACGGCATCAAGCTCACCAACCACAGCCTGTACCTGTACGGCCACTGTGAAACCGGTGACTGTCGCGAAGACGAAACGCTGCACGACAAGAAATAAGCCTGACCGGCTATGAAAAACCGCCTCACGCAGAGGCGGTTTTTTTATGCCCGCCGTGCAACGGGCAAAAAAATCCCCGGACCAGCCGGGGGAAAATCATGTCATGAAATATCACAATTGCAGCGGCACTGCTACTCCACGTACTACTCTCACTACAACGTCCGCCCTACGCCGACACGCGCGGGCGAACGCATTCCCCCTTCGTTATACGGCCGCCGCCAGGGCAGCAGGCCGTTGCACCGGGCTTAGACCTTCTCGGCGCGGCTGTAGCGCTTGCCGTCCGGGCTAACCGAACGCACCTGCACCTCACCGGACACCGCAGGCTTGGCCTTGGCATCATAGCGCTGCCACTGCTTGCCGCCGTCGGTGGAGTACTCAATGCCCAATCCCGGCAGCGCGATATTCGCCTCCAGCTTGCCGCCCGCTACGCGTGCGCCCGGCACCGGCAGACGGTAAGCGACGCCACCTTTGTCCAGCTTGGCCAGTTCACGCTGCCCCAGGATATTGGCGAAGCGCAGCCAGTCTTTCTCCAGCGTCTTGGTATCGACAAAGTGGGTTTCCCCGCCTTTGTATTCGCGGCCGGCGCGATAGTCCTGTTCCCAACCGGCGCGGTGCCAGGCGCGTTCAGCCACCGACAGCGCGCGTGGGAAAATCATGTATTCCATCTGCGGATCGGTGCGCTGGGTTTCGCTCCACAGCTGAGCGGACAGCCCGTAGGCGCCCGGCCACGGCTTGTCGCTCTTGGCGTTGAAGTGGTTGCCGTCGCGGTCGACCGAAGTTTCCGCGTTCTGCGGCATGTTATCCGGCGCGAAGCTGAACACCTTACGCTCGTCGCTGAAGCGGGTGCCCCAGTAGTAACCGCGCTCGTCCGGGTTCACCTCGTAAGGGAAGTCCATGTAGACGTAGTCCGGGTTTGAAACCACCACTTCATACCCTTTGTTGGCCCAGTCGTTGACGCTATCGAAACCGCCCCAGTACAGGGTATCCCAGAAGTTGACGCCCACGCGCGAGGTGGCGAACGCCTTCGCGTTCTCGGCGTCTTTCAGGCCATCCTGCCAGGCCTGCATTCTGTCGATGCCGTGCGCCTTCACCAGCTTGCTGACCTCTTGGCCGAAGTAGCTCGGCAGATGCTCCATGTCGGCCACCTTGCCTTCTTTGATCATCGTCTGACACACCTGCGACTTGGCCCATGGCTTGTCTTCGTTGCTCTGATCGATGATGCCTTTGCCCGGCTCCGGTTTCGCCTTGTCGGTGTAGCCGGCGCCCAGGCGAATGTTTTTCGCTTCGTCGCCGCCGAAGTGCCAGGTCTTGATCGGCTGGCCGGCCTCTTTATGCATCTGGGCGATCTCGCCGATCACCTTGTCGACAAAGCGCTGGGAAGAGTCCAGGCACGGGTTCAGGTAGCTCTGGCGGTTAAAGAACTGCACGGAGGTGGTGTTGGAGGTATCGGTCGGATCCACCAGGCGGAATTCGTTGGCCTCCTGCTCTTTCCCGGCGGCATGCAGCTTTTTATAGCGCGCTTCCATCGAGACCACCGCGGCGCGGGCGTGTGCCGGCATGTCGATCTCCGGGATCACCTCAATCTGGCGCGCCTGGGCGTATTTGATGATGTCGATATAGTCCTGACGGCTGAAGAAGCCGCCGTAGACGTCCGGCCCCTGGCCGTACTGCGGCAGCAGGCAGGTGGTTTCGCTCAGATCGTGGCAGCGCTGGCCGCCGACCTCCGTCAGCTCAGGCAAACCGGGGATCTCGATGCGCCAGCCTTCGTCATCGCTCAGGTGGAAGTGGAATTTGTTGAGCTTGTAGGCCGCCATTTGATCCAACAGGCGCAGCACCGCGTCCTTCTTATGGAAGTTGCGCGCTACGTCGAGGAAAATGCCGCGATACTGGAAGCGCGGCGCATCGCTGGCGTCCAGCGTGGCGATCTTGCCGCTGCCGTCGCTCGGCACTAACGACAAGATCGACTGCAGCCCGTAGAACACCCCGGCCTGATCGAAGCCGATCACCCGCGCCTCTTTCTTGCCGATTTTCAGCTCATAGGCGCCCGGCACCGCCATCGCGCCTTTAAACTTGCCCGGCTGGATGTCGGTCTTGATCGGATAGCCGTTGGCCTGAACCGGCACACCCAGCAGCGCGAAGCGCTGATTGACGACGTCCGCCGCCGGCTTGACCAGCGTGCTCAGATCCGGCGATACCCCTTTGCGCAAATCGACGTCCTGCGCGTGAACCTTCACCTGCATCGGCGTCGGCACGATCTGGCCGCGCAGCGCGCCGGCAGGCAGCGTCTGCAGATCGGCATTGCTGACAAAGCGCGAAGCCGGCGTCATCAGAATGTTTTTGTCGTCCTTGGTGCGCTTCCACTGGTCGCCGGTGAACGGCGCCACAAACTGGTCCAGGTTTTCGGTGTCGGTATTCGCCAGCATTTTCGGCTTGGCGTCGCCGGACGTGGCATACCAGCGCGGCAGGAAGTCGTTTCTGAACAGCTGCCAATATTCGGCGACCACCGGGATTTCCACCGCCTTACCGGCCGGGAAGCCGCTGAATTTGGCGGTCGGCTCCAGCTTGTACAGATCGCCGGTGAGGTGAGCAATCTTGAACTGGTCGTTGTCTACCCGCAGGGTCTGGCGCGGGCTGTGGAAATAGATGACCCAGTCTTTACCGTCGATCGCCTGGCCGTCGTTGCTGAGGGTGAACAACACCCGGTTGCATGAGGCCCAGTCGGCGCCCAGCGCCGCGCAATCCACGCCGTTTTCGCCGGCGCGGTTATCCAGCATTTTTACGTTCAGCTTCAGCTGGCTCAGCTGATCCACCAGCTGTTGATCGGCCATGGCGTTTCCCATGCCGCCCAGAAATCCCATCGTTGCCGTCAACGCGGCTAATGCGCTCAGTTTGAATGCGTTCATGTTCTTGTCCTTCTTAATTATTGTTATCGCGAATTTCTTGCCACAGCTTGCCGCACTTGGCGTCGTAAGCCTGACCGTTACCGCTGTGCACCGCCATAATGCAGTTCTGATAATCCATCACCCGCACCGTTTCCTGCGCGGCGAACTGCTGGTGCTGCTTCTCTTGTTTCAGCACGTTCAGCACCGCCTTACAGGGTTGCAGACGCTCCGGCGAACCTTCGGCGGTGTTGATGCAGGCGCTGTAAGCCTGCTTCAATTTGGCGTCTTCCGGCGGTGCGGCGGGTTGCGCACAGGCGCTCAAGGCCGCGGCGGCCGCCAACATCAGCATGATTTTTTTCATCGTTGAATTCCCTTAACTGCCCCCGGCGGCGAGGCCGGGGAACGCATCAGAAGATGGTGAATGGCGCGATGACCATGAACTTGACGTCTTTCTCGTCCTGGAAGATGTTGCCGTAACCGCCGCCCCAGCTCGGGATGTTGGTGTGGTTGTCATACTGGGTGTAGTGCAGCTTGATCAGGGTGCCCTTGGCGCGCCCTTCCTGGATGGTGTACATCGCGTCCAGGCTCCAGGCGCTCTCCTTCAGGCGCTGGCTCTGATCGTAGATCGGGTTGGTGCTCGGCTTGGCATCCCAGGCGTAAACGTAGGAGCCGCCAACCGCCATGCCCGGCAGATTCCAGTTGCTGAGGTCATACATCACGCCGGCGTACACCGCTTTCTCGCCGTTGGCGTTAAAGTCGGAGCGGTTATCCCACCACACGTCCAGACGACCGTTGGATGAGGCGTAGGTCGGGGTCATGCGCTGCAGGAAGAAGCCCTGGTTGCCTTCCGCCTTGACCATGGTGCCTTCCAGACGCCAGTTGAACTGCCCGGTGGTGTAACCGAAGGTCAGCGCCTGCAGCCAGGCCAGGCCGTCGTAGATGCTGTTCGGATCGTTCTTGTTACTGATGCGGTCTTCCGCACCGTAGAACTGGTAACTGGTGGTCAGCGGGTTGCCGAGCACATCGAATTTGTAAGACGCCTTGGTGAAGTATTGATTCACATAACCCTGCGCCTGGCCGAAGGCGGCTTCCAGCACCAGATCGTTTTTGAAATCGTACTTGGCGCCCAGCGAGTGCAGGTAGGAGACGCGCGTTTTCTTATCGTTCTGGCGGAAGTCGTCCATCTCGATATGCCACGGCGCCTTGTATTTGTCGGTCCACATGTAGGAGAAGCTCAACGCACCGGCGTCGCCGTAGTCGAACTTGGCGCCGGCTTCGGCCCCCTGATAGGTGCCCGGCATAAAGCTCCAGTGCGGCGCCAGCAGGGTTTGGCCGCTCGGCTGAATATAGCCGGCACGCGCCCAAACCGGGCCGTATTTGAATTTGGCGGCGGCTTTGTACAGGCTGACGCCGCCTTTGTCACCGGAATAGTCTTCGTCGTAGGTACGGTTTTTCGAGGAGAACGCGATCTCGTTCGGGTGGCCGCTGGCGCTGGATTCCGCCAGCTCAATGGCGGTAAAGGCGCCGACGTCCAGACCGAACATGTCCCAGGCGTAGCCCGAAGCGAAATCCAGGCTCAGGTTGGCGGTGGAGTGCGACAGGTTGGTGGTGTATTGGTTGTAATCCTTGCTGTCCGGATTGAGATCTTTACGGTCGCGCTCACGTTGCCAGTAATAAATGCCGCCGGTCAGCGTGGAATCATCGATAAACCCTGCGGCTTTCGCCTCAGGCGCCATGGCAAACCCTGTTCCCAACAGCGCGCCCGCGACTGCGAGCGCCAGCGTTTTACGCTGAGCACCGTGCGTACCCATATTGAAATTCCTCTTTGACTTAACTTAAAAGTTGCAGCCGCCTGTGTTCACCACTGCCCTGCACGACTGCCAATAAAAAACCCGAACGGGTAAAAAATATTGCCGACGAGATGTTATTCCCACAGCACTAATTGCTACAGACAGACTATTTTTCGCGACGCGAATTATCAAATGAAAAATGAGGGAGATTTGTCAAAGTATGACAAGGAGCACATATCAGTGAGAATTTGTTACGCTGGTGATCATAGAGGGTGTCGAATAAAAAATTCAATTAAATCAGAATAAATTGAGATACAAGGTCAACCAGAGACGATTAATGGTTTCAGCCTGGCTAAATTCGTCAGTCAGACGATAAAAATTGAGAGCGCTCTCCAAATGAAATTAATTCGCATCACGAATATATAAGAAAAAATGAAGACTAATAGGACCAATATAAGAGAACTAATGGGTTAATGCGTCGCCATTAATTAAACGCACCCCGGATAAAATGAGAGAGGAATAGATCGCGAGCTGAGCGCAGGCATAAAAAAGCGCGGCTTAAAGCCGCGCTGATTCATTAATTTTCGAGGCGAATAAGATTAGCCTTCGATTTTCGCCCAGGTGTCACGCAGGCCGACGGTGCGGTTAAACACCAGATGCTCGGCCGACGAGTGACGGTTGTCGGCACAGAAGTAACCTTCACGCTCGAACTGATAGGCTTTCTCCGGCTGTGCAGCCGCCAGGCTCGGCTCGACGAAGCCGTGCTTGATGACCAGCGATTCCGGGTTGATGGTGGAGAGGAAATCTTCCGCCGCGCCCGGATTAGGCACGCTGAACAGGCGATCGTACAGGCGAATTTCCGCCGGCAGCGCGTGCGCCGCTGACACCCAGTGGATCACGCCCTTCACCTTGCGGCCGTCGGCAGGATCTTTGCTCAGCGTTTCCGCATCGTAGCTGCAGAAGATGGTGGTGATCTCGCCCGCTTCGTCCTTCTCGACGCGCTCGGCCTTGATCACGTACGCATTGCGCAGACGCACTTCCTTGCCCAGCACCAGACGCTTGTACTGCTTGTTGGCTTCTTCGCGGAAGTCGGCGCGATCGATATAGATCTCGCGGCTGAACGGCACTTCGCGGCTGCCCATTTCCGGCTTGTTCGGGTGGTTTGGCATGGTGACCATTTCCACCGCATCGCCCATGTTCTCGATGACGATTTTCACCGGATCCAGCACCGCCATGGCGCGCGGCGCGTTCTCGTTCAGATCGTCGCGGATGCAGGATTCCAGCGCCACCATCTCGACGTTATTGTCTTGCTTGGTCACGCCGATGCGCAGGCAGAACTCACGAATCGAGGCGGCGGTATAACCGCGACGGCGCAGACCGGAGACGGTCGGCATACGCGGATCGTCCCAGCCTTCGACGATCTTCTCGGCCACCAGCTGGTGCAGCTTGCGCTTCGACATGATGGCGTATTCGAGGTTGAGACGCGAAAACTCGTACTGACGCGGGTGGCAAGGAATGGTGATGTTATCCAGCACCCAGTCATACAGACGGCGGTTATCCTGGAATTCCAGGGTGCACAGCGAATGGGTGATCCCTTCCAGCGCATCGGAAATGCAGTGGGTGAAATCGTACATCGGATAGATGCACCATTTATTGCCGGTCTGGTGGTGTTCGGCGAACTTGATGCGGTACAGCACCGGATCGCGCATCACGATAAACGGCGAAGCCATATCGATCTTGGCGCGCAGGCAGGCGGCGCCTTCGGCGAACTCGCCGTTGCGCATCTTCTCGAACAACGCCAGGTTCTCTTCCACGCTGCGGCCGCGGTACGGGCTGTCTTTGCCCGGCGCGGTCAGGGTGCCGCGATATTCACGGATCTGCTCCGGCGACAGCTCATCGACGTAGGCCAGGCCCTTGGTGATCAGCTCAACCGCATACTGGTGCAACTGATCGAAATAGTCTGAGGAGTAACGAACGTTGCCGCTCCACTCAAAGCCCAGCCACTCCACGTCGTGCTTGATTGACTCCACGAACTCGATGTCTTCTTTCACCGGGTTGGTGTCATCGAAACGCAGGTTGCACTGGCCCTGATAGTCCTTGGCGATGCCGAAGTTCAGGCAGATGGACTTGGCGTGGCCGATATGCAGATAGCCGTTAGGCTCCGGCGGGAAGCGGGTATGTACCGACGTGTGTTTCCCCGACGCCAGATCTTCATCGACGATCTGACGGATAAAATTGGTTGGGCGGGCTTCAGCCTCACTCATTTCACTGTTCCTCAATGCAAAGCGCTACACATAACCGCCTATGATCCAACAAGCCACGTCTGGAAACAACCGTTTGTTTCACGAAAAATGCGGCGCGTTGCACCGTCGGCGCGCAGCGCACCGCCGTGGGGCGAAACGGAATAAAAAAAGCGGGAAGAGATCGCTCTCTTCCCGCCAAGTCGGGGCAAACTCCGCCATGATGCGTGGCCGGCCCCCGGTACTACTCAGGTAAAAACGGCCTTACTTTTGGATCTCGTACAGCTTGGTCTGACCGGCGACGACAGAGCCGCTGGCCAGCGCCGCCAGGCCGGCGTAGTCGTCAGAGTTGCTGACCACCACCGGGCTTATCATCGAACGCGCGTTGGCGTTCAGATAATCCAGATCCAGTTCCAGAATCGGTTGACCGGCTTTCACTTCCGCGCCCTCTTCCACCAGGCGTTTGAAGCCCTGGCCTTCCAGCGCGACGGTGTCGATCCCCATGTGCACCACGATCTCGGCGCCCTTGTCGGTTTCCAGGCAGAACGCGTGGTTGGTATTGAAGATTTTCACCACGGTGCCGTCCGCCGGCGCCACGACGATGTTGTCAGTCGGGCGAATCGCCAGGCCGTCACCCACCGCCTTGCTGGCGAAAGCTTCGTCCGGCACCTGATCGAGCGCCACGACTTCACCGGTCACCGGCGCCACCAGCGTTTCAAACGCGACTTTCGGTGCGTTCGGTACCGCCTGCGGTTTGGCTTCCGCAGCAGGAGCCGCCGCCGGGGCCGCCGCTGCCGCTACCGGGCCGGCGGCAATCACGTTGCGCATTGCGCTGGCGATAAGTTCAGCACGGGTGCCAACGATAACTTGCACGCTCTGCTTGTTCAGACGGATAACGCCGGATGCGCCGAGGCGTTTCGCCAATGCGTCGTTCACCAGCGCGGAGTCTTTCACGTTCAAACGCAGGCGAGTGATGCAGGCATCGATGCCGGTCAGGTTGTCGGAACCGCCGATCGCGCCGACGTAGCGACGGGCCAGCGTGGTAGTTTCGTTCTCGTCTTTACCGGCGTTGCTGTTGACGTTGACGTCATAACCGTCGGTTTCGTCACCGGCAACCGCCAGCTCGCGGCCTGGGGTCATCAGGTTGAACTTATTGATGGTGAAGCGGAACACCACATAGTAGATAACGAAGAACACCAGACCTTGCGGGATCAGCATGTACCAGTGGGTCGCCAACGGGTTGCGCGACGACAGCACCATATCCACCAAACCGGCGCTGAAGCCGAAACCGGCAATCCAGTGCATGCTGGCGGCGATGAAGACGGAAATCCCGGTCAAGATCGCGTGAAGCACATACAGCACCGGCGCCACAAACATGAAGGAGAATTCCAGCGGTTCGGTGATGCCGGTAAAGAAGGCAGCGAATGCCCCCGCCATCATGATCCCCAGCACTTTCGCCTTATTCTCAGGGCGCGCGCAGTGATAGATAGCCAGCGCTGCGCCCGGCAGACCAAACATCATGATCGGGAAGAAGCCCGCCTGATAACGGCCGGTGATGCCGACGACCGCTTTACCGGCTTCGATCGACTGCTGGCCGCCAAGGAAGTTAGGGATATCGTTGATGCCGGCCACGTCGAACCAGAACACCGAGTTCAGCGCGTGGTGCAGGCCGACCGGGATTAGCAGACGGTTGAAGAAGGCATAGATGCCCGCGCCGACGGAGCCCAATTTCTGGATGTGTTCGCCGAAGCTCACCAGAGCGCCGAACACCACTGGCCAGACATACATCAGGATGTAAGCGACCAGGATCATCAGGAAGGAAATGAGGATCGGCACCAGACGGCGGCCGCTGAAGAACGACAGCGCCTTAGGCAGCTCGACGCCGCTGAAGCGGTTGTACACTTCGGCGGAGATGATACCCACCAGAATACCGACGAACTGGTTTTCAATTTTGCCGAACGCGGCAGGCACCTGGTCGAGGGGGATCTTCTGAATCATCGACACGGCGGCCGGTGAACAGAGGGTGGTCAGCACCAGGAAACCGACGAAGCCGGTCAGTGCGGCAGAGCCGTCCTTGTCTTTGGACATGCCGTAGGCCACACCGATGGCGAACAGCACGGCCATATGATCGATAATGGCTGAACCGGATTTGATAAATAATGCGGCAAGCGCGTTGTCGCCGCCCCAACCAACAGGGTCAATCCAGTACCCGACGCCCATCAAGATGGCGGCGGCAGGCAGCGTGGCGACCGGCACCATCAGCGCCCGTCCCACCTTTTGCAAATAACTAAGAATGTTCACCTTTTCCCCCTATGTTGTCCGCGGACGGACCCTATTAGTAGTTTATTTGGATCTCTCACTACCTTTTTAGAAACAATGCTTGGCACGTATCACTCATGCCGAGTGTAAAAAATTTATTTTGTATCGCAAATTAAAACCTCCCTTTTTGTGATAAATATCACCAAAAAGTAGTCTTTCCCTCCCAGATTGCTGGCCATCACACAAAACTTATTTTATCATTCAAAAAATCAACCGAACGGACGATTCACGCGAGAATCATAAAGCTGGGTTACGCTTAGGACTCCCGCAGGCCCGTACAGTATAGCTTTAGTTTACTTATCCCAAGAGGTGTTAGATGAGACTTATCCCACTGAAAGATACCGCACAAGTCGGCAAATGGGCCGCGCGTCATATCGTTCAACGCATCAACGCATTCAAGCCAACCGCAGAGCGCCCGTTTGTCCTCGGCCTGCCCACCGGCGGCACGCCGCTGGAAGCCTACAAACATCTGATTGCGATGCACAAAGCAGGTGAAGTAAGCTTTAAGCATGTTGTGACTTTCAACATGGACGAGTACGTTGGCCTGCCGCAGGAACACCCGGAAAGCTACCACACCTTCATGTACCGCAACTTCTTTGACCACGTTGATATCCCTCGTGAAAATATCAACCTGCTGAACGGCAACGCCGCGGATGTCGACGCCGAGTGCCGCCAGTACGAAGAGAAGATCAAGTCTTACGGCAAAATTAACCTGTTCATGGGCGGCGTGGGCATCGACGGCCATATCGCGTTCAACGAGCCGGCTTCGTCCCTGGCTTCACGCACCCGCATCAAAACGCTGACCGAAGACACCCGCATCGCCAACTCGCGCTTCTTCGGCGGCGACGTCAGCCTGGTGCCGAAATATGCGCTGACCGTAGGCGTGGGCACGCTGCTGGACGCGGAAGAAGTGATGATCCTGGTGACCGGCCACGCCAAGGCGCAGGCGCTGGAAGCCGCGGTGGAAGGCAACATCAACCACATGTGGACCATCAGCTGCCTGCAGCTGCACGCCAAAGCGGTGGTGGTGTGCGACGAGCCGGCCACCATGGAGCTGAAAGTCAAAACCGTTAAATATTTCCGCGAGTTAGAAGCGGAAAGCGTGAAAAGTCTTTAATCTTTGCAGGGGGCTACGATGTTCGCTTTAACCCACGGCCGAATCTATACCGGCCACGACGTACTTGATGACCATGCAGTCATTATCGCTGATGGGCTGATCGAGAGAGTCTGCCCGGCGGCTGAATTGCCCGCCGGCATCGAAACGCGCGACCTGGGTGGCGCCATCCTGGCCCCTGGGCTTATCGACGTGCAGCTGAACGGCTGCGGCGGCGTCCAGTTCAACGATTCGCTGGAAGCGATTTCGGAAGAAACGCTGGAGATCATGCAGCGCGCCAACGAGAAATCCGGCTGCACCAGCTATCTGCCGACGCTGATCACCAGCAGCGACGAATTCATGAAGCACAGCGTCGACGTGATGCGCGCTTATCTGAAAAAGCACCAAAACCAGGCGCTGGGCCTGCACCTGGAAGGGCCGTACCTCAGCCCGGTGAAAAAAGGCACCCATAACCCGGCGTTCATTCGCAAGCCAACTCAGGACATGATCGATTACCTGTGCGCCAACGCCGACGTGATCACCAAGGTGACGCTGGCGCCGGAAATGGTTGAGCCGCACGTTATCGAGCAGCTGACCAAGGCCGGCATCGTGGTCTCCGCCGGCCACTCGAACGCCACCTACGATCAGGCGCGCACCGGCTTCGCCGCCGGCATCAGCTTCGCCACCCACCTGTACAACGCCATGCCGTATATCACCGGCCGCGAACCGGGGCTGATGGGGGCGATCTTCGATACGCCGGAGGTCTATACCGGCATCATCGCCGACGGCCATCACGTGGCCTGGGCGAGTATCCGTAACGCCAAACGCCTGAAAGGTGATAAATTGGTATTGGTCACCGACGCGACCGCGCCGGCAGGTGCAGATATTGACCAATTTATTTTCGCCGGTAAAACAATATACTATCGGGATGGGCTGTGCGTGGATGAGAACGGTACCCTGAGCGGTTCCGCACTGACCATGATCGAAGCGGTGCAAAACAGCGTCGAGCATGTCGGCATCGCGCTGGACGAAGCGCTGCGCATGGCGACGCTGTATCCGGCGCGCGCCATCGGCGTCGAGCAGCGTCTGGGCACCATCGAAGCCGGCAAGGTGGCTAACCTGACCGCCTTCACCCGTGATTTCAAGATCACCAAAACGCTCGTTAACGGTAACGAGGTTTAATTCAATGAACAGCGAGTAACATTATTGATGAGCACTGGCGGACAAGCACAAATAGGGAACGTTGACTTAGTCAAACAGCTTAACGGCGCGGCAGTTTACCGCCTGATCGACCAGCAGGGCCCGATCTCGCGCATTCAAATTGCCGAACTCAGCCAGCTTGCCCCCGCCAGCGTCACCAAAATTACTCGCCAGCTGCTGGAGCGCGGGCTGATCAAAGAAGTCGATCAGCAAGCCTCCACCGGCGGCCGCCGCGCGATCTCCATCGTGTCTGAAACCCGTCATTTCCATACCGTCGCGGTGCGTCTCGGCCGCCACGACGCCACCATCACCCTGTATGACATGAGCGGTAAATCGCTCAGCGAAGAACACTATCCGCTGCCGGAACGCACCCAGGAAACGCTGGAAAATGCACTGTTCGCCGCCATCGCCCAATTCATCGAAGCAAACCAGCGCCGCCTGCGCGAGCTGATCGCCATCGCGGTGATCCTGCCCGGCCTGGTGGATCCGGCGCTGGGCGTGGTGCGCTACATGCCGCACATCAGCGTCAGCAACTGGGCGCTGGTCGACAACCTGCAGCAGCGCTTCAACGTCACCAGCTTCGTCGGCCACGACATCCGCAGCCTGGCGCTGGCGGAGCACTACTTCGGCGCTACCCGCGACTGCGAAGACTCGATTCTGGTGCGCCTGCACCGCGGCACCGGCGCCGGCATCATCGTCAACGGGCAGATTTTTCTCGGCAATAACGGCAACGTCGGCGAAATCGGCCATATCCAAATCGATCCGCTGGGTGAACGCTGCCACTGCGGCAACTTCGGCTGCCTGGAAACCGTAGCCGCCAACGCGGCGATCGAACAGCGCGTGCGCCAGCTGCTGAGCCAGGGCTACCCGAGCAAACTGACGCTGGAAGACTGCGGCATCAACGCCATCTGCAAGGCCGCCAACCGCGGCGATCTGCTGGCCAGCGAAGTGATCGAACACGTCGGCCGCTATCTGGGCAAGGCGGTGGCCATCGCCATCAACCTGTTCAATCCGCAGAAGGTGGTGATCGCCGGTGAGATCACCGAAGCGGACAAGGTGCTGCTGCCGGCGATCCAGAGCTGCATCAATACCCAGGTGCTGAAGGACTTCCGCAAAAATCTGCCGGTGGTGACCTCCGAACTCAATCATCGCTCGGCGATCGGCGCTTTCGCCCTGGCCAAACGCGCGATGCTCAACGGCGTGCTCTTGCAGCGATTGCTGGAAAGCTGATCCGCCGCTTCTGGCAGGTGTGTTATCGTCACCCCTTGCCTGCCGTAATCATGAGAAACAGCGACAAATGAAAATCAAAAACGTTATATGCGATATCGACGGCGTGCTGCTGCATGACAATACGCCGGTGCCCGGCGCCGATCTGTTCCTGGCGCGCATCCAGGAACAAGGCATGCCGCTGGTGGTGCTGACCAACTACCCGTCACAGACCGCGCAGGATCTGGCGAACCGCTTCGCCGCCGCCGGGCTGGAAGTGCCGGAGAGCGCGTTCTATACCTCGGCGATGGCCACCGCCGATTTCCTGCGCCGCCAGGAAGGCAAAAAAGCCTACGTGGTCGGCGAAGGCGCCCTGATCCATGAGCTGTACAAAGCCGGTTTCACCATCACCGACATCAACCCGGATTTCGTGATCGTCGGTGAAACCCGCTCTTACAACTGGGACATGATGCACAAGGCCGCCTACTTCGTCAGTAACGGCGCACGCTTTATCGCCACCAACCCGGATAGCCACGGCCACGGCTTCTCGCCGGCCTGCGGCGCGCTGTGCGCCCCCATCGAGAAGATCACCGGCCGCAAGCCGTTTTACGTCGGCAAGCCCAGCCCGTGGATCATTCGCGCCGCATTGAACAAAATGCAGGCGCACTCGGAAGAGACGGTGATCGTCGGCGACAACCTGCGCACCGACATTCTGGCGGGCTTCCAGGCCGGTCTGGAAACCGTGCTGGTGCTGTCCGGCGTCTCCACGCTGAGCGACATTGAAACCATGCCGTTCCGCCCGAGCTACGTCTACCCTTCCGTTGCCGATATCACCATCTTCTGATGCATTTATGGCGGCTACCCGGCCGCCATTATTTCTCTCTTCCTGACCGCAGTTTGAATTTAATTCGTTCATGGCCGCAAAAGGTTTCAGCCTGCCTGCGCTAAAAATCCTCATTATAACCTTACGCCCCGCCAATAGCTGATATTGCCGGCCAGCGGAAAACCTTTACCCCTAATTAATGAGGCTACCATGAGCACAAATAACATGATTAATGCCGCCGCCGATGACGCAGCCATTATGCCGACTATCGCCAATAAAAAAATCCTGATGGGTTTTTGGCACAACTGGGCCGCCGGCGCCAGTGACGGCTATCGGCAAGGCCAGTTCGCCAATATGAACCTGACCGATATTCCCGCCGAATACAACGTGGTGGCCGTCGCCTTTATGAAAGGCCAGGGCATCCCAACCTTCAAACCGTACAACCTGTCCGACGCCGAGTTCCGCCGCCAGGTGGGCGTGCTGAACAGCCAGGGCCGCGCGGTGCTGATCTCCCTCGGCGGCGCAGACGCGCATATCGAGCTGAAAACCGGCGACGAAGATAAGCTGAAAGACGAGATTATTCGTCTGGTGGAAGTTTATGGCTTCGACGGCCTGGATATCGATTTGGAACAGGCGGCAATCGGCGCCGCCAATAATAAAACCGTCTTGCCTGCGGCATTGAAAAAAGTAAAAGACTATTACGCTGCGCAGGGGAAAAACTTTATTATCAGCATGGCGCCAGAATTCCCATATTTACGTGAGAATGGCACCTACCTGGATTATATCAACGCCCTCGAAGGCTACTACGACTTTATCGCACCACAATATTACAACCAGGGTGGCGATGGCCTTTGGGTTGAAGAAATTAAAACCTGGCTGACCCAAAACGACGACACCAAGAAGGAAGACTTCCTCTACTACCTGACGGAAAGCCTGGTCACCGGCACCCGCGGCTATGCGAAGATCCCGGCGGCGAAATTCGTCATCGGCCTGCCGAGCAACAACGACGCCGCCGCCACCGGCTACGTGATCGATAAACAGGCGGTGTATAACGCCTTCTCCCGTCTCGACGCCAAGAACCTGTCGATCAAGGGCCTGATGACCTGGTCAATCAACTGGGACAACGGCAAGAGCAAAGCCGGCGTGGCCTACAACTGGGAATTCAAAACCCGCTACGCGCCTCTGATTCAGGGCGGCGTTACCCCACCGCCGGGAAAACCTAATGCACCGACTGCGCTGACGGTCGCCGATCTGGGCGCCACCTCGCTGAAGCTGAGCTGGGCCGCCGCCACCGGCACCTTACCGATCGCCAGTTACACCGTCTACCGCAACGGCACCCCGATCGGCCAGACCGCCGGCCTGTCGCTGGCCGACAGCGGCCTGACCCCGGCCACCCAGTACAGCTACTTCGTTACCGCCACCGACAGCCAGGGCAATACCTCGCTGCCGAGCAGCGCGCTGGCGGTTAAAACCGCCAACGACGGCACGCCACCCGATCCGGGGGCGCCCGAGTGGCAGAACAACCACAGCTACAAAGCCGGCGACGTGGTGAGTTATAAAGGCAAGAAATACACCTGTATCCAGGCGCACACCTCCAACGCCGGCTGGACGCCGGACGCCGCCTTCACCCTGTGGCAGCTCATCGCCTAATCGCTAATCGATTGCCGGCCAAACCGGCCGGCAATCCCGTCATCACGCTAAAAATTGCATAATCGTTAAATTTTCCCGCCAATAACTGAAAATCCGTTAAAAATCGCAGCCACGCAAACAACTATTTCTCAGCGTATGGCTAAAACGCTTGCATCACCTGCAGCTTTAGGCGCATTTTCATAACCACAGCGCAGCAAAACCGCGTTATCGCTGATGAATCGGCAATGCTGCCCATAACAGTAAAAAACAACATCACAGTCATGAAAGCCCGTTAGGAGAGTTGTATGTGTTCTATTTTCGGTGTGCTCGATCTGAAGTCCGATCCCGTTGAACTGCGTAAGAAAGCGCTGGAGCTGTCGCGCCTGATGCGCCACCGCGGCCCGGATTGGTCCGGCGTTTATGCCAGCGACAAAGCCATTTTGGCCCACGAACGCCTGTCGATCGTCGACGTCAACAACGGCGCTCAACCGCTGTACAACGCCGCGCACACCCACGTTCTGGCGGTCAACGGCGAAATTTACAACCACCAGGCGCTGCGCCAACAGCTGAGCGACCGCTACGCGTTCCAGACCGGGTCCGACTGTGAAGTGATCCTGGCGCTGTATCAGGAGAAAGGCCCGGATTTCCTCGACGATCTGCAAGGCATGTTCGCCTTCGCCCTGTATGACACCGAAAAAGACGCTTACCTGATCGGCCGCGATCACCTGGGCATCATCCCGCTGTACATGGGCCACGACGAGCACGGCAACCTGTACGTCGCCTCCGAAATGAAAGCGCTGGTGCCGGTGTGCCGCACCATCAAGGAATTCCCGGCCGGCAGCTACCTGTGGAGCCAGGACGGTGAGATCCGCGAATACTATCGCCGCGACTGGTTCGATTACGACAGCGTCAAAGACAACGTGACCGACGCCGCCGCCTTGCGCACCGCGCTGGAAGAGTCGGTGAAAAGCCACCTGATGTCCGACGTGCCTTACGGCGTGCTGCTGTCGGGCGGGCTGGATTCTTCGGTCATCTCGGCGATCACCAAGAAGTACGCCGCGCGCCGCGTGGAAGATCAGGAACGCAGCGAAGCCTGGTGGCCGCAGCTGCACTCCTTCGCCGTCGGCCTGGAAGGCTCGCCGGATCTGCGCGCCGCGCAGGAGGTCGCCAACCATCTGGGCACCGTGCACCATGAGATCCACTTCACCGTCCAGGAAGGCCTGGACGCCATCCGCGACGTGATTTACCACATCGAAACCTATGACGTCACCACCATTCGCGCCTCGACGCCAATGTACCTGATGTCGCGCAAAATCAAGGCGATGGGCATCAAGATGGTGCTCTCCGGCGAAGGCGCGGACGAAGTGTTCGGCGGCTACCTTTACTTCCATAAGGCGCCGGACGCCCGCGAATTCCACGAAGAGACCGTGCGCAAGCTGCTGGCGCTGCATATGTTCGACTGCGCGCGCGCCAACAAGGCGATGTCCGCCTGGGGCGTTGAGGCCCGCGTGCCGTTCCTGGACAAGAAATTCCTCGACGTGGCGATGCGCATCAACCCGAAAGATAAAATGTGCGGCAACGGCAAAATGGAAAAACACATCGTCCGCGAATGTTTCGAGTCCTATTTGCCGGCCAGCGTGGCCTGGCGCCAAAAAGAGCAGTTCTCCGACGGCGTCGGCTACAGCTGGATCGACACGCTAAAAGAGGTCGCTGCGCAGCAAATCAGCGATCAACAGCTCGAAACCGCGCGTTTCCGCTTCCCGTACAACACGCCGACCTCGAAAGAAGGCTACCTGTACCGCGAGATCTTCGAGGAGCTGTTCCCGCTGCCGAGCGCCGCCGAATGCGTGCCGGGCGGCCCGTCCGTCGCCTGTTCGTCCGCCAAGGCCATCGAATGGGACGAATCGTTCAAGAAGATGGACGATCCTTCCGGCCGCGCCGTCGGCGTGCACCAGGCCGCCTATAAATAATCGCGCGACGTTTTCCCCAAGGCGGGCCTTTTGGCCCGCCTTTTTGTTGCCTTTTCCCCCCGCCAACTGCCTGAATTGCCGATTTTATCGCCATAATGTTCACAACCCAGACAAACGGCGCTTCCCGGCACTTTTTCGGGAAAAAACTTGTTGACGCAAATCGGTCATATACGCATAATGCGCCCCGCAACGCCGATGAAGGCAAAGCAAAAAAAGAGGGCTACGTAGCTCAGCTGGTTAGAGCACATCACTCATAATGATGGGGTCACAGGTTCGAATCCCGTCGTAGCCACCATCTCTTTTTTGCATTGCGGGAGTGGCGAAATTGGTAGACGCACCAGATTTAGGTTCTGGCGCCGCAAGGTGTGCGAGTTCAAGTCTCGCCTCCCGCACCATTTCTCTTCATCGTCGGCGCAGTATGTTGATGGGGTATCGCCAAGCGGTAAGGCACCGGTTTTTGATACCGGCATTCCCTGGTTCGAATCCAGGTACCCCAGCCATATTCTTTCGAGAATGGGGTTTCAACATAAGATTTGTTTGCAGGTGGGGTATCGCCAAGCGGTAAGGCACCGGTTTTTGATACCGGCATTCCCTGGTTCGAATCCAGGTACCCCAGCCATAACAAACTGTTTGCAAATCAAAGAAGTAAAAAGTAACATCGGCTACGTAGCTCAGCTGGTTAGAGCACATCACTCATAATGATGGGGTCACAGGTTCAAATCCCGTCGTAGCCACCATAATTGGGGTGTCGCCAAGCGGTAAGGCTCTGGTTTCTGATACCAGCATACCCAGGTTCGAATCCTGGCACCCCAGCCATATTTAGAAAAGCCCGCTTCGGCGGGCTTTTTGCTGTCTGGCGTTCAGTCAATCCTAACGGGCCCAGCCGCAACTGAGCCCTGTCGGTTACAATCCCAACGCGTACTTCAACGCATGCTCTTTCAGCTTGCCCGCCCGCTGCGCGGCCATCAGCGCCAGATTGCGCGCGACGTTCAGCGGCGCCAGGTTATTGCTGAAAGCCGTATAGAACAGATCCATCCCGCTCTGCATCAGCAGATTGTCGGTACGGCGGCGGCGCTGATAACGCAGCAGTACCGCCTCGCTGCTCCAGTCCTCTCCCTGCTCCCGCGCATCGCTCAATACGTTCAGCAAGGCATCCACGTCGCGATACCCCAGATTGACGCCCTGCCCCGCCAGCGGATTGATGGTATGCGCCGCATCCCCCAGCAGTGCCAGCCCCGGCAGCACGTAGCGCTGCGCATGACGCCGCGTCAGCGGGAACGAACCGGCGGCGTGCACCTTGACCGGGCCCAGTCGCGCCGGGAAAGCGGCGGCGATCTCACGCTCCAGCTGCGCCGGCGGCATCGCCTGCAGCTGGCGAATGCGCTGCGGGCTGTCATACCACACCAGCGACGCCCAGCTGTCGTACAGCGGCAGGAAGGCGCGCGGCCCAGACGGGAAGAAACGCTGCCAGGTCACATCCTGCTGCGGCGCGCCGGTATCGACGGTGATCAACATGCACGCCTGACGATACTGCCAGCCGTTGGTGCCGATCGCCGCCAGCTTGCGCACCTGCGAGTTGGCGCCGTCGGCGCCGACAACCAGGCGCGCCTGCAGCGTCTCGCCGCCGTCCAGCGTCAGCTGCCAGGTATTGTCCACCCGCTGCAGCGATTGCAGCCTGGCGGGGCACAGCAGCGTCAGGTTGGCGCACTGCGCGAACTGCTGCCACAGCGCCAGCTGCAGAATGCGGTTTTCCACCATAAAGCCCAGCTCGGGCAGCCCCAGGGACACCGCGTCGAACGCCACGCGCGACGACGCCCATTCCCAGGTCTCCAGCCGGCGATACGGCGCTGTGCGCATCGCCGTCACGGCCTGCCAGGCGCCGAGCTGTTTCAGCAGCCCCACCGAGGTGCAGCCGATAGCGGAAATGCGCAGATCCGGCGGGCTTTGCGCCTCGAACGCCTGCGGCGCCTGATGTTCCAGCAACGCCACCGACCAGCCCGCCTGTGCCAGCCCCAGGGCCGCCGCCGCGCCGACCATGCCGCCGCCCACCACCACCGCGTCATACCGATTTTGAGATGTCTTCATATTGGCTATGTTTTCTGTGTGAATGCTCGCCATCCCACCCGGCATGGCGTTTTGCGCAGTGTACCGGATTTTCGCTCCGGCTTCAGGTCGCGTGCCATTTTCCCCCGCGCTGGTCACAACGGCGGCAAATGATTACAATACGCGCCCTGCATGTCGCGTAACGCAACTTTCGCTCCGCACTGAGTAATGGCAAGTCAATGACGAAAAAACTACATATCAAAACCTGGGGCTGCCAGATGAATGAGTATGATTCATCGAAAATGGCCGACCTGTTGAACAGCACGCACGGCTTCGAGTGGACCGAAAACGCCGAAGAGGCGGACGTGCTGCTGCTGAACACCTGCTCGATCCGTGAAAAAGCGCAGGAGAAAGTTTTCGCCATGCTGGGGCGCTGGCGCTTGCTGAAAGAAAAGAATCCGTCTGTCATCATCGGCGTCGGCGGTTGCGTGGCCTCGCAAGAAGGCGAACTGATCCGCAGCCGCGCGCCCTGCGTCGACGTGGTCTTCGGCCCGCAGACCCTGCACCGCCTGCCGGAAATGATCAATCACGTTCAGGGCACCCGCAGCCCGGTGGTCGACATCAGCTTCCCGGAGATCGAAAAATTCGACCGTCTGCCGGAACCGCGCGCCGAAGGCCCGACCGCATTCGTGTCGATCATGGAAGGCTGCAACAAATACTGCACCTTCTGCGTGGTGCCTTACACCCGCGGTGAAGAAGTGAGCCGCCCGAGCGACGACGTGCTGTTCGAAATCGCCCAACTGGCGGCGCAGGGCGTGCGCGAGGTCAACCTGCTCGGCCAAAACGTCAACGCTTACCGCGGCGCCACGCATGACGGCGAGATCTGTTCGTTCGCCGAACTGCTGCGCCTGGTGGCGGCCATCGACGGCATCGATCGCATTCGCTTCACCACCAGCCACCCTATCGAGTTCACCGACGACATCATCGCGGTGTACGAAGACACGCCGGAGCTGGTCAGCTTCCTGCATCTGCCGGTGCAGAGCGGTTCGGATCGCATCCTGACCATGATGAAACGCGCGCACACCGCGCTGGAGTACAAGGCGATTATCCGCAAGCTGCGCAAGGCGCGGCCGGCCATTCAGCTCAGCTCCGATTTCATCGTCGGTTTCCCGGGCGAAAGCCAGGCCGACTTCGAACAGACCATGAACCTGATCGCCGACGTCAATTTCGACGTCAGCTTTAGCTTCATCTATTCGTCGCGCCCGGGCACCCCGGCGGCGGACATGGTCGACGACGTCAGCGAAGAAGAGAAAAAACAGCGGCTGTATATTCTGCAGGATCGCATCAACCAGCAGGCGCTGCAGTTCAGCCGCCGCATGCTCGGCACCGTCCAGCGCATTCTGGTGGAGGGCACCTCGCGCAAAAGCGTGATGGAGCTGGCCGGGCGCACGGAGTGCAACCGTGTGGTAAACTTCGAGGGCACACCCGACATGATCGGCCAGTTCGTCGACGTGGAAATTACCGAGGTGCTGACCAACACCCTGCGCGGCGCAGTGGTGCGCACCGAACAGCAGATGGATCTGCGCGTACATGAATCCCCGCAGTCGGTGATCGCCCGTACCCGCAAAGAAAACGCGCTGGGCGTCGGCATTTACCAGCCCTGACGCCGCGGCGGCCGCCTTATCGCCGCCCATTCGCGCTACTCCTTACCGTTTCTCCGCCGGGCGCCCGCGCCCGGTGATTTTCTTTTTTATTTTTTTATTGTTGAAGAGGCGACATAACATGCAACTCCCACACTGCCCGAAGTGCAACTCCGAATACACCTACCAGGACAATGCCCTGTTCATCTGCCCTGAGTGCGCCCACGAGTGGAGCGACAGCGCCCCGGCGGAAGATCAGGACGCGCTGATCGTCAAAGACGCCAACGGCAATCTGCTGGCGGACGGCGATGCGGTCACCGTGATCAAAGACCTGAAGGTCAAAGGCAGCTCCTCGATGCTGAAGATCGGCACCAAGGTGAAAAACATTCGCCTGGTCGAAGGCGATCACAACATCGACTGCAAAATCGACGGCTTCGGCCCGATGAAGCTGAAATCCGAGTTCGTGAAAAAGAACTGATTCACGGCGGCCTTGTTCTGTGATGACGCGGCGGGCTTTGCGCCCCGCCGCGTTTTTTCCTTATCTTCCCTTGAATTCCGCCGATGGCGCACAGATAGATCAGCGGTAAACTTGCGCCGTTGCGGCGCACCATGAATAATTCAAGAAAGAGAGTATTCAGGCTCGTCCTGAACGCGCGCGTCCCGAACGCGCTATGTGACATCAACCAGGCCCGATGTGACCTAGAGGAATAGTTTGAACGTCGCAACACAAGAAATTTTGTTAGAGCCCGCAGACAACCAGCGTTTGCTCAGCCTGTGCGGCCCGTTTGATGACAACATCAAGCAACTCGAGCGCCGATTGGGCATTGAAATCAATCGCCGCGACAACCGTTTCAAGCTGGTCGGCAAAAACCTGTGCGTGGTTGCCGCCGCCGATATCCTGCGCCATCTGTACGTGGATACCGCGCCGATTCGCGGCGTGATCCCGGATATCGACCCAGAGCAAATCCACCTGGCTATCAAAGAGAGCCGGGTGTTGGAACAGGTGGCCGACAGCGTGCCGGATTACGGCAAGGCGGTCACCATTAAAACCAAGCGCGGCATGGTGAAACCGCGTACGCCTAACCAGGCGCAGTACATCGCCAACATTCTCGATCACGACATCACCTTCGGCATCGGCCCGGCGGGCACCGGCAAAACCTACCTGGCGGTCGCCGCCGCGGTGGATGCGCTGGAGCGCCAGGAAATTCGCCGCATTTTGCTGACGCGCCCTGCGGTCGAAGCCGGCGAAAAACTGGGCTTCCTGCCCGGCGATCTGAGCCAGAAGGTCGATCCTTACCTGCGCCCGCTGTACGACGCCCTGTTCGAGATGCTGGGCTTCGAGCGCGTGGAGAAGCTCATCGAGCGCAACGTGATCGAAGTCGCGCCGCTGGCCTATATGCGCGGCCGTACGCTGAACGACGCCTTTATCATTCTGGATGAGAGCCAGAACACCACCATCGAACAGATGAAGATGTTCCTGACGCGCATCGGCTTCAACTCGAAGGCGGTCATCACCGGCGACGTCACCCAGATCGACCTGCCGCGCAACCAGAAATCCGGCCTGCGCCACGCGGTGGAAGTGCTGTCGGACGTGGAAGAACTGAGCTTCAACTTCTTCCACAGCGAAGACGTGGTGCGCCATCCGGTGGTGGCCCGCGTAGTCATCGCCTATGAGGCCTGGGAAGCGGCCGAACAGAAACGCAAAGACGCGATTGCCGAACAACGTAAGCGCGAGGCGCTCGCCGCCTCCGAGCAGGAGACACCATGAGTCAGGTGATTTTGGATCTGCAGATTGCCTGTGAAAGCGGCGACGGCCTGCCGGATGAGGCCACCTTCCAGCGCTGGCTGGAAGGCGTGCTGCCGCAATTTCAGGAAGAGGCCGAGGTGACCGTGCGTCTGGTGGACGAAGCGGAAAGCCACGAGCTGAACCTGACCTACCGCGGCAAAGACAAGCCGACCAACGTGCTCTCTTTCCCGTTCGAGGCCCCGCCGGGCATCGAGCTGCCGCTGCTTGGCGATCTGATCATCTGCCGCCAGGTGGTTGAACAGGAAGCGATTGAGCAAGGCAAGGCGCTGGAGGCCCACTGGGCGCATATGGTTGTCCATGGCAGTCTTCATCTGCTAGGGTATGACCACATCGAAGACGATGAAGCCGAAGAAATGGAGTCTTTGGAAACCGAAATCATGCACGGACTGGGTTATCCTGATCCGTACCTGGCGGAAAAAGACCCCGTCTGACGTCAGCCGTTTACCCTACAGCCCCCATGCGGGGCTGTCGCTGACGCCCCTTAACTCTGACATGAGTGACAGTAACGAAAACGCCATGAGCGACGACCATTCACAAAGCAATGACAGCCCCAGTCCCAAGAAGGGGTTCTTTACTCTTATCCTTAACCAGCTGTTCCACGGCGAACCCAAAAACCGTGGCGATCTGGTCGAGCTGATCCGTGATTCCGAACAAAACGACCTGATCGATCCCGATACCCGCGACATGCTGGAAGGCGTGATGGATATCGCCGAACAGCGCGTGCGCGACATCATGATCCCCCGCTCCCAGATGGTGACGCTCAAGCGCAACCAGACGCTGGAAGAGTGCCTGGACGTGATTATCGACTCCGCCCACTCGCGCTTCCCGGTGATCAGTGAAGACAAAGATCACATCGAAGGCATCCTGATGGCCAAGGATCTTCTGCCGTTCATGCGCGCGGACTCCGAGCCGTTCAGCATCGACAAGGTGCTGCGCACCGCGGTGGTGGTGCCGGAAAGCAAGCGCGTCGACCGGATGCTGAAAGAGTTCCGCTCCCAGCGCTATCACATGGCGATTGTCATTGACGAATTTGGCGGCGTATCCGGCCTGGTCACCATCGAAGACATTCTGGAACTGATCGTCGGCGAGATCGAAGACGAATACGACGACGAAGACGATCTGGATATCCGCCAGCTCAGCCGCCACATGTACACCGTGCGCGCGCTGGCCCCGATCGAAGACTTCAACGACGCCTTCGGCACCCATTTCAGCGACGACGAGGTCGATACCATCGGCGGTCTGGTGATGCAGGCCTTCGGTCACCTGCCGGCGCGCGGGGAAACCATTGAAATCGAAGGTTACCTATTTAAAGTTGCCATGGCCGACAGTCGACGTATTATCCAGGTTCATGTAAAAATTCCGGACGATTCTCCACCACCGAAACTGGAAGATTAAATCCAACATGGCTAAAGCCTCATTACTTGAACGCCAGCGGGTTCGCGCCCTGCTGGCGCTGTTGTCAGGTGCCGGCGGGACGCTGGCGTTCTCGCCCTACGACTTCTGGCCCGCGGCCATCGTCTCCCTGTTCGGCCTGCTGGCCGTTACCCTCAATCGCACCACCAAACAGTCTGCCCTGCTCGGCTTTGTCTGGGGCTTCGGGCTGTTCGGCAGCGGCATCAACTGGGTGTATGTCAGCATCGCCGATTTCGGCGGCATGCCTTTCGCCGTCAACGTCTTCCTGGTGGTGCTGCTCGCCGCTTACCTGTCGCTGTATACCGGGCTGTTCGCCGGGCTGCTGACGCGCCTGTGGCCGGCCACCCGCTGGTGGCGGCTGGCCATCGCCGCGCCGGCGCTGTGGCAGGTGACCGAATTCCTGCGCGGCTGGGTGCTGACCGGCTTCCCGTGGCTGCAGTTCGGCTATAGCCAGATCAACGGCCCGCTGAAGGGCATCGCGCCGCTGCTGGGCGTCGACGCCATCACCTTTGTGCTGATGGCCATCGCCGGCCTGCTGGTGTACGCCGTCAATCAGCGCCGCCTGTCGGCTGCGATCATCGCCGCCGCGCTGCTGCTGTTGCCGTGGCCGCTGCGCCAGCTGCAGTGGTTTACTCCGCAGCCGGAGAAAGCGGTGAACGTCGCCATGGTGCAAGGCAACATCGCCCAGTCGATGAAATGGGATCCGAAAGCGCTGGTCAGCACGCTGCAAACCTATCTGGACGAAACCCGTCCGTACGTGGGCAAGGCGCCGATCGTCATCTGGCCGGAGTCTGCCATCCCGGATTATGAAGCCAACCAGAACGGCTTCCTGACCATGATGGACGACCTGATGCGGGCGAAGAACAGCAGCCTGATCACCGGCATCGTCGACGTGCGCGCCACGCCACAGGGCCAGCAGATCTACAACAGCGCCATCGTGCTCGGCGAACCGACGCCGTACAGCTACCCGGCCAAGGATCGCTACAACAAGCACCACCTGGTGCCGTTCGGCGAGTTCGTGCCGCTGGAAACCCTGCTGCGGCCGCTGGCGCCGTTCTTCGATCTGCCGATGTCCTCCTTCAGCCGCGGCGACTACGTGCAGCCGCAGCTCAGCGTACGCGGGTACAACCTGACGGCGGCCATCTGCTACGAAATCGTCCTGGGCCAGCAGGTACGCGATAACTTCCGCCCGGACACCAATTTCCTGCTGACCATCTCCAACGATGCCTGGTTCGGCCACTCTATCGGCCCGTGGCAGCACTTCCAGATGGCGCGCATGCGGGCGCTGGAGCTCGGCCGGCCGCTGCTGCGCAGCACCAACAACGGCGTTACCGCCGCGGTGGATGCGAACGGCGAGGTGATCGCCGAGATCCCGCAGTTTACCCGTCAGGTGCTCGAAGTGAAGGTCACGCCGACCACCGGCGTCACGCCTTACGCACGCTTCGGCGCCACGCCGCTGTGGGTGATAACCCTGCTGCTGGGCGGCTGGGCGCTGATGTTGGGCCTGCGCCGCAAATAGTCCTTCTCGCCGGGGCGCGCCCGCCGCGCCCCGCGTTCTCGTCACTGTCTCCTCCTTGGTCAGAAAACGCCGTTAAATCAACGCGGCTGGCACACTCCTTGCTTTAACTATGGTGACATCGCGCGCCGATTTACTTTTGCTGACGTTTTGTCGCACCTGTGCACATTTTGGGTGCATTGAGCGCACCACGCGGGGGCGTCAGGGTTTCGTTGCATTGATTTGGTGCGCGCGGCGTCTCAAAAAATGAAACATTTTAGTTTCAAGGTATTCACAATCGGTTATTTTTTAACGGCTATCCGTTCTAAGACTATCTTTATAACTTGAGCAATAAATAGTCGATTTAACCTGACGCTCTTTAGTCAGAGCCACCACAACAGCAAAGGAGTTGGACCATGCAAATGCGTAAATTGGCGTTATCGTTACTGCTGCTCGGTATGGCAGGTAGCGTGGCGCATGCGGAAGACCTGTCCGGTACGCTGAAGAAAATCAAAGACAACGGCGTGATCGTTGTCGGCCACCGCGAATCGTCAGTGCCCTTTTCCTACTACGACAACCAACAAAAAGTTGTGGGCTACTCTCAGGACTACTCCAACCAAATCGTTGAAGCTGTTAAGAAAAAACTTAATGCACCGAATCTGCAGGTGAAAATGCTGCCGATTACCTCGCAGAACCGCATCCCGCTGCTGCAAAACGGCACCTATGACTTCGAGTGCGGCTCCACCACCAATAACCTCGAGCGCCAAAAACAGGCCGCCTTCTCCGACACCATTTTCGTGGTCGGCACCCGTCTGCTGGTGAAAAAAGGCTCCGACATCAAAGACTTTAAAGACCTGGCCGGTAAACCGGTGGTGGTCACTTCCGGCACCACCTCCGAAGTGCTGCTGAACAAGCTGAACGACAGCGACAAAATGAACATGCGCATCATCAGCGCCAAAGACCACGGTGACTCCTTCCGCACCCTGGAAAGCGGCCGCGCGGTGGCCTTCATGATGGACGATGCCCTGCTGGCGGGCGAGCGCGCCAAGGCCAAGAAGCCGGATCAGTGGGAAATCATCGGCACGCCGCAGTCGAAAGAAGCCTACGGCTGCATGCTGCGCAAAGACGATCCTGAGTTCAAAAAGCTGGTCGATGACACCATCGCCCAGGCGCAAACCTCCGGTGAAGCGGCCAAGTGGTTTGACAAATGGTTCAAGCAGCCTATTCCACCGAAAAACCTCAACATGAACTTCGAACTGTCGGACGACATGAAACAGCTGTTCAAAGAGCCTAACGACAAAGCGTTGAACTAAATAGAACAAGAGCCGGGGCGGCCGCAGGCCAAACCGGCCCAGTTGATGACTGGGACAGACAGGTATGAGGGGGGCCGTTCCCCTCCCTCATTTTCCCCAACGCGCATCACCGATCTCCGCACACAACAAGCCAGCCAGACTGGCCGCACGGCGATCGGCGCTCATCAAGTCATCAATCTTCGGCGCCCTGCGCCCGTTTACCGGAGTTTGTTATGTCAATAGATTGGAACTGGGGTATCTTCCTGCAGCAGGCCCCGTTTGGGAACACCACTTACCTCGGCTGGATTTGGTCCGGCTTTCAGGTCACGGTGGCCCTCTCCGTCTGTGCATGGATTATCGCTTTCTTCGTCGGTTCGCTGTTCGGTATCTTGCGTACCGTGCCCAACCGCTTTCTTTCCGCCCTCGGCACCTGTTACGTCGAACTGTTCCGCAACGTGCCGCTGATCGTGCAATTCTTTACCTGGTATCTGGTGATCCCCGAGCTGTTGCCGGCCAATATCGGCACCTGGTTTAAAAGCGAGCTGGATCCCAACGTGCAGTTCTTCGTCTCCTCCATGCTCTGCCTGGGGCTGTTTACCGCCGCCCGCGTATGCGAGCAGGTGCGCGCCGCCATTCAGTCCCTGCCGCGCGGCCAGAAAGCCGCCGGGCTGGCGATGGGCCTGACGCTGCCGCAAACCTACCGCTACGTGCTGCTGCCGAACGCCTACCGGGTGATCGTGCCGCCGATGACCTCGGAAATGCTCAACCTGGTCAAAAACTCCGCCATCGCCTCCACCATCGGGCTGGTGGACATGGCCGCGCAGGCCGGCAAGCTGTTGGATTACTCCGCACACGCCTATGAATCCTTTACCGCCATCACGCTGGCTTATATCGGCATCAACGCCGTTATCATGCTGTTTATGCGTCTGGTCGAAAAGAAAGTGCAGTTGCCTGGCAACCTGGGGAGTAAATAATGTACGAATTTGACTGGGCGTCGATCGTCCCAAGCTTCCCTTATTTGCTGCAGGGCATGGTGATCACTCTGAAGATCACCGTGACCGCCATCGTGGTCGGCATTCTGTGGGGTACCGTGCTGGCGGTGATGCGTTTGTCGCCGTTCAAACCGATCAGCTGGTTCGCCACCCTGTACGTCAACCTGTTCCGCTCGGTGCCGCTGGTGATGGTGCTGCTGTGGTTCTATCTGGTGGTTCCAAGCTTATTACAACAGGTTCTAGGGTTATCGCCGAAAACCGATATTCGCCTGATCTCGGCTATGGTAGCCTTTTCCCTGTTTGAAGCGGCCTATTACTCGGAAATCATCCGCGCCGGCATTATCAGCATCTCGCGCGGCCAATCCTCCGCCGCGCTGGCGCTGGGCATGACCCATTGGCAATCCATGCGGCTGGTGATCCTGCCGCAGGCGTTTCGCGCCATGGTGCCGCTGCTGCTGACCCAGGGCATCGTACTGTTCCAGGATACCTCGCTGGTTTACGTACTGAGCCTGGCCGACTTCTTCCGCACTGCGTCGACCATCGGCGAACGCGACGGCACCCAGGTTGAAATGATCCTGTTCGCCGGCTTTGTCTATTTTGTTATCAGCCTCGCCGCCTCGGCGCTGGTAAGCTATTTGAAGAAAAGGACTGTTTGATGATATCCCTGAAAAATGTTTCTAAGTGGTACGGTCACTTTCAGGTGTTGACCGATTGCACCACCGAAGTGAAAAAAGGCGAAGTGGTCGTCGTCTGCGGTCCTTCAGGTTCCGGCAAGTCCACCCTGATCAAAACCGTCAACGGCCTCGAGCCGATCCAGCAGGGCGACATCCTGGTGAACGGCACGCCGGTCAACGACAAGAAAACCAACCTGGCGCAGCTGCGTGCCAAGGTCGGCATGGTGTTCCAACACTTCGAGCTGTTCCCGCACCTGTCTATCATCGACAACCTGACGCTGGCGCAGGTGAAAGTGCTCAAGCGCGACAAGACCGCCTCGCGCGAGAAGGGCCTGAAGCTGCTGGAGCGCGTCGGCCTCTCCGCCCATGCCAACAAGTTCCCCGGTCAGCTGTCCGGCGGCCAGCAGCAGCGCGTCGCCATCGCCCGCGCGCTGTGCATGGATCCTATCGCCATGCTGTTCGATGAACCGACCTCGGCGCTCGATCCGGAAATGATCAACGAAGTGCTGGACGTCATGGTCGAACTGGCGAACGAAGGCATGACCATGATGGTGGTGACCCACGAAATGGGCTTCGCCCGTAAGGTGGCGAATCGGGTGATATTTATGGACGAAGGCAAAATCGTCGAAGACCGCAACAAAGACGATTTCTTCAACAACCCCGAGTCCGAGCGCGCCAAGGACTTCCTGGCCAAGATCCTGCACTGATCGCGCAGTGCCCTAAACCCAAGCGCCCCAAGGGGCGCTTGTTTTTCGGCACCCATGCGCCTGAATGCCTCTCATTGCCGTCTCAACAAAGTTAGGATTTATCTTAAACTCCCCGTCGCGATGACCGTAAATAACGCGCGATCCTGCAGGCTGTCCTACCTTTGATGATTAACTCACCCACCAGAGAGGCTGGCATGATTCAACTGGTACAAGCGGAGTACAGCATCAAATCCGGTTATCCGATTGTTCGACGCACGTTGGAAGACAAGAAGAAACTGATTGAAAAACCGGGTTTCGGGCCTGAGTCCTGTTGCGCCACCATCGAATACCAGCTGCGCGGCAGCACTCGCTATGCCTTTGGCAATAGCCAGATGAAAATGGAGATGCCGCCGGATATCTACACCCATAACTGGGTCAAGCTACATGCCGAAATGGCCGCGCTGGTTGCGGCGATAAGGCGCATCGAACGCTTTGACGCCGATAAGGAGCAGGTGCCGATCACCAACGTGTATATCGAGCTGCGCCCCTGCGAGGCCAACTGCATGCAGGCACTGCAAAATATCTTGCCCGACGGCACTACCGTCTATTACTCCTTCTTGCACCCAACCGAGGTGGAAGAATGGAAACGCAGCGCTCATGAACTCTGCGGTGTCTGAACGCCTTATCCCGTCGCGCAAACGCCCGGCACTAAAAGCGCTTGTTTCTCCCCGGTTTTGATCCGATGCTCGCTGGATAACAAACAGAGGAGAAAGAACATGCCCCGCCCTATTATCATCGATTGCGATCCCGGCCTCGACGACGCCATCGCGCTGGCTATGGCGCTGCGTTCGCCGGAGCTGGACGTCAAAGCCATCACCACCTCCGCCGGCAACCAGACGCCGGAGAAAACCCTGCATAACGCGCTGGGTCTGTTGACCCTGATGCAGCGCGAGGACATACCGGTCGCCGCCGGTGCCGGCGGCCCGCTAATGCGCGAACTGGTGATCGCCGACTATGTCCACGGCAAAACCGGCATGGGCAACACCCACCTGCCGACGCCGACAATCAAGCCCGATCCCCGCGGCGCCGTCGAGCTGATCGCCGACCTGCTGCGCGCCAGCCCGCAGCCGATAACCCTAGTGGTGACTGGCCCAATGACCAACATCGCTCTGCTGTTGGCCCAACATGCCGAGCTGAAAAGCCGCATCGAGCGCATCGTATTTATGGGCGGCGGCATGAACGCCGGCAATACCACGCCGGTCGCGGAGTTCAACATCTTCGTCGACCCCGAAGCCGCCGAAATGGTGCTGAAATCCGGCGTGCCGCTGACCATGGCCGGGCTGAACGTCACCCATCAGGCGCTGGTGTTGCCGCAGGATATCGAGCGCATTCGCCAGATAGACAATCCGGTCGCGCAAGGGGTCGCGGAGATGCTCGATTTTTACCTGCCGCTGTACCTCAGCCATCCGCGCGGCCTGCCCGGCGCGGCGATGCACGATCCCTGCACCATCGCCTGGCTGCTGGCGCCGCAGCTGTTTACCGGCGTAGAGCGCTGGGTGGGGGTGGAAACCAAAGGGGAATACACCGTCGGCATGACGGTGGTGGACTATTTCCAGCAAACCGGCAACGCGGCCAACGTGGAAGTGCTGACCGGCATCAACCGCGAAGGCTTTATCGAGCTGCTGGCCGAGCGCGTAGCGCGTTATTGATCCCATCGGGGCGCGCTCGCGCCCCTCATTCAAGTTTTTTGATTTAACTCAGCGAATTTTTGCGCTATCACTGTTCCTGGCTTGCCTCTACCATGCGTTTACACCTACTGACATCGTTACCGATTAGACTTCGCCTGGAGATAAGCCAATGAGCCGCGTACTGGTCCTGAAATCAAGCATTCTGGGTGAATATTCCCAGTCTGGAAAATTAGTCGATTTTTTTGTTGAACAATGGCGTGAAACTCACCCTGAAGACACATTCACCGTGCGCGATTTGGCCAACCCGACCCTGCCGGAGCTGGATGGCGAAGTGATGGCCGGTTTTACCGCCGGCGACAAGCCGCTGACGCCGCACCAGCAAAGCACCCTGGCGCTGTCCGATGAGCTGATTGCCGAACTGAAGTCGCACGACACGCTGATCATCAGCGCCCCAATGTACAACTTCAACATCCCGACACAGCTGAAGATCTACTTCGATCTGATCGCCCGCGCCGGCCAGACGTTCCGCTATACCTCCGCCGGCGCCGAAGGGCTGGTGACGGGCAAGAAAGCGATCGTCATCTCCAGCCGCGGCGGCATCCACGCCGACACGCCGACGGATCTGATCACGCCGTACGTGAAGCTGTTCCTGGGCTTTATCGGCATCACCGACGTTGAGTTCGTGCTGGCGGAAGGCTTCGCCTACGGCCCGGAAGCGGCAGAGAAAGCCGCCCAGGACAGCCGCATCGCGGTCGCGCAGAAAATCCCGGCTGGCGTTGCCATAGCGGCCAGCGCACCGGCGCAGGCGCAAGCCGCCCCGGCAGCCGTCAGCGGCGGTTTCCTGAGCAACCTGCTGAAGAAACTGTTCCGTTAAATGCCGGCCTTAGCGTTCCCCGCCGCAGCGGGGAACGTCATCAAGGTTCAAACGGCCGGCGCTGGAACTGGTCGTGACCGCATTTCGGGCAGAGCGGCAACACCTCCGGCGTGTAGAACGCCAGGTGGTAATGGCACTGCTCGCACACCAGATTGCCCAGCCCCACCACTTCACCGCTGTGGTAAACGCCGTGGTGGCTGACATCCTTGAACACTTCGCGCCACTCCAGCTGGGTTTTGTCGGTGATATCCGCCAGTTCCTGCCACAGGCTCTCTTTGATCACCCGCATAAACACGCTGTCGGTAAACTCATCCCGGCTTTCCTGATAGCTGCGGGCGAACTCTTCCAGATCGCGTCGCACCGCCTGCGTCACCTGCCGCACTTCGTCGCGGGTCAGATCTTCGGCCTCGTTCAACCGCCGCTCCGCGCTGGCCACCAGTTCGTCGATATCGCGTTCACCGTTTTTCAGGCGTTCGGTCAGCGATGCCACCAATTCGCGGTAATACTGAGCAACCTTGTTCATAGACTCTCCTCGATAAACGCTGCGCCGGACTTGGCTGTAGGGATACCCCTAAGCTACTTGTTCTTATTTTAGCCGTAAATGACTGATGTCACTTGGCAAGACGCGGGATCCGCAGGTTGTGAGCCGCGTCATGGCGGCGTTTTTTTTAAATGCGCCGAGTCAGGCGCTTGGAGTTGTTGCCGGGAGGTCTTATCAGCTATGCTATGCGGATCTACGAATACTAAATGTTCATTGCGTTGCCTCTGACCGGGGCAACGGTTTACACCTACAGGACCACCGGCCGCCATGCAAGAGCAATACCGTCCAGAAGACATAGAATCGAACGTACAGCTTCACTGGCAAGAGAAGCAGACTTTCAAAGTTACCGAAGACGACAGCAAGGAAAAGTACTACTGCCTATCCATGCTGCCTTACCCGTCCGGCCGACTGCACATGGGCCACGTTCGTAACTACACTATCGGCGACGTGATCTCGCGCTATCAGCGCATGCTGGGCAAAAACGTACTGCAGCCGATCGGCTGGGATGCGTTCGGCCTGCCGGCGGAAGGCGCGGCGGTGAAAAACAACACCGCACCAGCCCCGTGGACCTACGACAACATCGAATACATGAAGAACCAGCTGAAACTGCTGGGCTTCGGCTACGACTGGGATCGCGAAATCGCCACCTGCCAGCCGGAATACTACCGCTGGGAACAGTGGTTCTTCACCAAGCTGTATGAAAAAGGCCTGGTCTACAAGAAGACCTCGGCGGTGAACTGGTGCCCGCACGATCTGACCGTGCTGGCCAACGAACAGGTTATCGACGGCTGCTGCTGGCGCTGCGACACCAAGGTCGAGCGTAAAGAGATCCCGCAGTGGTTCATCAAAATCACCGCCTACGCCGATCAGCTGCTGAACGATCTGGACACGCTTGAAAGCTGGCCAGAGCAGGTGAAAACCATGCAGCGCAACTGGATTGGCCGCTCCGAAGGCGTGGAAATCACCTTCGACGTGGCGGACAGCGAAGAGAAGCTGACGGTTTACACTACCCGTCCCGACACCTTCATGGGCGCTACCTACGTGGCGGTCGCCGCGGGCCACCCGCTGGCGCAACAGGGCGCGCGCAATAACCCGGCGCTGACCGACTTCATCGACGAATGCCGCAACACCAAAGTTGCCGAAGCCGAAATGGCGACGATGGAGAAGAAAGGCATGCCGACCGGCCTGTTCGTTGTCCACCCGTTGAGCGGCGAGAAGCTGCCGGTGTGGGTCGCCAACTTCGTGCTGATGGAATACGGCACCGGCGCCGTGATGGCGGTACCGGCGCACGACCAGCGCGACTGGGAATTCGCCACCAAATACGATTTGCCGATCAAACCGGTGATCCTGAACCTCGACGGCAGCCGACCTGACGTGAGCGCCGAAGCGATGACCGACAAAGGCGCGCTGTTCAACTCCGGCGAATTCGACGGCCTGGACAACGAAGCGGGCTTCAACGCCATCGCCGACAAACTGGTCGCCAAGGGCGTAGGCCAGCGCAAGGTCAACTACCGCCTGCGCGATTGGGGCGTCTCCCGTCAGCGTTACTGGGGCGCGCCAATCCCGATGGTGACGCTGGAAGACGGCACCGTGATGCCGACGCCGGAAGATCAGCTGCCGGTGATCCTGCCGGAAGACGTGGTTATGGACGGCATCACCAGCCCGATCAAGGCCGATCCTGAGTGGGCGAAGACCACCGTCGACGGCCAACCTGCGCTGCGTGAAACCGACACCTTCGACACCTTTATGGAGTCTTCCTGGTACTACGCGCGCTACACCTGCCCGCAGTATGATCAGGGTATGCTGGATCCGGCCGCCGCCAACTACTGGCTGCCGGTCGATCAATATATCGGCGGTATCGAACACGCCATCATGCACCTGATGTACTTCCGCTTCTTCCACAAGCTGATGCGCGATGCAGGCCTGGTGGATTCCGACGAGCCGGCCAAGCGTCTGCTGTGTCAGGGCATGGTGCTGGCCGACGCCTTCTACTACACCGGCAACAGCGGCGAGCGCGTCTGGGTATCTCCGGTTGACGCCACCGTCGAACGTGACGACAAGGGCCGCATCATCAAGGCCACCGATCCGCAAGGCCGTGAACTGGTCTATGCTGGCATGAGCAAAATGTCGAAGTCGAAGAACAACGGCATCGACCCACAGGAAATGGTGGAAAAATACGGCGCGGACACCGTGCGTCTGTTCATGATGTTCGCTTCACCGGCAGAAATGACGCTGGAGTGGCAGGAATCCGGCGTGGAAGGGGCTAACCGCTTCCTGAAACGCGTGTGGAAACTGGCCTACGATCACGTGGAAAAAGGCGCGGTACAGCCGCTCGACGTAGCGGCGCTGAACGAAGATCAGAAAGCGCTGCGCCGCGATCTGCACAAAACCATCGCCAAGGTAACCGACGATATCGGCCGCCGTCAGACCTTCAACACCGCGATCGCCGCCGTGATGGAGCTGATGAACAAACTGGCCCGCGCGCCGCAGGAGAGCGAGCAGGATCGCGCGCTGCTGCAGGAAGCGCTGCTGGCCGTGGTTCGCATGCTGTACCCGTTCACCCCGCACGTGTGCTTCACCCTGTGGCAGGCGCTGGGCGGCGAAGGCGACGTGGACACCGCGCCATGGCCGGTTGCCGACGAACAGGCGATGGTCGAAGACTCCAAGCTGGTGGTGGTGCAGGTGAACGGCAAGGTTCGCGCTAAAATCACCGTATCTGCCGATGCGACCGAAGAGCAGGTGCGCGCGCGCGCTGCCGAAGAGCATCTGGTGGCTAAATATCTGGACGGCGTCACGATTCGCAAAGTGATCTACGTTCCGGGCAAACTGCTTAACCTGGTTGTGGGTTAACACAAGGAGGAGTTGTGCGACAACGTATTCTGACGCTGTTGCTGGGGTTGGCGGTGCTGGTCACCGCCGGCTGCGGTTTTCACCTGCGTGGCACCACGCAGGTGCCGAATGAAATGAAAACGCTGATCCTGGACAGTTCGGATCCTTACGGCCCGTTGACGCGCGCGGTGCGTGAGCAGCTGCGTCTTAACGAAGTGACTATCGTCAGCGATCCGAAACGTAAAGACGTGCCTTCCCTGCGCATCGTCGGCGCAACGGAAAGCCAGGATACCGCTTCTATCTTCCAGGACGGTAAAACCGCCGAGTACCAGCTGGTGCTGACCGTGCAGGCGCAAGTGCTGATCCCGGGCCATGACCTGTATCCGCTGTCGGTGAAAGTGTTCCGTTCCTTCTTCGATAACCCGCTGACCGCGCTGGCCAAGGACTCCGAACAGGATATCATTCGCCAGGAAATGCGTGAGCAGGCGGCGCAACAGCTGGTGCGCAAACTGCTGACCGTGCATGCGGCGGAAGAAGAGAACCGGCAGAAAGCCGCTGCCGCCGGCGAACGAGCGGCAAGCCAAACCGCACAATGATCCGCATTTATCCGGAACAACTTGCCGCGCAGCTCCGAGAGGGGCTGCGCGCTTGTTATTTATTGAGCGGCAATGAACCGCTGTTGCTGCAGGAAAGCCAGGATTTGCTCCGGCAGGCCGCGCAACAGCAGCAGTTCAGTGAGCACTACAGCATTTCCCTTGACGCCCATACCGACTGGGACGCCATCTTCGGCATCTGCCAGGCGATGAGCCTGTTCGCCAGCCGCCAGACGCTGCTGCTGATCTTCCCGGAAAACGGCCCGACGGCGCCGATCGGCGAACAGCTGACCAAACTCGCCACGCTGCTGCACGAGGATATTCTGCTGATCCTGCGCGGCCCGCGCCTCACCAAAGCGCAGGAAAACAGCGCCTGGTTCAAGGCGCTCAGCCCGCACGGTGCCCTCGTCAGTTGCCAGACGCCGGAACAGGCGCAGCTGCCGCGCTGGGTCGCCACGCGCGCCAAGGCGATGAAGCTGGAGCTGGACGACGCCGCCAATCAGCTGCTGTGCTACTGCTACGAAGGCAACCTGCTGGCGCTGTCGCAGGCGCTGGAGCGGCTGTCGCTGCTGCACCCGGACGGCAAGCTCACGCTGCCGCGCGTCGAACAGGCGGTGAACGACGCCGCCCACTTCACGCCGTTCCACTGGCTGGATGCCCTGCTGGCCGGCAAAAGCAAGCGCGCCTGGCATATCTTGCAGCAGCTGCAGCAAGAGGACGTGGAGCCGGTGATCCTGCTGCGCACTCTGCAGCGCGAACTGCTGCTGCTGCTGACGCTGCAGCGCCGCATGGCTTCCGCGCCGCTGCGCACGCTGTTCGATCAGCACAAGGTCTGGCAGAATCGCCGCCCGCTGGTGACCCAGGCGTTGCAACGCCTGTCCGGCCCCCAGCTACAGCAGGCGGTACAGCTGCTGACGCAAATCGAGCTGACCCTCAAGCAGGACTATGGCCAGTCGGTCTGGCCGGAACTGGAAACCCTGTCGATGCTGCTGTGCGGCAAACCCCTGGCCACGAGTTTTAGCGATGCCCACTAATCCGGAACACCCCACCGTTTTGCACGCGCTGTTCGGCGGCACCTTTGACCCGATCCACTACGGCCACCTGCGGCCGGTGGAAGCGTTGGCCGCCGAAGTGGGCCTGAATCGCGTCACGCTGCTGCCTAACCACGTGCCGCCGCACCGCCCGCAGCCGGAGGCCACTGCGCAGCAGCGCCTGAAGATGGTGGAGCTGGCGATCGCCGGCAACCCGCTGTTTGCGGTCGACGATCGCGAACTGCACCGCACAACTCCCTCCTACACCATCGAGACGTTGGAAACGATTCGTAAAGAGCGTGGCGCCGCCCAGCCGCTGGCGTTTATTATTGGCCAGGACTCGCTGCTGACGCTGCATAAGTGGCACCGCTGGCAGGCGCTGTTGGACGTCTGCCATCTGCTGGTGCTGGCGCGCCCGGGCTATAACGATCGCATGGACACGCCGGAGCTGCAGCAGTGGCTGGAACGCCATCGCACCGCCGACCCGGCGCTGCTCAGCCGTCGCCCACACGGCCATATCTATTTGGCCGATACGCCGGAGCTGGAAATTTCCGCCACCGAGATTCGCCAGCGCCGCCATCAGGGCCTCAACTGCGACGACCTGCTGCCACGCCCGGTGCAGCGCTACATCGAGTTGCAGGGTTTATATCGCTAGCGAAAGGTGCGTGATATACTGCGCCGCTATTTTTCAGGTATCCGCTGAAAACCCCGGAAACCTTAGCTGGCCGGGCAGTCACCAGTTAGCTGGCTTTCAGCGGCAGCCTGCCGAAACCATTATCCGGTTACGCCGCGGCGCGCGCATTTTGCCCGCCGCAGCCGACTGAACAGAACACACCCGAGGGGGAACCTTTGCAAGGTAAAGCGCTCCAAGATTTCGTCATCGATAAAATCGATGACCTGAAAGGCCAAGACATTATCGCTCTGGACGTCCAGGGCAAATCCAGCATCACCGATTGCATGATCATCTGCACCGGCACCTCGACTCGCCACGTGATGTCGATCGCCAGCCACGTGGTGCAGGAATCCCGTGCCGCAGGCATGGAGCTGTACGGCATGAAAGGCCAGGAAGCCTCCGACTGGATCGTGGTCGATCTGGGCGAAGTGATCGTGCACGTGATGCAGGAAGAGAGCCGTCGCCTGTACGAGCTGGAAAAACTCTGGAGCTAAGCGGTGAAACTGCAATTGGTGGCGGTCGGCACCAAAATGCCAGACTGGGTGCAAACCGGCTTTATGGATTACCTGCACCGCTTTCCCAAAGATATGCCGTTTGAGCTGACCGAGATCCCAGCAGGCAAACGCGGCAAAAACGCCGACATCAAGCGCATTCTGGACAAAGAAGGCGAACAGATGCTGGCGGCGGTGGGCAAAGGCAACCGCATCGTTACGCTGGATATCCCAGGCACGCCGTGGGAAACGCCGCAGCTGGCGCAGCAGCTTGAGCGCTGGAAGCAGGATGGCCGTAACGTCAGCTTGCTGATCGGCGGCCCGGAAGGGTTGGCGCCCGCCTGCAAAGCCGCTGCCGAGCAGAGCTGGTCACTTTCTCCGTTGACATTGCCGCATCCTTTGGTGCGCGTCCTGGTGGCCGAAAGCCTCTACCGCGCCTGGAGTATTACTACAAATCATCCTTACCACCGGGAATAGCCGGTGGTGACCGTGACAGAGTGAAATAAAGCAGCGGGATGAAAATAGAACGTAACCCTTTTCGCGACTATACGGCTGAATCCGCCCTGTTTGTACGCCGCGCCCTGGTGGCGTTCTTGGTCATCCTGGTGCTGTCCGGCATCCTGATCGCCAACCTGTATAATCTGCAAGTGGTCCGCGTCGAGGATTACCGCACCCGCTCCAACGAAAACCGCATCAAGCTGGTGCCTATCGCGCCCAGCCGCGGCATTATCTACGATCGCAACGGCACCCCGCTGGCGCTCAACCGCACCATTTATCAGCTGGAGCTGATGCCGGAGAAGGTTGACGATCTCAAAGCCACGCTGCAGGCGCTGCGCACGGTGGTAGACCTGACCGACGACGACATCACCAATTTCGAAAAAGAGCGCAAGCGTTCGCGCCGTTTCGTCTCCATTCCGGTGAAAACCGCGCTGACCGAAGTGCAGGTCGCCCGCTTTGCGGTCAATCAGTTCCGCTTCCCCGGTGTGGAAGTGAAAGGCTACCAGCGCCGCTACTACCCTTACGGCTCCGCCCTCACCCACGTCACCGGCTACGTGTCGAAAATCAACGACCGCGACGTCGAACGCCTGGACAAAGACGGCAAACTGGCCAACTACGCCGCGACCCACGACATTGGCAAGCTGGGCATCGAACGCTATTACGAAGACACGCTGCACGGCAAAACCGGCTACGAAGAGGTCGAGGTCAACAACCGCGGCCGGGTGATCCGCCAATTGCACGAGCAGCCGCCTTCCGCCGGTCAGGACGTCTACCTGACGCTCGATCTCAACCTGCAGCGCTATATCGAGCAGCTGCTGGTAGGCAGCCGCGCCGCGGTGGTGGTGAGCGATCCGCGCACCGGCGCCATTCTGGCGATGGTGTCCAACCCGAGTTACGATCCGAACCTGTTCGTGGACGGCATTTCCAGCAAGGACTATCAGGGGCTGCTGAACGATCCGAATCGCCCACTGATCAACCGCGCCACGCAGGGGGTTTACCCGCCCGCGTCGACGGTGAAGCCTTACATCGCGGTGTCGGCGCTCAGCGCCGGGGTGATCACCAAGAACACCGTGGTGTTCGATCCCGGCTGGTGGCAGCTGCCCGGCTCGGAAAAACGCTTCCGCGACTGGAAAAAATGGGGCCACGGCCGGCTGAACGTCACCAAGGCGCTGGAAGAGTCCGCAGATACCTATTTCTATCAGGTCGCCTATGACATGGGGATCGACCGGCTGTCGACCTGGCTGACCAAATTCGGTTACGGCCAGTACACCGGCATCGATCTGTCCGAAGAGCGCTCCGGCCTGATGCCGACGCGCGAATGGAAGCTGAAGCGCTATAAAAAGCCGTGGTATCAGGGCGACACCATTCCGGTGGGCATCGGCCAGGGTTACTGGACCGCCACGCCGATCCAGATGGCCAAGGCGCTGAACACCCTGATCAACGACGGCACCGTCAAAACGCCGCACCTGCTGCAGAGCACCCGCGTCAACGGCGCGCTGGTGCCGTTCAAACAGGAAGAAGACACGCAGATCGGCGATATTCACTCCGGCTTCTGGGAAATCGCCAAAGACGGCATGTACGGGGTGGCCAACCGTCCGAACGGGACGGCGCGCAAATACTTTGCGGACGCCCCTTACAAAGCCGCGGCGAAATCGGGTACCGCACAGGTATTCGGCTACGAAACTTACAACGCCCATAAACTGGCGGAGCACCTGCGCGATCACAAGCTGATGACCGCCTTCGCGCCGTTCAACAATCCGACGGTGTCGGTCGCCATCATTCTGGAAAACGGCGGCGCCGGTCCGGCGGTGGGCACCATCACCCGCCAGATCCTCGACCATATTCTGCTGGGCGACAACAATACGCAATTGCCAAGCGAGGCCCCACTGCCGCCTGGCGTAGAAGGTGACTAAGGTAGAACATGACTGAAAGCCAACAAAAAGGCTCGATCTGGACCAAAATCCACATCGACCCGACGTTCCTGCTGCTGATCCTGGCCCTGCTGGTCTACAGCGCCTTCGTGATGTGGAGCGCCAGCGGCCAGGACATCGGCATGATGGAGCGCAAGATCGGGCAGATCGTCATGGGGCTGATCGTGATGGCCGTCATGGCGCAAATCCCGCCGCGCGTATACGAAAGCTGGGCGCCCTATCTGTATATCTTCTGCGTGATTTTGCTGATCCTGGTGGACGCCTTCGGGCAGATCAGTAAAGGCGCGCAGCGCTGGCTGGATCTCGGCGTGGTGCGCTTCCAGCCGTCGGAAATCGCCAAGATCGCCGTGCCGCTGATGGTAGCGCGCTTTATGAACCGCGACGTCTGCCCGCCTTCGCTGAAAAACACCGCCATCGCCCTGGTGCTGATCTTCCTGCCGACGCTGCTGGTGGCCGCGCAGCCGGATCTGGGCACCTCGATCCTCATCGCCGCCTCCGGCCTGTTCGTGCTGTTCCTTTCGGGCATGAGCTGGAAACTGATCGCCGTCGCCGCCGTCGCGCTGGCGGCCTTTATCCCGGTGCTGTGGTTCTTCCTGATGCACGGTTATCAACGCGACCGCGTGATGATGCTGCTCGATCCGGAAAGCGACCCGCTCGGCGCCGGCTACCACATCATTCAGTCGAAGATTGCCATCGGCTCCGGCGGCCTGTCCGGCAAGGGCTGGCTGCACGGCACCCAGTCGCAGCTGGAGTTCCTGCCAGAACGCCATACCGACTTTATCTTCGCCGTGTTGGCCGAAGAGCTGGGGCTGATCGGGGTGTTGGTGCTGCTGGCGCTTTACCTGCTGGTGATCATTCGCGGGCTGATGATCGCCGCCAAGGCGCAAACCACCTTCGGCCGCGTGATGGTCGGCGGCTTGATGCTGATTTTGTTCGTTTATGTCTTTGTTAACATCGGTATGGTCAGTGGCATTTTGCCGGTAGTTGGCGTACCTTTGCCTCTGGTCAGTTACGGGGGTTCGGCGCTGATAGTGTTGATGGCCGGTTTCGGCATCATCATGTCGATCCACACGCATCGGAAAATGCTGTCTAAAAGTTTATAAGAGGTGAGTAATGCGTAAGGAATGGCTTTGGATCGGCGTCGCGGCGGTGTTGCTCTCCGCCTGTACCGCCCCGACCACGGAACAGCAGGCGCCACAGCAGCCGTACAACGGCCCGGTGGTGGAAATCGGTGGCGTCGAGCCTCAATATGAACCCTATAACCCTAATAACATGCAGGATTATAAGGTTAATGGCGATACTTACCGCATCGTAAAAGATCCGCAGAACTTCTCGCAGACCGGCCTGGCGGCCTGGTATGGCGAAGAAGCCAACGGCAATACCACCGCCCTGGGCGAGCAGTTCGATCCGAACGGCCTGACCGCGGCGCACCCGACCTTGCCGATCCCTAGCTATGTACGTGTCACCAACCTGGCCAACGGCCGTCAGTTGGTGGTGCGCGTCAACGATCGCGGGCCTTACACCAAGGGCCGCATCATCGATCTGTCGAAAGCCGCCGCCGATCGCCTCAACCTGTCCAACAACACCAAGGTCAAAGTCGATTTCATCAACGTGGCGCCGGACGGCACGCTAAGCGGCCCGGGCACCATCGGCACCATCGTGGCGAAACAGAGCTACGCCCTGCCGGCACGCCCGGATCTCGGCTCCAGCGGCATGGGCACCCCGATCCAACAGGACGTGCCGGTCGCCAGCGGCGCGGCGGTGCGCCCGATCGATAACAGCACCCTGCGCACCGACGACAACAACGCGCCAGCCGCCGGCGGCAACGCAACCGGCGGCCGCAGCGGTTTCCTCGGCGCGCCAAGCGCTGTACCGGCCGGCGTGCTGGAAGGATCAGAACCTGAAGCCGTGGCCGCACCGGTCGCGGCCGGCGCCGCGGCTGCCGGCATGGCTGCCGCGTCTTCCTCCGGCGGCTATGTGGTGCAGGTCGGTGCGCTGAGCAGCGCCGAGCGCGCCCAGAGCTGGCAGCAAAGCCTGAGCCAGCAGTTTGGCGTGCCGGGCAAAGTGGCGGCTAACGGCAACGTTTATCGCGTCCAGCTCGGCCCGTTCAGCAGCCGTCAGCAGGCGGCCCAGCTGCAGCAACGCCTGGCCAGCGAAGCGCAACAACAGTCTTTCGTTACTGCTGCACCCTAAGCGTTAAGCCCGGCGGGCATTCGCGGCTGATAAGCGGTTATTTAGCTGAAACATTTTCTTGCAGCTAAAAGTTCTCTAACCGCAATTAGTCAGATGAATGGGTAATGCCTGCCGGGATCGCATCTGCTATAGTGTGGCTCGTTTTTTAACTTTACTTTCACGGATGTTGTAGTCCCGATCATGAAACAAGTAACTTCTTTTCGCTTAATCAAAAGCATCGCACTCGGCACCGTTATCGCAATGAGCGCAGCCTCCGTTGCACATGCCGATGACGTTAACATCAAAACCATGATCCCAGGTGTCCCGCAGATCGATGCGGAAGCGTACATCCTGATTGATTACAACTCCGGCAAGGTGCTGGCCGAGATGAACGCCGACGCGCGTCGCGATCCAGCCAGTCTGACCAAAATGATGACCAGCTACGTCATCGGCCAGGCGCTGAAAGCGGGCAAAATCGGCCAGGACGATCTGGTGACCGTCGGTCAGGACGCTTGGGCGACCGGCAACCCGGTGTTCAAAGGCTCCTCGCTGATGTTCCTGAAGCCGGGCGATCGCGTGCCGGTCTCCAAACTGACCCGCGGCATCAACCTGCAATCCGGTAACGACGCCTGCGTGGCGATGGCCGACTACGTCGCCGGCAGCCAGGACGCGTTCGTTAACCTGATGAACACCTACGTCAGCAAGCTGGGCCTGCAGAACACCCACTTCCAGACGGTACACGGCCTGGATGCCCAGGGCCAGTACAGCTCGGCGCGCGACATGGCGCTGATCGGCCAGGCGCTGATCCGCGACGTGCCGGAAGAGTACGCGATTTACAAAGAAAAAGAGTTCACCTTCAACAACATCCGCCAGATGAACCGCAACGGTCTGCTGTGGGATAACAGCCTGAACGTCGACGGCATCAAAACCGGCCACACCGATGCGGCGGGTTACAACCTGGTGGCTTCGGCGACCGAAGGCCAGATGCGTCTGATCTCCGCCGTGATGGGCGGCCGCACTTACAAAGGCCGCGAAGCCGAGAGCAAGAAACTGCTGACCTGGGGCTTCCGCTTCTTCGAAACCGTAGCGCCGCTGAAGGTCGGTAAAGAGTTCGCCTCCGAGCCGGTCTGGTTCGGCGATGCCGACCGCGTTGAGCTGGGCGTGGACAAAGACGTCTACCTGACCATCCCGCGCGGCCGCATGAAAGATCTGAAGGCCAGTTACGTGCTGAACACCCCTGAAATTCACGCGCCGCTGGCGAAAAACCAGGTGGTCGGCAGCATCAACTTCCAGCTGGACGGCAAAACCATCGACCAGCGTCCGCTGGTGGTGATGAACGAAGTGAAAGAAGGCGGTTTCTTCAGCCGCATCGTGGACTACATCAAACTGATGTTCCACCACTGGTTCGGTTAACGGTTGAATCGGGCGAAATTGCCCCCATATACTGAATAACATTAACTCCCGCCCCGGCGGGAGTTATAATTTATAGATTAGCTAGCACTCTGGAGCGCACGCACATGCAAAAAACTAAACTGAACGAACTGCTCGAATTCCCTTGCTCGTTTACCTACAAGGTGATGGGCCTGGCGCAGCCTGAGCTGGTTGACCAGGTAGTTGAAGTGGTGCAGCGCCATGCACCGGGCGATTACAACCCGCAGGTTAAGCCAAGCAGCAAAGGCAACTACCACTCCGTTTCCATCACCATTAACGCCACTCACATTGAGCAGGTCGAAACCCTGTACGAAGAGTTGGGCAACATTGAAATTGTTCGCATGGTGCTGTAATTCCAGCATAAACCCCTGCTTATCAACCCGGGATGGCGCAGCGTCTTCCCGGGTTGCGCATTTTTGGTCAGCGAAAGGCTGGTCGCAGGCCGGAGCGCCCGGTATAATGGCTTTACCACTTCTGTAACCTGACGATGACTCTTTTGCAACCAGACAAGATCATTTTGCGTCAGCTGGGGTTGCAGCCCTACGCGCCTGTATCCCAAGCCATGCATAACTTCACCGACAGTCGTACCGAGACTACGCCGGACGAACTGTGGCTGGTGCAGCATCACCCGGTCTTCACCCAGGGCCAGGCCGGCAAAGCCGAACACGTGCTGATGCCCGGCGATATCCCGGTGGTCCAGAGCGATCGTGGCGGCCAGGTGACCTACCACGGGCCGGGCCAGCAGGTGATGTACGTGATGGTCGATCTGAAACGCAACAAGGTCGGCGTACGCCAATTGGTTACGGCGATAGAAGATACGGTTATCAACACCCTTGCCCACTTCCGCCTCGAATCGCGCGCCCGTCCCGATGCGCCTGGCGTGTACGTGGGGGAGCAGAAAATCTGTTCGTTGGGTTTGCGGATCCGCAAAGGCAGCTCATTCCACGGCCTTGCCCTGAATGTGGCGATGGATCTCAGCCCCTTCCAACGCATCAACCCTTGCGGTTACGCCGGCATGCAAATGACGCAGGTCAGCGCGCTGGCACCCGGCGTTGGCATTGAAGACATACACCCAATCCTGGTACAGGAATTTGTTCATTTACTCGGCTACCAGACGGTCGAGCTTCGTAACTGGAACCTGCACGATTATGAGTAAACCAATTCAGATGGAACGCGGCGTCAAATACCGCGATGCTGACAAAATGGCGCTGATCCCGGTCAAAACGGTGGTCACCGAACGGCAGGAGCTGTTGCGTAAACCCGAGTGGATGAAGATCAAACTGCCTGCCGACTCAACGCGCATTCAGGGCATCAAAGCCGCCATGCGTAAAAACGGCCTGCACTCCGTCTGTGAGGAAGCCTCGTGTCCTAACCTGTCCGAGTGTTTCAACCACGGCACCGCCACCTTTATGATCCTCGGCGCCATCTGCACCCGTCGCTGCCCGTTCTGCGACGTGGCCCACGGCCGCCCGATCGCGCCGGACGCCAACGAGCCGGAAAAGCTGGCGCAAACCATCGCCGACATGGCGCTGCGTTACGTGGTGATCACCTCGGTTGACCGCGACGATCTGCGCGACGGCGGTGCTCAGCACTTTGCCGACTGCATCTCGGCCATCCGCGCCAAGAGCCCGAACATCAAGATTGAAACGCTGGTGCCGGACTTCCGCGGCCGTATGGACCGCGCGCTGGAGATCCTCACCGCCACGCCGCCGGACGTGTTCAACCACAACCTGGAAAACGTACCGCGCGTTTACCGCCAGGTGCGCCCAGGCGCCAACTACGAGTGGTCGCTGAAGCTGCTGGAGCGCTTTAAAGAAGCGCACCCGGATATCCCGACCAAATCCGGCCTGATGGTCGGCCTGGGCGAAACCAACGCGGAAATCGTCGAAGTGATGCGCGATCTGCGCCGCCACGGCGTGACCATGCTGACGCTGGGCCAGTACCTGCAGCCGAGCCGCCACCACCTGCCGGTGCAGCGCTACGTCAGCCCGGCCGAGTTCGACGAGATGAAAGAAGAAGCGATGGCGATGGGCTTCACCCACGCCGCCTGCGGCCCGTTCGTGCGTTCGTCTTATCACGCCGATCTGCAGGCCAAAGGGATGGAAGTGAAATAACGCGTAATAGTTTGTTACGCTAAAGACGGCGGAAACGCCAAAAAACGGATGTCCGCCAGGCATCCGTTTTTTATTGCTCGCCCTCAGACGGGATTAAACGTCTTTCTTCTCGACGCTCTGCTGAGCGGACTGGCTCTCGGCGGTGTTGCTGCCGGCGGCCGGCGGCGTGCTGTCGTCACCCACGGCTTTTTTAAAGCCTTTCAGCGCCGCGCCAAGATCGGCGCCGAGCGTGCGCAGCTTGCTGGTGCCGAACAGTAAAATCACCAATACCGCAATCACCAGAAGTTTGGTAATACTGATACCTTCCATACTCACCTTCTTATCATAGAGCGCTGCGTGAACAGCGAGAAAAACTGACCTTGCCTGCGAATATTTAGCGACTTTCCCCCCGCTCGCACAACCGCAACATGTAACAGAGTGAGATCCGTCGCAGGAATGCCACACCGCCTCACGACGTGAATCCCAGACTATTCTTAGTTTATCACCCGCATGATACGCTGCCGTGATACTTATCAGGGAGATGCCGGATGTATATTGCCCCACCCATTTTCGATGCCCGAAAATCCGGCCTCAGCTTCGCCAAACGCACCTATCTGCCCCGCGTCGCCGGTCTGGGGCTCGGCTTTATCTGCGTTTGCGCCGCACTCTATCCCTTGGCTCCGCCCACGGCGGTCTGGCTATTGCTGGCCTTTCACGGTTTTCTCTGGCCGCATCTCGCCTACCGCCTGGCCTGCCGCGCCAAAGATCCGTTCAAAGCCGAGATCCGCAACCTGCTGATCGACTCCGCCTTCGGCGGTTTCTGGGCGGCGATGATGGCGTTCAACGCGCTGCCGGCGATCGTCATCCTGTCGATGATGAGCATGAACAACATCGCTTCGGCCGGTAAGGCACTGTTTGTCAAAGGGTTGGCGATTCAATTGGCCGCGGCGGCGCTGACCGGCGCGCTGCTCGGTTTCCCGTTCCACCCGCACAGCACGCCGCTGCAAATCTATCTGTGCCTGCCGATGATCTACCTTTACCCGACGCTGCTCGGCCTGGTGACCTACCGCACCGCCAAACGGCTGGCGGAAAAAAAACAGGAGCTGCAACGCATCAGCACCCGCGATGGGCTGACCGGCTTGTACAACCGCCGCCATTGGGAGCATCTGCTGCATCGTCAGTTCGACAGTTGCCGCCGCTACCAGGACAACGCCACGCTGATCCTGATGGATATCGATCGTTTCAAAACCATCAACGATACTTTCGGCCATGCGCTGGGGGATGAGGCCCTGGCGGCGCTGGCGGAAGAGCTGCTGATTGGCTTGCGCAACGTGGATATCGTCGGGCGCTACGGCGGCGACGAGTTTGGCGCGGTGCTGCCGAACACCAGCGCCGAACAGGCGGAAACCGTCCTGCGGCGCATCCAGCAGCGGTTGGATGCCGTTATCTTCAAAGAGGCGCCACAGCTGCGGCTGCAGATCAGCGCCGGTATCGCCAACTACCACCCCGCGCTGGGCGGTTATCTGGACTGGCTGAAAGCGGCCGACGGCGCGCTTTACCGGGCGAAGCAAAATGGCCGCAACCGCCTGGAAACGGCGGTGCCGACGGGCGACTAACTTACTGGTTTAATAACTTGGCAAAATACTTCGGCGCTTCGACAAAGCCTTCTCGCCGGTAAAACGCATGCGCCCGCTCGCGGCGGCTGTGGCAATGGACTTCAAGCCGATCGCAGCCGCGACGGTGCGCCAGCGCCTCGCCCTCCGCCAACAGCCGCCGCCCTACACCTGCGCCGCGCGCTCGGTCGTCGACGCAAAAATAGCTGATGCGGCCAATGTCGCCGGCCAACGCCAGCTGCGGCAGAAAATGCAGCGACAGCACGCCCAGCACCCGCTCGCCCTCCACGGCCACCAGCAGCGCCTCGTCCGGATGCGCCAGCAGCTGGCGCATTCGCTGCGTCAGAAACGCCTCGGTGCCGGGATAATCCAACGCCGTCATTAATTCGGCGATAGCCTGGCGATCGCTCAGGCGCGCCGTTCTGATTTCCATGGGGTGACCTCGCAGATTGTCGATACTACAAAATAGGCGGCGTTAGGTGTAACATCCACCGGGTACGGCAAAAAAGGCCGTGCGGCACGCTGGAGATGACATTCCTCCCTAACCGCCTTCACAGGCTGATGATGTCTACGTAACCTCTCGGAGAGAGGCGCGTAGCGTTACGCCTGTCTCTTTCCGAGCCCCGTGAATTTCTCTGATTGAAAGGTAGTTGCCCCATGTTGAGCTCTTTACTGGCCGTATTTATCGGCGGCGGCGTCGGCAGCGTTTTGCGCTGGGCGGTAAGCATGAAAATGAATCCGCTGAACGCCCACATTCCGCTCGGTACGCTGATGGTCAATCTGATCGGCGGTTTTATCATCGGCCTGGCGATGGCGATTTTCACCCGCATGACGCATCTGGACCCCACCTGGAAATTACTGATCACCACCGGGTTCTGCGGCGGCCTGACCACCTTCTCCACCTTTTCGCTGGAGGTGGTGTACCTGATGCAGGATGGCCGCTTCGGCTGGGCGCTGGCCAACATGCTGCTCAACCTGGCCGGCTCGCTGGCGATGACGCTGCTGGCTTTCATGCTGGTGATGTGGGTCAACGGGCGCTAAGCCCTTAATGTTTCCTTAATCTTGCATGCGCATAATCTCATCCAGTACTCCTGACTGGATGAGAAACCGCTATGTTTAGCCTGCCGAAAACCGCCACCGAAGCGATTGCCGTTGCGCTGTGCGTGCTGATCGTCGCCGCCTTTATCAAATCCTACCTGTTCGCTTAAGCGCCTTTTCCCCACAGCACGCGTTCATCTTGCGCCTTTCCGGCCGATTGCACTACAATTGAGAATGAACGTTCACACCCAAAAATGTGAACCCGGCTCACGCGTAGCAAAGGATCGGGCAAATGCTCCCCCCCAACGACAGTAAACAGGCCAAGGTGCAGGCCCGCCGCGATCAGATCGTCGAAGCGGCGAAAACCAGCTTCCGCCGCCACGGCTTCCACGCCGCCAGCATGGCGGAAATCGCCCAGGGCTCGCAGCTCAGCGTCGGGCAAATCTATCGCTATTTCGCCAACAAAGACGCGATTATCGAGGAAATCGTCAACCGCATCATCGCCAGCAAGATGCAGCGGCTGGAAAACCTTGGCGATCACATCAACCTGATCGCCGGCACGCTGGCGGCGCGCACGCTGTTTCAGCAGCCGGGCGAGAGCGAAACCGATCACATGCTGATGCTTGAAGTGACCGCCGAGGCCACGCGCAACCCGGTGGTGGCCAAAATGCTCAGCGATGCGGAAGCGCGGCTGTTTCGCCACGTGTGCCACAACCTGCAGCGGCTGTATCCCCATTTCAGCGCGGAAGAGATCGCCGCGCGGGTGGAGTTTATCGCCGTCATGAGCGAAGGCACCGGTTACCGCATCCTTACCACGCAAAAAGCCGATGCGTCCCTGCTGCGCGATCTGTATCAGCAGGCCATTTCTCACCTGTTCAGGAAACTCTAATCTCCCATGACCAAACACTTAGCCAGACAACGTCTGGTGTACGCCGTCGTGCTTGGCCTGTTGGCCGCGCTGGGGCCGCTGTGCACCGATCTCTATCTGCCCGCCCTGCCGGAAATGGCGGGCGAACTGAATACCTCTACCGCCGCCGCGCAGCTCAGCCTGACCGCCGGGCTGCTCGGCCTGGGCGTCGGCCAGCTGATTTTCGGTCCTTACAGCGACAAACTGGGCCGCATGCGCCCGCTGTTGCTGTCGCTGATCCTGCTGCTGGGCGCTTCGCTGTGGTGCGCGCTGGCGCCCACCATCGACCAGTTGCTGATCGCCCGCCTGCTGCAGGGCATCGCCGGCGCCGGTGGTGCGGTGATTTCCCGCGCCATTGCCCGCGATCTGTATGCCGGTCATGAGCTGACCCGCTTCTTCGCCCTGCTGATGCTGGTCAACGGCCTGGCGCCGATCGTCGCGCCGGTGCTGGGCGGCGTCATGCTGCAGGTGATGAACTGGCGCGGCATCTTCGGCGTGCTGGCGGCCATCGCCGTGCTGCTGTTCAGCCTGTCGGCGCTGAAGCTGCGCGAGTCCCTGCCGGCCGAGCGCCGCAGCCAGGGCGGCATTCTGGCGATGCTGATGTCGCTGGGCAGTCTGTTGACCCAACGCTATTTCATGGGCCTGTGCCTGACGCAGGGCTTCGTGATGGCCGGCATGTTCGCCTATATCGGCGCCTCGCCTTTCGTCTTGCAGCAGATCTACGGCCTCAGCCCGCAGATGTTCAGCCTGTGCTTCGCCATTAACGGCGTCGGGCTGATCATTGCGGCGCAGCTGGCCAGCCGCCTCAGTTCGCGTTGGGGGGAGCGCCGGGTGTTGAGGAGCGGGTTAACGCTGGCGGCCGTCGCGTCGCTGTTGCTGCTGTTGGCCGCCGCGCTGCATGCGCCGCTGGTGTTGTTGCTGGTGCCGCTGTTCTTTTCTGTGGCGGTGATCGGCATCGTCGGCCCAACCGCCTCTTCGCTGGCTATGCAAAGCCAGGGTGACAAAGCGGGCAGCGCGTCGGCCTTGATCGGCGTGTGCATGTTCGCGCTCGGTGCCTGCGCCGTGCCACTCACCGGGCTGGGCGGCACTTCAAGCCTGTCGATGGCGCTGACCATCGTCGGCTGCTACGCCGTCGCCATCCTGCTGTTCAGCCTGTTAGGCCGCCGCAGCGAGGCATAACGCGCCCAATAAAAAACCCGCTCAATGAGCGGGTTTTAAGAAATTCAGCTACGCAGCTTAGATAGCAGTAACGTTAGCGGCAGATGGGCCTTTGGCACCGTTCGTGATTTCAAATTCTACACGCTGGCCTTCAGCAAGCGTTTTGAAACCGTTGCTAACGATGGCAGAGAAGTGAACGAAAACGTCCTTGCTACCATCTTCCGGAGTAATGAAACCGAAGCCTTTGGATTCATTAAACCACTTAACGCTACCTTTAATCTTAGACATCAAACTTACCTTTAACGTGAATGAAAGACACAAAACCTGTGTCTATTACAGTACAGCAAGCAGGCAGGATTTTGTCCACCACCGCGATCACAGAAATCCGATAAAGAGTGAAAAAATCCGTGTTGTCCGGTGTAAATTGATTGCACCGGTTGCGATAAGTTACCGTGCCAGGTCAATCCTCTCCACGCGCCGGCGAACAACGAGCGAACGCCCAAACTCGCCCGCTTCCCCCAGCGTTGACGCTCCCGTGCAGACGCAATCGCTATGAAATATAACCAGATGGTCTTTTTGCTTCGGCGGCCGCTGCACTAGGGTTAGGGTTTATTTCCCACTGTGAGCCAAGCCTATGACCAGCCAGTTGGCAGACAAAATCATCGCCTATCGGCGTGAGCTGCACCAAAACCCGGAGCTTTCCAATCACGAATTCGCCACCACCGCCCGGCTGACGCGCTGGCTGCAAGAAGCGGGCATTCGCCTGCTGCCGCTGGCGCTGAAAACCGGCGTCGTGGCGGAGATCGGCAGCGGCAAGGGGCCGATCATCGCGCTGCGCGGCGACATTGACGCTCTCCCGATCGACGAAATCGCCGACGTGCCCTTCAGCTCGCAAAACCGCGGCGTGATGCACGCCTGCGGCCACGACTTTCATACCTCGGTGATGCTCGGCGCCGCACACCTGTTGAAAACGCGTGAGGCCGACCTGCCCGGCACGGTACGCCTCTTCTTCCAGCCGGCAGAAGAGACCTTCAACGGTGCCCGGCACCTGATCGACGCTGGCGCGCTGGATAACGTCGCCGCGGTGTTTGGCCTGCATAATGCGCCGGAGCTGCCCACCGGCACCTTCGCCACCCGCGCCGGGCCGTTCTACGCCAACGTCGATCGCTTCCAGATCCTCATCACGGGCAAGGGCGCGCACGCCGCCAAACCGGAACAGGGCGTCGACACCATCGTCACCGCCAGCCAGATCGTCGGCGCGCTGCAGACGCTGCCCAGCCGCAGCTTCAGCTCGCTGGAATCGCTGGTGGTAAGCGTAACGCGCATCGAAGGCGGCAATACCTGGAACGTGCTGCCGCAAACCGTGGAGCTGGAAGGCACGGTGCGCACCCACAGCGACGCGGTGCGCCGCCAGGTGCCGGACAAGATTCGCCAGGTGATCGACGGCATAGCCGCCGCGCTGGGTGCGCAAGCCGAACTGCGCTGGCAACCGGGGCCGCCGGCGGTGATCAATGACCCGCATTGGGCGGCGTTCAGCAAAACCGTCGCCGCCGAGGCCGGCTACCGGGTCGAAGAGGCGGAGTTGCAGATGGGGGGCGAAGATTTCGCGCTGTATCTGCATCACGTGCCGGGCGTATTCGTCAGCATCGGCTCCGCCAGCGAGTTCGGCCTGCATCATCCGCGTTTCAATCCCGATGAACGGGCTCTTTTCCCGGCGGCGCAATATTTCACGCTGCTGGCGGAACGCACGCTGCAACAATTAACCACCGCGCCAGAAAAAGCCCTCAGCAACGCCTGAATAACGGAACATATTATTTCCCCGACGCCGCACATGCCGCGTCGGGCCCTATTATTTTTACCCGCCGTGATATTTGCAGTTTTCAACATTTGAATATGCTGTTTTGTTGTTTTACATCCCGCCGCCGCTCATCAATAGTGAACCCATCAGACACCGCGCGCCTCTGCGGCGCATGACAGGATAATCACGATGAGCGATAACGCGAATAATCAACGGCAATTACGCCTGGGCGCCATTCTGCATGGCGCATCGGGAAATATGTCCGCCTGGCGCCACCCGGACGCCACCGCCGACGCCAGCATTAACCTCGAATTTAATATCGCCTCGGCGAAAAAAGCCGAACAGGGGAAATTCGATTTCGTCTTCGTCGCCGATGGGTTATATATCAACGAAAAATCCATTCCGCATTTTCTTAATCGTTTCGAACCGCTCACCCTGCTGGCCGCGCTGTCCGCCGCCACCGATAAAATCGGCCTGGTGGGCACCCTCTCCACCTCCTACAGCGATCCGTTCACCGTCGCCCGCCAGTTCGCCAGCCTCGATCACCTGAGCAACGGCCGCGCCGGCTGGAACGTGGTGACGTCGCCGCTGGAAGGCTCGGCCAAAAATTTCTCGCGCACAGAACACCCGGAACACAGCCTGCGTTACCGCATCGCCGGCGAATTTCTCGACGTCGCCAAAGGGCTGTGGGACTCCTGGGAAGACGACGCCTTCGTGCGTAATAAGGCCAGCGGCGAATTCTTCCGCACCGGCAAACTGCACACTCTCAATCACCAGGGGGAGTTCTTCTCGGTACAGGGGCCGCTGAACATCGGCCGCACGCCGCAGGGGCGCCCTATCCTGTTCCAGGCCGGCGCCTCCGAAGACGGCAAACGGCTGGCGGCCCAACACGCCGATGCGATCTTCACCCATCACGACACGCTGGAGCAGGCGCAGGATTTCTATCAGGACGTGAAGCGGCAGCTGGTGGAACAGGGGCGCGAACCAGACGATCTTCGCATCTTCCAAGGCGTCAGCGTGATCGTCGGCGACGACGACGCGGACGTCGAGCGCCAGTACCAGGAAACCGCCCGACTGGTCAGCATCGAGAACGCCCTCAACTACCTCGGCCGCTACTTCGAGCATTACGACTTCGCCCGCCATCCGCTGGACGCGCCCTTCCCGGACATCGGCGATCTGGGGCAAAACAGCTTCCGCAGCACCACCGACGCCATCAAGCGCAGCGCCCGCGAGCGCAACCTCACGCTGCGCCAGGTGGCGCTGGAAGCCGCCTCGCCGCGCCCGGTGTTCAGCGGCACGCCGGAAGCGGTGGCGGACGGTCTGCAGCGCTGGTTCGACGGCGAAGCCGCCGACGGTTTCATCATCAGCGGCGGTACGCCCAACGCCTTCGGCCACTTCGTCGATCGGGTGGTGCCCGTCCTGCAACAACGTGGCCTGTTCCGCCAGGCGTACCACGGCGACACGCTGCGCGAGCACCTGGGCCTGAAGCGCCCGTTGAACAGATTCACCCAATAATAAGATCGCTTTCAGGGATACCCGCTATGCAGAAAACCGTTACCGCCGCCCTCGTGGCGGCCTTGCTGAGCCTGACCGGCGCCGCACTGGCGGGCACCGGCATCGATTTGCAGGCCAATGAAACCCCGATCCACGCGCCGAAAAACCCGCAGGCGATCGCCAAACTGCCGGCCGATTTCCACTTCGTGAAGCCGGGCCAATTCACCGTCGCGATCGCCGCACTCAACACGCCGCCGCTGGCGCTGTTCGCCGCCGACAACCGGCGACTGATCGGCAGCGAAGTGGATATCGCACAGCTGGTGGCCGACAGCCTGGGCCTAACGCTTAACGTGGTGCAAACCTCGTGGGAAGACTGGCCGCTGGGGGTGGTTTCCGGCAAGTATGACGCGGCCATCACTAACGTCACCGTGACCAAAGAGCGCAAAACCCGCTTCGACTTCGCCACCTACCGCATCGACTCGCTCGGCTTTTATGTCAAAAACGGCGGCAAGATCGCGACGATCAAACAGCCTGCCGATATCGCCGGATTAAAAATTATCGTCGGCTCCGGCACCAATCAGGAAGCCATCTTGCTGGCATGGGACAAGCAGAATCGGCAGCAGGGGCTTAAATCCTTCCAGCCGATCTACGTGACCGACGATGCGGCCGCCACGCTGGCGATCCAATCCGGCCGGGCCGACGCCTACTTCGGGCCGAACGTGCTGGGCGCCTATAAAGCGGCGCTGAACGGCCGCACCCGGCTGGCGGGCACGGTGGAAGGCGGTTGGCCCAAGGCGGCGCACATCGCCGTCACCACCCGTAAAGGCAACGGCCTGGTGCAGGCGGTGAACGAAGCGCTGAACGGCGCGATCCGCGGCGGGCAGTACGATCAGGTGCTCAACCGCTGGGGCGAGAGCGTCGAACGCCTTGCGCAGTCGGAAATCAACCCGCCCGGCCTGGGCGACTAGGAGCGCGCGATGACGCAAGACACCTTCATTCAGACGCTGCCGACCGACCCGCTGATCGCCCCGGTAATCGAGGGGCTGTTCGGCGAATATCGCCAGCGTTACGGCGACTATTTTGGTGACCAGGAACCGGAACCGCTGGATCTGTACGCGCCGCCGCAGGGGGCCTTCATCGTGCTGCTGCGCGCCGGTGCACCGATCGCCATGGGCGCCTTCAAACGCTATGACGCACAAACCGCCGAGCTGAAGCGCATCTGGACGCGGGGCGATCTGCGGCGCCAGGGCCTGGCGCAGCGGGTGTTGCAGCAGCTCGAAACGCTGGCGCTGGCGCAGGGATATCGCCGGCTCTATCTGACCACCGGTTTTCGCCAGCCCGAAGCGGTGGGCCTGTATCTGAGCAACGGGTATCAGCCGCAGTTCGATCCCACCGTCGACAGCGAGGTTTACAGCCGCCCACCCTACGATGGCCGCCTGCCGTTCCGCAAAAGCCTGATTGCAGAGGACGCATGTTGTTGCGCGTCGGAAAGGAAAATCGCCTAAGGCCCCTTTATCTGTATCAGGAGACATGACATGTCCAAACAAGACGTCTTGAAAGTGGTGCCCGCCCGCTATCCGCTGCGGCTGATCGGCGCGCTGTTTTCGCTGTTTATTCTGGCCGCCATCGTGCAATCGGTGGCGGGCAACGCGCGCTGGGAATGGGGCGTGTTCGCCGAGTGGTTCTTCGCGCCGGCGGTGCTGGCGGGGCTGGGGCAAACCCTGCTGCTGACGCTGCTCGGCACGCTGTTCAGCATCCTGTTCGGCACCTTGCTGGCGCTGGCGCGACTGTCGCGCTCTTACCTGTTGGCGTCGCTGGCCTGGGGTTATATCTGGCTGTTTCGCTCGCTGCCGCTGATTCTGGTGCTGATCATCCTGTACAACTTTTCCTACCTGTACGACGCCATCTCGCTGGGCATTCCCTTCACCTCGGTGGTGTTCGCCAGCTATCCGACCATCGACATTCTCGGCCAATTCGCCGTGGCGGTGCTGGGCCTGACGCTGGTGCAGTCCGCCTACACCGCCGAGATCATCCGCGGCGGCATTTTGGGCGTGGATTACGGCCAGCACGAAGCGGCGGCGGCGCTGGGCCTGCCGGGCTATCGCCGCACCTTCCGCATCATTCTGCCGCAGGCGCTGCGCTCCATCATTCCGACCGGCTTCAACGAGATCATCAGCCTGGCGAAAGGCACCTCGATCGTTTACGTGCTGGCGCTGCCGGAGCTGTTTTATACCATTCAGGTTATCTATAACCGCACCCAGCAGGTGATACCGCTGCTGATGGTCGCCACCGTCTGGTATCTGTTCATCACCACCGCGCTGTCGGTGATCCAATACTACATCGAGCGCTATTTCGCCCGAGGCGCGGTGCGCGAACTGCCGCCGACGCCCTGGCAGAAACTGGCCGGCTGGCTAAAACGTTAGGAGACCCGTATGTCTGAAGCCATTGATTATTACGCCTTGCCCGAGCAGCCGGCGCGCAACCTCACCCCAGTGCCGGCGCGCGGCCTAATCGAAATCAGCAACGTCAGCAAGTTCTTCGGCAAACACAAGGCGCTGGACGACGTCAGCCTGACGCTGCAGCCGGGCACCGTCACCGTGATCCTCGGCCCTTCCGGCTCCGGAAAATCGACGCTGCTGCGGGCGATCAACCACCTGGAGCGCGTGGACGAAGGCTTTATCCGCATCGACGGCGACTACGTCGGCTACCGCCGCAAGGGCAACCGGCTGTATGAGCTGAAGGAAAAGGCCATCCTCCGGCAACGCATCAACGTCGGCTATGTGTTCCAAAATTTCAACCTGTTCCCGCACCTGACGGTGCTGGAAAACATCATCGAAGCGCCGGTGGTGCACAAAATTCACTCCCGCGAGCGGGCGAAGGCGGTAGCCTATGAGCTGCTGGATACCGTCGGGCTGCGCCACAAGGCGGACGCCTACCCGCGCCACCTCTCCGGCGGCCAACAGCAACGCATCGCCATCGCGCGCGCGCTGGCGCTGAACCCGAAGGTGATCCTGTTCGATGAACCGACCTCCGCGCTCGATCCCGAGCTGGTCGGCGAAGTGCTGGACGTAATTAAGGGGTTGGCGGATCTGGGCGTCACGCTGGTGGTGGTCACGCATGAAATCGGCTTTGCGCGCGAAGCGGCGGATCGGGTGGTGTTTATGGTCGACGGGCAGATCGTCGAACAGGGCGACGCCAGGCAAGTGCTGGCTCAGCCGCAGCACCCGCGCACCGTCAATTTCCTCAACAAAGTGCTGTGATCGTCGGGGCGCCACGGCGCCCCGTACCCGAGCCGCTTACCGGCCGGCGAAACGCCGTTTCTCGGCGGCGAAATCCAGCGGGCGGATCCCCTGCTGGTTTTTGTCCTCTTCGGTCAGCAACGCCGGCGGAATAAACCAGGTCACCTCGAACAGCAGCCCGTCCGGATCGTGGCCATAAATGCTTTTGTGCACGCCATGATCCTCTTCCAACCCGAGAATGCCGCGCTCGGCCAGCTGGTGACGAATGCGCTCCAGCTCCTCCAGGCTGTCCACTTCCCAGGCCAGATGGTACAGCCCGGCCGGTGGCTCATGCTCCGCCGGCGGCTCGCTGTTGGCGCGAAAGACCCCCGCGCGCTGCTGACCCAGGTTCTTGCTGAACAGCGCCAAATCGTGATCGTTGTCCGAATCGGCGGCCTGGGTAAACACCGCCCGATCGGGGCTGTCGGACGGCTTGAGCTTGAACCCCAACACCTGATGATAAAAGTCGGCGCTCTGCCGCACGTCGCTGACATACAGCACGGCGTGATTGAGACGTTTGATGCCCATCGCTATTCCTTTTTCGCATTGAATGAAGTCAGCATGAACATAGCATGTGGGGAGAAAGCCGCTAAATGCCGTTATCGCATGACTAAATGCCGCCCGCGCAATCTGTCGCTGCAAGGCATTCCGCGCTATCATAAGCGCTGTATAGAACCCTTTTGTGAGAATAGCGATGAACGGCAAGATAACGACTTTTTTTGAAGACAAAGGCTTCGGCTTTATTACCGACGAGAACGGAGAAAATCGTTATTTTCACGTGATTAAAGTGCAGAACCCGGAGCTGATTAAGAAAAATGCGGCGGTGACCTTCGAACCGACCAACAACACCAAAGGCCCGTCGGCTTATGCGGTCAAAGTGTTGGCGCCCAGCAAATACATCATCATCGCCAACGAAAGAATCAAGATCGCCAGCATCAAGTCTTTCAATACTTTCACCAAGGAAGTGCCGGTCAAAGCCGACGTGGATAAAGAGAACACCGTGCTGTCGGTCGGCCTGCTGATGAACCGCATTCGCCCGCAGTCCGAAGACCAGGCGCAGACCATGCAAACGCTGCGCATGCTGACCATTACCACTTTCCAGAACACCACCCATACCTTCTCCGAGCACGAGATCGATATGGATGAGACCATCAAGGCGCTGAAAAGCCTGTAAGCGCCGGTTGCCCAGCGTCGAGCCCTAGCGGAACAGGATATGCTCGACGCTGTTGCCGTTCACCACGTTGAACGACTCCACCCGATTACGCCCCTGCGATTTGGCGCGATACAGCGCGATATCCGCCATATTCATCAGCTGCTCCAGCGATTTCACCTCGTTCATCGCCAGGCTGGCGACGCCGACGCTGATGGTAATTTTCAACGTTTGTTTGCCTTCCGCCTGCAGTTCCGCCTGCTCCACCAGCCGGCGCAGATGTTCCCCCAGCGCCACGCCCTGTGCCGCCAGCGCGCGCGGCAACATGATGGCGAACTCTTCCCCGCCCAAGCGGCCGAACAGCTGATCGTGGCGCAGCTCGCGCCGCACGATGTGCGCGAACGACGCCAAAACCTGATCGCCGGCGCTGTGGCCGTGCGTATCGTTGATCTGCTTGAAATGGTCGATGTCGATCAGCAGAAGCGACACCGCCTCTTTGGAGCGGTGCTTGTGCTCCAGCAGCTCGCCCGCTTTGCGCGTCATCGCGCTGCGCGCCAGCACCCCGGTCAGAAAATCGTGGTTGGCGCTGTGCTCCAAACGCCGCATCAGCTTGCGGTTGGCGGCGATAGAGCTGGCGAGGATCAGCGGCCCCATCACCAGCATGGCGATGCCCAAGCGGGCGGACATCAGCGTGTCGAGGAAGGCGTTGTGGTTGTTCGGCGTTTCGTACAGCACCAGGTTGGCGGAAATGCTGCTGATCTCGGTCATGCCGGTCAACAACGTCAGCAACGTCACGGGGAACAGCTGATAACGCACCGCGCACCACAGCAGCGCCGGGATCGGGAAGGCGATAGCGCCCGGCCCGCCGATATAGACGCTGAATATCAGCGACAGCAGCAGCGCCAGCAGCGGCAGACAGCCTTTCAAACGCCAACGCACCTGTATGCGCAACAGCTGCTTCAGCCGCGGTGCCGCCATCAGCACCGGCAACAGCAGCAAGGTCGTCGAGAACTGCTCGCTGAACCAAGCCAGCCACGCGACCACCACCGTGTTGTTGTACAGGCTGTCGTTGCGCAGCACCGACAGCGTCGACGCCACCGCCGCACCGGCCAGACTGGCGCTGAACATATAGAGTATCGCCTGGGGTTTGCCCATGCGCCGTTGCGACTGGGGCAGCATCAGCATGATGCCGTAACCGACGGCGATCAGCGACATGTTGCAGGCGTTCAGCCACAGCGCCAGGGACCAGCCTTCGCCGGTGCTGAGATCGGCGGCAACCATGCCCAGATAGGTGGTAAGCCAGCCGAGCGGCGTGGCGTAAACGGGTTTGCGCAGCAGCAGGCCGAGCAGAATCGCATTCACCGGCCAAAATAAAGAAAGCGAACCAATTGGCCGGCTAAGAATACCCACCAGAGAAAGTAAAAAGGCCAGCATGAAAAGATTGATCAGCTGAACCGTCAGAGGCAGGCCATGTCTGGCGTTTATTCTGACGTTCATCGCCTCGCCCATATTTCGCTAATAACCAGAATAATAATGTGCATACTCTCTCGCCCGGCCAGTGAGGGATAGTCAACTCGGATTTCAACCAAAAAAGCCAGACAAATCAATAATAAAAAACGTTAACATTTAATTAACAGACTTTTCTTAGCCTGATGCGACCGCGGCGGGCTCACCCGCATAGCGTCAGCAAATAATGCCGACTCTGCTGTCAGCATAGCGCATAGCGTAATAGGCCGCCGACGACGTTAATTACATTAATAAGTTTGTGGTTATTGGTCGTTGAATGATGTTTGAATAACTACGCGATTATTTTCCTGCAACTGGGCCGCCCGTGCAATAACAACCCAAAAAAAGCCCGCATAGCGCGGGCTTGCTTGAACAACAGCAAATCGACAGTTACGACACAGCCATACGTTGCATGCCTGTGCTGCCGCGCAGTATAGCGGTGAAAGCTTAAGCGGACCTTAGCAACAAAAAACCCGGCCTAGGAACCGGGAATATTTGTACGAAATGCAGTGTTAGCCCAAGCAGGCTAATAACATTTCGCAGCTTACACGCCAATTGTGCAGAGAAAATGAACGCGGCGTCCGTTCAGTCGCGTCACTGCCCTCTCCGCACGGAAGACCTTACGCCAGTTTGGCGGCAAAACCCGCTACGCGCTGGCCATAGAGCTTGGCGGTCGCCAGATCGCCCGACAGCATCTCATCCACGCCGGCATCCGCCGGGGTCTGCACCAGCAGCCCCACCGAACCGCCCAGGTTATTGACGTCGGTGCGCTGCGCCGATTTGGTGTTGGCCGGCAGCAGCCCCAGGCTGACCCACAGGCCGCCATGTTGCGAAGCCAGCGTCTGCAGCGCGATCAACGTGACCTGCTTGTCGCCGTTCAGGCTGGCGCTGTTGGTAAAGCCGCCGAACACTTTGTCCTGCCACTTGCGGCCGAACCAGGCCTTGGAGCTGGCGTCGGCGAATTTCTTGAACTGCCAGGATGGGCCGCCCATATAGGTCGGCGAACCAAAGATGATGGCGTCCGCCTCATCCAGCGTCTGCCAGGCTTCGTCGCTGATATCACCGTTCTGGTCGATGGCGATCAGTGCCGCCCCGGCGCCTTCCGCCACCACTTTCGCCAAACGCTCGGTATGGCCGTAGCCGGAATGAAACACCACTACTGTCTTCGCCATAGAAATTCTCCACTCATTGCACAAAGGCGCCGACGGCGCCCCTCTCGCGTTCAATCTAATCAAGCGCGCAGCGGCTGAATACCGAATAAAACTGACGGTGTTATTCAAAAAAATCGCGTTATGCGCCCTGCTCTGCCTGTTGACGGGCGAAGTCGATAAAAGCACGCAGCGGGCGCGGCATTTGGCGGTTTGCCGGATAGTACAGATAGAAACCGGGGAACGGCGGCGTCCAGGCATCGAGCAGCGGCAACAACCGGCCATCGGCCAAACCGGCGGCAACCTGTTGCTCAAACAGGTAGGCAATGCCTGCCCCATCCATCGCAGCCCGCACCAAGACTTCCGGCTCATCGACTATCACCGGCCCTTCCACGGCGATCTCCTGCTTTTCACCGTCGCACTCAAACTCCCAGCGATACAAACTGCCGTTGGTCGGCCAGCGGTAATTCAAACAGCGATGTCGATGCAGATCGCCTGGTGTTGACGGCCGGCCGTGACGCGCCAAATACGCCGGTGAAGCAACGACGCGCATCCGCACCTCCCCGCCCAGCTTGACCGCCACCATATCTTTCGCCAGTTTCTCGTGCAGCCGCACGCCGGCGTCAAAACCGCCGGCAACGATATCCACCAACCGCTCCTCAACATTGAGATCGAGCGTAATATCAGGATATTGATGATGAAACGGCGCGATCAAAGGCGCCAGAAAATGTAACGCCGCCACGCGGGTTACATTAAGCCGCAAAAGACCCGAGGGGTTCTGGCGTTGCTCGACCGCCTGCGCCACCGCCGCGTCAATCTCGGCCATCGCGGGCGTCAGGCGCGCCAACATCTGTCTTCCGGCTTCAGTCAGCGCCACACTGCGAGTGGTGCGATTCAGTAAACGCACACCCAAACGCGCCTCCAGGTTGCGCAGCGTTTGGCTGAGCGCCGAAGCGGACATGCCCAAATGTGCAGCGGCGCGAGCGAAACCGCCGTGCTCAACAATCGCGGCAAAGGCGCGCAACTCGGCGAAATCACTGCCCCTCATTATGCTCTCCCTCCTTAATAATTCATGAAGATTATAGCGCATTCCTTAAACAACCTGCGGGCGCTACCGTAGACGCTACCTACACGGGAGAATGCCTATGAACACGTCACTATCGCTGGATCACTATCGTTTATTGGGCCGTTCCGGCCTGCGCGTTTCACCGCTGGCGCTGGGCACCATGACCTTCGGTGCCGACTGGGGCTGGGGCGCCGAACTGGCCGAAGCCCGCCGTCTGTTTGACGTTTATGTCGAACGCGGCGGCAACTTTATCGATACCGCCAACCGCTATACCGAGGGCAGCGCCGAACGTTTCGTGGGGGAATTCGCCGCCGGGCGCCGCGATCGGTTGGTGATCGCCACCAAATACACCCTGCCGATGCAGCCGGACGATCCCAATTCCGGCGGCAATCACCGCAAAAGCATGCTGCGATCGGTGGAGGGAAGCCTGCAACGGCTCAATACCGATTACATCGACCTGCTCTATCTGCACGCCTGGGATTTCACCACGTCGGTGGAAGAGATCATGCGCGCCATGGACGATTTGGTACGTGCCGGAAAAGTGCTGTATGTGGCAGTATCGGACCTTCCCGCCTGGCAGGCGTCGAGAATGCAAATGCTGGCGGACCTGCGTGGCTGGTCGCCGCTGATCGCTCTGCAAATCGAGTACAGTCTGCTGGAGCGCACCGTCGAACGCGAGCTGATGCCGATGGCGCAAGAATTGGGGATGGGCGTGATCCCTTGGTCGCCGCTGGCCGGCGGCGTATTAAGCGGCAAATACCGGCGGCAGGATCTGCAATCGTCGCCCGATGAAGCGGGCTCTCGGCGTGAAGCCGTGCGCGCCAAGGGGACATTGAACGCACACAATCTTGATATCGCCGACGCCGTCAACCAGATAGCTGATGAGACTGGATATTCCCCATCACAAATCGCTCTGGCCTGGACACTGCGTCACCCGATGGTCACCGCGCCGATCGTCGGCGCCCGAACCCTGGCGCAATTGGAAGATAACCTCGGCGCCTTGAAGGTGGCGCTGGCGGAAGATCATTGGCGACGATTGGACGATCTCAGCGCCATCGAGCTGGGATTCCCGCACGATTTTCTCGCCCTGCCAGCCACCCGCAACATCATGACCGGCGGCGTGCATCTCGCCCGGCGCAGATAAAAAAAATCCCGCACAAGGCGGGATAAACTTAACAGGGATGGGGTAATACACTACAGGGAATGGATAACACACAACATCATCGGGTAGAGCTACAGTACCAATCCCAATGTATAGAACTGTCATCCCCGCGTAAGTTTGCTCGGCCAGATGTAACGCCGAATGGGAAATATGACGTTTTTCTCAACGCACCACGAACAGGCGCGATTCGAAACCGCCGCTCTTGAAGGTGCCGGTATTGACCCACCCCGGCGGCGAACGGCCGAAGTCCTGATTGAAATCCCCGCCGCTGACCAGCCAGACCCGGCGATGGCCTTTCGATAAAACGCTGAGCTTATCGACATAGGTCTGCGCCGCCCGATCGTGGAAAAAGGTGCCGAAGCCATAGGCATTGGGCTTGCCCGAAATGCCGTTGGGCCTGGCCGGGGTATACAGCAGGGCGCGATAGCCCTTCTTGTTGTAATACACATAGCTCAGGTAGTTGAACATGTTGCTGACCACTACCGCATCGTTAGGCTGATAGTGGCTGTTGATATAGTGCACCATCACCTTGAACTCATCTTTCTCGACCGGGTAGTCGTTACGCACGCCGCAGCCGAACAGCAGGCTGAAAAACAACAGCAAAGAGATCCCGCGCACCCGGCTTTTCGTTCCGGCGATCAGCACGCCCAATACCAGCGGAATGCCGAGCGCGGCGGAATAGAGGTAGCGATCGACAAACAGCGGCGTGCGCCAGGAAATGGCGAATACCAGCGTCACCGGGATCAGAATGCCACCAAGCAGCAACAGCGAGAATGTCCTTGGCATCACGCGCCGTTTCAGCAGCAGCGCGCACAACGCGATAAACATCGCCGGCAGCAGCCAGAGAATCGCCGTGGGATAGTTGCTGCCGTCATGGCCGGTGAGAAAACGCCAATACATTGCCGGCAGATCGCCCCAGGAAACCTGAGGGATCCAACCGACGTCGCCGCCGACCCGCAGTTCGGCGATATGCGCCAGCAGATTGAACAGCACCAGCAGCCAGGGAATGTAGGCCACCCCAATCGCCACATTGGCCAGCCACCACGCCGGCTGCTTGATGTAACGTACGCCTTCTCGGCGGCATGACAGCGCCAACACCACCAGCCAGTGGGCGATCAGCGTGAAAATGGTGAAGTAATGGGTATAAAAGCTCAGCGTCATCAACAACGCATACAGCGCCAGATAGCGGCGGTTATCCGGCGTTTTCAGCCACTTAGCCAGCACCATGGCGGCGGCGATCGCCAGCATCCCCATCAGCGCGTACATGCGCGCCTCCTGGCTGTAACGCACCGCCATCGGCATGATTGCCATCAACCATCCCGCTATCAGCGCCGCCCGCTCGCTGGCCAACCAACGGGTAAAGCGCATCGCCAGCGCCACCGTCGCCACGCCGAACACCAGGCTCAGCGAACGGGCGGCCATGATGCCGTCGCCAAACAGTACCATCCAGGCATGCAGCAACAGATAATAAAGCGGCGGGTGAACGTCGAAGGAAGCGTGGTACAGCAAAGCGCCCACATCATAGCGGCTGGTCAGCACGCTGGAGGCTTCATCACACCAAAAGTACCGATCCGTTAAGGAAATAAACCGCACGATCGCCGAAAACGCCACGATCGCCAACGCGTAATGTTTGTAACTGATGCCCTTTAAGCCGTTGTTGCTCAAAGAGACATTCGAAACCTGTTGCAGTGACATAACCGCATTCCGCCCAAGAGAACCACACAGTGTGGAGACGCAGCGTCATCATTGCCGACGGCGGGTAAATGGCGGGTAAATCAGTACGAAAAAGTCGGCACAGTCACCACGGCGCCGCACGACTCTCAGCGGATTTCAACGCTGATATCCGGGTAGGCCTTCTCGCCGTCGCTGAGGTAATGCCCCAGCGCCCGGTAAGCCATCACGTACAGCACGGCGGCGGCGCACAGGCACAGCAAGGTCACAAGCAGGAATCTGGATTTGCGCACGATAGGCTCCATGGGGAAATTTTCGCCTATTGTAGCGCGGCAAAATAAACGAAAGTTCAATTGCCGGCGGGTCGAGCGCCTCGCACTCATTCGGCGCAGCGACTTTCGACGATCGATGCAACCTCCGCGAGGGGGATTCCGTCCACAGTGACAGAGCCGTGAATAGCACGCCCCTGCCACTGCTATCTTTTAAAACGAGCGAAAATCCGAGAGGGAAACCTACTTCAACTCTTTTTCCAATTCCAAAGGGTTTCTTTTTCTGTTCTTTATCTTCTTGGCCGGCGATCCAAAATAGATCGACCACTCTTCTGTATTCTTCATTATAAGCGAGTTAGCGCCAACAGCCGTGCCTTCAGCCAGGTTAACGCCAGGCATGATGATTGACTGAGAACCGACTATCGCATGACGCTCAATCATAACAGGACCAGACACCACACCGGTAAGATGTTCGGGCACCGTAGGATTGGTCATAAATTTTCCGCTATAGTCATCGCTTTTTGTATAAATTTTTACGGACTGAGATAGACCAGAGAAATCGTGCATGGTAACGCCTGCACCAGCGAAAATAGCAGAATACCCACCGATATGAACATAACTGCCGATATCAAGAAAGCCATCGCCTGCCGCAATAATTGTGCTGAACCCATCAATTCTGACATTATCTCCGATGGTAATATTCTCCAGCCCCACTATTGTACAGTTTTTTGCGACCAAAACATTTTTTCCGACAGACTTAATGCCGAACTCCTTCAATTGTTTTTCTTCGTAATAGCCGGGATTAAAATGGTCATTCATGATAGTTAACTCTCACTTTACGAATATGTTCAGTAGACAGACTATACACAAAATCAGGAAAAATCCATACGCAGCTATGACCAGATACGAATGCGCTTATTCAGATATCGATTTGAAAAAGGAGAGCGGCCTTCATATCCCCCGATACGTGCATGATGCAATCGTCAGTGATACGATGAAATTTCGTCTGGCACGCTATTTTTCAGATTTGTCCGCCCTCTTCACGAAGCTTACGCAGCGCCATTCCCTTGTCGAAGTCTGAAACACGCTGCAAAACGTCCCCCTCACCAAGCTGCCGACGATTGCGTTGCCTGTAAGCACTATATCCCTCCCCCCCGTATTTTTATACGCTAAGAATAATAAAAATGAGAAACTAAAATCAGAAACCGGTCGAAATTTATTATTCACAGACTATCATCAATTATCCACTATGCGTCACAATGAGTTTCAAAGCAAAGCCCATACATCTAACAAAATATTAATGCATTGTAAATTTAAGACTGCCAATGCAATTGTCGGCACCGCGGTAAAATAAAACCAACCTAAGAATACACGTCACTTTTCCACACACAGCGAGAATAATTAACTCGAGAAAAAACCAAAAAAAACGCTTAATTCATAAAAACTTCATAACACTATAACCAGTCATTCATGAATATCACTGTGAAATAGGCGTGATATGGATAAAAATGCATTAGCACTATATAAAAAAGCAATTTATATTAGGTATTTGTTATGGTGAATATCTGGATAAAAAACGTAATTTTTATAATATCTCAAATTAACGCAAGTATAAAATAAAAGATAAAAATACAATGAAATTACATCTTTTTTATACCAACATATAACATCACGTAACCATCTCGTTTGCCCCATTCCCTGCTGCTCTCTCTCAGTCGAGCCACAGAGAGTGCTTGATGTAAGAGTAAGGTAGAGCGGGAAGCGTCAGAAATCCGCTAACAAGCTGAATTTTAGGCATAAAAAAAGACGTCCATTGACGTCCCTTGACTGCAAAATGGCACGCCCTATAGGATTCGAACCTATGACCTACGGCTTAGAAGGCCGTTGCTCTATCCAACTGAGCTAAGGGCGCATTGAGATGCGGCAACCTGCGGCTGCGGGTTGGGATTATACGGTCAGAGGTTAGCGAGTCAATGCCTTTTCATGACGTTACGGCGGCGGCCGTGCTTTATGGCGTTTTTTCCGCCAGCGCCCGCGCGGCGAGGGTTCCCGTCAACCGAGCGCCGCCATGCTGAACCAGGCCGACACCTACGTAAATCGGCGCGCGTTCAGACCACCGCCGCCCATCCTCCCTCCACCGGCAAAGGCGAGCGGACTGCACGACTGCGGCGATGTCGCCCCAATCGGCGTGCTCAACCACCCGCGCGTTGCAGGTCACCGCCACCCTTTCCCCCAGTGTGGCGTCGGGGCGTGCGCTGTTTAAAGAAACCTGGCTCCCCGATGCCCAAACCAGTAACAGCGTGCAGCCTGCCCAGAAGCAGCCCTTCATGCACATAACTTCCGCCACAGCGCATTCAGGCGTGCCCGCCACGACGGCGCCGCCTCATGCTTGCCGAGCTGGTGCAACGCGGTGAGTTGCGCGCTGTCCGCCGGATGCAGTGAAGAATCGAACACCGTTTCCCCCACATGTTTAGGCTCCGTCGGTTGCTCGTCAGGCTGATGATGCAACGGGTAAAGCCGGGTTATCGCTCTCATGATCCTGCCCTCTTTCGCCCTGTGAACAGCCCCAGCGTATCCAAATACAGGTAAAAATGACGTAGAGGATCCTGAGGCCGGCATAAAAAAAGCGTAAATCGGCGTCGGCAACGGCCACGAGGGTGATTCTGCGCCTGACAGCGCGCTCAGCTTCTGCCAGAATAGCGGCATCCCCGCTTTTCTTAATTGATGGATTTCCACACTGATGTCAGCAAAGATTATTGATGGTAAAACGATTGCGCAGCAGGTTAGAAACGAAGTGGCTGAGCAAGTGAAACAACGTCTGGCGGCCGGCAAACGCGCCCCAGGGCTGGCGGTTGTGCTGGTCGGCGAGAACCCGGCTTCGCAAATTTACGTCGCCAGCAAGCGCCGCGCCTGCGATGAAGTCGGCTTTCTTTCCCGCTCCTACGACCTGCCCGCTGCCACCAGTGAAGCCGAGCTGCTGGCGTTGATCGACCAGCTGAACGCCGATGAGGAAATCGACGGCATTCTGGTGCAGCTGCCGCTGCCGGCCGGCATCGATAACGTCAAGGTGCTGGAACGCATCCACCCGGACAAAGACGTCGACGGCTTCCACCCGTACAACGTCGGCCGCCTGTGCCAACGCGCGCCTAAACTGCGCCCGTGCACGCCGCGCGGCATCGTCACCCTGCTGGAGCGTTATAACATCGATACCTACGGCCTGAACGCCGTGGTGGTCGGCGCTTCCAACATCGTCGGCCGTCCGATGAGCATGGAGCTGCTGCTGGCCGGCTGCACCACCACCGTCACCCACCGCTTCACCAAGAATCTGCGTCATCACGTCGAGAACGCCGATCTGCTGGTGGTGGCGGTCGGTAAGCCGGGCTTCATTCCGGGCGACTGGATCAAACCGGGCGCCATCGTGGTGGACGTCGGCATCAACCGTCTGGAAAGCGGTAAAGTGGTGGGCGATGTCGATTTCGACGCCGCCAGCGAGCGCGCCGCCTACATCACCCCAGTGCCGGGTGGCGTCGGCCCGATGACCGTTGCTACACTGATCCAAAATACCTTGCAGGCCTGCGAGGAATATCACGACGTTCAACCTAAATAAGTAAGGCAGTATGGAAATTTTCAATCTGGACAATCATCCCCACGTCGAACTGTGCGATCTGCTAAAGTTCCAGGGCTGGTGTGAAAGCGGCGGCGCCGCCAAAGAAGTCATCGCCGAAGGGCAGGTGAAAGTCGACGGCAAGGTCGAAACCCGCAAGCGCTGCAAGATCGTCGCCGATCAGGTGGTGGAATTCAACGGCGGCAAGGTCACGGTTAAACCCTAACCCGCAGCCATAGAAAAAGGCGCTGAATTCAGCGCCTTTTTTGTTTTTCCCTGCGGCCGGATTACTTGCGGCGCCAGGTGGTGCCCTGCGGGCCGTCTTCCAGCACGATGTTCATCTCGTTCAACCGATCGCGGGCAGCATCCGCCAGCGCCCAGTCCTTGGCGGCGCGCGCTTCGTTACGCTGTTTGATCAGCGCTTCGATCTCCGCCACTTCGCCGTCGTCAACCTGAGCGCCCCCTTGCAGGAACTGCTCCGGCTCCTGCTGCAGCAGGCCGAGCACGTTCGCCAGCTTACGCAGTTCCGCCGCCATACCGTTGGCCGCCGCCATGTCTTCACCCTTGAGGCGGTTAACCTCGCGCGCCAGATCGAACAGCGCCGAGTAGGCTTCCGGGGTGTTGAAGTCGTCGTCCATCGCTTCGCGGAAGCGGGCTTCGAACGCTTCGCCGCCGGCCGGCGCGGCGTCGGCATCGGTGCCGCGCAGCGCGGTATAGAGGCGCTCCAGCGCGGTGCGCGCCTGTTTGAGGTTCTCTTCGCTGTAGTTCAGCTGGCTGCGATAGTGGCCGGACATCAGGAAGTAACGCACCGTCTCCGCATCGTAATGACCGAGCACGTCGCGAATGGTGAAGAAGTTATCCAGCGATTTGGACATTTTCTCTTTGTCGATCATCACCATGCCGGAGTGCATCCAGTAATTGACGTACGGGCCGTCGTGGGCGCAGCTCGACTGTGCGATCTCGTTCTCGTGATGCGGGAACATCAGATCGGAACCGCCGCCGTGGATATCGAAGTGGGTGCCCAGCTGCTTGCAGTTCATGGCGGAGCATTCGATGTGCCAGCCCGGACGGCCCGGCCCCCACGGCGACTGCCAGCTTGGCTCGCCCGGTTTGGACATCTTCCACAGCACGAAGTCCATCGGGTTGCGCTTCACGTCGTCGATCTCTACGCGCGCGCCGGCCTGCAGCTGATCCAGATCCTGACGCGACAGCAGCCCGTATTGCGGATCGCTGTCGATGGAGAACATCACGTCACCGTTGCTGGCCACATAGGCGTGATCGCGATCGATAAGGCGTTGGGTGATCTCGATGATCTCGGCGATGTGCTGGGTCGCGCGCGGCTCTTGATCCGGGCGGTCGATCAGCAGCGCGTCGAAGTCGGCGTGCATTTCCGCCAGCATGCGTTCGGTCAGCTGGTCGCAGGTTTCATGATTTTCCGCCGCGCGGCGGATGATTTTGTCGTCCACGTCGGTGACGTTGCGCACGTAGTTCAGCGAATAGCCGAGGTAGCGCAGGTAACGCGCCACCACGTCGAAAGCGACAAAGGTACGACCGTGGCCGATGTGACACAGGTCATAGATGGTTACCCCGCACACGTACATGCCCACTTTCCCGGCATGAATGGGTTTGAATTCCTCTTTTTGACGACTCAGGGTATTAAAAATCTTTAGCATCGGGAGATTCCGTGGTGTGCGTGATAACAAAAAAGATAACCGGGCTTCAGGTTTTCCGCCCGGTAGCGTATTGAAACCTGAAGCCTGATCTATTGCAAGGTTAAGGCCATGCTTTGCTGATTTCACGCGAATAAAATGCGCGAAATTCGGCGGCCAGCGCAATTGTTATAATATAACATAAATGCGATTACCACAGACAGTACGCGGTTGAGCCGCTGCTGACTCGCTGGGGCGGATATGTTATAAGGGCGGTCTGAATGTTCACTCGCTTTACGTGACGTCTCACTTCACCTTGTTAGGATTAAAACTATGGTTACTTTCCACACCAATCACGGCGATATCGTTATCAAGACCTTTGCTGACAAAGCGCCGGTTACCGTTGAAAACTTCCTGAACTACTGCCGCGCCGGTTTCTACGACAACACCATCTTCCACCGTGTGATCAACGGCTTCATGATCCAGGGCGGCGGTTTCGAGCCGGGCATGAACCAGAAAGCGACCAACGCGACCATCAAGAACGAAGCCAACAACGGTCTGAAAAACACCATCGGCACCCTGGCAATGGCGCGCACCAACGATCCGCACTCCGCCACCGCACAGTTCTTCATCAACGTGGCTGACAACGACTTCCTGAACTTCCGCGGCGAAAACGTGCAGGGCTGGGGCTACTGCGTGTTCGCTGAAGTGGTTGAAGGCATGGACGTGGTCAACAAAATCAAAGGCGTGAAAACCGGCCGCAGCGGCATGCACCAGGACGTACCGGTAGAAGACGTCGTGATCAACAGCGTGACCGTCAGCGAGTAATCGCGGCTGCATGAGTACGCTGTTCATCGCAGATCTGCACTTGTGCGCACAGGAACCGGCAATCACTGCCGGTTTTCTGCGTTTTTTACGGCGCGAAGCAGTTCACGCCGACGCGCTGTACATCCTCGGCGACCTGTTTGAAGCCTGGATCGGCGACGACGATCCCGATCCGCTGCACGCGGAGATCGCCGCGGCGCTGAAAGCGCTGCAACAGGCCGGCGTGCCCTGCTACTTCATCCACGGCAACCGCGATTTTCTGCTCGGCAAGCGCTTCGCCCGCGCCAGCGGCATGCAGCTGCTGCCGGAAGAGAAAGTGCTGGAGCTGTACGGCCGCAGGATCCTGATCCTGCACGGCGACACCCTGTGCACCGACGATCAGGCCTATCAGCAATTCCGCCGTAAAGTGCACAACCCGCTGATTCAAAAATTGTTCCTGGCGCTGCCGCTGCGCTGGCGACTGAAGATCGCCGCCAACATGCGCGCCCGCAGCCAGCAATCCAACCAGTACAAGTCGGAAGCCATCATGGACGTCAACCCGCAGGCAGTCGAACAGACGATGCTGCGCCACGACGTGCACTGGATGATCCACGGCCATACCCATCGCCCGGCGGTGCACCGGCTGGCGTTGAGCAACGGCGAAGCCCATCGCGCGGTGCTGGGCGCCTGGCACGTCGAAGGATCGATGGTCAAAGTCAGCGCCGACGCCGTCGAGCTGATCCAATTCCCATTCTGAGCCCCGGACTGGCGCGCGAGTGAAAATTCGCGCTTTCGGCGGTGAAAACCGGCGACGCAACCGTTTTCCTCGCCGTGCGCTCATGGTATGCTCTACGCCCTCATTCGGCCCTCAGCCGACGCCAGACAAATCACAGGAGCCTTACACCCATGGGAGCCAACGCCGCTTCAGCCGCCACTACCGGGGCGAAAATCGCAATTGTAATGGGATCGAAAAGTGACTGGGCCACCATGCAGTTCGCCGCCGAAGTCCTGACCCAGCTCGAAGTCCCCTTCCATGTCGAAGTCGTTTCCGCCCACCGTACGCCGGACAAGCTGTTCAGCTTCGCCGAGCAGGCTACCGCCAACGGCTTTGACGTGATCATCGCCGGCGCCGGCGGTGCGGCGCACCTGCCGGGCATGCTGGCGGCGAAAACCCTGGTGCCGGTGCTGGGTGTGCCGGTGCAAAGCGCCGCGCTGAGCGGCGTAGACAGCCTCTACTCCATCGTACAGATGCCGCGCGGCATTCCGGTGGGCACGCTGGCGATCGGCAAAGCCGGCGCCGCCAACGCCGGGCTGCTGGCGATGCAGATCCTGGCGCTGCACGACGCCGCGCTGGCGCAGCGTTTGGCGGACTGGCGTCGGGCGCAGACCGAAGAGGTGTTGAACCACCCCGATCCGCGGGAGGACGCATGAAGCCGGTTTGCGTACTGGGCAACGGCCAGCTGGGGCGCATGCTGCGCCAGGCCGGCGAACCGCTGGGCATCGCCGTTTACCCCATCGGCATCGATGCCGAGCCCGAGGCGGTGCCGTATCAGAACAGCGTCATTACCGCCGAGATCGAACGCTGGCCGGAAACCGCGCTAACGCGTGAACTGGCGACCCACAGCGCCTTCGTCAACCGCGACATCTTCCCGCGCCTGGCCGATCGCCTGACGCAAAAACAGCTGCTCGACCAGCTCGGCCTGGCGACCGCGCCGTGGCAGCTGCTGGCGAGCGCCGCCGAATGGCCGCAGGTATTCACTTCGCTGGGCGAGCTGGCGATCGTCAAACGCCGGGTCGGCGGCTATGACGGCCGCGGCCAATGGCGCTTGCGCCCGGGCCAGGAAGCCGAACTGCCGGCCGACGCCTATGGCGAGTGCATCGTCGAGCAAGGCATCAATTTCTCCGGCGAAGTGTCGCTGGTGGGCGCGCGCGGCCACGACGGCCGTTCGGTATTCTACCCGCTGACCCACAACCTGCATGAAGACGGCATCCTGCGCACCAGCGTGGCGCTGCCGCAGCCCAACCCGGCGCTGCAGCAACAGGCCGAGCAGATGCTGGCGGCGATCCTGAACGAGCTGAACTACGTCGGCGTGATGGCGATGGAGTGCTTTATCGTCGGCGATCGGCTGCTGATTAACGAACTGGCGCCGCGCGTGCACAACAGCGGCCACTGGACGCAAAACGGCGCGTCCATCAGCCAGTTCGAACTGCATCTGCGCGCCATCCTTGGCCTGCCGTTGCCGCAGCCGGTGGTGAGCACGCCGTCGGTGATGGTCAACCTGATCGGCACCGCCGTCAACGAACAGTGGCTGTCGCTGCCGCTGGTGCATCTGCACTGGTATGAGAAAGAGGTGCGCCCGGGCCGCAAGGTCGGCCACCTCAATCTGAACGACCCGAGCGCCGCCGATCTGCGTCAGGCGCTGCAGGCGCTGGCGCCGCTGCTGCCGGGCGAATACCAAAGCGGGCTGGCCTGGGCACAGCAGAAGCTGGCCTAAAGCGCCGCCGCCGAAAGTAAAAGGGGTTAGCCTTAGGCTAACCCCTTTTTTCATCCCGCTAAGTCAACATCACCCCTCATAGCTGCGGAACAGCGCCCGGCCGCGCAGCAGGCGCACGCCCAGCCAGCCGCCGCACAGCGACAGCAGCAGCGCACTGGCCAGCGGCAACGCCCACCACAGCACCGGCGTCGGCGTCCACGGGAAGTCGAATACCCGGCTCTGCAGCAGCCACAGCGCCGCCTCGGCGCCCACCGCCGCCGCGATGCCCGCCACCAGCCCCAGCAGGGCGAACTCGCACCACAGCGTGCGGCGCAGCAGCCGTTTGCCGGCCCCCAGCGTGCGATACACCACCAGCTCCTGGCGGCGCTGACGCATGCCGACCTGCACCTGCGCCAGCAGCAGCAGGCCACCGCACAACACCACCAGCACCACCATCACCTCCAGCGCGCGGCTGACCTGCTGCAGCACGCCGCCGACCTGTTTCAGGATCGCGCCGATGTCCAGCAGGCTGAGCGTCGGAAACTGGCGGTTGAGCTGGGTCAGCATCTGGCCGTCGCCGTCGTAGCGGAAGCTGGTAAGCCAGGTCTGCGGCTGGCCGTCCAGCGCGCCCGGCGGGAAGATAAAGTAAAAGTTCGGCTTCAGGCTTTCCCAATCCACCTGGCGCAGACTGGTGACCTTGGCGCTGAACGCCTGGGTATCGCCGCTGAAGGTCAGCGTGTCGCCCAGCTTGATCTTCAGCCGCCCGGCAATGCCTTCATCCATCGAGACTTCGCCGCTTTTCGGCGGCCAGCTGCCCGCCACCAGCGGATTATGATCCGGCAGATCGGCCAGCCAGGTCAGGTTCAGCTCGCGGTTCACCGCCTCGCCGCCCGGATCGTCTTCATGCACCCGCTCGGTCGCCAGCTGCTGGTTTATCTCGGTCAGGCGCACCCGGACGATCGGATAATAGGTTTCCGGCTTGATCTGGTGCTGCTGCAGGAAGGTTTTCACCTGCGGCACCTGCGCCTCGGTCATGTTGAGCAGGAAATAGTTCGGGCTGTCCGGCGGCAGCTGTTGCTGCCAGCGTTCGAGCAGATCGCCGCGCAGCACCAACAGCAGCGCCAACAGCATGAACGACAGCGAAAATGCCGCCAGCTGGCTGATGGTCACCCACGGCTGATGCAGCAGGCGGTTAACCGCCAGCCGCAGCGCCAGGCTCTTGAGCGTGATGCGGCGCAGCAACAACAGGCTGCCCCAGCCGATGCCGCCCAGCAGCAGCGCCAGCACCGCCATACCGGCCAGGATCGCCCACAGCAGCGTGCTGGCCCCCATCAGCGTCACCAGCAGCGCCACCACGACCGCCGCCGTCACCGGCAGGAAGTAGCGCAGCGGCCAGACGTTGGCCACCACGTCGCGGCGCAGCACCCGCAGCGGTTGGGTAGCCAGCAGCTGACGGTACGGCCGCAGCCCGACCAGGAGTGAAATCAGCACCAGCGCGCCGAGCGCCCACAGCCACGGCCAGGCGCCGGCGGCAGGCAATGCGGCCGGTAACACCGGTTTCAGCAGGCGAATCAACAGCGCTTCGAACGCCAGCCCGATCGCCCCGCCGCACACCGCCGCCAGCGCCATCACCGCCAGCCACTGGCCGACGATCAGCTTACGCAGCGCGCCGCGCCCGGCGCCGAGGGTTTTCAGCACCGCGATCAGATCGTAGCGGCTGCGGCAATAGTGGCTCATCGCCACCGCCACGGCGGCGATCGACAACAGCAGCGTCAGCAGGGCCGACAACAGCAGGAACTGTTGGGATCGCTGCAGCGACTTGCCGAGCGCGCTGCCGGACTCCTGCAGCCCGAACCAGCGCTGATCCGGCGTCAACTGCGGCGTCAGCCGTTCTTCGTAACGTTGAATATCCGGCTCGGCGCCGGCGAACATATAGCGGTAGGTCAGGCGGCTGCCCGGCTGCACCGCGCCGGTCTTATCGACGTCCGCCAGGTTGATCATGATGCGCGGCGCGGTCTGGAACGGGTTGAAGCCGGCGTCCGGCTCCTGAATGATTTCACCGGCGATGCGCAGCGTGGTGTCGCCCACCTCGAGCGAATCCCCGACTTTCACGTTCAGCAGCGCCAGCAGACGCGGTGCCACCAGCACGCTGCCCGGTTCGGGCTTGATGTTGGCCGGGCGCGTTTCCAGCTTGCCGTACAGCGGATAGGCCAGATCGGTGGCTTTCACGTCCGCCAGCTGCGGCCGATCGCCGGCATAGGTCATGGTGGTGAACGACAGCTGACGGCTCAGTTTCAGCCCCTGCTGCTGCGCGTCCAGCAGCCAGCCTTCCGGCACCGGATGCGCGCTGCGCAGCACCCGATCGCCGGCGATAAAGTCGCGGCTCTGTTGGCTGAGCCCTTTGTCCATACGATCGCTGATGCTGCCCAGCGCCAGCACGCAGGCCACGGAGAGCGTCAGCGCCAGCCAAACGATCAGCAGCGACGGCGAGCGCCATTCGCGCCAGAACCAGCGCCAGATCATGCTTCCTCCCACAGCTTGCCTTCGCGCAGCCGCAGCCGCCGCTGGCAGCGCGCCGCCAGGGTTTCGTCATGGGTCACCAGGATCAGGGTGGTGTCAAAATCGCGATTGAGGGAAAACAGCAGGTCGGCGATGCGATCGCCGGTCTGACGATCGAGGTTGCCGGTCGGTTCATCGGCGAACAGCACCCGCGGCCGGCCGCTGAAGGCGCGCGCCAGCGCCACGCGCTGCTGCTCGCCGCCGGACAGCTGCGCCGGCAGGTGATCGAGCCGTTTGCCCAATCCCAGCTGTTCCAGCAGCTGCACCGCCTGCTCGCGGCTTTGCCTGTCGCTCTCGCCGCGCAGCAGCGCCGGCAGCTGCACGTTTTCCAGCGCGTTCAGCGTCGGCACCAGCATGAACGACTGAAACACGAAGCCGACGTTCCTGGCGCGCAGCGCGGCGCGGCCCTCTTCGTCCAACGCGGTCAACGACTCGCCGAGCAGGCGCACCTCGCCCTCGCTGCCGTCATCCAGCCCGGCCAAAATGCCCAGCAGGGTCGATTTCCCCGATCCGGATTCGCCGATCAGGGCGATCGTCTGCGCGGGTTTGACAAGCAGCTCGACTCCGGTAAGGATGGTGAGCTGATGCTCACCCTGACCAACGTGTTTACTAAGATGATGAACTTCAAGAACGTTTTCCGCTGGCATCTTCCCTTCCTTTTGCTGTTGGGATTATTCAGTTTACGCGCTGTCGCCGCCGATACCTTGTTGATTTTGGGCGACAGTTTAAGCGCCGGCTACCGCCTGCCGATCGAGCGGGCCTGGCCGACGCTGTTGGCCGAACAGTGGCAGAAAAAACCGGGCGCGCCACAGCTGGTCAACGCCAGCATCAGCGGCGACACCGCCGCACAGGGGCTGGCGCGTCTGCCCGCGCTGCTGAAACAGCATCAGCCGCGCTGGGTGCTGATCGAGCTGGGCGCCAACGACGGCCTGCGCGGTTTCCCGGCGCAGGACGTACAGCGCGATCTCGGCCAGATCATCACACAGGTGCAGCAGGCCGGCGCACAGCCGCTGCTGATGCAGATCCGCATCCCGCCGAACTACGGCCGCCGCTATACCGAGGCGTTCAGCGCCGTTTACCCGGCGCTGGCCAAGCAGTTCAACATTCCGCTGCTGCCGTTCTATATGGAACAGGTGGTGGTGAAGCCGGAATGGATGCAGGATGACGGATTGCACCCCAATGGGGACGCCCAGCCGTTTATCGCCACCTGGATGGCGGAGCGCCTGGAACCGCTAGTAAAACATGAGTCTAACTAAATTAGGGTCGTACACTAGGTAAAGTTATGCAAAAAGCAGTATTGATAACCGGCTGCTCCAGCGGGATTGGACTGATTGCGGCGCAGGATCTGCGCAACCGCGGCTATCGGGTGCTGGCCGCCTGCCGCAAACCGCAGGACGTGGAAAACATGCGCCAGCTCGGGCTGGAAGGCATCGAGCTGGATCTGGACGACAGCGCCAGCGTCGAGCGCGCCGCCGCCGAGGTGATCGCGCTGACCGGTGGCCGCCTGTACGGCCTGTTCAACAACGGCGGCTTCGGCGTTTACGGCCCGCTCAGCCGCATTTCGCGCAGCCAGCTGGAGCGGCAGTTCGCCACCAACCTGTTCGGCACCCACCAGCTGACCCAGCTGCTGTTGCCGGCAATGCTGCCGCACGGCGAAGGGCGCATTATCCAGACCAGCTCGGTGATGGGGCTGGTCTCCAGCGCCGGGCGCGGCGCCTACGCCGCCAGCAAGTTCGCGTTGGAGGCCTGGTCGGACGCGCTGCGCATGGAGCTGCACGGCAGCGGCATTCAGGTCAGCCTGATCGAACCGGGGCCGATTTCTACCCACTTTAGCCAGAACGTCAACCAGGCACAGAGCGACAAGCCGGTGCACAACCCCGGCATCGCCAAGCGCCTGACGCTGCCGCCGGAGGCCATTCTGCCCAAGCTGCGCCACGCGCTGGAAAGCCCGCGCGCCAAACTGCGCTACCCGGTGACCCTGCTGGCGCACGCCATGAGCGTGCTGCGCCGCATTCTGCCGGGCCGCTGTCTGGATTGGCTGCTGCGCAGCAACGCTTAATTCGCCCGCCGGGGTTGAAGAATGGCGGCGCGCCCCCATCTACACCCCATGGCTCCGCACGATCAGAGAGAAAAAAGATGCTAGCTCAAGCTGTTGTTGATATTAACGAAACTAACCTGCACCAGACGCTGGAACAATCGATGTCCATTCCGGTGCTGTTCTACTTCTGGTCCGAGCGCAGCCAACACTGCCTGCAGCTCACGCCGGTGCTGGACAAGCTGGCGGCGGAATACGCCGGTCAGTTTATTCTGGCCAAGGTGGACTGCGACGCCGAACAGATGATCGCCTCCCAATTCGGGCTGCGCTCCATTCCGACGGTCTACCTGTTCAAAGACGGCCAGCCGGTCGACGGCTTCCAGGGCCCGCAGCCCGAAGAAGCGATCCGCGACTTGCTGCAGCGTTTCCTGCCGAAGGAAGAAGACCTGAAACTGGCGCAGGCGCAGGAACTGCTGGCCGCCGGCAACGCCGCCGAAGCGCTGCCGCTGCTGAAAGACGCCTGGCAGAGTAGCCAACAGCGCAGCGACATCGGCCTGACCCTGGCCGAAACCCAGATCGCGCTCAGCCGCAGCGAAGACGCCGAAGCGGTGCTGGCAACCATCCCGCTGCAGGATCGCGATACCCGCTATCAGGGCCTGGTGGCGCAGATTGAACTGTTGAAGCAGGCGGCGGACACCCCGGAAATCCAACAGCTGCAACAGCAGGTGCAGCAGCAGCCGGACAACGTCGAGCTGGCAGTGCAGCTGGCGCTGCAGCTGCATCAGGTCGGGCGTAACGAAGAAGCGCTGGAGCTGCTGATGGGGCATCTGAAGAAAGATCTGGCCGCCGCCAACGGCAACGCGCGCAAGACTCTGATGGACATTCTGGCCGCGCTCGGCACCGGCGACGCGCTGGCCGCTAAGTATCGCCGCCAGCTATACTCCCTGCTGTACTGATATACCCTTCTTCTTTCCAGCCGCATCGTTATCGGCTGCATGTTCGAACCCCAGTCACTTAGTTATCTAAGCTCCTGGGGTTTGTCACGTTTGCCGCCTGGACGCAACTGGAAATCCATTGGGTATATCTGTTGTCCCAAAGTAAATATTGAAGGGTATCCCCTAAATAGTTCGAGTTGCATCAAGGCGGCAAGTTTGTAAGTCCCCGGGAGCTTACTCAAGTAAGCGAGCGGGGCGCGCAAACGCAGCCAACACAGATGCAGCTTGAAATATGACGGGGATATCAGCGATAGACCCGCACCCCACCTTCCACGCCCGCCGGGCTGAACAACACCTGCCACAGCTGAATATTGCGCGAACGGAACGCGCCGGCGCAGGCGTTCAGGTAATAAGTGAACATGCGTTCGAAGCGCTCGGAATAGCCGCCGGCCAACTCTGGCCACGCCCGTTTGAAGTTCTCCAGCCAGGCCATCAGCGTGCGATCGTAATCGGCGCCAAAGTTGTGCCAATCCTCAATCACAAAACGCCCTTCGCTGGCCTCGGCGATATGCCGCACCGAAGGCAGGCAGCCGTTGGGGAAGATGTATTTGTCTATCCAGGCGTCGACGTTGAGATCGGTCTGATTGGAACCGATGGTGTGCAGCAGGAACAGGCCATCCGGCTTCAGGTTGCGCGCCGCGACGCTGAAATAGGTCTCATAGTTTTTCGGCCCGACGTGCTCGAACATGCCGACCGATACGATGCGATCGAACTGGCGATCCAGATCGCGGTAGTCCTGCAGCAAGATCTCGACGTCCAGCCCCGCGCAGCGTGCCTGCGCCAGCTTCTGCTGCTCGGCGGAAATGGTCACGCCGTGCACCGAGACGCCGTAGTTTTGCGCCGCAAACTGCGCCAACCCGCCCCAGCCGCAGCCGATATCCAGCAGCGTCATGCCCGGTTTCAGCTGCAGTTTTTCGCAGATCATCCGCAGCTTGGCCTGCTGCGCCTGCTCGAGCGTCTGCGCCTCTTTCCAGTAGCCGCAGGAGTATTGCATGTAAGGATCGAGCATCGCCCGGAACAGGTCGTTGCCGATGTCGTAGTGCTCTTTGCCCACCTGCCAGGCGCGCTTGCGCGATTGGCGGTTGAACAACCGGGCATAGGCGACGCGCGCGATGTCGCTCAGGCTTTTCGGCAGCCGCTCATCGACGCCGGCCTGCAGAATGCGGGTGAACAGCATGTCCAGCCGTTCGCACTCCCACCAGCCGTCCATATAGCCTTCGCCAAAACCGAGCGAGCCTTCCTGCAAAATGCGTTTGAACAGCGCCGGGTTGTGCACCCGGATATCCCAGGCGCGCGGGCCGTTGATGGCGACGCCGGCTTCCGCCAACATCTCCTCCACAATGCGATACCAGCGATCCTTCTTCTGGGCGAGTTCATCAACACTGAGCGAATCCATAACAATCCTTGGCCGAAATGTCATTTCAAAAAGCATAGTCGCAAATAAAAATGACAAATTTTTGACGGTAAATACGGGGGTGTTTTTACTCTAGCCAAGGCGAGCAACATCATGAAATGAATAAAAATTATTGAAATCATGCCATTTAGGCATACTTATCCGCGCCAGCGCGGGCGCGGATAAACCGACGGCGGCTAAGGCAAAATAGAGGTGCCGGCCTGGCCCGCCAGCACCGCGTCGATATCCTGCAGGCCACCGATATGAGCCGTCCGCCCGGTGCGATCGACGAAGCGGCTGACCGCCATGATCTTCGGCCCCATGGCGCCGTCCGCCACCGCCATCGGCGCCAGTTCCTGCGTGGTGGCGCGCCGGATAGCGCGCTGGCGCGGCGTGCCCCACTCCTGGTACACCGCGTCGGCATCGGTGAGGATCACCAGATGATCGGCCCCCACCTGCTCCGCCAACAGCGCCGCCGCCAGATCTTTGTCGATCACCGCTTCGCTGCCCGTCAGCCCATGCTCGCCGGCGATCATCGGGATACCGCCGCCGCCGTTGCAGATCACGATGTGCCGCTGCGACAGCAGCAGCGTGATCGCCTCGATGTCGAGGATCTTTTGCGGCGCCGGCGAAGGCACCACCCGGCGGATGTAGTTGCCGTCCGCCTTCAGCGTCCAGCCGTATTTGGCCTCCAGCGCCTGCCGCTGTTCCGGCGCATACACCGGCCCGATGAACTTGCTCGGCGCCTGATAATCCGCATCCTGCGCATCCACCAGCACCCGCGTCAGCAGCGTGGACACCGGCTGCTGCGGATGGCTGGCGCTCAACTGCTGCGCCAGCATATAGCCGATCATGCCCTGGCTTTCGGCCACCAGAATATCCAGCGGATAGGGCGGCACATCGCGGTACGCCAGGTTCTGCAACGCCAGCAGCCCCACCTGCGGCCCGTTGCCGTGTACGATGGCAATGCGGTATTTCTGCGCCAGCTTGCCGATGGCGTCGGCGATGAGGGCGATGCTCTTATACTGATTTTCCGCAGAGAGCACGGCTCCGCGCTGCAACAGGGCGTTGCCGCCCAACGCAATGACCAAGGTTTTCATGGTTTGCACCCGTAGTTGAAATCATACCGTCCCGGCCGGATCCGCGATCCGGCCCTCGTGTTCACACCGCGCGCCGCACAGTGCGTTAATCGTCGTCACCCCCAGCCACACGCCCAGCAGCGTGTCCGCTCCCGAGAAGTGCCCCAGGCTCAGCACCGCCGCCACCGCCGCCGATACGCCTTCAGGCGCCCGCAGCCCCTGCGCCAACGCATGCAGCGGCGTGGCGAACAGGCCCTGCTCGGCGTAACGCAGGTAGTGCGCGCTCACCAGCGTGGTCAGCGCGTCCAGCGGTAGCGTCTGGGCGAAAAACGGCGCCAGCCCGCTAACCGGGATGCGGCTGTCGAGGTGGGCGCTCAGCAGCAGGCCGAGCAAGGTGTCGTCGTTGCTCGGCGTCAGCCCCGGCCCCTTGCCCAGCGCCTGGTGCCAGTCGACCATGTCGCCCCGCAGCCAACGGGAAAAATCCCGCACCAGCGCGGCCGGCTCCGGCGTTAACGGCTGCCTCACCAATCGGCCCAGCTCGCCGTGCAACCCGCACTGCGCCGTGCAGCGCTGCAATACCGCCGTCAGCGGCCGATCGGCAATGGCCGCACGCGGCGCCAGCGCCAGATCCCGCGCCGCCGCGGCGGGCCGCACCAAGAGCGCACCCAACGTGATGCCTGCGGCGGAGAAAGCGCAGCGTCGTACGGACGGCACCGCACGCCGCACGCGATCGAAATCCCGCGCGCCGAGCTGCCACCCCATCGGGCTCAGGCCGCTGCCGGCGCGGTGCAGCGTCAGCAGCCGTGCGTTTTCCGTCAGGAAATTGATCGCGTTGTTGAAGCTGCCGACGCAGCGCAGCGCGCCGTAATCCTGCGTCGCATGGCGGCTGCCGGCCAACGCGATAATGTCCATATGCGCCTCCGTTCGCTTACGCCGTAATGCCGAGCTTGTCGGCCAGCGCTTCGATCGCTTTCTCGAAGCAGCCGAGCGGTGCACGCACCGTGCCGGCGCCAATTTGCCCGACCCCGGCTTCGCGGTGGGCGATGCCGGTGTTGATCAGCGGCGTGATGCCGGTTTCCACCACCCGCCGGGCATCCAGCCCCAGGCAGGCGCCCTGGAAGTCCCAGGTCGGGATCTGCAGCATCATGTTGCGTTCGAGGTAGATTTCCGCCATCTCCTCGGAGATGTCGGTGGCGGCGCTCATGCCGCCGGAAGCCCCGACGAAGCGCGTCACGCCCGGTGCCGCCACCATCGCCGCGCCGCCAATGCCGAAGGTTTCGGTGATCGCGCTGTCGCCGATGTCCGGGTTGGCGTCCGCCTGGCTGAAGCCGGAGAAGAACAGCCCTTCCGGCGTGTTCACCGGCGCGGTGAACCAACGATCGCCCATCCCACTGATCTTGATGCCGAAATTCTTGCCGTTGCGGGTCATTACCGTGACGATGGTGCCCTGCTCAATCTCCGCCCCGGCGTCCATCGCCGCCTTGCAGTAGGCCATCGCCAGATTGAGGAAGAACTGATCGGTGATGCTGAGGAACTGCATCACCTGCGCCAGCTCCGCCTTATCGCGCGGCAGCAGGCTGATCTCCGGCGCCAGCCTGCGCATCAGCAGCGCCGAGGCCGCGATATTGCGCTGGTGGAATTCGTCCCCCATGCTGATCGCCTGCGCCATCAGCGCGGTCAGATCGATCCCTTCCTCCAGCGTCGCCAGCACCGCTTTCAGCACCGGGGCCAGCGAGTCGCGCATCCAGCGCAGGCGCTGCTGCACGTCCTCGCCGTAGGCGCCGAAGCGCATCACTTTGCCGATACCTTCGTTCATGTTGCAGTAGGCGTAATTGCCGTGAACGGTGTTCCTGACCACCACCATCGGCATGTGGGCCGAGGTGATGCCGCCCATCGGCCCCACCGCGCTCACGCTGTGGCACGGGATAAACTCGATTTCCCCCTGCGCCAGCAGCGCCAGCGCCTGCTGCTCATCCTGCGCCCAGCCTTCGAACAGGCAGGCACCGATGCAGGCGCCGCGCACCGGGCCGCTCATCTCTTGCCAGGTGACCGGCGGGCCGGCATGCAGCAGCTTGCGCCCTTCGGCCAGCTGCGGGATCAAGCGGTGCGCCAGATCCACATCCTGCCAGTGCGGGCGCGCCTCGCGGATACGGGCGATAACGGCGGCGTTTGCTTGCTCAATCGTTGCGTACATAGCGGTTCCTTACTTTAATTTTTTCAAGATGTTGGCTAATCGTTGATCGCCACCGGCTACCGGCGCCCACTGGTAATGCACCACCGGAATGTCGCTGGTTTGCAGGTCATCGGCGAAGCTGCGCAGCCCGGCGTTGATCACCGCGACGCCGTCCAGCAAGGCCGGCCGTTCGCGTTCGGGTGCGGGTAAGACGGGGGTAATCAGCTGATGCGCCAGCGCGACCGCCGCCGGCAGCGACGGCATCACCGCGATGCCGGCTTCCTGCAGGGTGGCGATTTGCCGCGAGCGCTGCTGCGGATCCTGTTCGGTGCCGGTGACGGTGGCGATTGCCGCCAGCGGGTGGGCCGCGCCGCGCGCCGCGCGCACGTTGGCCACCTCAGCCGCCAGCGACGCCGCCGGATCGTCCTGAGCGCCGAAGCCGATCACCACGTCCAGCAGCAACACGCCGGTCTGCGGCTGCTGCGCCAGGCGGGCGATTTCTTGATTGCGGGCGGTCGGGTCAATCATCGGGTGCGGGCGCCCCTGGGTATAAAAGTCATCGCCCATGTCGATGATGCGATGGTCGTCGGCCACCAGCATGGCGCCGCGCGGGTGTTCGCTATCCACCGGCAGGGACAGTTTTTCCGCCAGCAGCATCGCGCATTCGGCCGCCAGCGTGCCGCCGGCGTACAGCCCGGCGATTTTGCCGCCAGGCACCGCAGGCTGCTGCGCCGCCTGTTGCTGCACGCAGCCCAGCATCGCCGCCAGCCGCGCCGCTTCATCCAGCGTGGCGGCGAACGTGATGTTGCCCTCCTGGCGCACGGCGGACTGCGCGCCGAGGAACAGCGCCACCACCGGCTTGCCGAGCGCTTTCATCTCGTCGATCACCCGTTGGCGCACCTCGGGTGCCGGCGGTTTGGACACGAACGCCAGCACAAGACTCTGCGGATCCGCTGCCAGCATGCGCAGCGCGCTGATGGCGCTGATGCCGCCGATCTCCGCCGTCAAATCCCGCCCGCCGAGGCCAATGGCGTGCGAGATGCCCTGGCCTGCCAGGGTAATTTGCGAAATAAGCTCCTGAATGCCGGTGCCGGAGGCGCCCACCACGCCGATAGATCCGGCAGGCGCCACGTTGGCGAACGCCAGCGGCGCGCCGGCGATGCAGGCGGTGCCGCAGTCCGGCCCCATCACGATCAGCCCGCGCTCGCGCGCCTTGGTTTTCAGCGCCACTTCCTGCGCCACGCTGACGTTGTCGGAGAACATCATCACGTTGCAGCCGTCTTCCAGCGCGCTATCCGCCAGCTCCGCCGCGTATTCGCCGGCGATCGAGATCAGCGCCAGATTGGCGGCGGGCAGCTTCTGCCTGGCGGTGCGCCAGCTGCGCGCCCGCAGCAGTTTTTTGCCGCCCTGGCTCCCCTGCGCAATCGCCTTGAGCGCCGTCTCCAGCGCCGCGCCGATCTCCTCGGCGATCGTCTCGTCGGCGGACTCCGCTTTGATCGCCACGCAAATATCGTTCGGCGTCGCTTCGCTAAACTGCGGGTGCCAGAAACCGGTCACCTCCAATAAGGATTTATTGGCCGGTGTCCCCATCATGACGGATATTTCCTCGACCTTGGGAGATTCACTGAGTTTGCGGGAGATCAACATCAGGCTGACGGAATCCTGAAAGCTCCCCTTTTTAATAAAAGCATGGATCATGGTGATATCCTTAAGACAGCATTTAATAATATCGGCAATATTTCCCGCACCGGCGGCGCGGCGACGCATTGAATCCAGCGAAAAGGTTAATGATCAAGCTACAAATTAAAACCACGCCCAGAGGTGAGTATGGTCACACTTTATCTATTGTTAGAAAAAATAACTTAATCGCCTGAATATTAGTTAATCCAGACAAAAAAAGCATTTATAAAAAAACTTCTAACAATGGAGATTTAATTCAACGAATTTTTAATCCAATCGGATAAAACGCATCTGGATCACATTATTCCCACCCGGTATTTATACATTACAACGCAGAGGCGAATTAAATAAACCGTAGTGATAAAAGGACTGTATATGAAGGTCTCTAAACAACAATTACATCAGCTTATCCAGCAAAAAATTCACGCCGCCGGCCTGAGCCAGGAACACGCCGGCATCGTCGCCGACGTGCTGGTTCATGCCGATGCGCGCGGCATTCATTCTCACGGCGCGGTCAGGGTCGAATACTATTCCGAACGCATCAGCAAAGGCGGCACCAACAATCACCCGCATTTCACCTTTGAAAAAACCGGTCCCTGCAGCGCCATTTTCGACGGCGACAACGGCGCCGGGCACGTGGCGGCCAAGCTGAGCATGGATCGCGCCATCGAGATGGCGAAAGAGAACGGCGTGGCGGTGGTGGGCGTACGCCGCATCGGCCACAGCGGGGCACTGTCGTACTTCGTGCAACAGGCGGCGCGCGCCGGCATGATCGGCATTTCGCTGTGCCAGTCCGATCCGATGGTGGTGCCGTACGGCGGCGCCGAAGTCTACTACGGCACCAACCCCATCGCCTTCTCCGCGCCGGGCGAAGGCGACGAGCTGATCACCTTCGATATGGCCACCACCGTACAGGCCTGGGGCAAAGTGCTGGACGCCCGCTCGCGCAACGCCGCCATCCCGGATACCTGGGCGGTGGACGCCGAGGGCAAGCACACCACCGATCCGTTCGCCGTCAGCGGGCTGCTGCCGATCGCCGGGCCGAAAGGCTACGGCCTGATGATGATGGTCGACGTGCTGTCGGGCATTTTGCTCGGCCTGCCGTTCGGCAAACACGTCAGCTCGATGTATCACGATCTCAGCGCCGGCCGGGAATTGGGCCAATTGCATATCGTTCTGAACCCGGGTTATTTCACCAACGAATCCGCATTCCGTAAAAATATCAGCCAGGTCATGAAAGAATTGAATGCCGTTAAGCCGGCGCCGGGCGTCAGCAAAGTGCTTTATCCAGGGCAGAACAGCCATGCGCGTGAAATGGAAAGCGAGAAAAACGGTATCGAAATCGTCGACGATATTTATCAATACTTAATTTCAAATGCTATTTACCAGCGTTCTTACGACCATAAAGATCCCTTCGCCAGTTAACGCACTCTTATTATCGTGGGCTTTTTACGCCGCGGCTCGCGGTTGATATGTCAGAGCCGGGGAGAAAAAAGAAAACCTTCATCAGCGCGCTCAGCGCAATAGGCCGGCCGGCGGCGAATAGCATCAGCCCTGGCCGCATCGCCGCTGAGACACAACATGCGGGCAGGTAAAAATGAAAGACTTCCAACAAGAAATCCGTGATATTTCCGGCTGGTTATCGAAAATCGGCGCCGATCCCAGCGGCGGCATGACACGTCTGCTTTATACTCCGGAATGGATCGAAGCGCAGCACGCGTTGAAAAATACCTTCGAGGCCGCCGGGCTGAGCACCCATTTTGATGCGGTCGGCAACCTGTTCGGCCGACTGGAGGGCAGCAAATACCCCGACCAGGTGATTCTCTCCGGTTCGCACATCGACACGGTGGTCAACGGCGGCAACCTCGACGGCCAGTTCGGTATCGAAGCCGCCTTCATGGCGATCAAACACCTCAAGGACACCTACGGCCCGCCGCTGCGCAGCCTGGAAGTCATCGCGCTGGCGGAAGAAGAAGGCAGCCGCTTCCCTTATGTGTTCTGGGGCAGCAAGAACATCGTCGGCCTGGCCCGGCGGGAAGACGTGCAGCACATTACGGACGCCAAGGGCGTCGGCTTCGTCAACGCCATGCGCGACGCCGGTTTCGATTTCCCTCCGCCGCATCAGCCGCTGCGCAGCGACATCGCGGCCTTCGTCGAGATCCACATCGAGCAGGGCAAGGTGCTGGAAACCGAAGGCAAAACCATCGGCGTGGTGACCAGCATCGTCGGCCAACGGCGTTATGACGTGCGGCTGCAGGGCGAAGCCAACCACGCCGGCACCACCCCGATGAGTTACCGCCGGGATACCGTGCATGCCTTCAGCCGCATCTGCTGCGAATCGATCGCCAAGGCGCGCGCCGAGGGCGATCCGCTGGTGCTGACCTTCGGCAAGGTGGAGCCGAAGCCGAACACCGTCAACGTGGTGCCGGGCTTTACTCACTTCACCCTCGACTGCCGCCACACCGATCAGGCCGCGCTGCTGCGCTTCACGCAGGAGATCGAGCAGGATATCCAGCGCATCTGCGCCGAGATGGGCATCGAGGCCGAGATCGATCTGTGGATGGACGAAGCGCCGATCCCGATGAACGAACAGCTGGTGGCCTGCGTCAGCCGCCTGTGCGAAACGCAGCGGCTGAATTACCGCATGATGCACAGCGGCGCCGGGCACGACTCGCAAATCTTCGCCCCGCGCGTGCCGACGGTGATGATGTTCGTGCCGAGCATCGCCGGCATCAGCCATAACCCGGCGGAAAAAACCGCCGTCGCCGATCTGAACGAAGGGGTGAAAATCCTGGCGCAGACGCTGTATCAGCTGGCCTACACCGAACAGGGGGCCGAGGCATGAGCAACGACATCGACCCGCGCTACTGGAAAAAGATCGTCGTCGTGCTCTGTCTGGGCTGGGCGGTGATCTGGATCTATCGCACCGTCCTGACGCCGATCTTCCCCGAGATCCAACAAACCATCGGCGCGCACTCCAATGCGGAAATGGGGCTGATCGCCAGCTTCTACTTCTTCGCCTACACCGGGATGCAGATCCCGGCGGGCATCCTGGTGGACAAATTCGGCAAGAAGGTGGTGCTGATCCCGGGCTTCTGCCTGTTCATCATCGCCACGCTGCTGATCGGCAACGCCACCAGCCTGACCATGGTCTATGCCGGCAGCCTGCTGGCGGGCATGGGCTGCGGCTCTTATTACGGCTCGGCCTACTCCCTGTCGTCGGAGAATATCCCGCTGGAACGCCGTGGCCTGGCGACCGCGGTGATCAACAGCGGCTCGGCGCTCGGCATGGCCATCGGCCTGATCGCCTCCAGCCTGCTGGTGAAAAGCTTCAACATGAACTGGCAGATCATGCTGTTCATCATCACCGGCCTGCTGGTGGTGATGACGCTGGTGTTCGCCGTGGTCATCAAAGGCTCGCAGCCTCAAGCCCCGGCGGCCGTCAGCCAGACCGCTGCGCCGACGGCTGCCGAGCCCGAAGAGGACGGCCAGGCCAGCGGCCTGTTCAGCCTGCGCATGATCTCCGCCTACGCAATGTACTTCGCCACCTGCTACGGCTACTACATGATAGTCACCTGGCTGCCCTCGTTCCTGCAGCAAGAGCGCGGCTTTGAAGGGGTGGCCATCGGCTTCTCCTCCGCCCTGGTGGCGTTCGCGTCGGTGCCGGGCGCGCTGTTCTTCAGCCGCATGTCCGACCGTTTCCGCAACAAGAAGGTGCAGCTGATCATTTTCCTCGAGCTGTGCGCGGCGGTGATGCTGGTTTGCACCGTCATTTCGCCGGACTCCACCATGCTGCTGATCAGCCTGATCCTGTACGGGTTGCTGGGTAAGCTGGCGGTCGATCCGATCATGATCTCCTTCGTCGCCGACAACGCGCCGAAGAAAGGCTATGGCACCAGCTTCGGCGTGTTCAACTTCTTCGGCATGTCCTCGTCGGTGATCGCCCCCTTCCTCACCGGCGTGATCTCCGACAGCACCGGCTCCAAGGTGATGGGCTTTTACATCTCCGCCGCCATCCTGCTGGTGGGCACCGCCATTTTCTTCACCGTCAACGTCTTGATGAAACGCACTACGGCAGCCCGAACGGCCACCGAGGCCTGACGGCGCTTTTTTACCGGGCGCCGCCGCGGCGCCCTTTCAACGATCAGGAGAATCAACGTGGGTTACTTCAACAATCAAACCGGTTATCCAACCGACATTCTGTCAACGCGCGCCATCATCAAACGCGGCAACTATGCGCTGATCCCGCCGAACGGCCTGGTGCGCAACGTCATTCCCGGTTTTGAAAACTGCGACGTCACCATCTTGTCGACGCCGAAACTGGGTGCCACCTTCGTCGATTATCTGGTGACGCTGCACGACTGCGGCCGCAACACCAAAGGCTTTGGCGGCGAAGAGCTCGAAACCTTCGTGTACGTCATCGACGGCGCCATCACCGCTTCCGCCGACGCCACCGACTACCCGCTGACCGCCGGCGGCTACCTTTACTGCCCGGCGGGCGTCACGATGCGGTTGGAAAACGCCAACGGCGGCCAATCCAGCCGCCTGTTCCTCTACAAGCGCCGCTATCAGCGCATCAAGGGTTACGAGGCGCACGTGGTCAGCAACAACGTCGCCAACCTGGAGCAGATCCACTACGAGGGCATGAGCGAGGTGATCCTGCAGGATCTGCTGCCGAAAGATCTGGGCTTCGACATGAACATGCACATCCTCTCCTTCGCCCCCGGCGCCAGCCACGGCTACATCGAGACCCACGTGCAGGAGCATGGCGCCTACATTCTCAGCGGTGCCGGCGTGTACAACCTGGACAATGAATGGATGCCGGTGAAGCAAGGCGACTACATCTTCATGGGCGCCTATGTGCAACAGGCGGGCTATGCGGTGGGCCAGGAAACCTTCAGCTATATCTACTCCAAGGACTGCAACCGCGACGTCGAGCCGTAAGCGCTTCGCCGCCAAAACCAAGGCCACCTGCTCGCGCAGCGTGGCCTTCTTTTTTATTTATCCCAATCGCCGGCCGATGCGCATCGCGCGGGCGACGTTGGCGGCGCTGCGCTGCAGGTTGAGTTCCCCTTGCGACAGCGCGACCGCCAGCGTACTCAGGCGCGGCAGAATACTGAACATCGCGTCGATCCCCTGCGCGTGCAGCGCCTCCGCCCCGTCCTCCACCACGCCGGCCAGCGCGATGACCGGCAGGCCGCGCGCGCGCGCCAGACGAGCGACGCCGGACAGCGCCTTGCCGCCCAGCGTTTGGCTGTCGATGCGCCCTTCGCCGGTGACCAGCAGATCGGCCTCCGCCAGCGCCTGCTCCAGGCCCAGCGCCGCCATCACGATCTCGATGCCCGGCTTCAGCGTTGCGCCGAGAAACACCTGGCAGGCGATCCCCATGCCGCCCGCCGCCCCGCCGCCGGCGACGTGCCGCACGTCGCGGCCGGTACTCTGGCGGATCACCTCGGCATACTGCGTCAGGCCCTGTTCCAACTGCGCCACCATCGCTGCCGTCGCACCCTTCTGCGGCCCGAACACCACCGCCGCGCCACGCGGCCCCACCAGCGGATTGTCTACGTCGCAGGCGACCTCAATCCGGCACTGCCGCAGGCGCGCATCCAGCGTACTGAGATCGATTCCGCTCAGCGTCGCCAGCTCGCCGCCGCCCCACGGCAGCGCCTTGCCGTCCGGGCGGTAGAAGCGCCCGCCCAGCGCCTGCACCATGCCGACGCCGCCATCCACCGTGGCGCTGCCGCCGATGCCGAGGATCAGGTGGCGAATGCCCTGATCCAGCGCATGCAGGATCAGTTCGCCGGTACCGTAGCTGGTCGCCAGCAGCGGGTTACGGCGCTCGGCCGGCGTCAGCATTAACCCGCTGGCCGCCGCCATTTCGATCACCGCCGTCTTGCCGTCGCCGCTGACGCCGTAAAACGCCGCCACCCGTTCCCCCAGCGGCCCCGTGGCAGCCACGCTCACTTTGCGCCCGCCGGTGGCGGCCACCAGCGCGTCCACCGTGCCTTCGCCACCGTCGGCGATCGGCAGGCAGACGCACTCGGCATCGGGATAAACCTCGTGAAAGCCGCGCGCGATCGCCCGCGCCGCCCGCTCCGCGCTGACGCTTTCTTTAAATGAATCCGGTGCAATAACAATTTTCATGATGCCTCCTTTATTCGAGATGAAATAAAAAATGGCCATGCCTTCCCCCGCTGAAATAATCAGATGAGAAATGCATGGCGAAATAAAATAAAACTGTTGCCGACTATTTAATGAAGATAATGGGAAGTGTTATTTATTGACCCATTTCGCCGGCACGCTGTAGGTTAATATCGCCCCCAGTATCATCATTGTCGACAAGACGCACATCGCCGCCAAATTGCTGTGGGTCAGCTGTTTGAAATAGCCGATGATATAAGGCGAAATAAAACCGCCGATATTGGCGATGGAATTGATGAGCGCAATGCCCGCCGCGGCGCAGGTGCCGGTAAAAATGGCGTTCGGCAGGCTCCAGAACAGCGGCGACGGCACCAGGCTCGACGCCACCGCCACGCACAGCGCCGCCATCACCACGTGCTTGTTGTCCGGGAACAGGCCGATAAAGATCAGCGACACCGCGGCGATGCAGAACGGCACGATGATGTGCCAGCGCCGCTCGCGATGCTTGTCCGAACTGCGCGCGGCCACCAGCATCGCCACCACCGCCAGCATGTACGGCAGCATGGTCAGCAACCCGATATCCATCACCGAGGTCACGCCGGTGTCGCGAATGATGGTCGGAACCCAAAACGCCAGCCCGCCCTGGCCCATCACGGTGCAGAAGCAAATCAGCCACATTTTGGTGAACGCGGACGATCTCAGCATGCTTTTCATCGTCCATTCCTGCCCGCCGGCACCGCCCTGGCGCGGCGCGCTCTGCGCCATATCCTCTTTGATCAGCGCCTTCTCCTGCGGGCTGAGCCACTTGGCGCTCTGATAGGTATTATCCAGGAAACAGAAGATGACGACGGCGATCAGCAGCGCGCGCGGGCCGCTGATAAAGAACAGCCACTGCCAGCCGGAGAGGTTCATCAGGCCGTTCATGTGCTCGATGATCCACCCGCACAGCGGGCCGCCGATGATGTTGCTGACCGGGATGCCACACACGAACAGCGCGGTCATCTTGGCGCGCTGGCTGGACGGGAACCACAGCGTCAGATAGAGGATCACGCCGGGGTAGAAGCCGGCCTCCGCCAGCCCCAGCAGGAAACGCGCCAGGTAGAATTGCCAGGGATTGGTGATAAAGATGCTCAGCATCGAAATCGCCCCCCACACCACCATCAGCAGCGCGATGATCTTTCTGGCGCCGTAGCGGCTCAGCAGAATGTTACTGGGTACCCCGGCGATGATATAGCCGATGAAAAACACCCCGGCGCCCAGCCCGTAAACGGCTTCGGCCATCGAGACATTGCCGTTCAGAATATCGGGCATCATTTGAAATTTCGAAAACGAGATCCCAACCCGATCGAGATAACCGACGATATAGCTCACTAATAAAATGGGCATAATGCGCCAGGCGATTTTTCGATATAAACGGTTTTTGTCAGGGGCGGTAAGAATATCTTTATCAATAACAGCATTATCGGTTGCCATATTCAGTGTCTCCTCGGTTGGCATCCTGCTTTTTACTTTTTATTGTGCTGAATCATTTTTTATTGGATTGGCGGGGACCCTCTTTATTTATCATAAAGAGGGCGTTATTAATGTCGAACATCTCTGATTCTAACGATAAGCCGGCAAATCAAATGCCGGGGGTGCTCTTAGCCGGCCACCCGGTGGTTGCCCATGATTTCCAGCGCACGCACCAGCGCGGAGTGATCCAGCTCGCCGTCGCCATTGGCGGCGCAGACGTTGAACAGCTCCTGGCAGGTGGCGGTATTCGGCAGGCTGAGCGCCAGCGCCTTCGCGCCCTGCAGCGCCAGGTTGAGATCCTTCTGGTGCAGCGAGATGCGGAACCCCGGCGCGAACGCCCGCTTGATCATCCGCTCACCGTGCACCTCCAGAATGCGCGACGAGGCGAAACCGCCCATCAGGGCTTCGCGCACCCGGGCCGGATCGGCGCCGGCGCGCGAGGCGAAGACCAGCGCCTCGGAGACCGCTTCGATGGTCAACGCCACGATGATCTGGTTGGCGACCTTGCAGGTTTGCCCGTCGCCGTTGCCGCCGATCAGCGTGATGTTCTTGCCCATCAGCGCCAGCAGTGGCTGCACCCGTTCGAAGGTCGCTTCCTCGCCGCCCACCATGATGGTCAGCGTGCCCTGTTTGGCACCCACTTCGCCGCCGGAAACCGGCGCGTCCAGATACTGGGCGCCCAGCTGGTTGATACGCTGCGCGAATCGCTTGGTCTCCAGCGGTGAAATGGAGCTCATGTCCACCACCACTTTGCCGTTCAGCTTGCCGGCGGCGCAGCCGCGTTCACCGAACAGCACCTCTTCCACCTGCGGCGTATCCGGCACCATGATAAAGATCACGTCCGCCTCATCCGCCACCTGCTGCGGATCGCGGCAGGCGATGGCCCCTTGCTGCAACAGTGCCGCCGGCACCTCATGCCGGGTGTGGGCGTAAAGCGTGTGCCCACCCGCCAGCAGTTTTTCCGCCATCGGCGCGCCCATGATGCCCAGACCGATAAATCCCACTTTCATTTTCATCTCCTCAAGACAGGTATTTTTTAATCCATGACAGGCCGCTTTCCGTGGTGGTGAGCGGTTTGTATTCACAGCCGATCCAGCCGCGATAACCCATGCGATCCAGCTGCGCGAAGATAAACTCGCAGTTGATTTCACCGGTGCCCGGCTCGTGCCGCCCCGGATTGTCGGCGACCTGAATGTGGTCGATCTTCGCCAGCAGGCGCTCAAGGGTCTGCGTCAGCTCTCCCTCCATGCGCTGCATGTGGTAAAGGTCGTACTGCAGATACAGGTTGGGGCTGCCGATCGCCTCGATCAGTTCGATCGCCTGCCGGGAGGTTTGCAGGTAGAACTGCGGCATGTCGTAACGGTTGATCGGTTCGATCAGCAGACGGATATTCTGCCGCGCCAGAGCGTCGGCGGCGTAGCTCAGGTTCTCCTTCACCCGTTCGTCGGTGGCGTGGCGGCCGACGGCGGGATCCGGATTGCCGATCAGGCAGTTGATGCGATCGCAGCCCAGCGCCTGCGCATACTCGATCGCGCGCCCGACGCCGTCGCGGAACTCCGCTTCGCGCCCCGGCAAGCAGGCGATGCCCCGTTCGCCCGCCGCCCAGTCGCCGGCCGGCAGGTTGAACAGCACCTGGCTCAGGCGATGCGCCTCCAGTTCGCTGCGCAGCGCGGCGATCGGGTAGTCATAGGGGAACATATATTCCACCGCGCTGAAGCCCTGCTCCTTCGCCCGGCGGAAGCGCTGCATGAAATCGACTTCGGTGAACAGCATGGACAGGTTGGCTGAAAATTTCGGCATGGTAAGGTTCCTCAACGGTAATCAAAGAAGTTGACCGAGGTCGGCGCGTCTTCCGGCGTTGCCGCCACCGGTTCGAACTCGTTGACGTTATCCAGCTCGGTGCCCATGGAAATATTGGTGACGCGCTCCAGGATGATTTCCACCACCACCGGCACCCGGTGCTGCTGCATCAGCTCCTGGGCCTGACGAAACGCCGGCGCAATCTCTTCCGGTTTGAACACCCGCAGCGCCTTGCAGCCCAGCCCTTCCGCCACCTTGACGTGATCGACGCCGTACTCGCCAATCTCCGCATTGTTAATGTTTTCAAACGACAGCTGCACGCAGTAATCCATGTCGAACCCGCGCTGCGCCTGGCGGATCAGCCCCAGATAGGCGTTGTTCACCAGCACGTGGATATAGGGCAGCTTGAACTGTGCGCCGACCGCCAGCTCTTCAATCATAAATTGGAAATCATAGTCGCCCGACAGCGCGACCACCTTGCGCTGCGGATCGGCGGCGCATACGCCCAGCGCCGCAGGCAGCGTCCAGCCCAGCGGGCCGGCCTGGCCGGCGTTGATCCAGTGACGCGGTTCGAAAACGTGCAGCATTTGCGCGGCGGCAATCTGCGACAGCCCGATGGTGGTGACGTAGCAGGCATCGCGGCCAAAGGCGCGGTTCATCTCTTCATACACCCGCTGCGGCTTGACCGGCACGTTGTCGAAGTGGGTTTTGCGCAGCAGCGTTTGCTTGCGCTGCAGACAGGCGGCGCACCAGGCGTCGCGATTCGGCAACTCGCCGCGCTCGAAGCGGCGCTTTGCCGTATCCACCAGCATTTGCAGCGCGATGCGCGCGTCGGAGACGATGCCCAGATCCGGGCAGATCACCCGGCCAATCTGCGTCGGCTCAATATCGATGTGCACCACCTTGCGCCCGGCGGTGTACTTATCCACCGAGCCGGTGTGGCGGTTGGCCCAGCGGTTGCCGATGCCAAACACCAGATCCGAATCCAGCAGGTTGGCGTTGCCGTAGCGGTGCGAGGTTTGCAGGCCCGCCATGCCCGCCATCAGCGGGTGATCGTCCGGAATGGCGCCCCAGCCCATCAAGGTCGGGATCACCGGCACGTTGCAGATCTCCGCCAGCTGCTGCAGCAAATCCGCCGCGTCGGCGTTGTGAATGCCGCCGCCGGCGATGATCAGCGGTTTTTTCGCCGCGCACAGCAGATCCAGCGCTTTGTCGATCTGCGCCTGGGTGGCCGTCGGCTTATAGGCGGGCAGTGAAGAGTAGGTGTCCGGATCAAACTCGATCTCCGCCATCTGCACGTCGAAAGGCAGGTCGATCAGCACCGGGCCCGGCCGGCCGGAGCGCATCAGGTGGAACGCCTGCTGCAGCACGCGCGGCACCAGCGCCGGTTCCTGCACGGTGACCGCCATCTTGGTCACCGGCTTGGCGATCGATTCGATGTCTACCGCCTGAAAATCTTCTTTGTGCAAACGCGCACGCGGCGCCTGGCCGGTGATGCACAGGATCGGGATCGAGTCGGCGGAGGCGGAGTAAAGGCCGGTGATCATGTCGGTGCCCGCCGGGCCGGAGGTGCCGATGCACACGCCGATGTTGCCGGCGGCGGCGCGGGTGTAACCTTCCGCCATGTGCGAGGCCCCTTCCACGTGCCGCGCCAGGTAGTGTTTGATGCCGCCGTGCCGCCGCATCGCATCGTAGAACGGGTTGATCGCCGCGCCGGGCACGCCGAACGCGGTGGTGATCCCTTCTTTTTCCAGCACGTGCATTGCCGCGTCTACCGCTCGCATAATTGCCATGTGATGCTCTCCTTAATTTATTGGAAAATTTTTCCAACTTAAAATTGCGGTCAAAAAAACCCGTTTGCTCATCAAACGGGGAGTCTTGCTCCGCGCCGGTTCAGCCCGGCGCGCGACGTTTACGCCTTGCTGCGCGATTCGCCCAGCGCGGCGCTGATGTCTCTGGCCACTTCACCCACCAGTTCGCCCAGCTCCTTGAACCGCTCCTTGCCGACCCGCGAACTCGGCCCGGAGATGGAAATGGCGGCGATCACGTTGTTGTTGCGATCGAAAATCGCCGAAGCCAGGCAGTTCAGGCCAAGCGCGTGCTCTTCATCGTCGATGGTGTAGCCCTGCGCCAGCGACTGATGCAGATCCTTGCGCAGCAGGTTCACGCTGGTCAGCGTCTTGGGCGTGTAGGATTGCAGCCCCGAACGCACGATCAGATCCAGCATCTCCTCTTCCGCCAGCGGGTACAGCAGCGCTTTGCCGGCGCCCGAGGCGTGCAGCGGCAAGCGGCTGCCCAGCGGCGCGCACATGCGCACCATCGCCTGGCACTCGCATTGGCGAATCAGCACCGCGTCGAAATTGTTGCGGATCGCCAGGTTGGCGGTCTCGCCGGACAGCAACATCAGCCGGCGCATGAACGGCCCGGCCACCGATACCACGTCGCGATCGTTCATGTAAGCGGAACCGACGGTGAACGACTGAATGCCGATATGCCACCAGCCCAGCTGTGGATCCTGAAAGACGAATTCCGATTTCTCCAGCACTTTCAACAATCTGAAGGTGGTGGACAGCGGCAGCTCCAGCTTTTCGGACAGCACGGAAACCGACGAACTCCCCCCGGCGTTGGCCAGGTACTGGAGGATCTCTAGCCCGCGATCCAACGCCTGCGCCCCTTTGGTGGCGCCGGCTTCGGTGGCGGGTCGTCCTTTCCTGCGTAATTCGGTCATTCAAGCTTCCTTTGTCAGTAACGGCATGGGTGACGCTATGATAAACGCCCTGCGCGGCGTGCGGCCAGCGCTATGCCAAAACTATGCGATACGGCTCCGGCAAGCGGCTGACCACGCAGTTGTCGGCACCTGCGCGATCGATGGTGAAAAAGTCGGTGACCTTCGCATAGGCAAACAGCGGATGGTGCCAGACATTGCGGTGATAGTTAATTCCCTGCTTGCCGTTGGTGATAAAGGCGCGCAGCGTGCCGATGGGGATGGTTTCGCCCGGTTCGGCGACGATCACCACGAAGCGTTCGCCGTTCATCGGCACAAAGGCCTGCGACGAGAGCGGATGCTTTTCCAACAGGGAAAAGGTCATCGGCAGATCGCAGGGTTCCGCCCGGTTGATGCTGGCCAGCACCCGGTTGCCGTCGGACACCTCTATCTTGGCGAGATCGTGATAACGCTCGGTTTTTCCGTCATTGATATGAAAGAAACGCGAGCCCTCTATCTGCAATACATCGCCGTAAGGCGCAAAGGCCGCCGGCGTTAATTCTTCGATGACTAAATCCATGTGATTCTCCCAAGCGCATGACCCAGACGGCGATTGAACGGCGATATTTCACCCAACGCCTTCACTCTAGACAGCGCGTGGTGAATTTGACAGCATTTTTTTGGAAAATTTTTCCACAACAAGATCACCCGCACACTTTACGATCGAAGAGCCATATTAGTTGCTTTAAATCAATGAATTAAAAAACCGCCCAATTCATCATCGGGCAAAATGGGGCGGCGCGCGTTCATCGCTATCGGGTGATTCTGTGACCGGGATCGTGGGGTTGGGCTTTGCCGCTGCCTATCGCGCCGCAACATCAGTAGATTCTTCTCACCGATAACCGAAAAGGCGGTGTCAGCCAAGGACCCCTCATGCTGGATCACGAAACCATTCGTTCGTTTATCAAAGTTGCCGAGTGCCAAAGTTTCTCCCGCGCGGCGGAGCTGCTGCACAAAACCACCGCCACCATCAGCTACCGCATCAAAACGCTGGAAGAGAGCATCGGCACGCAGCTGTTTATCCGCACCACCCGCACCGTCAACCTGACGCCGGCCGGAGAGTATTTGCTGGAGCGCTGCCGCCAGTGGCACACCTGGCTGGACGCCATGCCGGGCGAACTGCGGCAAATCAACGACGGCGTAGAGCACCAGGTGAATATCGTTGTCAACAACCTGCTGTATGACGCCGCCGCCGTGGCCGGGCTGTTGGCCCACCTGCACGCCAAATACCCGTTCACCCAATTTCACATTTCCCGCCAGGTGTACATGGGCGTGTGGGACGCGCTGCTGAATGAGGATTGCCATCTGGCGATCGGGGCGGCGGGCAATGAATCGCTGGAAAACAGCATCAAGGTGCTGCCCCTGGGCAAGATCGATTGGGTGTTCGCCATCGCGCCGACGCACCCGCTGGCCGCCGCCGCCGATCCGCTGAACGAAACGCAGCTGCGCCCTTACGCCGCGATCAACGTCGAAGATACCGCGCGCCATTTGGCCAAGCGCACGGCCTGGCTGCTGTCGGGCCAACAGGAGATCAAGGTACCGGACCTGCGCACCAAGCTGGAGTGCCACCTGCGCGGTCTCGGGATCGGTTTCCTTCCGCGCCAGCTGTGCCAAACTTACCTTGATAGCGGCGAGTTGGTGGCTAAGCAACTCAAATATCCACGCCAGCCCTCTCCCCTGTCGCTGGCCTGGTCCGATGCTCGCGGCGGTGAAGCGGTGCGTACCCTGATCGGCCTGTTCCAGACGCGGGATCCGCTGATCGCGGGTTTGGTCAGCGCCCTGGATTAAGTCGCGGTAACGGTAGGCATTTTTCCGGCGCTGACGTAATATCTGTTTACATATGTCTGACAGGAGGTTTGCATGCTTACTTTTATTCCCATCGTGATCGTCGTCGCACTGATTGTGGTGTTCGCCGGCGTCAAAATTGTGCCGCAGGGGTTCCAATGGACGGTAGAACGCTTCGGCCGCTACACCAAAACGCTGATGCCGGGCCTGAACCTGGTGGTGCCGTTCATGGACCGCATTGGCCGCAAAATCAACATGATGGAGCAGGTGCTGGACATTCCCTCGCAGGAGGTGATTTCCCGCGATAACGCCAACGTCGCCATCGACGCGGTGTGCTTTATCCAGGTGGTCGATCCGGCGCGCGCCGCCTACGAGGTCAGCAACCTCGAACAGGCGATCGTCAACCTGACCATGACCAACTTCCGTACCGTGCTCGGCTCGATGGAGCTGGACGAAATGCTGTCGCAACGCGACAGCATCAACAGCCGCCTGCTGCACATCGTCGATGAAGCGACCAATCCGTGGGGGGTGAAAATCACCCGTATCGAGATCCGCGACGTGCGGCCACCGGCGGAACTGATCGCCTCGATGAACGCCCAGATGAAGGCCGAACGTACCAAGCGCGCCGACATCCTCGAGGCGGAAGGGGTGCGCCAGGCGGCCATTCTGCGCGCCGAGGGGGAGAAACAATCGCAGATCCTGAAGGCCGAGGGCGAACGCCAGTCGGCGTTCCTGCAGGCGGAAGCGCGTGAACGCGCCGCCGAGGCCGAGGCGCGCGCCACCCAGCTGGTGTCCGACGCCATCGCCAGCGGTAACATTCAGGCGGTGAACTACTTCGTGGCGCAGAAATACACCGACGCGCTGCAGAAGATCGGTTCCTCCAACAACAGCAAAGTGGTGATGATGCCGCTGGACGCCAGCAGCCTGCTCGGCTCGATCGGCGGCATTACCGAACTGCTGAAAGAAAGCAAAGGCAAATAATCATGCTCGAACTGATCGCGGCGAATCCGCTGTGGTTTTGGCTCTCCCTCGGGGGCGTGTTGCTGGCGGCGGAAATGCTCGGCGCCGGCGGCTACCTGCTGTGGAGCGGCGTGGCGGCGCTGTTGGTCGGCGCTCTGATCTGGCTGCTGCCGCCGCTCTCCTGGGCGTGGCAGGGCATGATCTTCGCCGTCCTGACCGTCGTCGTCGCCTACCTGTGGTGGTACTGGCTGCGCCGGCGCCCGGCGGCCGCATCCGGCGGTTCGCCGGTGCTCAACCAGCGCAACCGCCAGCTGATCGGCACCCGCGCTACGCTGACGGAGCCGATGCACAACGGTATGGGGCGCATCAATATCGGCGACAGCAGCTGGCGCGCGCAGGCGGCAGAAGATCTGCCCGCCGGCACCGAAGTGGAAGTGGTGGCGGTGGAAGGCGTCACGCTGGTGATCCGCGCCCTGCCTTCATCATTGCGCTAACGAGTAAGCCGGGTTGACTCACCCCGGCTCACTCATCCTTTCAGCAGAGCCGTGTTTTACGTTTTATAATCGACCCACACTCCGCTACGCGTCGTGTAAATCTTGTTCGACAGCGGGTTGATAGTGAATAATCCGTAACCAGCGGCAGAGGTGGGAGGTAACCAATTATCTACCGTCACATTCACCCTGGGTGACGGGAAAATTATCCATCGCCCCGTAACGCCGTCAACAAAGGTAATCCGGTTAAAGTTGCCCCCTTGCACATCCAACAAAACCCCCTTCCCGGTGACCATCAGCGTCGCTAAAGAGACATCAATCAAAACCAAGCGTAATGCATCGACCGTTGTGACATCACCAACGACTCTCGTATTTTGCAGGCTTCCGCCGCCGGTAAAGCTCTTTTGCAGGTCGCAATTGGTGAGTCTTGGCATCGACGTAGAAATTACATCGCCACCGATGTAACTATTCAAAATCTTGGCGGCAGAAGAGAGCTGTAGGTTACCCGCAATATTGCCTCTGGATACTGATGAGTTATCGTCACGAATATCTACTCCCCCTACCGTTCTGACAGAATCTAAATTGACGCGGGCATTAGCCATAACCACAATGTCTTTGGCAAAGACTGTCCCTATAGCCCCCCCATTCGGAGCGGGATCACCAGGTATAATTGACACATTCGCGGTTGACGAAACATTCCCGACAGCAGTTGCCGTTGCACCGAAAGTATGAACATGCTCAACCGTGCTATTTTTAGAGGCATAGATATTAATCACGCCGGCACCGCCACCGACGGAAGAAAAGTAGCTATTCATATAGCCATATCCGTTTCTTTTTTCGGCAGAGTTGGGAGTTTCAACAGTTGCCTTGGTGACTAACGTGCCTTCTTCATGAACTTTGGCCAGCCAATTTTTTGAGCCTGATACTCGCCAAGCTTTCTCTCTACAGTCATGAGCCATTAAAGAGTGGATCGTATTAGCATTAGACTCATCAAACGTCGATCCGGTTGCAGCGGGGTAACTGGTAAAGTCGATACCGAACATCGTCTCATTGCCACAGAACAGTGCCCTGACGTCATTAAATACGTTATCAAACGTAGAAGCAAAATAGACGCCTGCGCCATTCATGTGCATTGAAGAGAGAAATTGAACTCTGGAACCTGAAAGCGTGTGCAGTTGACCATTAATCTCTTTACCCGTGTAACCATCCATATTGTAAATCGTGATGGTATCCAGATCCTGATTACCCTGAGTCGTTCCATACACTAAACCTTTTCCGTCATACTGACCATTCTGATTGAGCACGACCCAAGGCAATTTTAACCCGATATCAGTCTTTGGAGTAAATGATGAAGATTTAATGAATAAATGCAGGGCTCCAGATAAACAAGTCAGCCCACTAATATTGATAGAAGACGAAATAAATAAGCCCACTTGTGCATACGAGCCCGCTTTGGGAAACTCGCTCACCAGAGTGCATTTCTTTTCAATCGCTTTGTTTATAGCCGCCTGCAAGCTGACGGTGACATCAATATAATTTGATGTCGTTCTATCCGTAGCTTCTATCCCGTAATCATAAAGATTAACCGTGCCGGCAATCCTTTCCCAATAAAATCCGGTCGTTTGCGCAACGTGGCCGCCATCATCGGCTTTTACACCAGCAACAGAGATGAAATCACCGCCACCGTATATCCCACCGTCCTTCCACGCATTAAGCGTAACCCTGACTCCCGCTTGCGCGGGCACATAGGCTCTTAAAGCCTCAAAACTCGAGATAACAGCAAACGCGGTAGCACGATCAGAACCGATATTCATAGAACCTCCTCTTTGAAGTCTGCGCGTCGCAATCGACACCAAGACTCTAAAACTCGGTCCTTCATAGCGCCAAAACAGCGGGTTGTGCCACACGCAGATGGACAACCCGGCGTCCGGATTATTTGGCTGCAGTTACCTGATGACAACACCCCGCCAGGTTGTTGATGATGGGGCACTCCGCCCCCTCGTCGCCCGGGCATTGGTCGGCCAGCGCCAGCAGGCGCTGGCGCATGTCGCCCAGTTCGCTGATGTGCCTTTCGATCTCCGCCACCTTCTGCAGCGTGCGCGCCTTCACGTCCGCGCTGTGGCGGGCCGGATCGTTGAACAGCGCCACCAGCTCGCGGCACTCGTCCAGGTTGAAGCCCACCTGCCGCGCCTGGCGCAGCAGCGTCAGCTCTTCAACGTGCCTGGCGGAATAGTGGCGATAACCGTTATCGCTGCGGATCGGGGCGGTAATCAGCGCTTTCTCTTCGTAAAAACGAATCGTCTTGCTGGTTAGCCCGGTTTTTTTCGCGACGTCGCTAATATTCATTTTCCCTCCTTGACCTTACCCTTGCTGGAAGGTTTAAGCTCCATTCTTAGTGAAAACAGGTCAGGCGGTCAACCTTTAAACACCGCCCTTTAAGCAAGGAGTTCAATCATGTCACACACCACTATGCTGGCATTGCAGGGGCTGTCCTGCATGAACTGCGCGCAGCGGGTGAAAAAAGCCCTGGAAAGCCGCAGCGATGTCGAACAGGCGGACGTTAACGTGCATTACGCCAAAGTGACCGGCGACGCGCCGGACAGCGCGCTGATCGACAGCGTGATCGCCGCCGGCTATCAGGCCGAAGTCGCGCCGCACGCCGATACCGAACTGCAGCTGAGCGGCCTGAGCTGCATGCACTGCGTCGGCACCACCCGCAAGGCGCTGGAAGCGGTGCCGGGCGTGTTCGCCGCCGACGTCGCTATCGACGGCGCGAAAGTATACGGCGATGCCGATCCGCAGGCGCTGATCGCCGCGGTGGAAGATGCCGGCTATCACGCCAGCGTAGCGGACGCCGTCGCCCCAAAAACTGAGCCGTTGACTGACGCAACACCTTCGTTGCCGGACGTTCAGCCAGCGGCGCAATCTCCCCTTCCGGCAACCGACGGCGCGGACGATAGCGTACAGCTGCTGCTCAGCGGCATGACCTGCGCCAGCTGCGTCAATAAAGTGCAGCAGGCGCTGCAAAGCGTTCCCGGCGTAGAGCATGCGCGCGTCAACCTGGCGGAACGCAGCGCGCTGGTGACCGGCGCCGCCGATGCGCAGGCGCTGGTGGCGGCGGTGGAAAAAGCCGGCTACGGTGCCGAAATGATTCAGGATGAAACCGAACGCCGCGAGCGCCAGCAGCAGACCGCACGCGCCAACATGAAGCGCTTTAGCTGGCAGGCGGCGCTGGGTCTGGCGTTGGGTATCCCACTGATGGCCTGGGGGCTGTTCGGCGGCAGCATGACGCTGACGCCGGAGACCCAGCGTCCCTGGCTGCTGGTCGGCGTCATCACCCTGGCAGTGATGGTGTTCGCCGGTGGGCACTTCTACCGAAACGCCTGGCGCGCGCTGATGAACGGCAGCGCCACCATGGACACCCTGGTGGCGCTCGGTACCGGCGCTGCCTGGCTTTACTCGATCGCCGTCAACATTTGGCCCGATTTCTTCCCGATGGAGGCGCGCCACCTCTATTACGAGGCCAGCGCGATGATCATCGGTTTGATCAACCTCGGCCATGCGCTGGAGCAGCGCGCCCGTCAGCGTTCTTCGCAGGCGCTGGAGCGGTTGCTGGATCTGACGCCGCCCACCGCGCGGCTGGTAACCGACGACGGCGAGCGCGATATTCCGCTGGCAGAGGTGCAGCTCGGCATGACGCTGCGGCTGACCACCGGCGATCGCGTGCCGGTCGACGGTGAAATCGTGCAGGGTGAAGTCTGGCTCGATGAAGCGATGCTGACCGGCGAAGCGGTGCCGCAGCAGAAAGGCCCTGGCGATACGGTGCATGCCGGGACGGTGGTCGACGACGGCAGCGTGCTGTTCCGCGCCGCCGCCATCGGCAGCCAAACCACGCTGGCGCGCATCATCAAACTGGTGCGCCAGGCGCAGAGCAGTAAACCGGCGATCGGCCAACTGGCCGACCGCGTCTCGGCGGTGTTCGTGCCGGCGGTGGTGGCGATCGCCCTGTTCAGCGCAGCTATGTGGTACTTCTTCGGCCCGCAGCCGCAGCTGGTCTACACGCTGGTGATCGCCACCACGGTGCTGATCATCGCCTGTCCGTGCGCATTGGGATTGGCGACGCCGATGTCGATCATCTCCGGCGTCGGCCGCGCGGCGGAGTTCGGCGTGCTGGTACGCGACGCCGACGCCCTGCAGCAGGCCAGCCAGCTGGACACCCTGGTGTTCGACAAAACCGGCACCCTGACCGAAGGGAAGCCGCAGGTGGTAGAGATCCTGACCTTCAATCAGGTCAGCGAGCAGCAGGCGATCGGCTGGGCCGCCGCGCTGGAGCAAGGTTCCAACCACCCGCTGGCGCGCGCCATCATGGAACGCGCCGCCGGGCAAACGCTGCCGCAGGTCGCGCAGTTCCGCACCCTGCGCGGCGCCGGCGTCAGCGGGGAAATCGACGGCGTGCCGGTGCTGCTGGGCAACGCCGCGATGCTGGAACAGCATCAGGTTGCGACCGCCGAACTGGAAGCGCCGATGCGCGCCCAAGCCGAACGCGGCGTGACGCCGGTGCTGCTGGCCGTTAACGGTAAACCGGCCGCGCTGTTCGCCATTCGCGATCCGCTGCGCGAAGACAGCGTCGCGGCGCTGCAGCGCCTGCACCAGCAGGGCTATCAGATGGTGATGCTGACCGGCGACAACCCGGTGACCGCCAACGCCATCGCCAAAGAAGCCGGCATCGATCGGGTGATTGCCGGGGTGCTGCCGGACGGCAAAGCGGCGGCGATCAAGCAGCTGCAGGCGCAGGGCCAGCGCGTGGCGATGGTCGGCGACGGCATCAACGACGCCCCGGCGCTGGCGCAGGCCGACGTGGGCATCGCGATGGGTGGCGGCAGCGACATCGCCATCGAAACCGCCGCCATCACCCTGATGCGCCACAGCCTGCACGGCGTGGCGGATGCGGTAGCGCTGTCGAAGGCCACGCTGCGCAACATGAAGCAGAACCTGTTCGGCGCCTTTATCTACAATACGCTGGGTATCCCGATCGCCGCCGGCGTGCTCTATCCGCTGACCGGCACGCTGCTCAGCCCGGTAGTGGCGGGCGCGGCGATGGCGCTGTCGTCGATTACCGTAGTCAGCAACGCCAACCGGCTGCTGCGTTTTAAACCCAGGAAGTGATCGCCGGGGCGCCGTCATGGCGCCCCGCTGTTTTCCGGGCTTTCCTGCGCGGCGGATAGCGTTTAGCATGAATGACGATTTCCCTCGCCTTTCATGCTGAAACGCGCACCCGTTATTCAGGAGCCACGCCGTATGGGTCAACTGTTACGCCGCCTCGCCGCCTTTCTCGGCCTGATCTCGCCCAAACGTTACGCTTATCCGGCGTTGGACATCACTCTGCCGGGCGATCGTCGGCTGCATCTGGTGGGCAGCATCCATATGGGCACCGTCGATATGTCGCCGTTGCCGCCCCGGCTGGCCGCCCGGCTGCAACAGGCCGACGCGCTGATCGTCGAAGCCGATATCACCGATTCCGCCTCGCCTTTCGACCACGCCGAGCTGCAGCCGGCGCTGGAACAGCGCCTGTCCGCCGAAGAATATCAACGGCTGCTGGCGCTGTGCCATGAGCTGGGCGCCGATCCATACGCCTTCGCCACCCTGCCCGGCTGGCAGGTCGCGCTGATGATGCAGGCGCGCCAGGCTCAGCGCCTGGGGCTGCGGGCAGAGTACGGCGTGGACTATCAGCTGCTGCAGGCCGCCCGGGCGCAGGACAAACCGGTGATCGAGCTGGAAGGGGCGCAGCAGCAGCTGGCGATGCTGGAACAGCTGCCGGAAGGCGGCATTGCGCTGCTGCGCGATACGCTGGAGCACTGGCACACCAACGCGCGGCTGCTGCAAACCATGGTGAGCTGGTGGCTGGACGCCAAACCGCGCGGCACGCTGGACACCCTGCCCGCCACCTTCAGCGCCGGGCTGTACGACGTGCTGATGCACCAGCGCAATCGCGACTGGCGGCGTCAGCTGGAGGCGCTGCCGGCCGGGGACTATGTGGTGGCGGTTGGCGCATTGCACCTGTATGGCGAGGATAACCTGCCGGCGATGCTGCAGCCGCAGGGCTAAAAAAGAGGCCAATATCGCTATTGGCCAGTCAAAGAGGAATTTCTTGTATTCTAGTTATACGCATAGCAACCGTGTTAACGGTTACAGTAAACAGGGTAGCAACCCGGTGAATATCTTGGCAACCCGCTTTATGTAACAGCCGCTCAGGTTGCCGGGCAGGTCGGATTTTTGTATTTTTAAAGCTGGTTATCACCCTTCCCCCGCAGGGGGCATTCTGGACAACACATCATGACGCCCGCAGTCGTTCTGCTCGAAAAACAAAAGGTCACCTTTACCCTTCATCCGTATCACCACGACAGCGACGAAACTAATTTCGGCGACGAAGCGGTGAGAAAGCTGGGGCTGGATGCCGATCGGGTTTACAAAACCTTGCTGGTGGCGCTGAACGGCGACGCCAAACACCTGGCGGTGGCGGTCACGCCGGTCGCCACCCAGCTGGATCTGAAAAAGGTCGCCCGCGCCCTCGGCGCCAAAAAGGCCGAGATGGCCGATCCGCAGCTGGCGCAGCGCGTCACCGGGTATCTGGTGGGCGGCATTAGCCCGCTGGGGCAGAAAAAACGGCTGCCGACGGTGATCGACAGCCCGGCGCAAGCGTTCGCCACCATCTACGTTTCCGGCGGCAAACGCGGGCTGGACATCGAGCTGGCCGCCGCCGATCTGTGCCGCCTGCTGGCCGGCAGCTTCGCCGACATCGCCAAGCGCGACTGACGCCGCGCGCTCAGCGGCACACCACCGTAGCGTCACAGGCCGCCAGCGTCTCGACCAGGCGGTCCTCCAGCGCCTTCACCTCCGCGCCGGGCACCAGATAGTTGTTGCTGATGATGGCGAACGCCAGCGGCCGTCCGGTCGCCGAGTCGACATAGCCGCTGAGCGACGAGACCCCGGTCATGGAACCGCTCTTGGCGTGGGCGCGGCCCGCCGCCGCCGTCTTCACCATGCGGCTCTGCAGCGTACCGCCCACCAGCAACCCCGGCTGGCCCGCGATGGGCAAGGCGTTATACCAGGCGGCAAACCACGGCTGTTTCCTGGCTGCCAGCAGCAGCGTCGTCAGCTGCTGCGCCGTGATTTGGTTCATGCGCGACAGCCCGGAACCGTCTACCTGACGGTACGCGCCGGCCGCGATGCCCTGGCTTTGCACAAACTGGCCGATCGCCTGCAGGCCGGCGGCCCAATCCCCCTTTCCCTGCGTCTTGCGGCCCATCGCCTTGGTCAGTACCTCGCCGTAACCGTTGTTGGACACCTTCAGGAAGGTGACGGCCAGGCGAGAGAGCGGCGGCGAGGTTTTTTCGGCCAGCAACCGGGCATCGGCAGGGGTCACGCCCTCTTCCGCGTTACCGCGCAGCGTGATGCCGTGCGCGCGCAGCGTATGTTGCAATAAGGCGCCGATCACGCGGGCCGGTTGATCGACGGTGATCAATCGCGAGCGGGTCTCCGCCTGCGCGGCGATGGTGCCGCTGACCACGATTCGGTTGCTGCCCGGCTGGCGATCGAACGTCAGTGCGGTGTCGCCGCCGGTGGTGGTGCGGTTGACCAGCGTCACCGCGTCATTGGCGGGATAGAAACCCACCCGCCCTGGCGCACCGGCGCGGGCACCCGGCTGCACGTCCACCCGCACCACGTTGATATCGCCACCGGGGGTAAAGGCGTAGTTCAGCGCCGAGATCGGCGCGCCGAAAGCGAAGGGTTCGTCGTCCCAGCTCCAGCCGGCGCCGAAGGGCGTTTGATCGAACGCGCTGGCGTCCAGGATCAGCCGCCCATGAATATGGCGAATGCCGCGCTGCGCCAGCGTGGCGGCGAAGGTGTCGAGATCGTCAGGGTGCAACGTCGGATCGCCGCTGCCCTGCAGATAGAGATCCCCCTGCAAGGTGTCGCCGCGCTGCTCGCCGGTGGTCAGCAGCCGGGTTTCAAACCGGTAATCCGCCCCCAGCACGCCGAACGCCGCCAGAGAAGTGAACATCTTCATGTTGGAAGCCGGCGCCAGGCGCTGCTGCGCGTGCGCCTGATACAGCACGGTGCCGCTGTCGGCATCACGCACCATCACGCCGCTCGACGCGCCAACCAGCGCCTTGTCTTGGCCGATGGCCGCCAGCGCCTGGCTGAGCGTTTGCTCATGGCGTTGGCCGGATGACGAACACCCCGCCAGCGCCAGGATGGCGGGCAGCAGCCAGCCTGCGGTTTTCAACATGTCATCTCCCTGCTTGCGTTATCAAAACCAAATTGTTGCTCAGGCTATCATTGGAAGGCGGCGGCGGCGACTTTTGCGTGCGTTTGAAGGAGGATTTCGGCGGGAAAACAGGCGGCCTGCCCATGGGGAGCAGGCCGCTGCGGTGGCGATTAGCGATAAACGATCTCGCCCTTCGGTTCATAAGCCGCCGCATCCAGCGGCGAGTGTTTCTCGATGTACTGCTTGAGCACCTCGGCATCGATAAAGCCGGTGTTGACGTAGCTCGGCAGCCCGTCCAGCTTCGGATAGCCGTCGCCGCCCAGCGCGTTGAAGTTCAGCGTCGCCATGCGGTAGGTTTTATCCGCCTGCAGCGGCTGGCCGTTGATCTTCACCTCGCTGACGCCCTTGCCGTCCGCCACCAGGCTGACGTTGGCGAACTGGGCGTAGGCGCCGGAATCCGGCTTCATGTTGGCCACTACCGCCAGGTACTGCTCAACCTCGCGGCCTTTCATATCGACATGCACCAAGGTGTTGCCGAACGGCTGTACCTTGAGCACGTTTTTGTAGGTGATATCGCCGCTTTCAATGGAATCACGCACCCCACCGCCGCTCATCACCGCGAAGTCGGCATCGGCGCGCTCCCTCTGCGCGGCCAACATCACCCGCGCCAGGTTGGTTTGCACGAAGCGCACCTTGCTGCGATCGCCCTCCAGCTTGCCGTTAACGCTGCCGATCTTCACGCTCAGCTGCTCCTTGCCCTTCTCCTGGAACGGCGTCAGCAGCTTCATCATGGTCGGATCTTCCGCGATCTGCTGGGTGTAATACACGCGCTCGCTGGTGCCGTCCGTCTTCTCCACCTTCTTCTTCAGGTTCACCGGGATCAGCTGATAATGCACCAGCTTCAGCTCACCGTTGCGGAATTCGAAGTCGGCGCGGCCCACGTATTTGCCCCACTCATGCGCCTGCACGATCCAGGTGCCGTTCTGGCGATCCGGCGAGCACGGCGTGCCCGGCACATAATCCACCTGCTTACGGTTGTCGCCGGCCATGCACACCGGATCCTGCGAGTGGCCGCCGACGATCATGTCGAGATACCCGGCCGGCAGGCTGCGCGCCATCTCCACGTCGCCCGGCGCGTTGGAGCCGTGTTCGCCGTTGTCATAGTGCCCCATGTGGGTAGCGGCGATGATCACGTCCGGCTTCTCGTCCTTGCGCAATTGCTCCACCACCCGCTTCGCCTCCGGCGCCGGCACGCGGAATTCAATGTCGGTAAAGTACTCTGGGTTGCCCATTTTCGCGGTGTCGTCGGTCGTCAGGCCGATCACCGCGATCTTGATGCCCTGCTTGTCGAACAAGGCGTAAGGCTTGAACAGCCGCTGGCCGGTACTTTTCTGATAGATGTTGGCGGACAGCAGCGGGAAGGTCGCCCATTTTTCCTGCTGGCGCAGTACGCTCAGCGGGTTGTCGAATTCGTGGTTGCCGATCGCCATCGCGTCGTAACCCACCAGATTCATGCCGCGGAAGTCCGGCTCGGCGTCCTGCAGATCCGATTCCGGCACGCCGGTGTTGATATCGCCGCCCGACAGCAGCAACAGGCTGCCGCCCTGCGCCGCCACTTCCTGACGAATGCCGTCCACCAGCGTTTTCTGCGCGCCCAGGCCGTATTCGCCGTGATCGTTCTGCCAGAAGTGACCGTGATGATCGTTGGTGTGCAGAATGGTGATGGCGTAGGTCTTATCCTTTTCCCAGGCACTGGCGGCCCCCGACAGCAACGTCAGGGAAACGGCCAACGCGCATGCGGTGGTTTTCAGCGAAAAGCGCATGGCGGATCTCCGTGTATTAAATGGCTTTTATGATGAGGGCGAAATTGTAGCGCGAATTAATGACAGCTGATTTCAAATTTTTGCGATGTGAGTCTGATTATTTCAGATATGGTAAAAATTGAGCGCCCTGCCTAAGATGTCATCTCTGTGCTCAACAACTTATCAGGCTAATAATAATATGACCGACAGTAGCCAAAGCGCGATGCCGCCCGCCAAGGGCAGCGCGGTGAAGGGAACCGCCTTCTCCATCCTTGGCGCCATCAGCGTGTCTCACCTGCTCAACGATATGATCCAGTCGCTGATCCTGGCGATTTACCCGATCCTGCAAGCCGATTTTCACCTCAGCTTCGTGCAGATCGGCATGATTACCCTGACCTATCAGCTGACGGCCTCGCTGCTGCAGCCGCTGATTGGCTATTACACCGATAAACACCCGCAGCCTTACTCGCTGCCGATCGGCATGGGCTTTACCCTGTCCGGCCTGCTGCTGCTGTCGGTGGCGAACACCTTCCCGCTGGTGCTGCTGGCGGCGGCGCTGGTGGGCACCGGCTCATCGGTGTTCCACCCGGAATCCTCGCGCGTGGCGCGCATGGCCTCCGGCGGGCGGCACGGCCTGGCGCAGTCGCTGTTCCAGGTCGGCGGCAACTTCGGCAGCTCGCTCGGCCCGCTGCTGGCCGCGCTGATCATCGCGCCTTACGGCAAGGGCAACGTCGCCTGGTTCACGCTGGCGGCGCTGCTGGCGATCGTGGTGTTGCTGCAGGTCAGCAAGTGGTATCAACATCAGCACCGGGCAACTAAAGGGCAGCCGAAAAGCCCGTCGCTGCTGAAACCGCTGCCAAAACGTACCGTTGCCTACTCGCTGGGCATCCTGCTGGTGCTGATTTTCTCCAAATACTTCTATCTTGCCAGCATCAGCAGCTATTACACCTTTTATCTGATACATAAGTTCGGCGTTTCGGTGCAGAATGCACAGATTCACCTGTTCGCCTTCCTGTTCGCAGTGGCGGCCGGCACCATTATCGGCGGGCCTCTCGGTGACAAGATAGGGCGCAAATATGTTATTTGGGGCTCCATTCTCGGCGCCGCGCCGTTTACCCTTGTTTTACCCTATGCATCCCTGTATTGGACCGGCATTTTGACGGTGATCATCGGGGTTATTCTCGCCTCGGCGTTCTCCGCCATCCTGGTCTATGCGCAGGAGCTGATCCCCGGTAAAGTCGGCATGGTTTCCGGCTTATTCTTCGGTTTTGCTTTCGGTATGGGTGGGTTAGGTGCGGCAGTTCTTGGTTATGTCGCCGATTTGACCAGTATCGAGCTGGTCTACCAAATCTGTGCTTTCCTGCCGCTGATCGGCATTATCACGGCGCTACTGCCCAATATGGAGCATAAAGCGCAATAACCCCGCTGAATACCCGGATGAAATTATTTATTCATCCGGGTTATCCCACGGATAAACCAATGTTATTTGGCTTATCTGACACAAAATCTCCTCATTGCCGCGCCTTAAGTGAAATCCTCTGCTTTTTTACAAAAAAGGCCAAATTAGCCAAGCAAGCCACGAACAAATGCAATAAACTAAATGTATCTTTTCGTAACTTTGTTGCGTTTCTCCCGTGCCGCGATGCATAGCCAGAAGGAGTATGGATGCATAATTCAACACCGCTCATCACCACCATCGTCGGAGGGTTAGTACTCGCCTTCCTCCTCGGCATGCTGGCAAACCGCCTGCGCATCTCCCCTCTGGTGGGGTATCTGGCCGCAGGGGTGCTCGCCGGCCCGTTCACCCCCGGTTTCGTCGCCGATACCTCACTGGCGCCGGAACTGGCGGAAATCGGCGTTATCCTGTTGATGTTCGGTGTTGGCCTGCACTTCTCTTTGAAAGACCTCCTCGCAGTAAAATCTATCGCCATTCCCGGCGCCGTGGCGCAGATAGCCGTCGCTACCCTGCTCGGTATGGGGCTGTCCAAGCTGCTCGGCTGGGATCTGATCTCCGGTCTGGTGTTCGGCCTCTGCCTCTCCACCGCCAGCACCGTGGTGCTGCTGCGTGCCCTGGAGGAACGGCAGCTGATCGACAGCCAGCGCGGGCAAATCGCCATCGGCTGGCTGATCGTCGAAGATTTGGCGATGGTGCTGACGCTGGTCTTGCTGCCCGCCTTCGGCAATATGCTGGGCAACGACAACGCCAGCAGCAGCCAGCTGCTGATGGAGCTGGCGCTGACCATCGGTAAGGTCATCGCCTTCATCGCGTTGATGATCGTGGTCGGCCGCCGCCTGGTGCCGTGGATCCTGTCGAAAACCGCCAGCACCGGCTCGCGCGAGCTGTTCACCCTGGCGGTATTGGCGCTGGCGCTCGGCATCGCCTACGGCGCGGTGAAGCTGTTCGACGTCTCCTTCGCGCTGGGCGCCTTCTTCGCCGGCATGGTGCTGAACGAGTCCGAACTGAGCCACCGTGCGGCGCACGACACCCTGCCGCTGCGCGACGCGTTCGCGGTGCTGTTCTTCGTCTCGGTCGGCATGCTGTTCGATCCGATGATCGTGATTAACGAACCGCTGGCGGTGCTGGCGACGCTGGCAATCATCGTGTTCGGCAAATCTGCCGCCGCGTTCCTGCTGGTGAAAATGTTCGGTCATTCCAAGCGCACCGCGCTGACCATTTCCGCCAGCCTGGCGCAGATCGGCGAGTTCGCCTTTATTCTGGCGGGCCTCGGCATCGCGCTCGGCATGATGTCGGAACACGGGCGCAATCTGGTGCTGGCCGGCGCCATTCTGTCCATCATGCTCAACCCGCTGCTGTTCACCCTGCTGGAGCGCTATCTGGCCAAAACCGAAACCATCGAAGAGCAAATTCTCGAAGAGGCGGTGGAAGAAGAGAAGCAGATCCCGGTGGACATGTGCAACCACGCGCTGGTGGTCGGCTATGGCCGTGTCGGCAGCCTGCTGGGCGGCAAACTGGCCGAGGCGGGCATTCCGCTGGTGGTGATCGAGAACTCCCGCCCACGGGTGGAAGCGCTGCGCGAACAGGGCATCAAGACGGTGCTGGGCAACGCCGCCAATCCGGAAGTGATGGATCTGGCGCGGCTCGACTGCGCGCGCTGGCTGCTGCTGACCATCCCCAACGGCTATGAGGCCGGCGAGATCGTCGCCTCGGCGCGCGCCAAGCGGCCGAACATCGAGATCATCGCCCGCGCCCACTACGACGACGAAGTGGCCTACATCACCGATCGCGGCGCTAATCAGGTAGTGATGGGCGAGCGGGAGATCGCCAACAGCATGCTGAACATCCTGCAGCTGGACACCCTGAGCGAAGAAGAAAAAATGGGCGGCTGTCCGATCTGAAGCGCCACGGCGCACAAAAAAGGTCCGGCATTGCCGGACCTTTTCTTTTTCAGCGGGTTAACGCTCCCAGTAGGACTCTTCCAGGCTGTCTTCCCGCTCCGGCAGGCCACGGGTGAGGCGCGGCGAATGCTGGTTCAACACCTGGTAGCTGACGCGGTTGGCGTATTTGCACACCTGCGCCAGGGAGGAATAAGTCAGGTAGCTGCGCACGTGCTTGCTGGAATTCGGCACGTTATGGCGGTGATAGCCGTTGGCGGCAATATCGTGCAGCAACGCCGACAGCGCGCCGTCGCCGGCGCCGTTGGTGTTCATGATCCTCTCCGGCCCGCCCATATACGGCGCGATGTGCGAATAAACGCGCAGCGGATTTTCACAGTGTTCACGGCGCATGGCGCGGCTGAATTCGTAGCGGTTGAACTCGGCGATATGCCCCGGCAGCAGCGGGTGCTGGGTCTGGCGCTTGTTGGCCTCTTCGGTGTAGCCCGCCATATACAGGCCGTTCGGCCCGGCGGTGCACAGCACCAGATCCACCCACTCCAGCGCCATGTCCGAGGCGGTCAACGGATCGCTCAGCCCGGTCAGCTCCAGCGCTTCGTCTTCGTTCATCGCCAGAATCGTCACGTTTTCCTTCAGGAAGTCGCGCCACCACTGCGGGTTGTCGGCGATCACGTACTTGGTGCCCAGCGTCAATACCACCGGCACGTCGTGTTTTTTGGCGTATTCGATCGCCTGCAGGGTGGCGGCCTTCATCGGCTCCCCTTCCTTGCAGCGCACCAGATAAGAGCTCAGCACCAGCGCCGACGCGCCGGCGATCACCTCTTCAGGAATGCTTTCCGGGCGCAGCTGGTTCATCTGGCCCGGGTTGATGGCGAAGGTGCGCTCGCCGCTTTCGCCAATCAGCGTGAAACAGCGGCCGATGGCGCCATCAACGCCCTGCAGATAGTTAAGATCGGTACGGCTGGAGGTATTGCACAGGTAACGGTAGGCATAGCTGCCGATTTTCACGTTGCTGCACATCACGCCGAGCAGCACCGAGCGATCGTCCGCCAGCACTGAATAGTTGTGCATGGTATTGCCGATGGTGCCGCCGGCGAACTGATGGGTAACCAGGTTGTTGTCATTCAGTTCCTGATACAGCGCCTCGGCGACGTCGTCTTCGATCACCAGAGAGTGGCCCAGGCTCAGGCCGTAGCGCTGGACAAAAGCGTCGTCCACTTTCGCCTCGATATCCACCAGCGTCTGATCGATGCCGACGATATACGAGGTGCTGATTTCACTTTCGGGCTGGGCCTGCTGCAGAAGCGGATCGCGGGCGCTCACCGGGAAATAGTGTTTGGACTTGCGTTTACCAGGAAATTTCATGTGATTGGCGGTGGTGACGGTTTAACAAGCGGAGAATGTTAACACATCCCCGCCCGATCACGATGCATCTAATAGACAGATTATGGATGATTACAGGCGCTGCGCCACCAGCTGCTGCATCATATCGATATGCGCCGGCTCGTCGTTCAACGCCGAGATATATTCAAACTTCTCGCCGCCGGCCTTGAGGAAGATCTCGCGGTTCTGTTCTTTGATCTCTTCCAGCGTTTCCAGGCAGTCCGCCGAGAAACCGGGGCAAATCAGCTGAATGTGCTTCACGCCCTGCGCCGGCAACCCCTTCAGGGTCTCATCGGTGTACGGCGTCAGCCACGGCTCGCGGCCGAAGCGCGATTGGTACGTCATCATCACGCGCTCCGGCGCCAGCGGCAGCGTGGCGCTCAGCGCACGCAGGGTGTCCTCGCAGCGCTGCGGGTAGTCGTCGCCCAGGCGCGCATAGCGTTTGGGAATGCCGTGGAACGACAGCACCAGCCGATCCGGCTGGCCGTGCTCGGCGAACGAGCGCTCCACGCTTTGCTGCAGCGCGGCGATGTAGGCCGGATGTTCGGCGTAATCGCGGATGAAGGCCACAGAAGGCAAACGGCGATAGCCTTTCAGCACCCGCGCCACGCCATCCCATACCGCCGCGCTGGTGGAACAGGAATATTGCGGATAGAGCGGCAGCACAACCAGGTTGGTCACGCCCTGCGCCAGCAGCTTGTCGATGGCTTCCGCCAGGCTCGGCGAGCCGTAGCTCATGCCCAGCTCCACCGGCGTATTCGGCATGCGCGCCGCCAGCGCCCGCTGTTGGCGGCGGCTGTACACCAACAGCGGCGAGCCCTCTTCCATCCACACCGACTGATACAGCTTCGCCACGCGCGGCGAACGGATCGGCAAGATCGCGCCGTTGAGGATCGGCCACCAGATCAGCGGCGCCGTATCGACCACGCGATCGTCACTGAGGAATTCCTTCAGATAGCGTTTGACCGCCGACGAGGTCGGCGCATCTGGTGTGCCCAGGTTCACCAGCAATACGCCGTGTTTCTCTTGCTTCATCTCAGTTCCCCTCATTTCCTTTCCGGCCGGCATTCCGTTCTGGGTCGGGATGTCAGCAGCCATTAATGCCGGCTATTGTAACGGAAAAGTCCTGCATCGAAACCGATAACAGCAACAGGCTATGCCTGTGGGCCTTCCCTTTGCGCCAGTTGCCACACCGCCGCCACGTTGCGCGCCGTCACCTGCAGATTGCGATCGGCGTCCGCCAGCGCTTCTTCCAGCGTCACGATGCGGTCGAGCACCGAAAACGCCGCGTCGATGCCGTGTTGATGCACCACCTGGTAATCCGGCGTCAGGCTGCCGGCGATGGCGATCACCGGCACCCCGTGGCGCTTGGCCACCCGCGCCACGCCGATCGGCGTTTTGCCGTGGATCGACTGGCTGTCCAGCCGCCCTTCGCCGGTGATCACCAAATCGGCATCGCGCACCGCCTCATCCAGACGCAGGGTTTCGGTGACGATCTCGATGCCCGGCCGCAAGCGCGCGCTGAGCATGCCGAGCAGCGCCGCCCCCATGCCGCCCGCCGCTCCCGCGCCCGGCTGGGTGAGCACGGCGCGGCCGGTTTCTCGTTCCAGCAGTTCGCCATAGTGATGCAGTGCCGCATCGAGCTGCGCCACCATCTCCGGCGTCGCCCCCTTCTGCGGCCCAAACACCGCCGAGGCGCCCTTTTCGCCGCACAGCGGGTTATCGACGTCGCAGGCGGCGGTTACGCTCACCCGTTGCCAACGCGCATCCAGCCCGGCGAGATCGAGGTGCGCCAGCTGCGCCAGGGCCGCCCCGCCCACCGGCAGCGGCCGGCGATCCTTATCCAGCAACTTCACGCCCAGTGCCTGCATCATCCCGGCGCCGCCGTCGTTGGTGGCGCTACCGCCGATGCCGAGAATGATCGCCTTCACGCCGCGCTCCAGCGCCGCCAGCATCAGTTCGCCGGTGCCGTAACTGGTGGTGATGCGCGGATCGCGCCGGCCGGGCGGCGCCAGATGCAGCCCGGAGGCGGCGGCCATTTCAATCACTGCGGTTTCGCCGTCGCCCAGCAGGCCATAGAACCCCTGCACCGGCTCCCCCAGCGGCCCAGTGACCGTCACCTGGACGATTTCGCCGCCGGTGGCCGCCACCATCGACTCCACCGTGCCTTCGCCGCCGTCTGCCATCGGCAGCTTCACGTAGTGCGCCTGCGGATAAATTTGGCGGAATCCCCGCTCGATGGCGTCGGCAACGCCGAGCGCGCTCAGGCTCTCTTTGAAAGAATCCGGGGCAATAACCACTTTTTTCAGCGTTTTCATCACTGTTCCTTATCCCGCCAGGTTAAATACGCCAAACATCAGCGCCGAGATTGCCGCGATGGTGAATCCCACCAGCGTTTCATACGGCAACAGCTTCAGCCGCTCGTGCACCGCCATATTGACGCTGCCGCCGGTAGCGTGGAAGAAGCTGCCGTGCGGCAGGTGATCCAGCACCGTGGCGCCCGCATGGATCATCGCCGCACCGGCCAGCCCGCTCACACCCAGTTCGAGCAGCGTAGAGCTGAACACCCCGGAAGCCACGGCGGTGCCGGCGGTGGTCGATGCGGTCGCCATCGACATCAGCGCGCCGGACAGCGGCGCCAGCAGCCAGGCCGGCAGCCCGGTGTGCGTTAAGCCGTTAATCAAGACATCCTTCAGCGCCGAGTTGGCGATAATGCCCGCCAGCGTGCCGGTGCCGAGCAGCATGATCGCCACCGGCGCCATGCGCGACAGGCCGGAGACCATAAAATGATTGCACTGGCGGATACGCCCCATCAGCAGCGCGCCCGCCAACCCGCCGGCCGGCAGCGCGATCAGCGGATCGACGGCGATACCGGCGATCGGCCGCAGCGACAGCAGCAGGATCGCGACCAGCGGCGCGCTGATCGCCGCAGCGAAGCCCGGCCGCGCCCCTTCGGCATGCTGAGTCAGCTCTTCGGCCATCACTTTGCTGCCTTTATCGCTCAGGCGACGCGCCAGCAGATAGGCCACCACCAGGCCACACAGCCCCGGCACGATGCCGGCCATCATCACCGAAGTGAGCGGCACGTGGAAGTTGTCCGCCGCCGCAATGGTGTTCGGGTTGGGCGACATCACGTTGCCGGCCTTGCCACCGCCGATCATCGCCAGCAGGATCGCCGCGCGCGAAATGCCGGCCTTCTGGGCGATCGACAGCGCGATCGGTGCGACGGTGATCACCGCCACGTCGATAAATACCCCCACCGCCGTCAGGATCAGTGTAGCCACCGCCAGCGCCAGCAGCGCGCGGGTTTCACCCACCTTGCGCACGATGGTTTCGGCGATGGTGTGCGCCGCGCCGGATTCGATCAGCACTCCGGCCAGCACCCCCGCCGCCAGAATGCGCATCACGGCGTTGGTGATGCCCTGCGCCCCGCCGATCATCAGCGTTACGGTCTGCACCAGGTCGGCGCCGCCACACAGCCCGCCCGCCAGCGCGCCGGCGATCATGCCGTAAGCCGGTGGCACCTTGCGTAGAATCAGGACGATGGCGACGGCTAACGCCACCAGCGCCCCCAGCGTGGATACGGTTGTCATTGTTGTTTTCTCCGTGGTTGATGTGCAGGCCAACATATCCCGCGCGCCCGGCGTTGGCCTGAGGGGAAACAACAAAAAATCGCCGGGTGAACAGCGTGGAATTTGTGGGTTGGCACAACTCAGTCGTGCATCAGCATGCCGATATACAACCGCAGAGCGTCGGTTAATTGATTGATTTTCATGCCGGTTATCGCTTCGATGCGCTGCAGGCGATAGCGCAGGGTATTGACGTGGATATGCAGCTGCGCGGCGGTCTGCGTCTGATCACAATTCTGCGAAAAATAGTGGCGCAGCGTGCCGCGCAGCACGCCTTTTTCGTCCTGTTCGCCCAGCGTCCGCCAGGGGCGCCCCAGCTCCTGCGCGCGCCAGTCCTCCCCCAGATCGCACAACAGCGACGGCAGCGGGTAGTCGTGGTAGAACAGCGTGGCGTGACGCAGTTTCAGGCGCTGCGCCATCGCCTGGGTGGCGCGCGCCGTCAGGCTGGAACGGTAGGCGCTCTGCGGATCGTCATAAAAACCGCCGACGATCAAGCGCACCCGAAAGCGGTGTTTGAGTTGGTTTTGCAAACGCTGCGCCTGCTGGCGTTCCAGCTTCAGGCTCCATTCACCCTGCGCCATGCAGGCCGGGCGCAGCAGGGTCATTTCATTGAAGCCGGTAATGGCGATCAACGCATCGCGCTGGGTGGCCTCCAGCTCCGCCAGCAGCTCGCGCAGCAGGTGCGGCTGCGCCTCTTGCAGCTCGACGATCCACACGATGCGCGCCTGGCGCAGATCCAATCCCAGATACGCCGCCATCGCTTGCAGCGACGCGGTGTTCGGCTGCGGCTGCAGCAGCTGGTTCGCCAGCTCTTCCCGGTAGCGCTTTTCCCACTGGTGCTGATCCAGCAGCGCCGCCTGCTCCACCATCAACTCCGCCGCCATCTTCACCAGCTCGGCGTAGGCGCGCACCTCGGCCGGTTCGCCGGAGATGCCGATCACCCCCACCCGCTGGTTGCGAAAGCTGAACGGCAGGTTGATGCCGGGCCGCACACCCTTCAGATGCTCGGCGGTGGCGCGGTCGATTTCCACCACCCGATTCTCGGCCAGCGCCAGCACCGCGCCTTCATGGCGCTGGAACAGGCGCTGCGGGTTGCCGGAGGCGATGATCACACCGTTGCTGTCCATCACGTTGACGGAATGGCTGATGATACCCATCGCCCGCTGGACGATCTGGCGCGCGGTGGCTTCCGCCAGAAGATTGGTTTGTCTGAGCATGCCCGGCTCCCTGCTGAGGGTGAAAACGCAGGCTTGTTATACGCCATTTGGCGCGGGCGATTAATGGGCACGGCCGCAACAAGCCGCCACGATCACAATTTGGCGGGAAAACGGCAAAAAAAAACGCCGGGCCACAGGCCCGGCGTCATGCACAATCCGCTTGCGATCAACCGAGGATGGTCGCCAGCTCTGCGCTCACTTCGGCGACCTTGCGGGTGCCGTCGATTTTGCGGTATTGGGTGTTACCCGCTGCCGCTTCTTTGCTGTAGTAAGAGATCAGCGGCGCGGTCATCTGATGGTATTCCACCAGGCGCTTGCGCACGGTCTCTTCCTGATCGTCCTTGCGCGTGGTCAGCTCTTCGCCGGTCACGTCGTCTTTGCCTTCCACCTGCGGCGGATTGAACTTCACGTGGTATACGCGGCCGGACGGCGCGTGCACGCGGCGGCCAACGATGCGGTCAACGATCAGCTCGTCCGGCACGTCGAACTCCAGCACGAAGTCCACGTTGATGCCGGCTTCTTTCATCGCGTCAGCCTGCGGAATGGTGCGTGGGAAACCGTCCAGCAGGAAGCCCTTGCGGCAATCTTCCTGAGCGATGCGCTCTTTGACCAGCGCGATCACCAGCTCATCGGTCACCAGCTTGCCGGCGTCCATGATCTCTTTCGCCTGCTTGCCCAGTTCACTGCCGGCCTTCACGGCTGCGCGCAACATATCACCGGTGGAGATTTGCGGAATGCCGTATTTCTCCATGATGAATTGAGCCTGAGTACCTTTACCAGCGCCCGGAGCGCCCAGCAGAATGATACGCATTGCGTAAATCCCCTTGCTATGTAGTTTTTATAAAATTGCGAAAACGCTCAACGATACCATTTCAGGGGGGGCAGGCTCAAGGCGCGCGAAGGAAATCGATTGCGGAATGTGCAAAAAAACGGGCAAGCAAAAGGCGAGAAAAAGCGGGGAAAAATCGGCAATGCACCCCTAACGGTGCCGTTAAGGGCGCATATCTTCAGCTTTAGGCGGACAGTAACTTATTCATGCGACGGATGAACAGGTTCGGATCCTCCAGCGTGCCGCGTTCAGCCAGCAGCGCCTGATCCAATAACAGGTCGATCCATTCGGCGAAATGTTCGTTATCGCCCACGTCGGATGCTCGTTTGACCAACGCATGCTCCGGATTAAGTTCGAAAATGTACTTCACCTCCGGTGCCTGCTGGCCGGCGGCGGCGAACAGCTTGGCCATCTGGGTGCTCATTTCGTCGGCGTCGGTTACCACGATCGCCGGCGTATCGGTCAGGCGGTGCGTCAGGCGCACATCCTTCACGCGTTCGCCCAGCAGGGTTTTCACGCGTTCGATGAAGGGTTCCAGCTGCTTCTCGGCGGCCTTCTGCTCTTCGGTTTCATCCGCCAGTTTATCCAGCGTTTCATCCGCTTTGCTGACCGACTGGAACGGCTTGCCGTCGAACTCGGTCAGGTAGCTCATCATCCACTCGTCGATGCGATCGGACAGCAGCAACACTTCGATGCCTTTCTTGCGGAACAGCTCCAGGTGCGGGCTGCTCTTGGCGGCGGCGTAGCTGTCGGCGGTGATGTAGTAAATCTTCTCCTGCCCTTCCGCCATGCGGCCGACGTACTCTTCCAGCGACACGGTCTGCGCCGAGCTGTCGCCGTGGGTGGAGGCAAAGCGCAGCAGCTTGGCGATCGCTTCCTGGTTGCCGTTGTCTTCCGCCGGGCCCTCTTTCAGCACCAGACCGAACTGCTGCCAGAATTTCTGGTAGCCTTCGGCGTCGTCTTTGGCCAGCTTATCCAGCATCTGCAGCACGCGCTTGGTCAGCGCGCCGCGCAGGTTTTGCGTCACGCGGCTGTCTTGCAGGATCTCGCGCGACACGTTCAGCGGCAGATCGTTGGAATCGACCAGGCCACGCACGAAGCGCAGGTAGTTCGGCATGAACTGCTCGGCGTCGTCCATGATGAACACGCGCTGCACGTACAGCTTCAGGCCGTGCTTGTGATCGCGGTTCCACATGTCCCACGGCGCCTGCGCCGGGATATACAGCAGGCTGGTGTACTCCTGCTTGCCTTCCACCCGGTTGTGGCTCCAGCTCAGCGGATCGGTGAAGTCGTGAGCGATGTGCTTGTAGAACTCTTTGTACTCTTCGTCGGTCACGTCCGCCTTGCTGCGGGTCCACAGGGCCTGCGCCTTGTTGATCTTCTCCCAGGTGACGGTATCGTCTTCTTCGTTTTTGCTTTCGATCTCTACCGGCAAGGCGATGTGATCGGAATATTTGCCGATCACCGAGCGCAGGCGCCAGGCGTCGAGGTACTCCTCTTCGCCTTCGCGCAGATGCAGGGTGATTTCGGTGCCGCGAGTCTCTTTGGTGATATCGGCGATGGTGTAGTCGCCTTCGCCGGCGGACTCCCAGAACACGCCTTCGTCATCGGCGGCGCCGGCGGCGCGGGTGCGCACGGTCACTTTGTCCGCCACGATGAATGCCGAGTAGAAACCGACGCCGAACTGGCCGATCAGCTGGCTGTCTTTCGCCTGGTCGGAACCGATGGATTCCAGGAACGCTTTGGTGCCGGACTTGGCGATGGTGCCGAGGTTTTCGATCACTTCTTCGCGGCGCATGCCGATGCCGTTGTCGGCGATGGTCAGGGTGCGCTGCTCTTTATCAAAGGACAAGCGTACGCGCAGCTCGCCGTCACCGGCGTACAGCTCTGGCGCGGACAGGGCGCGGAAACGCAGCTTGTCGGCGGCGTCAGAGGCGTTGGAAATCAGCTCGCGCAGGAAAATTTCTTTGTTGGAGTACAGCGAATGGATCATCAAATGAAGCAGCTGTTTTACTTCAGACTGGAACCCGCGGGTTTCTTGACCTTTCATACTCATTGATTACCTCAAAAGACAATGGCTACCAAAATCGAACAATGAGGATCAGATGAGGGTCAGGGTCTTGTTTTTCAAGCGGACGGCGGGAGATTTTTGGCAAAAAAAAGACGGGGCCGAATGGCCCCGTCCGGGAAAACATCAGAACTTGATGGCGTGACGCCCGGCCAGCGAATGCGACAGCGTGGTGCCGTCGACCATTTCCAGCTCGCCGCCCACCGGCACGCCGTGGGCGATACGGCTGGCGAGCACGCCATACTGGCCGCACATCTCGGCGATGTAGTTGGCGGTCGCTTCCCCTTCCACCGTCGGGTTGGTGGCGAGGATCACTTCGGTGATGCTTTCCTTTTCCAGCCGTTGCTCCAGGCGATCCAGACCGATATCGCCCGGCCCGATGCCGTCCAGCGGCGACAGATGGCCCATCAGCACAAAGTAGCGCCCGGCGAACTGGCCGGTCTGCTCGATGGCGTGGATATCCGCCGGGCTTTCCACCACGCAAATCTGGCCGTTTTGCTGACGGCGCGGATTGGCGCAGATGGTGCAAACGTCCTGCTCGGTGAAGGTGCGGCAATCGGCGCAGTGGCCGATCTCCGACATCGCGCGCGTCAACGCCTGCGCCAGGCGCATGCCACCGCTGCGATCGCGCTGCAGCAGCTGAAACGCCATGCGCTGCGCCGATTTCGGGCCGACGCCCGGCAGGCAGCGCAGCGCCTCCATCAGGGATTCAAGGAGCGGGCTGGTTTGCATCAGAACGGCATCTTGAAGCCAGGCGGCAACTGCATGCCGCTGGAGACGGAAGCCATTTTCTCTTTCTGGGTCTCTTCGATGCGGCGCGCGGCGTCGTTAAACGCGGCGGCGATCAGATCTTCCAGCATGTCTTTGTCGTCTTCCATCAGGCTAGGATCGATCTCCACGCGGCGGCAGTTGTGCGCGCCGTTGATGGTGACTTTCACCAGGCCCGCGCCAGATTCGCCGGTCACTTCCAATTTGGCGACTTCTTCCTGCATCTGCTGCATTTTTTCTTGCATTTGCTGGGCTTGCTTCATCAGGTTGCCCAGACCGCCTTTACCAAACATAGTCGTCTCTCGTCGCTAGGGCCGCGCACCTCGCGCGGCGTTTAAAGGGGGCGAATACTCTCTTCATCCAGATCCGCGTCGAAGAACCGGCACAGCGTCTGAATATGGGTATCCGCAACGATGGACTGGCGCGCCTGCGCCAGCTTTTCTTCATAGATGGCTTGTCGCCACTCCAGCGGGGTGCGCTCCGCCGGATTATCGTCCTCTATCACGGTCAGCTCGATCGGGCTGCCGTACAGCTCACCGAGCGCTTCGGCCAACGTCTTCTGCGCCGAAGGCGAATTCAGATGACGCTGCGAAGACCGCAGATGGAGGCAAATCTTGCCCGCTTCCGGCTGCTGCTTGAAGGCGTTCAACGCCAGCTGCTGCACCAGTTTCGGGATCTTCAGCCTGTCGATTTCCGCCGCCCAGGCGTCGCGCTCCAGCGACTCCACCACCAGCTTGGCGGCCAGCTCCGGCGTTTTCTCGTGCTCCAACGCCGTGCGCAGCGCTTTCGGCGTCGCCAGCGGTTCCGGCGCCGCTTCCGGCTCGGTCTGCGCGCGCCAGCGATAGGCTTCCGGCTTGGCCGGTTTTTCCGGCACCTTCTTCTCTGCCAGACGCTGCTGGCTACGCTCGGTCACGGAAGCCAAACGCCCCAGCGCCGAATTTGCCGGCCGCGCTATTCCTGGCGCCGCCGGCTCATTCTTTTTTGGTGTGGATGCTCCCTGCTGCCGCTGCAGCTGGGACCGCGCTTTCAACAGCTGGGCGGTGGCATCCGGTAATGGGGTCGATGATTGTCGCGGTGGCGCGGCCGGCTGCCCTAGCGGCGGCGGCGCGTCCTGAAACTGCGGTGGCTGTTGCGCTGCGGCGGCCTGCGGCTGCGCCATCGGCGCCGGCGCGGTCTGCACCAACGCCACCGGCTCCGGGATCACCGCTTTCGGGTGAAACGCCAGCGCGCGCAGCAGGGTCATCTCAACCCCCATGCGGCGATCCGGCGCATAGGCCAGCTCTTTGCGGCCCACCAGCAGCGTCTGGTAGTAAAGTTGCACATCGGCCGGCGGCAAAGTGCGCGCCAGCTCGCGCAGCCGTTGTTCCACGGCCGCGTAGTGGTTGTCGAGCATCGAAGGCAGCAGCTGCACCATCGCAATGCGGTGCAGCAGCGCCAGCGTCTCCACCAGCAGGTTTTCCCAGTCCACGCCGCGCGAAGCGGCCTGCGCGACCTGCGCCATCACCTTTTCGCCGTCGGCGCTGACCAGCGCTTCGAGGATCGCCAGCGGCTGCTCGTCATCGAGCGTGCCGAGCATCTGGCTGACGGTGGCGGCGGTCACCTGCCCCTGCCCCATGGCGATCGCCTGATCGGTCAGGCTCAGCGCATCGCGCATGCTGCCGTCGGCGGCGCGCGCCAGCAGCTGCAGCGCACGGGCGTCGCTGGTGATCTGCTCCGCCGTCAGCACCGTTTCCAGCTGCTGGCGGATCTGATCGACGTCCAGCGCCTTGAGGTGGAACTGCAGGCAGCGCGAGAGAATGGTCACCGGCAGCTTTTGCGGATCGGTGGTGGCCAACAGGAATTTGACGTGCGGCGGCGGCTCTTCCAGCGTCTTCAGCAACGCGTTGAAGCTGTGGCGCGAGAGCATGTGCACTTCGTCGATCAGGTAGACCTTGAAGCGGCCGCGCGCCGGCGCGTACTGGACGTTGTCCAGCAGATCGCGGGTATCTTCCACCTTGGTTCGGGAAGCGGCGTCGATCTCGATCAGATCGACGAAGCGCCCCTGCTCGATCTCGCGGCAGTTGTCGCATTGGCCGCACGGCGTGGCGGTGATGCCGGTTTCACAGTTCAGGCCTTTGGCCAGCAGGCGCGCGATGGTGGTTTTCCCCACGCCGCGGGTGCCCGAGAACAGATAGGCGTGATGGATCCGCCCCAGCGAGAGGCCGTTGGCCAGCGCGGTCAGGACATGTTCCTGGCCGACCACGTCTGCGAACGTTTGAGGGCGCCACTTACGGGCGAGAACCTGATAGCTCATTAATACCGGAGAAGTCGAGGAATCTGGAGGGTCATGCTAACACAGCCCCGCGGCGATCCGCGAGGCCGTTGTGCCCAAGGGGCGATGCCGCCTCAATGGCCGGCGAAGTCCACCAGGCAGTAGCAGTCGATGCCCAGCTTGTTCAGACGCGCTTCCCCGCCCAGATCCGGCAGGTTGATGATGAACGCGGCGTCTTTCACTTCACCGCCCAGGCGGCGGATCAGTTTGGTGGTCGCTTCGATGGTGCCGCCGGTCGCCAGCAGATCGTCCACCACCAGCACTTTGTCACCCGCGGTGATGGCGTCGGTGTGGATCTCCAGCTTGTCGGTGCCGTACTCCAGCTCATAGCTTTCGCTGAGCGTGGCGCGCGGCAGTTTGCCCGGTTTACGTACCGGCACGAAACCGACGCCCAATGCCAGCGCGACGGGCGCGCCGAACAGGAAACCACGCGCTTCGGTACCCACCACCTTGGTCACGCCCGCTTCGCGATAGCGCTCAACCAGCAGCTCAATGCTGGCGGCGTAGGCCAACGGGTTTTCCAGCAGGCTGGTCACGTCGCGGAACAGGATGCCCGGCTTCGGATAATCCGGGATGGTTTTGATACTGTCTTTAATAAACTGAAGCTGCTGCGCAGTAGCGGTCATAATTGTTGCCTGATAAAACTGCCTGAAAACCGGCGCGCCGCTCACCCACCGCCCCCGGGTGAAACACACCGGAGAAGAAATGGCAGGCGATCCGCGCACGAAAACGCTCAAATCTATGCAAACTGGCGGACAAATGCAACTCTCCCCTGCATCTTTCAACCCGCAGCGTTGTTGACTGCACGCATTCCCCCCGGTCACTTACCTAAGTAAGCTCCCGGGGATGCCTGCGTTTGTCGCCTGGCTGCGGCTTGAAAGCTATTGGGGAGTTTAAGGCACAATCAGCGCTGTTTTTGTTGCGACAGGTCAATAACCGGCAGGCGCAGCATAAAGGTCAGCAAAATGGCCAGCATCAGCAGCAACAGCCCGCGCACCCACCAGATTTTCACCAGCCACAGCGAACAGGCGAAGGTGAGCACGATCACCAGCACCGCCTTCCATTTCGCCCCCGGCGGCAGCGCGCGATGCTGCTGCCAGTGGCGCAGGTAGGGACCGAACCAGGAGCGGTGCAGCAGCCAGTGATGAAAGCGCGGCGAAGAGCGGGCGAAGCACCAGGCGGCCAACAGCAGGAACGGCGTGGTCGGCAGCAGCGGCAGCACCACGCCCAACGTTGCCAGCACCACCGCCAGCCAGCCTAAAATGATCAATAACCCACGCGTCATGCGGCTCTTCGCTCCTCAATCGGTTGCCGCCTACTGTAGCATCGGCGCCGCGCCGGCGGAATATGCGTGCGGCGCTTGTTTCACGGCAGGATCGCGGGCAAGCTTACGCCTGTTGAAATCAAGAGGGAGCTTATGTGAGCACTCAGCGTCTATTACAGGTGTTGGCACAGCAGATCGCGGCGCTGGCGGCCGAAGTGACCCCGCGCGGCGATGTGCCAATCCCGCAGGCGCGCTTCGACGCCGCCCTGTTCGCCAATCGCGGCACGCGGCTGCGCGACTACCAGGCCGAGGTGGAGAAGAATTTCGCCCAGCTGCAAAGCGCCGCCAACGACAGCCGCACCAGCCAGGTGGCCTTTCTGGCCGAAAAACTGGTGGCTCAGATCGCCGCCCTGCAGCGCGAGCTGGCAACCCAGGCGCTGCGGCGCAAGAACCAGCCGAAAGAAGCCCCCGAGGCCGATCTGTACCACAAGCTGGCAGAGCATCAGGACTACGAACGCCGGCTGATCGGTATGATTCAGGATCGGGAAAGCCTGCTGGGGCGCCAGACCACGCTGGCGGCGCAGCAAAAGCTGCAGCACGAGCTGGCGGCGCTGGAGGGGAGACTGATGCGTTGCCGCCAGGCGCTGGCGCGCATCGAACGCAATATCGAGCGCAAAGAAAACGGTTTTTGAAGATTTATCACAATATTTTAATGATTATTCCCGGTTGCGCGCCGGGTTCACTATACTCTGCCGGTACGCGAGTTATTCATCCCATTAATTAATATAAGCGCAGGTGCTATGTCTCTGGAAAACGCGTCACCCGAACTGCAGCTGGCGGTAGACTTGATTTACCTGCTGGAGTGCAACGAGATCGATCCGGCCACCGCGCTGGCGGCGCTGGATATCGTCAAACGGGACTATCAGGAAAAGCTGCAGCGCGCCGGCGTCACCTCTCCCTATCTGCCTGCCGGACAGTAAGCAGGGACAGCGCCGCTGTCCCTTTCGTCTTTCAACGCTTATCAGCCCGCCGTCTGGCCGCCTTCATCCGGCGACAGCGTTCTTTTCACTTCCTGCACTTCGTTGCCCTGCTGGTTATGCAGATAGACCTCCAGCTGGTTGAAAGCGATGTCGATGTCGTTTTCCCGACACAAACGATCGATTGAGCGGTTCAGCTCGTCCACGGTGTAGCTGCGATCGCGCAGTTCGCGCACATACAGCCGCAGCTCGTGATCCAGCGTGCTGGCGCCGAAGTTGAGGAAGAACACCTGCGGTTCGGGATCGGTCATCACCCGCGGGTTGTCATGCGCCGCCTGCAGCAGCACCTTTTTCACCTTGTCGAGATCGGAACCGTAGGCCACGCCCACCTTGATCAGCACGCGGGTGATGGTGTCGGACAGTGACCAGTTGATCAACCGCTCGGTGACGAACGCCTTGTTCGGAATGATCACCTCTTTGCGATCGAAGTCGGTAATGGTGGTGGCGCGAATGCGGATCTTGCTGACCGAACCGGAGAAGGTGCCGATGGTGATAGTATCGCCGATGCGGATCGGGCGTTCGAACAGAATGATCAGGCCGGAGACGAAGTTGGCGAAGATTTCCTGCAGGCCGAAGCCCAGCCCGACCGTCAGACCGGCGGCCAGCCATTGCAGTTTGTCCCAGGAGACGCCCAGCGATCCCAGCGCAACCACGGCGCCCACGGCGGTGATCAGGTAAGTGAGCACGGTGGTGATGGCATAGGATGCCCCCTGCCGCAGCTGCAGCCGCGACAGCACCACCACCTCCAGCAAACCGGGCAGGTTGCGGGTGAGCACGTAGGCGACGATCACCGCGGCGATCGCCACCATCATGTTGCCCAGCGTCACCGCCTGCGACACGCTGCTGCCCGCCACGGTGCTGGTGTAATGCCACAGCGTGATGCTGTCCAGGTAAGCGATGACCGTCACCAGATCCGACCAAATGGCGTAGAAGGCGCTGGCGAAGATAGCAAACAGCACCAGGGTGGTCAGACGCAGCGACTGCTGGTTGATCTGATCGAGCGCCAGCGGCGGCTCTTCCACCACGGCTTCACCGCCTTCGGCCCCCTCCTTCGCCACGTTTTGCCGCCGCGCCAACGCGCGCCGGTAGGCCAGACGCCGCGCCGCCACGCTCAGGCCGCGCAGCGCGGTCAGGTACACGATATTCCACAGGAAGAACAGATACAGGCTGTCTATCCAACGGCTGGCCAGCCGCAGCGTGGTATAGAAGTAGCCGGCGAACATCAGCCCCAGCAGGATCAGCGGCGTGGCGGCGAGCGCGGTGACCACCACCAGCCGCACGGCGTGCGAGCCCTTTTCACGCCAGCTGTCGCGGCACAGCGGGAACACCAGCACCGTGAGCAGCGCCAGCGTCAACATCACCACGATCTGGCCGATGACGTCCTCCACCAGGCGCAGCGGCGCTTTTTCGCCCAAGACCGACCAGAAGATCAGCGGCTGCAGCGCCAGCCCCAGCCGCAGCGTCTGGCGGCGGTAATGTGCGCACAGGTTGGCGCCGAAGTTAAAATGCCGCTCGGCGATGCCGCCCGGTTTCAGCATGCGGTAGCTGAAACCGAATACCAGCCATGACAGCGCCAGCTGCTGCGACAGCGCCCAGATAAAGTCGCTGATGCCGAAGTCCGCGCGATACATCCAGAAACCGACGCCGAGCAGCAGCGCGGCGCCGGGCAACACCTTCAGCAAGGTCAGCGCGATGGCCTTCGGCGTATGCAGCTGGCCATCGCGTTTAAGCTGCCCCACGTCGTTGGCCAGCTTTTGCAGATGGCCGTCGATCAGCCGGTAGCGCCAGCGCAATAGCCCGATCGCCAGCAGCATCGGGATCAGGAACACCAGCGCATTCAAACCGCCCTGCAATAACTTGCCGCCATCGAATTTGATATCGAGCCCGGCGAGCTGATCGCGCACCGCCTCCGGCATCGCCTTCAGCCACGCCAGATCGACCGGCTTGTTGCTGTTGACCCAGAAAATCTGCTGGGTCAGCGTATCCTGCAACGAACCGTAGACGCTGGTCAGCTGCTGCTGGTTGATCTGCAGGTTGATCGATAATGACAGCTGGTTGCTGAGCTGCTTGTTCAGCTGATCCAGCAGCTCGCGGCGCATGTCGACAATTTCGTTCAGCGCATCGATCACTTCCGGGCCGGCCTTTTCCTTGCTTTCGGCCACCAGCTGATTGATGTAATCCTCCCCCTTGAACAGATCGTCGCGTTGCTGATTGATATCGAACTGCTCCAGCCGCAGATCGGCGATGCGCGTGTCTATATCCGCCAGCAGCGTGCCCTGCGGCAGGCTCTGCTGCTGCTGATACAGAATGCGCGACAGCACCAGGCTGCCCTTCAGAACCTGAATCTGCTCTTTCAGGTTACGTTCCGCCTGCAGACCGCGATCGAGCCAGTTTTTGACCCGAATATTCTGCTGGAACAGGGTGTTGCTCTCTTCGGTGGCGGCGATCAGCTGCTGGCTCAGCTGGCGGTTGACGTCCAGCTGCTTGCTGACCAACTGATCGTGCTGGATATCGGTGGCGTCTTCCGGGTTCTGCGCCTCTTTGGCGGTTTTTTCAGACAGCGTCAGGCGCTTGCTGTTGACGAGCTCCTGCAGCAGCTGCACCGACCGATCCAGCGCGTCGATATGCGCCGTGGTGTAATCGCGCTGTTTTTGCAGCAGATCTTGTAGCGTGGTATTGGCTTCCAGGCTCTTGCGCTGCAGCTCCAGCTGCGCGTTGAGCAGCGCCTGTTCGGTGTTCAGCATCACCTGCTGGCTGTTGCGCAGCGAATCTTGCCCCGGCGTCTGGCCGCTGAGCTGGCTGCGGATCTCCTGCAGACGCTGCGAAGCGGCGTACATGGTGCTCTGCACCCGTTCAGGCTGGGTTTGCAGCGACACCAGTTGGCTGTTGTAGGTGGAGAGGCTCTCCTGCGCGCTTTGCAGCTCGTCGAGCGTTTGATACAGCCGGCTTTCCAGCTGGCGCAGCGACAGTGCGGCGCGCGCGGCCGCGTTGTCCGTCGGCCGCTTCAGCGCATCCAGTTCGGCGGTGACCTGATTGAGCTTCGCCGGCGCCTGCTGCACCTGCTGTTTAAGCTGTGCGGCGTCCTGCCGGTTGCGCTCGATGGCGTCCAGCAGCTCCAGCGTACGGGTTAAATCCTGTTGGGAGAGCTTTTCGACCGGCGTCAGGGCTTTTTGCTTGTTCAGCGTTTCCAGCTGGCTTTGCACTTCGCTGCGCTGCGGCAGATCGCCGTTCAGCGCCGCCTGTGCCGGCAAGCAGCACGCAAAAATCAGGAAAAGGAGTGTCGCGGCGGCGATGCGCCGCCGGCATGCGCCGACAAACGTGAGCGGCGCCAGAGAAGGCAGAGTCAACCAGCGATGCATGATTTGGCTTCGGATCGGTAAAGAAGCCTGAAGATTATCACGATCGCCGGCGGGCAACGAACAACAAAAGCGTTGCCGGTGATGTCCCGTTGTCGCGAAATCAGAAAGTCAGCACTTTCTCCGCCGCCAGCGTCCACTGCGCCAGCTCGACCAGCGTGCCGATCGCCACGCCGTCCGCCAGCGGCAAGCGGCTGACGCCGCGCGCGTCGGCACAGGTCTTGCACAGCTTGACCGGCACCTGCTGCGCGGTGAGGATCTCCAGCATCTGCTGCAGGTGATACCCTTCGTGCGGCTGCTGCCCGGCCAGCCCGGCCACCACCGCGTCGGACATCAGAAACAGCCGCAGGTCGAGGCTACTCTGCTGCTCTTTCATGGCGATGGCCAACCGCAGCGCATTGAACAAGGATTCATGGCCATAGGCGGCGCCATTGGCGATGAGAACGATGGATGACATGAAATCTCTCCTTATAAAGGAAGGCGGTCGGCGTCAGGCGTCGCCGCATCGGGTTTGAGGCGCAAGGTGGGGCAAAACTGCAGCATCTCCAGAAACGCGTCCACCAGCGCTTCGGCTTCGGCCCGCAGATCGAAACTTTCCGGCATAAACAGCCAGTTTTCCATCAGGCCGGTGATATAACCGCGCAGGATGATCGCCGCACGGCGGGTATGTAAATCGGCGGGCAATTGCTCGTGGTGAATGCAGTTATACAGCACCGCTTCAATGCGTTCGTAGCCGGCGAGGTACAGCACCTTGCGCGAATCCAGCAATGGCATCATTTCACCGACAAACTCGCATTTGTGGAATATAATTTCCATCAACGCCCGTCTACGGCCGTCTTCAACCGTAGACGTCAGAATGTAAATCAGAATTTCTCGGATAACCCGCAGTGGATTATCGGGAAACTTTGCCTGATACTCTGTTTCGAGCTGGTCAATTTTCGGCTCGGTAGATTACCAAACTTCATTAAACAGGTCTACCTTATTCTTGAAGTGCCAGTAGATGGCTCCACGCGTAACCCCGGCAGCGGTGGCAATATCTGTCAGTGACGTTGCAGCAACGCCACGTTCAGAGAACTCTCTCACCGCAGCATCAAGGATTTGCTGTCGGGTTTCTTGCGCCTGCTGTTTGGTTTTTCGTGCCATGGCATTGTTATTTAGGGGGAGTGTGATTTACATACATTCGCGAATGTATGTACCATAGCACGCACATATAATTAACGCAGCAATGGGTTTTAAAGCTTGTGATCCATTGATCATTTTGAAATCGGACACTTGAGGTTTTTCTATGAACAAAAACAGAGGGTTAACGCCTCTGGCGGCCGTTCTGATGCTTTCAGGCAGCTTAGTGCTAACAGGATGTAACGATAAAGAAACCCAACAGCAAGGCGCCCACCAGCAGGCTCCTGAAGTGGGCGTGGTGACCTTGAAGGCCGAGCCTCTCAACATCACTACCGATCTTCCTGGCCGTACCGCTGCGTATCGTATCGCCGAAGTTCGCCCTCAGGTCAGCGGCATCATCCTGAAGCGCAATTTCGTTGAAGGCAGCGATATCAAGGCCGGGACGTCCCTGTACCAAATCGATCCCGCCACCTATCAGGCCAGCTACGACAGCGCAAAAGGCGATTTGGCCAAAGCACAGGCCAGCGCTTCCATCGCGCGCGTGACGGTAAACCGCTACAAGCCATTGCTGGGTACCAGCTACATCAGTAAGCAGGACTACGACAACGCCGTCTCCACGCTGCAGCAGGCGGATGCCGCCGTGGTGGCCGCCAAGGCCGCCGTGGAAACCGCGCGCATCAACCTGGCGTACACCAAGGTGACCTCCCCGATCTCCGGCCGCATCGGCAAATCCGCCGTGACCGAAGGCGCGCTGGTCAGCAACGGCCAGGCGACCGCCCTGTCTACCGTGCAACAGTTGGATCCGATGTATGTCGACGTCACCCAGTCGAGCACCGACTTCCTGCGCCTGAAGCAAGAACTGGCCAGCGGCGCGCTGAAGCAGGAAAACGGCAAGGCCAAGGTGAAACTGATGCTGGAAAACGGCGCTGAATACGCGCAGGAAGGCACGCTGGAATTCTCTGACGTCACCGTCGATGAGACCACCGGCTCCATCACCATTCGCGCCCTGTTCCCTAACCCGAACGATACGCTGTTGCCGGGCATGTTCGTGCGCGCCCGTCTGGACGAAGGCGTGCGCAGCGATGCGCTGCTGGTGCCTCAGCAAGGCGTTACCCGCAACCCGCGCGGCGACGCGACGGCGTTGGTGGTCGGGGCAGACGACAAAGTTGAGCTGCGTACGCTGAAGGCAGACCAGGCGATTGGCGACAAATGGCTGGTTACCGATGGCCTGAAAGCTGGCGATCGCGTGATCGTCTCCGGCCTGATGAAAGTGCATCCGGGCGCGCAGGTAAAAGTGCAGGAAGTTGACACTCAGGCGCAAAAACAGCCGCAGTCTGAAGCGCAGAAGTCATAAAAAGGAGCCTGTAATACATGGCTAAGTTCTTTATAGATCGCCCAATTTTCGCCTGGGTAATCGCCATCATCGTCATGTTGGCGGGGGTGCTTGCAATAATGAAACTGCCTATCGCGCAGTATCCCACTATTGCACCGCCGGCGGTGAGCATTTCCGCCAACTACCCGGGCGCAGATGCCAAAACGGTGCAGGATACCGTCACGCAGATTATCGAACAGAACATGAACGGTATCGATAACCTGATGTACATGTCTTCCACCAGTGATTCCTCTGGTAGCGTCACCATTACCCTGACGTTTGATTCCGGCACCGATCCTGACATCGCGCAGGTTCAGGTCCAGAACAAACTGTCGTTGGCCACCCCGTTGCTGCCGCAAGAAGTTCAGCAACAGGGCCTGAAAGTAGAAAAATCCAGCAGCAGCTTCCTGATGGTGGCCGGCTTCGTTTCCGACGATCCGAACATGACTCAGGACGATATTGCGGACTATGTGGCGTCCAATATCAAGGACCCGATCAGCCGTTCGTCCGGCGTAGGTGAAGTGCAGCTGTTCGGTGCCCAGTACGCGATGCGTATCTGGCTGGATCCGAACAAGCTGAACAACTACCAGCTGACGACCACGGACGTAACCTCCGCCATCACCGAGCAGAACAACCAGATCGCCGCTGGCCAGCTGGGCGGCCTGCCGCCGGTGCCGGGGCAGCAGTTGAACGCCTCGATCATCGCGCAGACCCGTCTGACTTCGCCGGAAGAGTTCGGCAAGATCCTGCTGAAGGTGAATACCGACGGTTCCCAGGTGCGCCTGCGCGACGTCGCTCACATCGAGCGCGGCGCGGAAAGCTACGCGGTTACCGCTCGCTATAACGGCAAGCCTGCCGCCGGTCTGGGTATCAAACTGGCTACCGGTGCCAACGCCCTGAACACCGCCAAAGGTGTGAAAGACGAGTTGGCCAAGATGGCGCCATTCTTCCCGCAAGGGATGAAAGTGGTTTATCCGTACGACACCACCCCGTTCGTTAAAATCTCCATCAACGAAGTGGTGAAAACGCTGATCGAAGCCATCATCCTGGTATTCCTGGTGATGTATCTGTTCCTGCAGAACTTCCGCGCGACGCTGATCCCAACCATCGCGGTGCCGGTGGTACTGCTGGGGACCTTTGCGATCCTTGCGGCGTTCGGCTTCTCGATAAACACCCTGACGATGTTCGGCATGGTGTTGGCGATCGGCCTGCTGGTGGATGACGCCATCGTGGTGGTGGAAAACGTCGAGCGCGTCATGTCCGAAGAGGGGCTGCCGCCGAAAGAAGCGACCCGTAAATCGATGGGCCAGATCCAGGGCGCGCTGGTGGGTATCGCCATGGTGCTGTCGGCAGTATTCGTGCCGATGGCGTTCTTCGGCGGTTCAACCGGCGCCATCTATCGCCAGTTCTCGATCACCATCGTGTCCGCGATGGCGCTGTCGGTGCTGGTGGCCTTGATCCTGACGCCGGCGCTGTGCGCCACCATGCTCAAACCGATCCCGAAAGGCGATCACGGAGTTAAAACAGGCTTCTTCGGCTGGTTTAACCGCATGTTCGAGAAGAGCACGCATCACTATACCGACAGCGTGGGCAACATCCTGCGCAGCACCGGCCGCTATCTGATCATCTACCTGCTGATCGTGGTTGGCATGGGCCTGCTGTTCCTGCGCCTGCCTTCCTCGTTCCTGCCGGACGAAGATCAGGGCATCCTGTTGACCATGGTGCAGCTGCCTGCCGGCGCCACCGAGTCCCGCACCAACAAAGTGCTGGAAGAAGTCTCCGACTACTTCCTGAACAAGGAAAAGGACAACGTGGTTTCGGTGTTTACCGTCGCGGGCTTCGGCTTCAACGGTAACGGCCAGAACAACGGCCTGGCATTCGTCAGCCTGAAAGACTGGGGCGAGCGTCCAGGGGCCGGGAACAAGGTCGAAGCGATCGCGGGCCGTGCCATGGGCGCGTTCTCGCAGATTAAAGAAGGCCTGGTATTCCCGTTCAACCTGCCGGCGATTATCGAACTCGGTACCGCAACCGGCTTCGACTTCGAGCTGATTGACCAGGGCGGCCTGGGGCACGAGAAACTGACCGAAGCACGTAACCAGCTGTTGGGCATGGTTGCTCAACATCCGGACGTGCTGGTTGGCGTGCGCCCGAACGGCCTGGAAGATACGCCGCAGTTCAAACTGATCGTCGATCAGGAGAAAGCCAAGGCGCTGGGCGTCAGCATCACCACCATCAACAGCACGCTGAGCACCGCCCTGGGTGGTTCGTACGTCAACGACTTCATCGACCGCGGTCGTGTGAAGAAAGTGTACGTACAGGCCGAGGCGCCGTTCCGTATGCTGCCGGAAGACATCAACAAATGGTACGTGCGCGGTACGAGCGGCCAGATGGTGCCATTCTCCGCCTTCTCTTCGGCGAAATGGGAATACGGCTCACCGCGTCTGGAACGCTATAACGGCTTGCCGTCGATGGAAATTCTGGGCCAGGCCGCACCGGGCAAGAGTACCGGTGAAGCGATGAACCTGATGGAACAGCTGGCGTCCAAACTGCCAAGCGGCATCGGTTACGACTGGACCGGCATGTCCTATCAGGAACGTCTGTCGGGCAACCAGGCGCCGGCGCTGTACGCCATCTCGATTCTGGTGGTGTTCCTGTGTCTGGCGGCGCTGTATGAAAGCTGGTCCGTGCCGTTCTCGGTCATGCTGGTATTGCCGCTGGGGGTTATCGGTGCGTTGCTGGCCGCGACGATGCGCGGCATGAACAACGACGTGTACTTCCAGGTGGGGCTGCTGACCACCATAGGCCTGTCGGCGAAGAACGCCATCCTGATCGTGGAATTCGCCAAAGACCTGATGGAGAAAGAAGGCAAAGGCCTGATCGAAGCGACGTTGGAAGCGGTGCGTATGCGTCTGCGTCCAATCCTGATGACGTCTCTGGCCTTCATCCTCGGGGTTCTGCCGCTGGTTATCAGCAGCGGTGCAGGCTCCGGCGCACAGAACGCGGTAGGTACCGGCGTAATGGGCGGGATGATCACCGCCACCGTCTTGGCGATCTTCTTCGTACCGGTGTTCTTCGTGGTGGTTCGCCGCCGCTTCAGCAAGAAGAACGAGGACCTGGAACACAGCCATCCGGTAGAGCACCACTGATCGCTCAGTGATGTGAGCTCCACCCGATAATCGAAAAGGCCGCGCATGCGGCCTTTTTCTTTTGCTTCAGTTGCTTAATGCAAACCGTTCTCATTAATTCACTCTTGTGTGCAATTTGCGCTTGATCGTGATGCCAGGTCGGCGCATAATTATTGTTATAGTATAACATTACACGAGAGAGCCATTATGAAACCCGGCATCCACCCCGATTACCGCACCGTGGTCTTCCACGACGTCAGCGCCAATGCCTACTTCAAAGTGGGATCGACCATCAAAACCGATCGCACCATCGAACTGGACGGCGAAAGCTGGCCGTATGTCACCCTCGACGTCTCTTCCGCTTCGCACCCGTATTACACCGGCAAGCAGAAAGACTATTCCAAAGAAGGCAGCACGGCGCGCTTCCAGCAGCGCTTTGGCCGCTTTATCGGCAATAAGTAACAAGGAACCCCCATGCAGGTATTGAGTTCATTGCGTTCGGCGAAAAATCGCCACCCGGATTGCAAAGTCGTGCGTCGTCGTGGCCGCATCTATGTGATCTGTAAAAGCAATCCGCGATTCAAAGCGGTACAGGGACGTAAGAAAAAGCGTTAACTCCAAAGTGTCATCTGTCGCAAAGCCCCGTTGCTGCTCAACGGGGCTTTTTTTATGGCGAGAAAGTGCCTACAAGCCGTCCCCCGCCGGCAGGCGGGGGCGGAGATTACTTCATGCTGCTCAGCAGCGCGTCGACATTGTGCTTGAACGCCTGCTCATAGGTGGCCGCCGGGCCGCCCGCGCGGGAGAGCGCTTCAGGGTACAGCTCGCCGCCCGCCTTGGCACCGGTGGCGGCGGCAATCTGTTTCACCAGCCGCGGATCGGTCTGATTTTCGATAAAGTAAGCGTTAACCTTTTCCTGCTTGATCTGTTTGATCAGGCCCGCCACGTCGCTGGCGCTGGCTTCTGCCTCGGTGGAAAATCCGACCGGGGCAAGGAAGGTGACGCCATACTCTTGCCCAAAGTAGCCAAAAGCATCATGGCTGGTCAGCACCTTACGTTTCTGTGGCGGTACTGCCGCGAACTGGGTTTTGGCCCACAGATCCAGCTTTTGCAGCTGCTGAATATAGTCGGCTCCGCGCTGACGAAAATAGTTGGCATCCTCGGGATCGGCGGCAATCAGGGCATTCATCACGTTGGTAGCGTACTGTACGCCGTTTTTCATGCTGTTCCAGGCGTGAGGATCGGTAATCGGTTTCCCGTCCTCTTCCATCTGACGAGTGCTGATCCCCTGTGAAGCGGTGATCACCTGCCCTTTATAACCCGAGGCGCTGACCAGGCGATCGATCCACCCTTCCAGCCTCAGGCCGCTGACGAACACCACATCAGCCTGAGCCAGCTTCTTGCCGTCCTGCGGCGAGGGCTCGAAGCTGTGCGGATCGCCATCCGCCCCCACCAGCGTGCTGACCTTGACGTGATCGCCGCCCACCTGTTTGACGATATCGCCCAGAATGGAAAAGCTGGCGACGGCGTCAACGGTCTTCGCCATCGCCCATGGGCTGGCCAGCAGAGCAGCGACCGCCAGCGATATAGGTAAACGTTTCATACTTTCTCCTTGCAAATGGCACTTCTCAACGGCGCACGAAGGCGCAAATGCCTCCGCGCGTTCCAAACAGGATCGAGACGAAAAAGATGACGCTGGCGCTGAGCACGATCGCCGGGCCGGCAGGCAGCGAAGCGTAATAGGACCACACCAGCCCAATCACGCTGGAAAGCGCGCCGATGCCCATCGCCGTCGCCAGCGTCTGCGGCAGATTGCGCGCCCAGAAGCGCGCGCTGGCGGCGGGCAACATCATCAGCCCCACCGACATTAAGGTGCCAAGGATCTGGAATCCCGCCACCAGATTGACCACCACCAGCGCCAGAAACAGGCCGTGGATCAGCGCCAAGCGGCGCGGCGCGTTGACGCGCAGAAAAGTCACGTCGAAGGATTCAATCACCAACGCACGATACAGCGCCGCCAGCGCCAGCAGCGAAACCGAGGCGATCGCACCGACCATCACCATGGCCTGTGCATCCACCGCCAGAATCGAACCGAACAGCACGTGCAGCAGATCCACGCTGGAACCGCGCAGCGAGACCAGCGTGACTCCCAGCGCCAACGACCCCAGATAGAACCCGGCGAAGCTGGCATCCTCTTTCAGCGGCGTGCGGCGGCTCACCAGGCCGGACAGCATCGCTACCGCCAGCCCGGCAATAAAGCCGCCCACGCCCATCGCCACCAGCGACATGCCGGAGATCAGATAGCCGATCGCCGCGCCCGGCAACACCGCGTGTGACAAGGCATCCCCTACCAGGCTCATGCGGCGCAGCAGCAGAAACACGCCCAGCGGGGCGGCGCTGAGCGACAACGCCAGGCACGCCATGAACGCGCGGCGCATAAAACCGAAAGAGAGGAAAGGATCGATAAGCGCATGCCACAGCATCATGGCGACACCGCCCGCAGATCCGGCTGCCGTTCAGTGGCGTGATACCTCGGCACCTGCTCCAGCACTCGCTCGGCCGCGCCCCAGTGGCAAGCCTGCGGCGTCAGCAACAGCGCCTGCGGAAAATGCTCGGCAACCATCGACATATCGTGCAGCACGGCGATCACCGTTCTCCCCTGCCGGTGCAGCTGCGCAATCACCTGCAGCAAAATTTGCGTGGTGGCGCTGTCGATGCCGGTAAAAGGCTCATCCAGCAGGATCAGCGGCGCCTGTTGGACCAGCAGGCGTGCAAACAGCACTCGCTGCAGCTGGCCGCCAGACAGCTCGCCCACCGGGCTGTGCGCCAGCGCACTCATGCCAACGTTCGCCAGCGCCTCATTGACCTGGCTCGCCGCACGCTTGTTCATGCCGCCGAACATGCCGCTTTGCGGCCAACAGCCCATCGCCACCAGATCGCTCACCGCGATGGGGAACTGCCGGTCCAGCTCCGCCTGCTGCGGTAAATACGCTCTGCGCGGTGGCTTTCCGCCGCTAAAACTCAGGCTGCCTCCCAACGGCGGCAACAATCCGGCGAAGGTTTTCAGCAGCGTCGACTTACCTGCCCCGTTGACGCCCACCACCGCAGTGAGCGATCCGGCGGTAAACTGCCCGCTCAGCGGCGGGAAAAGCGGCGTGGCCCCATAGCCTATCGCCAGCTGACGCAAGGTAATCATGGCAGCGACACCGCCCAGAAAATGCCGAGCCACAGCAGGGCCAGCAGCGCAACGGCCCCCGCACAGCGCACGGCAGCGGAGGTGGTAAACAGCGAATTCAGTGACGACGCGGCGTCATGTTGTGAAGAGGGAGTCAATGTCGTGATCAACGCGATGAATTAATGGTTATAATATAACATCACACTCACTGCGACGTCTCAAGCTCTGCCGTGCCAATTAATGCAACGGAACGTAACAGCCCCGCGCAGCGCGCTCTCCCCCGCCACGTTCCCCCTTATCAACCTCAGGGATATTCCCGTTCGACAGAAATGTTGGCATAGGGTAAAGAACTGCGGTAAATCGAAAAATTTACCGACGAGGCCGGAAAAGGAGTAAGATAAGCAGATAACATTGCTGTTGGCCGAGATTAATGCTTGTTACCCTTGCCTGTAGCCTGGAAGTGAACGCACTTTCTGTTAAAAAATTAAAGAAAGTGATTAATGACAATATAGCGGAGTTAGTGCCGGCGCTGACCAGCGGACTCAGTTTTTATTCTGAAAGCGCACGCTATGCCGAGGATTCATTAGAAATACTTGATATAGTGCCACAAGGTGACGGCGGTTATTCAATGAGTTATCGCTATAAGTGGGGCATTTTTAATGCCTGTCTGGATATCAACAGCGAAGATATCATCAACGACAGCGTCCGGTTTCGAGTGACGGCGCGGGGTTTAATCTTCGACATCATTGATAACTCACGTCCATCAACTGCGGATGAATTGTAAGTTTACGTAATAACTGCAGGCCAAACGCGAAAAAATGATTTATATTCATTTTACGGGAAGTTTATTTAACCACCGTTAAGCTGCCTCCGTTCATGATGTAAATCAGCTTACTCACATAGTGTTATCACACCGCAATTAAGACTTACGGAGGGGATGATATGGATGAGTATTCGCCTAAGCGACACGACATTGCTCAGCTCAAATTCTTGTGCGAAAATTTGTATGATGAAGGCATCGCGACCCTGGGAGACAGCCACCACGGGTGGGTCAACGATCCGACATCCTCCGTCAACCTGCAGCTTAATGAGTTGATCGAACATATCGCTTCGTTTGTGATGAGTTATAAAATTAAATACATGGACGAATCAGACCTGTCGGAGTTAGTCGAAGAATATCTCGACGATACTTATACGCTGTTCAGCAGCTACGGTATCAATGATTCCGACCTGCGCCGCTGGCAAAAGACCAAGGCGAGATTATTCAGAATGTTCTCAGGAGAGGACATCTGTACGACAATGAAAACTTAGGGGATAATTATTCCCGAGCTATTTTACGGTTATTAAACTAAAAGGCCACCATGACTAAAACCGACTATCTGATGCGTTTACGTAAATGCACCACGATTGATACTCTCGAACGTGTTATTGAGAAAAATAAGTACGAGCTTTCCGATGATGAACTGGAGCTGTTTTACTCAGCGGCCGATCACCGTCTGGCGGAGCTCACCATGAACAAACTGTATGACAAAATCCCCACCTCCGTTTGGAAATATGTCAGGTAATCAGACCCCAACGCGTTGAGCCGATGCTTTTATCGGCTTCAATGTCCACGTTGAATACGTATTTTTCCTATTGACAATGAAATGTTAATTACGTTCATCTTTATCGTTAATAATAAATAGACACACTTCTCTGTTCCTGTTCGGGGTATAACGCGATTAACGCGTGATGACTCTCGCCCCTGCTTTACGGCCACCAGCGTAACGGCCATGCCGCCAACTCCCCTATGCTCCTCGCGGCCACGCCGCCGCACTGCCTCCGGGCGGCGTGATCGCCCCGTAAAATCAGAGCATGCGGCGCAAAATCGCCTGCCGGGCAAAACAGTGGTGTTTAATCACCGCCGCGACGTGCAGCACGATCATGGCCGACAGCGCGATACACGCATAACGGTGCACGGCGAAAAAGAAGCGGTTAACGTCGAGATTTGCAATCGGGCGTGGGAAGTCAATCGTGCCGAAAACGGCAAAGCCGTGCTCCAGCATGAGGAATCCGCTGAGCAGCACCACGAAAATCAGCAGGTAGAATATTTCGTGCAGCAAATGCACCAATCCTTTCTGGTGTCCTTGCAACATATCGCCATAGGGCACCTTCGGCCGGAAAAAGCGCCAGATAAAGCGCGCCGCCATCAGCGGTGTCAGCACCAAGGCCAACGACATATTGGTCACGGAGAAAAAAGCGAAGATGCGCGCATCCGTCATAAAATGCAGCGAATAACCAACGATCATTACGTAGATCATGACCGCGGCAATGCCCCAATGCAGTAACCGACTGAAAAGATCGTAACGGGCAGGTTCGTGTGACATAAAACTCCTTGAAAAGCGGCCATCGCTGGCCGCTTGGCTATCCGATTTACGCTTATTTTTTCAGGATCCAGGCATCCTGCCAGTTGGATCCCACGCCCGGCTCATAATGAGTCGCGCCGCTGTTCCACTGCATGCAGTAACCGCTGTAAGGGAAAGGTTTGCACTGATACACCTTACCGTTCTTCGGCTGCAGCACCGTGGTGCCGGCGGTGTATTTACTCAGCTCGTTCGGGAAGACGAAGTTGTAGTCGCCGTTGCCGCCACCGCCGGTGGAGTCTGCTTCCAGGTTGAAGTTTTCGATATCAGGCTGAATGCTCTGCCCGTTGTCGTTGCTGGCGATCACTTTCAGCATGTGGTGGCCTTCGCTGACGTTGGTCAGCGCGATGGTCAGCGGCTGGCTGGCGTCTTCCAGCGTCTCTTTCACATAGCCTTTCTCCGTCTGGCCGTGATCGTAAACGCGCGCTTCAACCGTCAGCTTGCCTTTGACCTCGGCATTGAAGGTCAGCTGGGCTTTACCGTCCTTGATCTTGGTGCTGGACAGATTGCCGATGCGGATCTCCTCGGTAATGGCCGGCGTTTCTTCCTCATAGGAGATCACTACGCTCTTCATCGGGCTACCCTGCTTGGCGAAGACCGCGTTATTGCCGAATACCGGGTTGACGTTGCCTTTGCCGTCTTTCACTCCGGCGCGCACCGTTTTCTGCTCGACGTTGATCTTGGTTGCCAGTGCGTGGCTCCAGCGGTTTTTGTCGGTCAGCGCCTCGCTGTCGATCGCCAGCTCGGTTTTCATCGCCAGCACTTCGCCGCTCGCGTCGAAGAAGCGAGCGATCACTTTATCGCCAACCTGCAGGTTTTTACCGGTGAGGGATCCCTGCAGCTGCTTGCGCCATTCGGATACGACGCCGTCGTCCTCGAAGTTGACGTCAACCACCTGATAGAAACTGTTCACCGTGTCATTGATTTCCCACACGCCGTAAATCACCTGATAGCCGGTTCTCTCCGGCACCACGCACTGGTGCACTTCGCGATCTTTTGGCGCCTGAGCATGGCCATCAACCTCGCAGAACGGCTCTTTTTCGAAAGCCTCGCGCGACAGCGGCTTGTTCACGTCCCAGTCTTGTTTGGTGATGTAGTAACGCCAGTTATTGGTTTTGTGCTTGGCGGTGTGGTACCAGGTGAACGTCTGCGGCCCCGGCTTCATGGTGTTCAACGCCCAGACGTTGACGCCCTGGCGATCCAGCGGTTCGAAGCCATTAACCCCGCCGCTGGCCAGCTGGCCGTCGAGCGGCGTAGCGCCGCCAGGGAAGCCGGAAATCTGCTCAACGCTCTGCGGTTCCCACTGCGCCCGGCCGCAGTCGGTGTTGCTGCCCAGCTTGCACTTGTAGGCGCGGCTTTCGGGAACTTCGATATACCCATGCGACCAGGCGGCCGACGAGGCAGCAAGCGTTGCCATCATCAGGGCAATTTTGGATAATTTCATTACGACTCCAGTTAAATTTATTGGATTCCAACTGAGTGAGAAGAAACTCAAAGAGATGCGGCGATACCGCGAGAGGAATAATAAGTAGAAGCCCTGAACGCCAGGCACTTAGAATGCATTAAAATAATAAAACCTAATACGGCCAAGATATTAAATGGCATGACAAACGTTTAAAATAATCCGGAAATCGCGAAGCGCCGCCTTGCGGCGAAAGAAATAAGCGCACCGTTCCTATTCCACAGAGAGAATAACGTGACATTGAAAAATATCGCCGCAGCGGTCTTGGCCTCCCTGCTGCTCTCCGGCTGCCAGCACGCCGCCAAATCGGCCCCTGACGCCGCCGCCCAACGCGACCAGCTGTCGTCGCTGGTCGGCGCCGGCTTGTTTTTGAGAGAGCGTTGCAATCGCGCCGACATCCCGGCCGACGATAAGCTCACGGCGGCGGCGCTGCAGGAAGCAGAGAAAAAAGGGTGGTCGCCGGCGCTCAATCGCGCCCAGTTGCTTGCTGCAGGTCAACGCGTCGCCGCACAGCTGGCGGCCGACGCCACGCCGCTGCAGGAGAAGTGCAGCGAATTCAATCGGTCACTGGCGCCCTTTCTAGCCCAGCTCCGTTAGCCCCCCAGCGGCAGCGCAAACCATTGGCAGGCCACCGCGCCTGCGCCCGCCGTCGCCAGCCCCGGCCCGAAAGGCAGGGGCTGAGTTCCATCACCGCCGCGCCATACGCGCAGCAACAGCCACAGCAGGCTGCCGGCGGAGGCAAACAGCAAGATCGACGGCAAAGCGGCATACCCGCCCCAGGCGCCAAGCGCCGCCAACAGTTTAAAATCGCCGTATCCCAGCCCCTCGCGGCCGGTCGCCAGACGAAATGCCCAATACAGCAGCCACAGCGTCAGATAGCCCGCCATCGCGCCGACCACCGCCGCCGGCAAAAAGGCCGGGTGCGCCAGGCAATGCCACAGCAACCCGCCCCACAACAGCGACAGCGTCAGGCAATCCGGCAGGAGTTGGCGCTCGCTGTCAATCGCCGCCAGCGCCAGCAACAACGCAACAAACGCAAGCATGAAAAACCAATCAACCCCGATGCCGAGACGCCAGGCCAGCATGATTCCCATCAGCATCAGAAATAACTCCACCAGTGGATAACGCACGGGAATAGGGCTGCGGCAATAACGACAGCGGCCACGCAACAGCAGCCAACTTAATAGCGGAATATTATCGAACGCCGATAATTGTTTTATGCATGACGGGCAAAATGAACGCGGCCAAACGAGATCAAATCGCTCGGCCTGCGTCGTTTCTATTTCACGCTCAAGCATGATAGGCAGCCGATAAACGACCACGTTAATAAAACTGCCGACGCACAGACTCAACACGGCGCTAAATAACAGCCAGTGTTCATCCGCCGCCGCGTTTAGGGCGAATAGCATGATTTTTCTGATTCCTGATGATTCGTTAGCGTGAGTTACATCGACGGCTGCGTCGTCACCTGCAGCCGGCTGACCTGCACTACGCCCGGCGCCTGCCCCGCGCGCTCCACGGTGAGCGCGAGCACGCGGATACCGTGCTCGCGCTGCAGGGCAGCCAGCCACGACAGCAGGCTTTCGAACGGCACAGGCGGCAGCCTCACCAGCATCTCCGCGTCACTTTCCGTCAGGTCGGCGAGGGGAATGCGGTACGCTTGCGCGCTCTGCCGCAGCCGCTCCGGCAGTTGCTCGCGCGCAGCGGCGCCCGGCGGCGAGCGAGCCTGCAGTTGCTGGATGACACGTGCCTGCCCCTGCAGCGCCGCCAGCTGTTGTGCGCTTTTCTGCGCCTGTGAAAACTGATACAGGCAATAGCCGCAGGCTACCAACAACAACAGGCTTAACAACACCGCCCGCCGCAACGCCTTATCGTGCCACCCGATATTCATCGCTCACCTCTCACCGTCAGGACCGCCTGGTTGGGTGCGCCGCCTTCGCTGAACGTCATGCTGACCTCGCCATCGTTAATCGGTGCCGGCAGCGGCACGTCGTTTCTGTTCACCGTCACCACCAGACGATCGTCGGCAGCGTCGAAAGCCAGCGCCTGCAGCTGCGGGGGCGCCCATAAAGCGAGTGCCCCGGCCGCGTAGGGCAGCAGCCTGAACAGCTGCGGCGCATTCAGGGCGTCTTGCATACGCCGCACCTGCGCTTTCGCCGCCTGTTCCGCAAACGCCGGCGCGGTCTGGCCAGGCAGCAGGCGCTGAGACAGTACCGCTATCCGGCTCTCGTTCTGCCGGGCCATCTGTTGGTGATGCAAACCGCCCACCAGCAGCGAACCACTGAGCAACAGCAGCGCGCAGACGGTCTTATCGGGCAGGCGACGCGGCCAGCGTACGCTCGGTTTGAAACGCCCCTGCAGCAGCGTGGCGGGGCTGCTCCAGGCCTCTTGCGCCAGTTGCCAGAGCGGATCCTCGTCAATGCGCGCCGCTTCCCAGCCCGCCGGAATCTCCCCGCCGCAGTGCAAACACCAATCCGGCGTCGGCAGCGGAGTGCAATCCCGCCAGGCATCGGGCAGCGACAAGCTCTGCCCATTCCCCGTTCGGATCAGCCAGCGATCGCGCCAGCGCAGCGCGCTGCATTGGCCCGGCAGCGGCAATGCCAGCACGTCGGGCAGCATTTTATCGGCGCGAATGCCGCAGGCGCTCAGGCGCTCGACCCAGCCCTGCATCTGCGCCAGCGCGACGCCGGCGAGGGTGAAATCACGCTGCGCCTTGCCCAGCACCGCCCAGTGCATCTGCTCGGTATCGGTCAACAGCCCGGCCTCGTGGGCGTAGGCCAGCGCCAGTGGCGTCGCCTGCCGGGCCTTGCCCTGGAATGTCGTTTGTCTCAGCACCACATGACGGGCAGGCACCAGTACCACGACCCGGCTGCCCTGCGCCATGGCTGCCAACTCGCCGCCGCCGTCGGTCAGCTCGAGGCGGGCGCCAAAGCGGCAGCGCGTCTCGCCGACGTGGCCCCAGCGCACATCGGCCATCGAGTCCTCGCTCAGCGCGATAAGCAGGATTGTGTTCGCCACCCTTTACCCCTCCCCTCTGTCGAACTGGCGTCCGCTGACCGTGATGCCTGACTGGCCCGGTTGCCACGCGCTGACGAGCCGATAGCGCCCGTCGTTCAGCGTCAGCTGCAGCTGTGCAATCCAGCGGCTGTCGTCGAACTTCAATCGCTCGTCGAGATCGTCGTCATCCAAGGCTTGCAGCGCTTTTTCCTGCGACAAAAACGTCAGCGTCTGCCACCCCTGCGGCGGGCGGGCCGCCAGCAACGTCCGCAGCCGTTCTCCGCCCAGGGCGTTCATCAGCATCGCCCGCAGCAGCGGCAACCGGGCCTCATCCACGGCGTCCGGGTTGATCTGCAATTCAGCATCCGGCGCCGCACAAAGCTGCGGCGCGAGGCGCAGGTATAGCTCACGATCGATACCGGCCAGCTCCCGCAGTTCGCTGATATCCCCCATCAGGTACCCTTCGCCATAAGCCCGGGCGACGATCGCATCGGCAATCGCGCCTGCCTGCGCGTCGGCGATGCCCAGGTTGTTCAGTAACAGCATGAATATCCGCCTCTCTTTATTGGAGGGAACCCCCTCGCTATCTCCGACCTCCGTTGGGCCGGCGGCGCGGATCAGGGCGTTTACGTTGAAACAGGCATCGACCCGGCGCAGGCGTATCGCCACTTCCCCCTCTTCGGTACGCATACTGAACGCCGCCCCAGAGGCTCCCCAGGCCTTGCGCTGCTCTCCTGCCTGCCGCCACCGCTGTTGGGCGTAGCTCTCCCCGCCCAACAGCAGCCATTTCGCCCTCAGCCGATCCTGCTGAGACTGGGTGCGCGCCAGCGAACGCTGCCAGTGGTCATTGATATTGACCGCCACGATCGCCATCAGCGACATCATCAGCAGCACCATCAACAGCGCCATACCGCGTTGTTTTTTCATCATGGCCTCGCCGAGGACAGCGCGATGATGCGCCGTATTTCCCCTAACGCGGGGGTTTCGACGGTGATCTCCACCGCCTGCGGCAGCAGCCCGCCGGCTCGCCAGGCCGTCAACCATTCGCCTTGCCGGTAAAAACGCAGGCGGAACCGCGTCACCTCAGGCAGCAACAGCACGCTGCGCGCCGTCGCCTGCGGGCTGCTCAAATTCGGGTAACTGAGGCGCTCCAGCCGCCCCTGCCGATGGCGATAGGCCACCCGCTCCTGCGTGGCACGCGGCAGCCGGGCCTGCGGATTCGACCAGCCGCTTCGGATCAGCAACAGCTGAAAATCCACGTCTTCCCCCTCCGCCGTCTGCAGCACCGCGAATTCCGGCGCCGCCGGCCTGCGTTTATCACCGATCGGCGCACGCGCCTGTGCATGAGCAAAATCGCGCTCGACGATCGCCAGCGCCCGTTGCAGCTGGGTCAGCTGCGTCGATTTGCGCTGGGTAATTTCGTCGTTTTTCAGCACGCCCCTGAAGACCGCCAGGGCGGTGAGCGACAGCATGGCGAACAGGGCGATGGCCAGCAGCATTTCCACCAGCGTAAAGCCGCGTTGCAAAGCGCGCTTCATGGCAACCCCCGGTAAGCCTGTAACTCCGCCAGCACGTTGCGATCCTGCGGATCGCGCCTGACTTCGATCGCGATCGCCCGCATTCCGGCGTCGCTGGTCTCCTGCCCACGATAACGCCAGTGCCAGGTCTCACCGGCCATCACCGTGGTGCCCGAATGCCAGGCCAGCGTCGGCGGCTGCGGATCGAGCTGCAGCAGCGTCAGCTGGTTGTCCGCTACCCACAGCGCAACGGTCTTGGCTTCGATCTCGCTCAGGCTACGCACCTGGCCGCCGGTGCTGTTGATCAGCGCCAGGCAACCGATGGCGAAGATCATCAAGGCCACCATCACTTCCAGCAGCGTCATGCCCTGCTGGCGTCTCATTTTCCGCGTCATCGCAACGAATGTCCGTCGTTTCAAATACGAAGTAACCGGGCGCCTGCAATCGCCACAGGCACCGCCCCTGCGACAGCACTACGCTGAACGCCGTGGTTTCGCCCCCCGGATACAGCCACACCTGCGGCGGCCGCGCCGCCGCGTCATCGAGCGCGACGGTTTGCCCTTCAACGCTCAGCCACAGCGCGATGCCGTCCGGCAGGGCGTATGCCTCCCGGCTCGCCTGCCCCGCAGCGGCAACGCTGCGCCAACCGCCGCTGCCGAACGCCACGCCATAACTCACCCCTTCGCGCTCGGCCCGCTCGGCGAGGGCATTCAACCAATGGTTCAGCCGCTCCCCCTGCCGTGCCAACGCTTTCTCATCCGCCGGAAAACTCAGCATCACCAGGCCGCTGGTCACCCCCAGCAGCAGCAATACCAGCATGATCTCCAGCAGCGTAAAGCCGCGTATGCGCCTCATGGCGCGTCGGCGTCGGCCACCCAGTTGCCGATATCGTCATCGGTGTCGGCGATGCCGTCCGGCCCCAGAGAAAACACGTCCAGCTTGCCGTGACGCCCCGGATTACGCAGACGATACTCCTGCCCCCAGGGATCTTGCGGCAACCGGCGGATATAACCGTCTTCGGGATAATTTCTCGGGATCGGCGCCAGCGCCGGCCGGGTCACCAGCGCCGCCAGCCCCTGTTCCGCGCTGGGATAACGCCCGTTGTCCAGCTTGTACATATCCAACGCGTTCTCTAACGCGACGATATCGCTGGCGGCCTTTTGCCGATCGGCCTTCTCCTTGTTTCCCATCAGGCTTGGAATAGTCAGGCTGGCCAACAGCCCCAGAATGACGATCACCACCATGATTTCCAGCAGCGTAAACCCTCGCTGCCTCGACCTGCGCATCTTGCTGATATGACTCACTTTACTCTCCATTAACGGCATGATTAGCCGACCATATTATTGAGCTGCAATATCGGCTGCAGGATGGCCAAAATGATAAACAGCACCGAACCGGCCATCGCGATCACCAATAAAGGCTCAAACAGCCCCAGCGCCAGCGTGACTTGCCGGCCGAAGGCCTCCTGCTGCATCGTCGCCGCCCGTTCGAGCATCATGTCCAGCTCACCGCTGCGCTCGCCGGACATGATCATGTGCCGCATCATCGGCGAGAACAGCGCGGTGCCCTCAAGCGACGGCGACAATCCTTCGCCCTCCCGCACCCGCTCCATCGCCGCCAGCAGCCGTTCGCGGGCGGCATCGTTGCCCAACACGCCGGCGCTGATGCGCATCGCCTCCAGCAACGGCACCGCGCTGGCGTTCAAAATGCTCAGCGTTTTGGCGTAGCGCGCCGTGTTCACCGCCAGCGACAGCTTGCCGACCACCGGCAACCGCAGGATGAACGCATGCCAGCGCACGCGCCGCGCCGGATCCCGCAGGCGATAGCGGAACGCGCCAAGGCCCGTCAGCACCGATATCAGCGCCAACGCCCCCCATCGACGCAGCCCGTCGCTGGCGCCGAGCAGCATCCGGGTCGACAGCGGCAAGGTCTGCTTCATATGCACAAACTGTTCGATCACCTTCGGCACCACCGCCGTCAACAGGATCGCCACCACGCCGATTGCCACCGTCGTCAGCACCATCGGGTACACCAGCGCCTGCACGATTTTGTTCTTCATTTGCTGGCGCTGTTCGACGTAGTCGGCCAGCCGTTCCAGCACCGGCGCCAGATGGCCGGAAATCTCACCGGCGGCCACCATGGCGCAATAGAGGCGGTCAAAAATCTGCGGATGCTGACCCAGCGCCTGCGCCAGCGGAAAGCCCTCCAGAATGCGCTGCCGCACCTGAGCCAACGCCGCCTGCAGACCTTTTTTCTCCGTTTGCCGCGCCACCGCCATCAGCGCTTCCTCCAGCGGCAGCGCAGCGGACAGCAGCGTCGCCAGCTGCCGGGTCAACAGCGCCACATCGCCGCTGCTCACGCCGCTCATCCAGCGGCCGGCAAACATGCCGGCGAAAGCGGGCCGCCTGCGCGCTTGCACCGCCAGCACCTGCCACCCCTTTTCACGCAGGCGATCGCGGGCGTGGCGCAGAGAATCCGCCTCCAACACGCCGCGCTGGGCGCGCCCCTCACGATCGCAGGCGCGATAATCAAACTTCATCGCCGTCCCCTTCGCGCGTCACTCGCAGCACTTCCTCCAGGCTGGTCTCCCCGGCGCGCATTTTGGCGATCCCATCCTGGCGCAGCGGCAGATAGCGTTCGGCGGCCAGTTTCGCGATGTCCAGCTCGCCGTCACCGCGATGGATCGCCATGCGCATCGGTTCATCCAGCACCAACAGTTCGTGCAAGCCGATTCGGCCGTGATATCCCTGCCCGCCGCAGGCCTCGCACCCCAACGGGCGCCAGCAGGTCACCGCCGGCGTCGGGGGCAGCCCCAGCAGGTGCCGCTGCGCGTCAGGCAACGCATAAGGCTCACGGCACTGCGGGCACAGCCGGCGCACCAGGCGCTGCGCCAACACGCCGCTGAGCGAACTCGAAAGCAAGAACGGTTCGACCCCCATGTCCCGCAGCCGGGTCACGGCGCCGATCGCCGTGTTGGTATGCAGGGTCGACAGCACCAAATGCCCGGTCAATGAGGCCTGCACCGCGATCTGCGCCGTTTCGCCGTCGCGGATCTCACCGATCAGCACCACGTCGGGATCCTGACGCAGCAGCGCGCGCAGCCCGCGCGCGAAGGTCATGTCCACCTTGGGATTCACCTGCGTCTGCGCAATGCCGGCCAACTCATACTCGACGGGATCTTCGATCGTCATGATGTTGCGCTGTTCATCGTTGATCTGGCTCAGCAAGGTATAGAGCGTGGTGCTCTTGCCGGATCCGGTCGGCCCGGTGACCAAAATGATGCCGTGCGGCTGGCGGATCAGGCGCAGCAACGCCTGCTGGTGCGCCGGCGCCATGCCCAGGCTGGGCAGTTCGAGCCGCACGCCCTGTTTGTCCAACAGGCGCATGACCACGCGTTCGCCGTGGCTAGCCGGCATCACCGACACCCGCACGTCAATCGCTCGCCCGCCGACCTTCAGCGCCATGCGCCCATCCTGCGGCACGCGCTTCTCGGCGATATCCAGCTTCGACATCACCTTGATGCGCGACACCAGCAGCGCCGCCAGCTTGCGCTGCGGCGCCAAAATCCGCCGCAGCGCGCCGTCGATGCGAAAGCGGATCACCAGCTCGCTCTCGTAGGTTTCGATGTGGATATCGGAGGCGCGCTCTTTGATCGCCTCGCTCAGCAAGGCGTTGATCAGGCGGATAATCGGCGCATCGTCCTGTTCGTCCAACAGGTCTTGCTGCTGCGGCAGCTCCTCGGCCAGCGCGTAAAAATCCAGTTCGCCGCCCAGGTCGTCGATCATTTTCTGCGCCTGGCCGCTTTCCTGCTGGTAGTGCGCCACCAGCCGTTGATCAAAAGCCTCCGCCTCCAGCCGGGCCAGCGCCGGCTCGCCGGGCAGGCAGCGGTAGGCCTCCATCAATGCGGCGTGGCTCGTGTCAGGGTGACAATAAATCTGGATACCGTGCTGCCCGTCAACGGCCAGCACGCCATGCTGGCGCGCCCAGGAAAAAGGCAGCAGCGGCCCCGCAGAACGGGGCTTCACGGGCGTGCTCCCCGCGAATAAAACGCGTCGATACTTGCAACGGTGGCGAGAAACGCCCGATTGTCGAGCGCCTTCTTATCGCCGGCGATCTCGCCGCGCAGTGCGTCATTCAGCTCACGATCGTCCTGCTGTTCGGCGTCGAACTTGCCTAACTTGCGTTGGCTCTGCCGGGCATATCCCTCGGTGCTGCGAATGATGGTCGGGCGGATAAACAGCATCAAATTACGCTTGCTCGCTTTGGTGGCGGTCGAGCGAAACAGCGCCCCCACCAGCGGGATCTTGCCCAGGATCGGCACGCTGCTCTCCAGCTCCGAGTTGGACTTGTCCAACAGGCCGCCCACCACTACGGTTTCGCCGCTGTCCACCAGCACCGTGTTGTTAACCGTGCGGATATTGAAGGTCGCCCCCAGCGAATCCGGCGTAGCGCCGGCGCTTTCGGCAACGCTGGAGACCTCCTGTTCGATCTGCATCAGCACGGACTGGCCCTGGTTGATCTGCGGTTTGACCTTGAGTTTGATCCCCACCGTCTTGCGCGACACGGTATTGAAGACGTTATCGCTATTGGTGGTTTGCGAACCGGTCAGGATCGGCACATCCTGCCCGACGCTGAATTCCGCCTCGGCGTTATCCAGCGTGACGATGCTCGGCGTGGCCAGGATATTATTTTGGTTGTTGCTGGCGATGGCGGTCAGCAATACGCCCCAGTTACCGCTGTAGAAACCGGTCATCAGGCCGTTGGCCTTGCCGAACACGTCGCTCATGCCGTTTTCGAACCCCGCCGACACCCCGGGCATCTGGCCGGCGAACTGCGTGCCACCACCGTATTTGTTGGCCCACTGCACGCCGATGTTCAGCCCCTGCCCATCCTGCACTTCGACGATCACCGCTTCGACCAGCACCTGCGCGCGGCGCACGTCGAGCTTGGCGACCACCGCCTCCAGATCGCGCATCACATCCGGCGCGGCGGTGATGATCAGCGCATTGGTCTGCTCATCGGCCTTGATCACCACATTTTTCAGCAGCGCCACGTTGGCGGTGGCGCTCTCCTTCTCGTTTTGCAGGCCCGCACTCACGCCGGTCAACACCTCGACCAGGCTCTGCGCCTTGGCGTATTTGAGAGGGATAACCTGGGTATTGCCCTGGGTGACGCTCTTGTTATCCAGCTGGTCAATCAGTTCTTTGGCGTGTTCGCGGCTCCGATCATCCCCGGCGATCATCACGCTGTTGGTCCGCTCATCCGCCACCAGCCGCAGCGAGCTCGCGCCGGCCGTGCGCCGCTTGCCCTCTTCACGAAACAGTTCATTCACCATGCGCGCGATTTCCGGCGCCGCCGCATGCTTCAGCGCGAGAGTTTCGACCCGATTGCCATCGTCCTGATCCATCTCCCTGACGAGCTCGAGCAGGCCATTGACCACGCTGGCCCGGCCGGTGATCAACAGCGCGTTTCCCTGCTCGTAATGCGCCACGCTGCCCACGCCGATGCTGTCGTTGAGCTGGCGCAATATCGGCGAAACGTCTTTGGCCGCGATATTGCGCAGCGGTACCACGCGCATCACCACTTCATCCCCTTCGGCGATCGCCTCGCCGCCGTTTTGTGCCAGCGCGGCTCTTTTTCCCTCTTTGGCGGCGATCACCTTCAAGACGTTGTTGGGCATGCCGATGACCGTATAGCCATAGACATCCAGCACGTTGAGAAAGAACTGGTAATACTGCTTCTCGTCGAGCTGTTCATAGCTGCGCACCGTGACCTTACCTTTCACCGCCGGATCGATAATGATGGTTTTGCCCAGGTTTTTACTGACCGTATTGATAAATTCCTGAATGTCCGTGCCTTTGAAATTGGCGGAGAATTGCTCCGCGCGCGCCGCGCCAGCCAGCACAATCATGACGGCCACCGCCGCTAACGCGCGCCATAAGCCGGCGCTCCAGCCTGGGCCGGAACGATAAATAAAATGCGTAATCACAATGTCGCCTTATGCTATAAAACACCCCGCGCCGAAACGGCGCGCCGGCTACTCTTTAAACGTCAGCGTGGCGTAATAGCCGTTTTCATCGAGCAGTATTTTATTTTTCACTATCCGCACGATGACGGCATTGCTGCCGGCCAGACGGTCGCCAACGCCATAACCGGTTTGCTTGCCACCATGCTCGACGATGACCAGGCTTTTTTTGGCGTTATCGCTGAACAGCAAACCCGCTATCTTGCCAAGCGCAGCGGCTTCCGGTGCGTTAGCCAGCAGCTCGGCACCGATCGCCCATTCGCCGACTTTATACCCGTGCGCCTTTTCGCCGTCTTTCGCCGCTTGATAGCGGCCAAACCAGTGCGCGTCATTAATTTTTCCGATGTCCTCTTCCTGAGGAAAGACAATATGGCGCCCCGGCCCGGGCGCGTTTTCACGGCTCGGCTCAACGGGCGCGCCATCCCCGGCCATCATTCGCCACCCCAGCTGGAGCATGAACGCCAGATTCGTCAGAAAAAAAAGAAGCATAAAAAAGTCTATCAACCGTTTGCTCACGGCACCCCCGGTTATTCAACGGCGCCAACGCTAAGCGGAAATACCGACCACCATCGCGACGGAAAACAGCAGCGTGATGACCAGAGCCACTTTATAATTCACGGCGTCCAGCCACGTTCGCCGGCTCTTATTAGCCGATGATGACGGGCATTCCCCCTGCAAATTAGCGGCCGCACGCTCGCAGGCTTGAAAGCTCAACATCACGCCAAATCGGGGAATGGTCTTGATCACCTCGCCAGGAATACCGTGGCGGGAGAGCAAAGAGCGGCATTGGAATATCATCTGATAATAGTTATTGTCGCTGATGGTCTCATGGTTGCAAAACCAGACCGCGCGAATAATGTCGTTCTTCTTATAAATACCGCTCAACAGGCACAGCATGAAGCGCCGCTGTAATTCGGTCATTTCAATGAGCACATTCTCTTTTTTAAACAACAGCGTTTTTTCATTGTTGTTTAATATTACCAACTCATTTTCCAACAGAGTCTCGTTCAGGGCAATGTTATGTATGTCCATCTCTCGCCTATCAGTTTAATGAAGTTCAAAGGCCCTCTGTGCCATCACCTTTGCACGCATGCGGCGAGATGCATTTTCAATGAAAATTAATGGTTCGCCGTTTCAAGAGCGGCCTCAATTAATCATGCGAAAAACATTCATGCAACTTATTTCTTTAAAATAAACAATATAAAATTAATATGGTCACATCATATTACCTTAGATTCATTAAATCATTTAAAAACATGACGATAGCAGGTTTTATAAAATAGCTAAACCACCATTAAATTTGATTAATGATAAAGAAAATAGGCATTCACGCATAATAACCCATGTTATTAGTTGCGTGCTAAAAAGGCAGGAAGCGAGGATGTAAAGGGTAACAGAAATACACCTTAAGCTCACATAAAAAACGAGATAAAAATCAGGATTCGATATTACATAAAAACATCGGCGAGTAGGCATTGCTGAACATCAACGTATTCTTGTCTACGCTGCGAATATGATAAAACGTCGATTCATTGCTGAAAAAGTAAGTATACACCTCTTCCGGCAAGGTATCGCGCGGTGAATAATTCACCTCACCATAGTGGAAACGATAGAAACTGCCTTGCGAGACATAGCTGAAATTAACCCGTCGGTTGACGAAATACTTCTCTTCACCGTCGTTGGCCAGGCCCGACAAGATCATCACGCCCTTATCGCCCGACAAAAAGATGTAGTTTATTTTTAGCGACAGCTGGATGTCATCGTGTGCCGCCTGCGCGTCCAGCGAATTGAAATAATTGAACGTGGCGTTCGCTTCGCAGGAAAAATCACCGAACTCATGATGGCTGCGAACCAGGGAATACACCACGCTGCCAGTCAACACGCACAGGCCGACCAGCGTGGCTGACAAAATATTTAACTTTTTTTCCATGCCCGGATGTACTCGCTCTCACAATTATGCAAAACGGCCGCACTGTCCTTCGTGCATTTGGCGATAAACTGGCGTCCGCTGTCTTCATTGGCATTATGAGAACGGTTAACCTTGGTAATGACAATCTCACCGGGGCGGCAACGCTGGCCATAAAGATCCTTCCTGACCAAGAACTGCAAATAGTCGTCCTGATGATTCTCCAAAAAATGGCCGGCATAGTAGATCGGGCAGCCGTTTACCGTCCCCACGTAAGACAATACCTGCTTCTTTTCACTGTCGCGATGATGTTTGTAATAGATAAAGCACAGCGCCAGAAAAGATAATGGCACGACGATCGATAAGCTGCGCAGCAGAATAAAAAAATAGTGGTGGGTGTTTTTTGACGTTGCGGTCGGCGCAGCCAAGGGAACCGGGGCATCGGCAAGCGGTGGGGGATCGGGTAAATCAATCCGCAGTCGGTCGATCGGTATTATTCTATTGAGTCTATACCCCTTTTTAGAGAGGGTAACGATCAGGCGTTCATTGAAACCGACAGACGTCAATGCCCGCCGCGTCAGGCTGATATATTGATTCAACGTCGCCGAAGAGGCGCTCAGGCCGTGATCGGTCCACACCTGCTGCAACAGCGTATCCCGGCTCACCGCCTCGTGGCCATGCTCAAGCAAACATTTGAATACTCTAGAATTAACGCTGGATAAGAAAACTTCCCGTCCCTTCTTTATACTCTTCAATGAACCGTTTTCAGTGTTAAATGTAATATCTTTATCAATGATATAAATCATGTTCAGCCTGACAGCGCACACGGGTTATTATTTAAACTTATTCAGCGAGTTCGACGACCGCCGCGAAGCGCGGATAGTTTTTTCGCACAGAGAATAAACAATACTAACGCCATCCCAACAGGCGTGCAACTTTAAGAATTTTCCCTATGCCTGCGCCATTATTTGCCCCACAAATAACGATATAAACGCTATTTTTTTCACCGTCATCGGATCTGTTGGCAACCCTATAGGGGGAGAAGGGCAAAAACGGCGCAGAGGAAAAGACGCTCGCTCGCGGCGTGCGAAATGACGCTTGTGCAGCTGTCGACAGGAAGAATAACGGGGAAAAACGTTTTTGCGGGCCGCAAATGGGTGGGGACCCTGCCAGCTACATCCCGGCACACACGTCACCTGCTGCGGCTGCTTCCTTCCGGACCTGACCGAGTTCACAAGTTAGTGTTGCGGGAGAACCAACAGGGCCCCCATTGACGGCTTCTGTACTCCGAAGCGGTGGGCATTATCGGCGATGCCCTATCAAATAGCAAGCCAACCGGGACCAACCGCTGTTTTCTTACCCACCTGCGCTGTGGCACACTCTCCGCCTGGGTTTTGACTCGCGCAGGAACAGCAACATGCAACCAGAAGACGCCTCTTTCAGCCAGCGGGTATTCCACATCGTGGCCGCCATTCCTTACGGCAAAGTCACCACCTACGGCGAAGTTGCCCGGCTGGCCGGTTCACCGCGCGCCGCACGTCAGGTCGGCGGCGTGCTGCGGCGTTTGCCGGAAGGCAGCACGCTGCCCTGGCACCGGGTGATCAACCGCCACGGGCAGATATCGCAGCAGGGGGAGGATTTTCAACGGCAGCGGCAGGCATTGCTGGCGGAGGGGATTATTTTCGGCCCGCACAGCACGGTCGATTTCGATCGCTACGGCTGGCGCTGGTAAAACAAAACAGCCTTTGGCCGAAGCGCAAAGGCTGTTGATTTCATCTTGCTGTACCGCAGTAAGATTACTGCATGGCGGTTGGCGCAGCCTGAATCGGCACACCCTGAACCGGAACCAGCAGCAGATCGGCACGGGTGCCGTTGCGGTTGACCACTTCCTGGATGGTGTCGGTAATAAACATCAGTCGCCCGTTGACCGTCACCGCCGCGCTCAGAATGATACGCGCATTCGGTTGGATGTCGGACGGGTTATACGGCAGCGTAAAGCTGAACGGCGCCTGTTGCCCTTCAGTGCGTACCGCGCGCTGTGCAATCACTTTAGACGGCGCATCCGCCAGCGAGGCGTCAGAGAGGGTGACCGTCAGTACCGCGTCCGGCGGCAGCGCAATGCGCTGACGTATATTAACCGAACCTGTCACCGCCGGGCCCTGAATCTGCGTTTGCGCAGCCGCCGGGTTACCGGCCGCCTGTGTAGGCACATCAGCACTCTTTTGCGCGCATCCTGCCAGCGTGATCGTCAGTGCCGCGGCACCGCCTACGATTTGCCAGAGTTTCATGGATCGGTCTCCTTTTTTATTATCAACATGTTGGTGGCTTTCACCACCGCACCTATTAAACTTAGCACAAAACACTGACAAATCCACTTTGCTCCACCTATTAATCACTTAGCCTGTCCAAAGCGCCCACTATTAAGAGCATTCTCATCGGCCCTATAACGCAAGATGTTGACGCCGCGCCGTGATATTCCGCACACTGCGCAAAATGATTATTAGAAAGGTAACAACTTTATGAGCCAGGCATTGCAAAACCTCCTCGATCTGCTGGATCTGGAGAAAATCGAAGAAGGGCTGTTCCGCGGCCAGAGTGAAGATTTGGGGCTGCGCCAGGTGTTCGGCGGGCAGGTGGTCGGCCAGGCGCTGTACGCCGCCAAGCAGACGGTGCCGGATGAACGCAGCGTGCATTCGTTCCACAGCTACTTCCTGCGCCCGGGCGACAGCAGCAAGCCTATCGTTTACGACGTGGAAACCCTGCGCGACGGCAACAGCTTCAGCGCGCGCCGCGTCAGCGCCATCCAGCACGGTAAACCTATCTTCTATATGACCGCCTCCTTCCAGAGCCCGGAGGCGGGTTTCGAGCACCAGAACCTGATGCCGGACGTGCCGCCGCCGGAAGGGCTGCTGTCCGAATCAGAGATCGCCCAGAAGCTGGCGCATATGCTGCCGGAAAAAGTGCGCGAAAAATTTATCGGCCAAAAGCCGATCGAAATGCGCCCGGTGAAATTCCACAACCCGCTGAAAGGCAGCGTGGAAGAACCGCATCGCTACGTCTGGTTCCGCGCCAACGGCAGCATGCCGGACGATCAACGCATCCACCAATACCTGCTGGGCTACGCGTCGGACTTTAACTTCCTGCCGACCGCGCTGCAGCCGCACGGCGTCGGCTTCCTCGAGCCGGGCATGCAGGTGGCCACCATTGACCACTCCATGTGGTTCCATCGCCCGTTCCGCATGGATGACTGGCTGCTGTACGCGGTGGAGAGCTCCTCCGCCTCCGGCGCACGGGGCTTTGTTCGCGGCCAAATCTACACCCGCGACGGCGTCCTGGTCGCCACCACCGTGCAGGAAGGGGTGATTCGCCAGCGCGACGCCTGATCCGCAGCATAAAGAAAGGGGCGATGTTTCCATCGCCCCTGTCGGCTTCATCATTATTTTAGTCTTTAGCGCACTGCCCTGCTTCGAGTCTTATTGGTTGTAGGCGCTCTCGCCGTGGCTGTTGACGTCCAGCCCCTCGCGTTCCTGCTCTTCCGGCACTCTCAGGCCCACCATCGCGCCCGCGATCTTGAAGGCGATAAAGGCGGCGACGCTCGACCACACCAGCGTGATCAGCACGCTCACCAGCTGGATCCAGACCTGATGGCCCATCGTCACCCCTTCGGCGTAGCCGGTGCCGCCCAGTGAAGAGGCGGTGAACACGCCGGTCAGCAGGCAGCCGACGATGCCGCACACCCCGTGCACGCCGAACACGTCGCAGGTGTCGTCCACCTTCAGCCATTTCTTCAGCGTCACTACGCCCCACAGGCCGGCGACGCCGCCCACCAGGCCGATGATCAACGCCCCGCCCACGCCTACGGTGCCCGCCGCCGGCGTCACCGCAACCAACCCGGCGATCATGCCGGAGCAGGCGCCCAGCAGCGAAGGCTTGCCGCGCAGCACCCATTCGGCGAAGGTCCAGGAGAGAATGGCGCCCGCAGTGGCGACCACGGTGTTGAGGAATGCCAGGGCCGCAATGCCGTTGGCCGCGCTGGCGGAGCCGGCGTTAAAGCCGAACCAGCCGATATACAGGATGGACGCCCCGGTAAACACCATCGGCAGGTTGTGCGGTTTGAAGGCCTCTTTACCGAAGCCGGCGCGCTTGCCGATCAGGTAGGCGCCGACCAACCCGGCGCTGGCGGCGTTGATGTGCACTACGGTGCCGCCGGCGAAGTCCAATGCGCCGTCGGTGGCCAGGTAGCCGCCGCCCCACACCATGTGCGCGATCGGCAGATAAGACAGCGTGAACCACACAATCGCGAAGATCAGCACCGCCGAGAAGCGAATGCGTTCGGCGAAGCCGCCCACCACTAGTGCGACGGTGATACAGGCGAAGGACGCCTGGAAGGCGACGTGGATCATCTGGCTGATGCTGCCGGTGACGCTATCGATGCCGATGCCTTTCAGCATCGCCGTTTCGAACCCGCCAAATACCGCATTGCCCTCGCTGAACGCCAGGCTGTAGCCATACAGCACCCACAGCACGCAGACCAGCGCGAAGGTGACGGTGACCTGCGTCAGCATCGACAGCACGTTTTTGCCGCGCAGCAGGCCGCCGTAAAACAGCGCGATGCCCGGCAGCGTCATGAACAGCACCAACGCAGTGCAGATCATCATAAAGGCGTTGTCGGCCTTATCAGCGACCGCCGGGGCGGCCAGGGCCAAAGAAGGAACCAGGGTTACCGAACTCAGGCCCAACATGGATAACAGTCTTTTCATTATCAATCCATCCCCATCACTTAGCTGAGTTCGCGGTTACAGTGCCGATTCGTCGGTTTCGCCGGTGCGAATGCGGATCACGCGTTGCAACTCGGCAACGAAAATTTTGCCGTCGCCGATTTTGCCGGTGTAGGCGGCTTTGCTAATCACATCAACCACTTCATCCAACTGATCGTCAGCGATGGCGATGTCGATTTTGACCTTGGGCAGGAAGTTGACGTTATATTCGGCGCCGCGATACAGCTCGGCGTGCCCCTTCTGGCGGCCAAAGCCCTTCACTTCGGTTACGGTCAACCCCTGAATGCCCACGGAGGACAGAGCCTCGCGCACGTCCTCCAGCTTGAACGGTTTGATTACCACGGTCACCAGCTTCATATTGCCCCTCCACGAATTAAACCCAAACTCACCCCTGGTACGCGTCATATGTAGCAAGGCCTGTGCCAGATTTGATTTTGCATGACGATTCAGCGGATTAGCGGGAACGCGGGCACCATCAGACCGCGGCGCCATACCGATACCCTGAATTGATTAAATATCGCGCACTAATTTGGTGCGCATCGCGTCGAAAAAGTGCAGAAAGGGGGCATGGCGCAGGCGGGTTGCCTGCTTGTGGTGCGTGGGAAAAAAAGAAGGGCCGCGATCGCGGCCCATGCTCAGGCGGGTTGGCTCTCTTCGCGCACCGCTTCCGCCAGCTGCTCGCCCGCCAGCTGCAGCTGGTACATCTGGTAGTAGCGCCCCTGCTGCGCCAGCAGCTGCTGATGGTTGCCCTGCTCTACCGCCTGGCCGCGATGCAGCACCAGGATGGAATCGGCATCGACGATGGTCGACAGCCGGTGGGCGATCACCACCAGCGTGGTGTGCTCGCGGATCGCACGCAGCGCGCGCTGGATCGCCTGTTCGGTGCCCGAGTCGATATTGGCGGTCGCCTCGTCGAGGATCAGGATCTGCGGCGCCTGCACCAAGACCCGCGCCATCGCCAGCAGCTGTTTCTGCCCGACGGACAGGTTATTGCCCTGCTCTCCCAGCCGGGTGTGAATACCCTGCGGGAAGCCGCGCACCAGACTCGCCAGCTGCACCGTTTCCAGCGCCTGCCACACGGCGTCTTCCTCGATGTTGCGCCCCAACGTAACGTTGGCCAGCACCGAATCGGCGATCACCACCGGATCCTGCTGCACCATCGCCACGCCCTGGCGCAGCGTGCGGTGCGACAGGCTGGAGATCGGGCGGCCATCGAGACGCACTTCCCCCTCGCTGACCGGGTAATAGCCCATCAGCAGGTTGGCCAAGGTGCTCTTACCGCTGCCGGTATGCCCAACCAGCGCCACGAAACCGCGCGAAGGCACCGCCAGCGAAATGTGCTGCAGCACCTTTTTGTCCGCGCGGTAAGCGAAGCTCAGATCGGTGATGTCGATGCGGCCACCGGCCAGCGGACGATCGTCGGCGCCGTAACTCTGCTGGCTGCGATCCATCAGCTCGAAAATGCGTTCACCGGCCACCACCGCCTGCTGCAGGATCGACTGCTGCGACGTGAGCTCGATCAGCGGTTCGTTCAGGCGCCCCAGGTAGTTGATGAAGGCATAGAGCACGCCGACGCCAATCACCCCCTCGCCGCTGAAGCCGAACAGCATCAGCAGCCCGCACAGCACCAGCGCCGAAAACAGGCTGAGCAGCGGTCGCAGCAGGAAACCGTCGAGCCGCAGGGTCTGCATGCGCGCCAGATAGTGCGACTGACTGGCGGCGCTCATGCGTTCACCGAAGCGCACCTGCTGGCGGAACTGCTGAATCACGCCCATGCCGTTGATCACTTCGTTGAAACCGTCGTTGATGTCCGCCAGATAGCTGCGCACCCGGCGCACGATCGGCGTGCTGTAGTATTGATAGATGCCCATCACCACAAACACCGCCGGGAAGATGCAGACCGCCACCAGCGCCATGCGCCAGTCGAGGCTGAACATCGCCACCAGCATGGCACCGATCAGCGCGGCGCTTTTCAGCACCGTGGAGACCACCATCACGTACAGATCCTTGATCACCTCGGTGTCGTTGGTGACGCGCGAGATCAATTGCCCGACCGGCTGCGTGTCGAAGGCGCTGAGCGGCTGGCGCAGCGCGGCGTCCATCACGTCGGTGCGCAGCCGCTGGACCACCCCCACCGCCGCCTGGTTGAACAGCAGCGCCTGGAAGTAGTGCAGCGCCGCCGCCAGCAGCTCCAGCAGAATGTAAGCCGCCGCCAGCCCACCGACGATCGTCAGCGGCAGTTGCCCTTTGGCGACGTAATTATCGATAAAATAGCTCACCAGGATCGGCCCGGCGACTTCCGCCGCCGCCGCTATCCACAGCATCAGCACCGCCAGCCCCAGCGGTTTGCGGTACGGCGAGCCATAGGCCAGCAGCCGCTTCAGCGTCGGCCACAGCTTTTGCACTTTATTCATCGGCCAACGCCTCCTCGCCGTTTTCCGGCGCTTCATCCAGCGCCGCTTCCAGCTGCTGATAACGGTACATATCGCGATACCAGCCCGGCTGCGCCGCCAGCGCCACCGGATCGCCGCGCTGCGCAACGCCGCCGTGCTGCATCACCAGGATCTCGCTGGCTTCGGTCAAGGCCGACAGCCGGTGCGCGCTGATGATCACAGTGCGATCTTGCCCCCAGCTGCGCAGGTTGTGCAGGATCTGGTGTTCGGTACGGCCGTCCACCGCCGACAGCGCGTCGTCGAGGATCAGGATCTCCGCATCCAGCAGCAGCGCACGCGCAATGGAGATACGCTGTTTCTGCCCGCCCGACAGCATCACGCCGCGTTCGCCCACTTCGGTGTCATAGCCCTGTGGCAGCCGCAGAATGTCCTCATGGACGCTGGCCAACCGCGCCGCCTGTTCGATCTGCGCCTGCGTCGCCCCCGGATGGCCCAGCGCAATGTTGTTCGCCACGGTATCGGAGAACAGGAACGGCGTCTGGCTCACCACCGACAGCCGCGAACGCCAGTCGTCGAGTTTGACCTGCGGCAACGGCAGGCCGTGATAGCTGATCTGCCCTTGGTCGACGTCGAACTGGCGCTGGATCAGCGACAACAGCGTCGACTTGCCGGCACCGGTCGGCCCGCACAGCCCCAGCATCTGCCCCGGCTTCAGCGTCAGCGCCACGTCATGCAGCGCCGGATGCGGGTTTTCCGGGTAGTGGAACGCGCGGATATCCACGTCCAGCACGCCGCGGCCGGCCGGCAACGCCTGCGGGCCGTCCTGCACCGCCGGCGCCTCGTCGAGCAGGCTGCGGATGCGGCTGTAGGCCGCGCTGCCGCGTTCGACGATGTTGAACATCCAGGCCAGCGCCAGCATCGGCCAGATCATCAAGCCGAGATACATCACAAAGCTGGTCAGCTGCCCGAGCGTCAGCGACCCGTTCACCACCATCCAGCTGCCGCCGCCGATGGCCAGCAGGTTAGAGGCGCCGATGGCGATATAAATGGTCGGATCGAAGCGCGCATCCACCCGCGCCACGTGCATGTTCTTGGCGCCGGTCTGCGCCGCCACCTCGGCGAAGCGGTTGGATTGGTGATCTTCCAGCCCAAAGGCCTTGATCATGCGGATGCTGGTCATGCTTTCCTGCGCCTGATCGTTCAGGCTGGAAAACGCCGCCTGCGCCGATTTAAAGCGCTGGTGCAGCTGGTCGCCGTAATATTTGATGGCGATCGCCATCAGCGGCATCGGGATCAACGCCAGCACCGTCAGCTGCCAGCTGATTTGGGTGCTCATCACCACCAGCACCACCAGTCCCATCACCAGCGAGTCCACCAGCGTCAGCACGCCTTCGCCGGCGGCGAACACCACGCGGTCCACGTCGTTGGTAGCGCGCGCCATCAGATCGCCGGTGCGGTGGCGCAGGTAGAACGCCGGGTTTTGCCGGCTGAGTTGGCGGTAAAAGTTTTCGCGCAGCTCAACCGCCAGTTGGTAGGAGGCGCCGAACAACAACACCCGCCACACATAGCGCAGCAGGTAAACGACGATCGCGGTGCCGATCATCAGCCCGAGCCAAGCCATCAGCACGCCGGTAGACATTTGTTTTTCGGTGACGCCGTCCACGATGATGCCGACCAGCTTAGGCGGCAGCAGTTGCAGGATGGCGATGACGATCAGCAGCACCACCGCCCCGAGGTAGCGGCGCCACTCCCGGCGGAAGTACCAGCCGATTTGAGCAAATAATCTCACGCAGTTTGATTCCAGGGTTTTATGGGATTTGTCTCTTTTTCTGCTTCAGCAGAGCAGGATACCACCGTTGAGCCGCCCGTCCGGTGAACTTTTCACTCCGGCACCGGCAGCGCGGTGGTGTATTTGATTTTTTCCATGGCAAAGCTTGAGGTGACATCGATGAGGCCCGGTACGCCGTTCACCAGACGCTTATAAAAGCCGTCATAGCTTTTCATGTCCGCCACTTCGACCTGCATCAGATAGTCGTACTCCCCCGCCATGCGGTAGAACGCCAGCACCTCGGGCATCTGGCTGGTCAGTTGCACAAACGCCTGATACCACTCGCTGCTGTGCTGCTGGGTCTTGATCAACACGAACGCCGTCAGCCCCAGGCCGAGCTTTTCGTTATCCAGCAGCGCCACCCGGCCGCGGATATAGCCCTCGTCTTCCAGGCGCTTCAGCCGTTTCCAGCACGGCGTCGAGGTCAAATTGACCGCATCGGCCAGCGCCTGCAGCGACTGGGTGCAATCTTGCTGCAGCATGCACAGCAGCTTACGGTCTGTTTTATCTAACATAGCGGCCACCAGGAGAAAAATTTTCTCTCATTAGGCGATTAAACAGGGAAAATGGCAATCCTTTTTTCCTGCCGACAGGCTATGCTACGCCATAAACCAGCCCCCTATTTTGAGGCCAAATCATGACAAACTCTTGGGTAAAATATGCTATCGGTGAAATAGAAGCGGATTTTCAGCGCTCCGCCGATACGCACCTGATTCGCCTGAACCTGCCGGCGTTTCCAGGCATCTGCCTGTATTTGAAGGACGAGAGCACCCACCCGACCGGCAGCCTGAAACACCGCCTGGCGCGCTCGCTGTTCCTTTATGGCCTGTGCAACGGCTGGATCACCGAGAACACCACCATCATCGAGGCCTCTTCCGGCAGCACCGCGGTGTCCGAAGCCTACTTCGCTCGTCTGATCGGCCTGCCGTTCATCGCGGTGATGCCATCCTGCACCGCGCGCCGCAAGGTGGAGCAGATCGCCTTTTACGGCGGCCGCTGTCACTTCGTCGATCACGCAGCCCAGATCTACGCCGCCTCCGAACAGCTGGCGAAAGAACTGAACGGCCACTATATGGATCAGTTCACCTACGCCGAACGCGCCACCGACTGGCGCGGCAACAACAACATCGCCGACAGCATTTTCCGCCAGATGGCGCGTGAACCCTTCCCGGTGCCGAAACACATCGTGATGAGCGCCGGCACCGGCGGCACCTCCGCCACGCTGGGGCGCTACATCCGCTATCAGGGGCACGACACCCAATTGACGGTGGTCGATCCGGAAAATTCGGTGTTCTATGACTGCTTCCACCACGGCGATCGCACCCTGATCGGCAGCTGCGGCAGCCGTATCGAAGGCATCGGCCGCCCGCGCGCCGAGCCGTCGTTCATCCCGTCGGTGGTCGACAACATGCTGCGGGTGCCGGATGCCGCCAGCGTCGCCACCATTCACTGGCTGGAAGGCGTGTTAGGCCGCAAGGTTGGCGCCTCCACCGGCACCAACGTCTGGGGTGCGCTGCAGCTGGCGAAACAGATGCGGGAAAACGGCGAGCAAGGGTCGATCGTCACCCTGCTGTGCGACAGCGGCGAGCGTTATCTGGATACCTATTACAACCCGGAATGGGTCAGCAACAACATCGGCGATCTGCAGCCGTATCTGGCGCAGCTGGCGGATTTGTAACGCCAGGCTCCGGATAAAAAAAAGCCGGGTAGTCATACCCGGCCGGCTGTAAGGAGAACCTCATTCTTCGGGGGAATAGGTGAGGCAAGGTGAACGCAGCCAATGTTGTAAATAATGGGCCACCGCCTGTTGCTGGCAATGGCCGATAACCGGTAGCTGCGGCAGCAGGGATTTCAGCTGCGGCAGGGCGTTGCCCATCACCACGCCGTGCCCCACCGCCCCCAGCATCTCTTTGTCGTTCATCGCGTCGCCGAACGCCATGCAGTCGGCCATCGTCAGCCCCAGATGGCGGCTCAGCCGGTCCAGCGCCGTGCCTTTGTTGCAACCGAGCGGCAGCACTTCCAGACAGTCGTAAGCGGAAAAGCACAGGTCTGCCTCGTCGCCCAGCTGTGCCCGCAGCTGCACCTGCAACGCCAGCAGCTCCTCGTGCGGCGCGACAAAGCACACCTTGCTGTTGCCGAACGCCGGCAGGCGGCGCACGTCAGCCAGCTGAAAACGAAAGCCGCTCAGGTGGTGCGCCCGCAGCATCTCTTCCGGCACGGGAAACTCGGTCAGCCAACCTTCATCGCGGAACACATGCATGCTGGCGCGGGTGCGCCAATGATGATGCAGCACCTCTTCGGCGACCGCCGCCGGCAAATCGGTGGCGTGCAGCTGTTGGCCGCGGTTGTCATACACTCGCGTGCCGTTGCCGGTGATCAGGTACCCCTGCAGCCCCAGCTGCGCCATGATCGGCTGCGCGTCGAGGTAGTGCCGCCCGGTGGCGAACGTCACCACCATTTCCCGCTCTACCAGCTGGTTCAGCACCGCCAGCGTTTCCGGGCCAACCCGGTGATCCGGCATCAACAGCGTGCCGTCCATATCGAAAGCTGCCAGGCGATACATATAAGACCTCTTGAATGCGAACGCGATTACAATCCGTGCAGTATGGGATGGTATTTGCGGAAGTAATAGTGAACAATTTGAGAAAACTGTTCCGGATTTCTGCCCATGCGCCTGGTTCACCGTCTCAGCCAATATCAACGCCTGTACCAACAGCTCGGCAGCGCGCCGGTCGCCGTGACCATCGGCGAGCTGGCGGCGATGTTCTACTGCAGCGAACGGCACGCCCGCACGCTGGTGCAACATCTGCAGGATCAGGGCTGGCTGAGCTGGCATTCGCAGCCCGGCCGCGGCAAACGCGCCCGCCTGCATTGCCTGAAAACCCCGGATGAACTGCGCGCGCAGCTGCTGCAACAGCTGCTGCAACAGGGCAACCATCAGGGGGCGCTGGAGATGGCGCAGCTCGATCCGCAGCACCTGCAGGATCTGCTCAGCCCGCACCTCGGCGGGCAATGGCAGGCCGGCAGCCCGACGCTGCGCATTCCCTATTACCGCACGCTGGAAGCGCTCGACCCACTCACGCTGACCGGCCGCGCCGAGCAACATCTGGTATCGACCCTGCACGCCGGACTGACGCGCCTGATGACCGGTAACCCGGAACCGCAGCCCGATCTGGCGCACCACTGGCAAATTGGCGAGCACGGCCTGCGCTGGCGCTTCTTTCTGCGCAGTCAGCTGCGCTGGCATAACGGTGAACCGCTGACCGGCCAACAGCTGCTGCAAACGCTGGAAAAACTGCAGCGCCACCCGCGCAGCCAACCCAGCCTGGCCAACGTCGCGCACATCAGCCTGCCGCATCCGCTGTGCATCCAGTTCGATCTGCACCTGGCGGACTATTGGCTGGCTCACCGGCTGGCGGAGCTGCCTTGCCTGATGACCCACCCGGAGCTGCCGGGCATCGGCGCCGGCCCGTTCAAGCTGGCGCTGAATGAACCGCAGCTAGTGCGGCTGGAACAGCACGCCGGTTACCATCTGCAGCACCCGTATCTGGACACCATCGAGTACTGGATCACCCCCGACCTGCCCACCGCCGGCGCCGACACCAGTTGCCAGCATCCGGTGCGCATCACCATCGGTCAGCAAGACGATTTGGCGCAGGCCAGGCCGGTGCAGCGCAGCATGAGCCTGGGCTGGTGTTATCTGGCGCTGAACCTGCGCCACGGCGTGCTGAGCGAAGCCCAGGGGCAAAAGCTGCTGATGCTGATCCAGCAGTCCGGCCTGCTGAGCCGTCTACCTATTCCCAACAGCGTGATCACCCCCAGCCATGAAATGCTGCCCGGCTGGCGTATTCCCAGCCAACGGATTGAGGAAGATGTCACCCTGCCCGCCCGGCTGACGCTGCTGTATCGGCCGCCGGTCGAGCTGGAAACGGTGACGGTCGCGCTGCAGCGGCTGCTGGCGCAGCACGGCTGCGAGCTGGAGGTGCGTTACTACGCCGGTAAACGCTGGCAAAGCGAGGCGCAGATCGCCCAGGCCGACCTGCTGCTGGCAGACAACCTGATCGGTGAAGCGCCGGAGGCGACGCTGGAGAGCTGGCTGCGGCAGGATACGCTGTGGCGCGGCATCCTGACGGAAAGCCGCTGGCAGCAGCAGCAGGACACGCTGCGGCAGATCCAGCAGCTGCAGGCGCAGCAACCGCGCTTCGCACAGCTGCAGGCTTATTATCAACGGCTGATGGCCGCCGCCATCATCACGCCGCTGTTTCACTACCAGTATCAGATCAGCGCGCCGCCGCGCATGCATGGCGTCACGCTAACCGCCCACGGCTGGTTCGATTTTTGCCAGGCGTGGCTGCCGCCGCCGGTGGACGACGCACCGGCCTGAGCCGAACCGCCCTGCGCTTGGCGGCCCTTTCTGCTACTATTGTCGCCGCAACGCAATTTTTATCCTGCCGCCCGAATGTGTATCGGGAGAGGCCAAAGCCCAAAAAGGTGATTTTATGAAGCGCGCGGTTGTCGTTTTCAGCGGTGGACAAGACTCCACGACCTGCTTGATCCAGGCATTGCAACAGTATGATGAAGTTCACTGCGTCACGTTCGATTACGGCCAGCGCCATCGCGCCGAGATTGAAGTGGCTCAAGAGCTGTCGGTAGCCCTCGGCGCCAAGGCACACAAGGTGCTGGACGTAACGCTGCTCAATGAGCTGGCCGTCAGTAGCCTGACGCGCGACAATATTCCGGTTCCCGCCTACGATCCCAATCAGAAGAATGCGCTGCCGAGCACCTTCGTGCCGGGCCGCAACATCCTGTTCCTGACGCTGGCGGCGATCTACGCCTACCAGGTGGAAGCGGAAGCGGTGATCACCGGCGTGTGTGAAACCGATTTCTCCGGCTATCCGGATTGCCGCGACGAGTTTGTTAAAGCGTTGAACAAGGCGGTGACGCTGGGCATCGCCCGCGATATCCGCTTCGAAACGCCGCTGATGTGGCTAAACAAGGCCGAGACCTGGGCGCTGGCGGATTATTACCACCAGCTGGATCGCGTGCGCCAGGATACGCTGACCTGCTACAACGGCATCAAGGGTGACGGCTGCGGCGAATGTGCCGCCTGCAACCTGCGCGCCAATGGCCTGATGCAGTACCGGGCCAACCAGGCGGAAGTGATGGCGGCGTTGAAACAGAAGGCCGCTCTGGCCTGAGGCAGTGACGGCGGCAGCCTCTGCCGCCCGTGAGCTTACTGCAGATTATCCTTCGGCGTGAGCGCCTCCAGGCGCTCGCGCAATTCTCCTTCGATCGGCAGCGCACGCTGCGTTTTCAGATCGACACACACGAAAGTCAGCAGCGCGTCAGCCACCGGCGTCCCGGCCGGATCCTGCGTCACCTTTTGGCTCAGCACCCCGCTCTTGCCATTGAGCTGCACCATCTGGCTGTCGATACGCAGCTTATCCCCCAATACCGCCGGGCTGCGGTAATTGATATTGATGTTCACCACGATGAAAGCGATGTTGTTTTCCGTCATCCAGCGGAACCCGGCCTCGTTCTCCAGCCATTCCCAGCGCGCCTCTTCCAGAAACTCCAGATAGCGGGCGTTGTTAACGTGCTGGTAAACATCAAGGTGATAACCGCGAACTTTGATAAAGGTTTGCATAGGGAACGATCGCTCCTGCCTGGTGATTACAGAAAGAGGGAGCCGCAGCGGCTCCCTCGCCCGTTTGGTCAACGCGCCAAACTGGTAAGACCTGTAAAATGTAGCAGAGGAGTGACGGCCTCAGCGGCATTTTGCCACGCAGCCGCGACCGGGATCACATTTTCAGCCGGGTGCGGTTCTTCTCAAACAGCGCCGGCCCGATGCCCGGCACCTCCTGCAACTGCTCAACCTGGGTGAACGGCCCGTTCTGCTCGCGGTAGCGCACGATGCCTTCCGCCTTCTTCAAACCGACGCCGCTCAAGGCGGCGGCCAGCTGTTCGGCGGTGGCCTGATTGATGCTGACCGCCGCCTCCTCGGCTGTCTTGGTCATCACCGATTGCCCGCCATTGCTCGCCGGTGCTGAGAGCATGGGTGCCGGCGCCTCGGCTTTATCCACCGCGGCGGCCGGCCCCGCCAGGCACAAAAGCAGCGCGGTGAGCGCAGCTTTGACGTGATGACGGTAACCTGATAACGCTTTTTTCTCTGTATGTTGCATGCTGTATCCTCCTTGTGTGTGACAGCACGGCTACCTTGCCGCGGCGGCGAATATTCAGCAATCGGCGGATATCAGATGTGGAAAAGGCCGCGAAAGCGGCCTTTGTTTGTTGCACTGCGTTGCAGAAAAATGCGGCGATTACTGAGGCTGTTGCTCAGCGGCGCCCATTTTGATCTTGGCTTCTTTACGCAGGCTCGCCAGCAGCGAATCGAAGGAAACGCCGGTCGCTCCCTCTTCCATCTTGCCGACGAAGGTTTTCATTTCGTCTTCCGGCAACGTGCCTGGCTTCACCGCATCGAGCGCGATCAGCACCACGTTATCCTGGCGATCCTGCGACATGCCGTACACCGGTTTGCCGTCCTGCGGGTGCGGCAGCGCGAACACGCTCTCCACCAGCTGGCTGTCTTCCGGCGCGCGCGCCATCTTCTGCACGGCGCCAAAGCTCAGGCCGGCGGCTTTCATCGCCTCGTCGCCCTTGCCCTGCTTCAGCTCAACCAGCAGCTTCTCGCCCTGCAGTTTCGCTTCCTGCACCGCTTTGTTGCGCTTCACCAGCTCGGCCACGCGGTCTTTCACCTGGTCGAATGGTTCGATACCTTCCGGCTTATGGCCGCTCACGCGCACCACGAAGGCGCGGTCGCCATCTACGGTGATCACGTCGGAGTTGCTGCCCGGCGCGCCGTTCTCGCCGATCAGCGAGCCGTCGAAGATCGCCTGCACGACCGGCTTGAAGTTCAGCGCGGCAGGAATGTTGTCACGGGTGAACCAGTCGCTTTGCGCCGCTTTCACGCCGGCCGCTTCTTCAGCCGAGGCCAGAGATTCGTTGTCGCTGGTAGCCGCTTCGCTCACCTTCTGCTGCAGCGCGTAATACGCGTCTACCGCTTTCTCCTGCTGCACCTGCTTGGCGATGGCGTCATGCACTTCGCTCAGCGGCTTCACTTTCTCAGGTTCGATATCATTCAAACGCACGATCAGGAAGCCGACGGAAGATTTCACCACGCCCGACAGCTGCCCTTTCTCGGTCAGGTTAGCCTGCTTCAGCTCGTCGGCGGTGGTTTCCGGCTCCAGCCAGCCCAGCTCGCCGCCGGTGCGGCGTGAGATGATATCGGTGGATTTCTCTTTCGCCAGGGTGGCGAAATCGGCGCCCTTCTTCAGCTCGTCCAGCACGGCGTTGGCTTCCGCCTCGGTTTTCAGCTGAATCACGCTGTAGTTTTTACGCTCCGGCTGGCCGTAGCTGCTCTTGTGCTGGTCGTAGTAAGCGCTGATGTCTTCTTCGCTCACTTTCACCTTGTCCTGCATGGACGCGGCGTCCAGCGGGATATAGCTCACCTTCACCTGCTCTGGTGCGATGAAGCTGTTTTTGTTCTGATCGTAATACGCCTTCAGTTCGTCGTCACCGGCGCTCTGTTTCGCCTGCAGCGCCTTCAGATCGATGGTCGCCAGGCGCACGTCGCGCTCCTGCAGCACCAGCGCCGCCATGGCTTGCGATTCGGACGGCAGCACGAAGCCGGACTCGCCGAAGGCCTGAATCAGCTGCTGATTGACCAGCTGCTGGCGCATCGACTGCGCGAAGTTGTCGGCGGTGTAGCCCATGCGGCCGATCAGGTCGAGGTATTTGGCGTTATCGAACTGGCCGTTGGTCTGGAAGTAAGGCGCCTTGCGGATGGCGTCCTTGATCTGATCGTCGCTGACCGCCAGGCCCAGCTTCTTGGCGTACTGGTCGAGCAGCATGTTGTCGATCAACTGGGACAACACCTGACGGCGCATCTGCTGCATGTAGCCTTCGTTGCCGGCCAGCGCGGAGAACTGGTCACCCAGCTGCTGCTGCATGCGGCTACGCTCGCTTTGGAAAGCCTGTTCCAGCTGAGCGCGTTCGATCGTCTGACCATTTACTTTCGCAGCATAATCGCCGGAGCCGCCGATCAGGTAGTTACCCACCCCGGTCAGAACGAATGACAGGATGATCAGGGCCAGGATGATTTTGAGCACGACGTGATTAGCAGCCGCGCGTAAATTGTCCATCATAGTGTGACAACACTCCGCTGTGATGTGGATTAACAACCCTTGTGCAGGCGCGTTCCCTGCGACAAAAATAAAAAAAGCGCATCAGTCCGATGCGCCTTGTATCTTACCTTACCAGCACCGCTGCGTCAGGTGATTGTTTATTACAAAACCCTGTTACGCTAAACGGTTAGACGCTAAATCAGTTTACAGCGTCTTTCAGCGCTTTCCCTGCACGGAAGGCCGGTACTTTGGCTACCGCGATTTTGATCTCTTTACCGGTCTGCGGGTTGCGGCCGGTACGAGCCGAACGTTCACGCACGGTGAAGGAACCGAAACCTACCAGAGCCACGTCATCCCCTGCTTTCAGAGAGTCGGTAACGGAAGCGATTACTGCGTCTAAAGCACGTCCCGCTGCCGCTTTGGAAATATCAGCACCTGCGGCAATCTTGTCGATCAGTTGTGACTTATTCACTCTATCATCCCCTCTAGAATTCTATCGTCGCACCGAAAAATCCCTACGGTTGCGACAGCGCAGCTGTTATATCAATCCCATCGAACCTTAGCAAGCCACCGACTGGGTGGCAAAACGCGGGCCGACAGAGATCTAACTTAGCGGTACAAAAAAATACTGGCAAGTCCGAAATGGCTTGCCAGTATAAGTTTTATCAATGGTTTTTGCGATTCGTCACTATTTTGCCGCTACCGGCAGTGCGCCGAAGGCCGGGTTTTGCAACGCAATGTTCAAAACTTCATCGATTCGCTGCACCGGATGAATCTCCAGATCGGCGATAACATTGTCCGGGATCTCTTCCAGATCGCGCTTGTTCTCGTAAGGGATCAGCACGGTTTTGATGCCGCCGCGATGCGCCGCCAACAGCTTCTCTTTCAGGCCGCCGATCGGCAATACCTGGCCGCGCAGCGTGATCTCGCCGGTCATCGCCACATCGGCGCGTACCGGGTTGCCGGTCAGACAGGAGACCAGCGCGGTGCACATCGCGATACCGGCGCTCGGGCCGTCTTTCGGCGTCGCCCCTTCCGGCACGTGCACGTGGATGTCGCGTTTCTCGTAGAAATCGGCGTTGATGCCCAATTTCTCCGCGCGCGCGCGCACCACGGTCAGCGCCGCCTGAATCGATTCCTGCATCACTTCACCCAGAGAACCGGTGTAGGTCAGCTTGCCTTTGCCCGGCACGCAGGCGGTTTCGATGGTCAGCAGATCGCCGCCCACTTCCGTCCACGCCAGCCCGGTGACTTCGCCCACGCGGTTTTCGGTATCCGCACGGCCGTAATCGACGCGCTGCACGCCCAGGTAATCCTTCAGGTTGTCGCCGTTGATCTCGATATGCTTGCGCTTCTTGTCCATCAGCAGCGTTTTCACCGCTTTACGGCACAGCTTGGAGATTTCACGCTCCAGGCTACGCACCCCGGCTTCGCGGGTGTAGAAGCGAATGATACCGATGATGGCGCTGTCGTCGACCGTCAGCTCGCCTTTTTTCAGCGCGTTGCGCTCAAGCTGCTTCGGCAGCAGGTGCTGCTTGGCAATGTTGAGCTTCTCGTCCTCGGTGTAACCCGACAGGCGGATCACTTCCATACGGTCCAGCAGCGGCGCAGGAATGTTCATCGAGTTCGAGGTGGCGACGAACATCACGTCGGACAGATCGTAATCCACTTCCAGGTAGTGGTCGTTGAACGCCACGTTCTGTTCCGGATCCAGCACCTCCAGCAGAGCGGAGGCCGGATCGCCACGCATGTCGGAAGACATCTTGTCGATCTCATCCAGCAGGAACAGCGGGTTCTTCACCCCAACCTTGGCCATCTTCTGGATCAGTTTGCCCGGCATCGAACCGATGTAGGTACGGCGGTGACCGCGGATTTCCGCTTCGTCACGCACGCCGCCCAGCGCCATGCGCACGTACTGGCGGCCGGTCGCTTTGGCGATCGACTGCCCCAGTGAGGTTTTACCCACGCCCGGCGGCCCTACCAGACACAGGATCGGCCCCTTGATTTTGCTGACGCGGCTCTGTACCGCGAGGTACTCGAGGATGCGATCCTTGACGCGCTCCAGGCCGTAGTGATCGGTATCGAGCACTTCCTGCGCCTTGACCAGGTCTTTTTTCACCTTGCTACGCGCATTCCACGGCACCTGCAGCATCCAGTCGATGTAGCCGCGCACCACGGTCGCTTCCGCTGACATCGGCGACATCATCTTCAGCTTCTGCAGTTCCGCTTCGGTTTTCTCGCGTGCCTCTTTCGGCATCTTCGCCGCATCGATCTTGCGCTTCAGCGCTTCGTGCTCGTCCGGCGCATCGTCCATCTCGCCCAGCTCTTTCTGAATCGCCTTCATCTGCTCATTCAGATAGTACTCGCGCTGGCTCTTCTCCATCTGCTTCTTGACGCGGTTGCGGATGCGTTTCTCGACCTGCAGCAGGTCGATCTCCGACTCCATCATCGCCATCAGGTATTCCAGACGCTCGGTGATGTCGGACATCTCGAGCACCGACTGCTTGTCGCTGAGTTTCAGCGGCATATGGGCAGCGATGGTGTCCGCCAGGCGCGCGGCGTCGTCGATGCTGTTCAGTGAAGTCAGCACCTCCGGCGGGATTTTTTTGTTCAGCTTGATATAGCCTTCAAACTGATTGATCGCGGTGCGCACCAGCACTTCCTGCTCGCGCTCGTCGATCGCTGGCGACTCAAGGTATTCCGCCTGCGCGGCAAAATGCTCACCGCTGTCGGACAGCGTAGTGATGCGTGCGCGCTGCAGCCCCTCGACCAGCACTTTTACCGTGCCGTCCGGCAGCTTCAACATCTGCAGGATCGACGCTACGGTGCCAACCGAGAACAAGTCGTTAATGCCAGGTTCATCCGTTGAGGCCTCTTTCTGTGCCACCAGCATGATCTTCTTATCGTGATCCATTGCGGCTTCGAGGCACCGAATCGATTTTTCCCGGCCAACAAATAACGGGATCACCATGTGCGGATAAACCACCACGTCGCGCAATGGCAGGACGGGGATTTCAATGCGTTCGGAACGCTCAGGGTTCATAGAGCTCTCTCTTAGTTTAATTTCCGCCAGGTTGAGGGGGAATCTCATGAGACGCAAGCATCTAACGTTTCATAAAATCTGGTTAATGAGTATATGGGGATGAATCTCTTACATTCAACGGCAAGAATGCAGGAAAAAGAAATGGGGGATGAAATCCCCCATTTTGCTGATAACGCTCTGGTTTAACTGGCTAATTATTCGCCAGATGCCTGGGCTTCCGGCTTGCCGTAGATCAACAGCGGCTTGGATTGGCCGGCGATGACCGACTCGTCGATCACCACTTTGTCTACGCTGTCCATCGACGGCAGATCGTACATGGTGTCGAGCAGCGCGCCTTCCACGATGGAACGCAGGCCGCGGGCGCCGGTTTTGCGCGCCATGGCTTTCTTGGCGATGGCGTTCAGCGCTTCGTCGCGGAACTCCAGCTCCACGCCTTCCAGATTGAACAGCGCCTGATACTGCTTGGTCAGGGCGTTCTTCGGCTCTTTCAGGATCTGAATCAGCGCATCTTCGCTCAGCTCGCTCAGGGTCGCCACCACCGGCAGACGGCCGATGAACTCTGGGATCAGACCGAACTTGATCAAATCTTCCGGTTCGGCCTGCAGCAGCAGTTCGCCCTCGGTCGCCTTCTCGGACTCGCCCTTGACGGTCGCGCCGAAGCCGATGCCGGAGCCGGTGTTGACGCGCTGACCGATCACCTTATCCAGGCCGGCGAAAGCGCCGCCGCAGATAAACAGGATCTTGGAGGTATCAACCTGCAGGAACTCCTGTTGCGGATGCTTGCGCCCACCCTGCGGCGGAACCGCGGCGATGGTGCCTTCAATCAGCTTCAGCAGCGCCTGCTGCACGCCTTCACCCGAGACGTCACGCGTGATCGACGGGTTATCGGACTTGCGGGAAATCTTATCGATTTCATCGATATAAACGATACCGCGCTGCGCTTTCTGCACGTCATAGTCACATTTTTGCAACAGCTTCTGGATAATATTTTCCACGTCCTCGCCCACGTAACCGGCTTCGGTCAGCGTGGTGGCGTCGGCCATGGTGAACGGCACGTCCAGGAAGCGCGCCAGCGTTTCCGCCAGCAGGGTTTTACCGCTGCCGGTCGGGCCGATCAGCAAGATGTTGCTCTTGCCCAACTCGATACCGTTGCTGGTATCGCCGTTGCGCAGGCGTTTGTAGTGGTTGTACACCGCAACCGCCAGCACTTTCTTCGCCTGCTCCTGGCCGATGACGTAGTCATCCAGGTGGTGGCGAATTTCGTGCGGCGTCGGCAGCGCACTGCGCTCACGATGCGGGGCAACTTCTTTAATCTCTTCGCGAATAATGTCGTTACACAGATCGACACATTCATCGCAGATATACACTGACGGCCCGGCAATCAGCTTACGCACTTCATGCTGGCTTTTGCCGCAAAAAGAGCAGTACAGCAGCTTTCCTGAACCGTCTTTGCGCTTATCTGTCATCAGTCAAACCTCTTCTTTAGTCTTGTCCCGCAGGAAAATCACGGCGGCAGTGCGCCCAAACTCATATCGGGAACGCCGAGGGGCCACAACAGAGCGAGCCCCTGCCCACTCTGATTACTATAGTCCATCGGCGCCGCGTGGTTCTAGCTGCGGTGTGTCAGAATGCCGTCAACCAGGCCGTATTCCACGGCTTCTTCCGCGGTCATAAAGCGATCGCGCTCGGTGTCGCGCTCGATCTGCTCCAGCGGCTGGCCGGTATGCTCGGCCATCAGTTCGTTCATGCGCGCTTTCACCTTAAGGATTTCACGCGCATGGATTTCGATGTCCGTCGCCTGGCCCTGGTAGCCGCCCAGCGGCTGGTGAATCATCACGCGCGAGTTAGGCAGGCAGAAACGTTTGCCTTTGGCACCCGCGGTCAGCAGGAAGGAGCCCATCGAGCACGCCTGGCCCATACAGATGGTGCTGACGTCCGGCTTGATGAACTTCATGGTGTCGTAAATCGACATGCCCGCGGTAATTACCCCACCCGGCGAGTTGATGTAGAGGTAAATGTCTTTTTCCGGGCTTTCCGCTTCGAGGAACAGCATTTGCGCCACGATCAGGTTGGCCATGTGATCTTCCACCTGGCCGGTCAGGAAAATGATGCGCTCTTTCAGCAGGCGGGAATAGATGTCGTAAGAACGCTCCCCGCGTGAAGTCTGCTCTACCACCATCGGCACCAGCGCCATGTTCGGTGCAAATTGATCTCGTTCGCCACTGTATGACATTACCGTCTCCTAATAGAAATTGCCTTGGCGGCCAGGGTGTCACCCTAATACGCCGATTCTACTTGAGAACGGCCATGATGACTATGCTCAAGCATTCGACCCGCGCCACACGTACCCGACGGTTATTTCATCCCGCGCACTTTGGCAAACAGCCCCAGAATTATTCTTAACAGATTGGGGGATCCCGGCGCGATTTCAAGCCCAGAGGCCGATTTTCTCCGCGCGCCGAAAACGATGCCGTTATTCTGACCGTTATCATGCCAGCCAGTTCCCCAGGCAACAGGGTAAATATAGTGCATATTGCCCCGCTTAACCTGAGATTAATCAGCAACGTGGCAAAAAGAAAAGCCCGCAACCTGAGGTTGCGGGCTTTTTCATCGTGCGCCGGTTCGCCAGGCGAAACCGGGGGCGCCGTTCATCGCGCCCAGCACGCCGGCATTACGCCTGTTGAGTCTGGTTCATCAGCTCGCTGAAGGTAGTGGCTTTTTCAGTCACTTTCGCTTTTGCCAGCAGGGCTTCAACCGCTTGCTCTTCCAGAGCCACGTTGCGCATGTTGTTCATCAGCTCTTTGTTTTTGCTGTAGAACTCGATGACTTCGCTCGGATCTTCGTAGGCAGAAGCCATTTCTTCGATCAGCGTCTTCACGCGGTCTTCGTCAGCTTTCAGATCGTTGGTGCTGATCACTTCGCCCAGCAGCAGGCCAACCACTACGCGGCGTTTCGCTTGCTCTTCGAACAGCTCGCGTGGCAGTTCCAGCGCTTGCTTCTCGTTGCCGCCGAAACGCTGTGCAGCCTGACGACGCAGTACGTCGATTTCGCCGTCGATCAGGGCAGCAGGCACGTCGATTTCGTTCGCGCTCACCAGACCGTCGATCGCCTGAGACTTGATGCGGTTACGCACGGCGCCTTTCAGCTCGCGCTCCATGTTCTTGCGAACTTCGGTGCGCAGGCCGGCAACGGAACCGTCCGCCACGCCGAAACGCTTGATGAACTCTTCGGTCAGTTCCGGCAGCTCGCGCTCTTCAACTTTCTTCAGCACGATAGCGAATTTGGCCGCTTTGCCCTTCAGGTTTTCCGCGTGGTAATCTTCTGGGAAGTTCACGTCGATGGAGAACTCTTCGCCCGCTTTGTGACCGACCAGGCCTTCTTCGAAGCCTGGGATCATGCGGCCCTGGCCCATTGCCAGTACGAAGTCGGACGCTTTGCCGCCTTCGAACTCTTCACCGTCGATAGAACCGGTGAAGTCAACGGTCACGCGATCTTCAGCTTCCGCTGCGCGATCGGTTTCTTTCCAGGTCGCCTGCTGCTTGCGCAGAGTGTCCAGCATCGCGTCGACGTCTTCGTCGTTCACTTCAACCACTGGTTTTTCAACTTCGATGTTTTCCAGGCCTTTCAGCTCAACTTCTGGATACACTTCGAATTCAACGGCGAAAGTGAAGTCTTCACCTTCTTTGTACTCGCCCGGCACGTAGTTTGGTGCACCGGCCGGATTAATCTTTTCTTTGATGATCGCGTCAACGAAGCTGCGCTGCATCGCTTCGCCCAGCACGTCCTGACGAACAGAGGCGCCGTAACGCTGTTCCACGATGTTCATCGGCACTTTGCCTTTGCGGAAGCCGTCGATACGCACGCTTTTCGCTGCGTTGATCAGCTCTTTCTTCACCGCCTGCTTGATAGTATCAGCCGGTACAGTAATAGAGAGACGGCGCCCAAGGCCTTGAGTGGTTTCTACTGAAACTTGCATCTTGTTACCTCAAAAAAATCACAGTGCTCGGTCAACTCCGTTCCAAGAACCAGGACGGCTACAAATAAGAACCGAGTTCCCTGATGACAGAAGCGTCCCGAAACCATTCCGGAAAAATAAGACGCGACATTATAGCGGCGCATGCATGGCGAGTCGAGGAAAGCTAGGCGGCGCAGGCGCGCTAAAACTCACACTTTTGCCGATTCAATCGCCAAAAGGCCGCCAAAACAGACCGAACGTTGGCCATATTGCGCGTCGGCCGTGTCGTCGTCAAAAACAGAAACGGCCCGCAGGCCGTTTCAAAATTCGTCAGTAGTAATACCCTAATTCGAGGGCAAAGTTCCACTGATACCTGAAAATTTCCCCCTCAGGCCAGCGTCCCGGCGCCGCGGCACGGCGGCGAGGCCGGCACGGTATCCTGCAATCCTTCCCACTCTTTGAGCGTATAGGTGTGCAGCGCCAGCGCGTGTACGCCATCGGCCAGTTCTTCCGACAGTACGCCGTAGATAGAGCGGTGACGCGTCAAAAACCGTTCGCCGACGAAGCGATCGCTGACCAATACCACTTTGAAATGACTTTCTGAACCCGCCGGAACGTTATGACGATAGCTTTCATCAACGACTTCCAGATACGCGGGCTCAAACGCCGCCCTTAACTTTGCTTCTATTTGCTCGCGAATCATAGGATCTCCTTACAACACCGGCAGAGGACCGTGCCCATCTAGTTCAATATTAGCCGGTTTTCCCCCGTTTAGACCATCACCGGGACAAATTTCTCTTTTCTGCGGTCAGATGATGAGCGTCATCCCCGCCGCTTGGGGGATTATCCGATTGAGCGGGCCAAAAAAGCGTGTTTTTATCAACGGCAGGTAAAAATTTGTCACTCAGGCGCCTTCCGCGCTTCCACCGCACGGCGGCGATGCTATGATGTCGGCAATTTGTTGTCGGCTATCCCGCTCTGATTATTGCTAAATCCATCGAGAATGAGACAGAAAACATGTTAAAGAAACTTTGTCTTCCTTTGCTGGCCGCCCTGCTGCTGGCCGGTTGCGCGACCAGCAGCAACACCCTGAACGTCACGCCGAAAATCGTTCTGCCGCAGCAGGATCCTACCCTGCAGGGCATCACCATCAGCATCAACGGCGCGGATCAGCGCACCGATCAGGCGCTGGCCAAGGTGAATCGCGACGGCCAACTGGTCACGCTGACGCCATCGCGCGATCTGCGTTTCCTGCTGCAGGAAGTGCTGGAGAAACAGATGGGCGCTCGCGGCTACATGATCGGCGCCGACGGCCCGGTGGCGCTGCAGATCGTCGTCAATAACCTGTACGCGGACGTTTCCGAAGGGAACCTGCGCTACAACATCACCACCAAAGCCGACATCTCGATCATCGCCCAGGCGAAGAACGGCAACAAGCAGGTGAAAAATTACCGCTCGACGTATAACGTGCAGGGCGCCTTCACGGCCACCAACGAGAAGATCACCGACGCCGTCAACTCCGTGCTGGGCGACGTGATCGCCGACATGGCGCAGGACACCAGCGTCAACGACTTTATCAAGCAAAACGCGCGCTAATCGACGCGCCTTGCGCCGCCCGGCGGATCGGGCGGCGCAGACAGGGAACTCATGTCGAAACACTATCTGAACATCTTCACCCAGCGTAACTCCGCCATTCTACTGCTGCTGGGCTTCGCGTCGGGTCTGCCGCTGGCATTGACCTCCGGCACGCTGCAAGCCTGGATGACCGTCGAAAACATCGATCTGAAGACCATCGGCATTTTCTCGCTGGTGGGCCAGGCCTACGTATTCAAATTCCTCTGGTCGCCGTTCATGGACCGCTATACCCCGCCGTTTCTCGGGCGGCGGCGCGGTTGGCTGCTGATCAGCCAGCTGCTGCTGGTGGCGGCGATCGTGGCGATGGGCTTCATGCAGCCCGCGCAGCACCTGTGGTGGCTGGCGGCGTTGGCGGTGCTGGTGGCGTTCTGCTCCGCCTCGCAAGATATCGTGTTCGACGCTTATAAAACCGACCTGCTGAAAGCCGAAGAGCGCGGGGCGGGTGCGGCGATCTCGGTGCTGGGCTACCGGCTGGCGATGCTGGTTTCCGGCGGCCTGGCGCTGTGGCTGGCGGATCGCTATTTCGGCTGGCAGGCCACCTACTGGCTGATGGCCGGATTGATGCTGATCGGCGTGGCCGCCACGCTGATGGCGCCGGAGCCCGATGAAAGCATCCCGGCACCGCGCACCATGGAACAGGCGGTCGTCGCGCCGCTGCGTGATTTCTTCGGCCGCAACAACGCCTGGCTGATCCTGCTGCTGATCGTGATGTACAAAATGGGCGACGCCTTCGCCGGCAGCCTGAGCACCACGTTCCTGATCCGCGGCGTGGGGTTCGACGCCGGTGAAGTCGGGCTGGTCAACAAAACGCTCGGCCTGTTCGCCACCATCGTCGGCGCCCTGTTCGGCGGCGTGCTGATGCAGCGTCTCACCCTGTTCCGCGCGCTGATGCTGTTCGGCGTCCTGCAGGCGGTCTCCAACCTCGGGTATTGGATCCTGGCGGTGACCGACAAGAGCCTGCTCACCATGGGCAGCGCCATCTTCCTCGAAAACCTGTGCGGCGGCATGGGCACTGCGGCCTTCGTGGCGCTGCTGATGACGCTGTGCAACCGTTCGTTCTCCGCCACCCAGTTTGCGCTGCTGTCGGCGCTGTCCGCCGTGGGGCGCGTCTATGTCGGCCCGATCGCCGGCTGGTTCGTCGAAGCCCACGGCTGGCCGTTGTTCTACCTGTTCTCTATCGCCGCCGCCCTGCCCGGCTTGCTGCTGCTCGGCATCTGCCGCCAGACGCTGGAACACACCCAGCAACATGGCGACTTTATGCCGCGCACCGAGTTTTCCGGATCTTACCGCTGGGCGCTGCGCCTGCTGACGCTGGGCTGTTCGCTGTTGGGCCTGTGGTTGCTGTTGCTGATCGCCAATGCGCTGGACTGGACGCAGGCACCGCTGTTGGCCGATCGGCTGCTGCAGGTCGGCGCCGCGCTGAGCCTGCTCGGCGTCGCGATGGGCAGCGCGCTGGATTACCTGGCCCTGCGCCGCACCCGTTTGGCATAATCTGACCGGCCGGCGATTTCGCCGGCCGAAAAAAAAGCGATCCGCGGGTATATTTATTTTGGTAAAAAAAGATAATCGACGCGGAAATTATTTTTTTATCCGACTGCCGCACTCGGAAATAAAATTAAATTCACCTTTAAGAAACAATTATTTTACATTAAACAAACCTTTTCTGCGTATTTCCCCGCCGCGCATTTCTTCGCCAAATTCATCATACCTTTAGTTTTCCTTAACATACGGGCTGCTCGTCACGATTCAGCGTGCCAACGCGTTGTTGTCATTGGTAAATTGTCACGCAGGGTTACATCTGTGACCCCCTTAACAGAAAGTGTCAACAAGCCGCTGACACTCCCTTAAGCATGTTTACAGTACTGCAACCTTCCCGTAAAATGCCCGCACACATGAAACGACAATTGAGCCTTTGTTATTGAGGTCGTTAGATGAGACTTAAGAAATACAATAAAAGTATTGGGATGCTGTCATTAATCGCAGGCACTGTATTGCTCAGTGGCTGCGATATGGTTTTGATGAATCCCAAAGGAGCAATTGGTGTTGAGCAACGGACACTGATTATCACTGCAATCGCGTTGATGTTGATCGTGGTGGTGCCAGTTATCTTCATGGCGTTCGCCTTTGCCTGGAAGTATCGTTCTTCCAACAAAGACGCCAAGTACAGTCCGAACTGGGCCCACTCCAACAAGATCGAAGCGGTCGTCTGGACCATTCCTATCATTATCATCGCCATCCTTGGCACCATTACCTGGAAGACTACCCACGAACTCGACCCGTTCAAGCCGATTGTCACCGACAAGAAGCCGATGACGATCGAAGTGGTGTCGCTCGACTGGAAATGGCTGTTCATCTACCCGGAACAAGGCATTGCGACCGTTAATGAGCTGGCTTTCCCGAAAGATGTTCCAGTCGAATTCAAGATCACCTCTAACTCGGTAATGAACTCGTTCTTTATCCCGCAGTTGGGTGGACAGATTTATGCGATGGCCGGCATGCAGACCAAACTGCACCTGATCGGCAACGAAGCCGGTGCCTACAAGGGCATCTCCAGCAGCTACAGCGGCGCAGGCTTCTCCGGTATGAAATTCACCGCGATCGTTACCCCGACCGAAGGCGACTTCGATCAGTGGGTGGCCAAGGTGAAGGCATCGTCTAAAAACCTGAACACCACCGACGACTTTAACAAACTGGCAGAGCCGAGTGAAAACAACCCGGTTGAGTACTTTGCCGCTGTCAAACCGAATTTGTTCAAAGAAACAATTGCCAAATTCATGGGCGACATGGATATGCACAAGGGCGCTGGCGCGCACGAAGGCATGGACATGAGCCAAGGTATGGACATGGGTGAACATGCTGCTCACGCCGGAGCCGAGGAATAACTGATGTTGGGAAAATTAACACTTGATGCGGTTCCGTACCACGAACCGATCATCATGGTCACCGTAGCCGCAATTATTGTCGGGGGCCTGGCAGTGCTGGCGCTGCTGACATATTTCGGCAAATGGAAGTGGCTGTGGAGCGAATGGCTGACTTCGGTCGACCATAAAAAAATTGGTATCATGTACATCATCGTGGCGATGGTCATGCTGCTGCGCGGCTTCGCCGACGCCATCATGATGCGTAGCCAGCAGGCGTTGGCGTCCGCCGGCGAAGCCGGGTTCCTGCCGCCGCACCACTACGACCAGATCTTCACCGCGCACGGCGTTATCATGATCTTCTTCATGGCGATGCCTTTCGTAGTCGGCCTGATGAACGTCGTGGTGCCGCTGCAAATCGGTGCGCGCGACGTCGCCTTCCCGTTCCTGAACTCCCTGAGCTTCTGGTTCTTCGTGGTGGGCGTTGTGCTGATCAACATATCCCTGGGGGTCGGTGAGTTCGCTCAGACCGGTTGGCTGGCGTATCCGCCGCTGTCCGGTAAAGAGTACAGTCCTGGCGTCGGGGTCGATTACTGGATCTGGAGTCTGCAGATTTCCGGTCTGGGTACCCTGCTGACCGGCGTGAACTTCTTCGCCACCATTCTGAAGATGCGTGCCCCAGGCATGCCTATGATGAAGATGCCGGTGTTCACCTGGGCGGCCCTGTGTACTAACGTCCTGATCATCGTTTCTTTCCCAATTCTGACCGTCACCATCGCGCTGCTGACCCTGGATCGTTATCTGGGCACCCATTTCTTCACCAATGATATGGGCGGCAACATGATGATGTACATCAACCTGATTTGGGCCTGGGGTCACCCAGAGGTGTATATCTTGGTTCTGCCGGTGTTCGGCGTGTTCTCCGAAGTCACCGCAACCTTCTCCAGAAAACGCCTGTTCGGCTATACCTCACTGGTATGGGCAACCATCGCGATCACCGTTCTGTCGTTCATCGTCTGGCTGCACCACTTCTTCACCATGGGGTCCGGCGCGAACGTTAACGCCTTCTTCGGTATCGCCACCATGATCATTTCCATCCCGACCGGGGTGAAAATCTTCAACTGGCTGTTCACCATGTATCAGGGCCGTATCAAGCTCAACTCCGCGATGCTGTGGACCGTTGGCTTCATCATCACCTTCTCCGTGGGTGGTATGACCGGCGTTCTGCTGGCGGTGCCGGGCGCGAACTTCGTGCTGCACAACAGCCTGTTCCTGATCGCTCACTTCCACAACGTCATCATCGGCGGCGTGGTGTTCGGTTGCTTCGCGGGCCTGACCTACTGGTTCCCGAAATCCTTCGGCTTCACGCTGAACGAAAAATGGGGCATCCGCGCGTTCTGGTTCTGGATCATCGGCTTCTTCACCGCCTTCATGCCGCTGTACGCATTGGGCTTTATGGGCATGACCCGTCGTATCAGCCAGAACATCAACCCTGAGTTCCACCCTCTGCTGCTGGTTGCAGCCGGCGGTGCGGCGCTGATCGCCTGCGGCATCCTGTGCCAGCTGATCCAGATCTTCGTCAGTATCCGTGACCGCGAACAGAACCGCGATCTGACCGGTGACCCATGGGGTGCTCGTACTCTGGAGTGGTCAACCTCGTCTCCACCGCCGTTCTATAACTTTGCCGTAGTGCCGCAGATTCATGACCGTGATGAATTCTGGGACATGAAAGAAAAAGGCGAAGCGTATAAGAAACCGGCTAAATACGAACCGATTCATATGCCTAAGAACACCGGCGCCGGCGTGATCATCGCCTTCTTCAGCCTGGTCTTCGGTTTCGCAATGATTTGGGAAATCTGGTGGATGGCTCTGGCCGGCTTCATCGGTATGATCGTTGTCTGGATCGGCAAGAGCTTCGATCACGATGTTGACTACTATGTGCAGGTTGATGAAATCGAGCGCATTGAGAACCAACACTACGAACAAATCCGTAAAGCAGGCGTGAACCATGTCAACTGAAACTCTGACCAATCATAACGCAGCCCATGCAGAGCATGGGCACCACGACGCGGGTGGAACCAAGGTCTTCGGATTCTGGATCTACCTGATGAGCGACTGTATTTTGTTTGCGAGCTTGTTCGCGACTTATGCAGTCCTGGTGAACGGGACCGCCGGCGGTCCTACTGGGGCACACCTGTTCAAACTGGACTTCGTCCTGGTTGAAACCTTCCTGCTGCTGTTCAGCTCCATCACCTACGGCATGGCGATGATCGCCATGAACAAGGGGAAAGTGGCGGGCGTCAATCTCTGGCTGTTCCTGACCTTCCTGTTTGGTCTGGGATTCATTGGCATGGAGCTCTTCGAATTCCATGAATTTATCTCAGAAGGTTTTGGCCCGGATCGCAGCGCGTTCCTGTCCAGCTTCTTCGCGCTGGTCGGCACCCACGGTCTGCACGTAAGCGCAGGCTTGGTATGGATCATCGTGATGATGATTCAGGTGAGCAAGTTCGGCCTGACCGCGACCAACAAAACCCGCCTGATGTGCCTGAGCCTGTTCTGGCACTTCCTGGACGTGGTCTGGATCTGCGTATTTACCGTTGTTTATCTGCTGGGGGCTATGTCATGAGTCATTCATCCCATGAAACCTCTCACGGCGGCGCAAGCCACGGCAGCGTGAAGTCATACCTGATCGGCTTTATCCTGTCGATCATCCTGACGGTAATTCCATTTGCGATGGTAATGAACGGCACTGCCTCTCATTCCACCATCCTGGCGGTTGTTGTCGGTATGGCGGTTATCCAGGTGATTGTTCACCTGGTTTACTTCCTGCACATGAACACCTCATCGGAAGAGCGCTGGAACCTGGTGGCATTGCTGTTCACCGCTATGATCATCGGTATCGTTGTTGTAGGTTCACTCTGGATTATGTACAACCTCAACATCAATATGATGGTCGATTAAGAGCTGAGCTGCACGTGATGATTAAGCAATACCTGCAAGTCACTAAACCAGGAATTATTTTCGGCAATTTAATTTCTGTCGTTGGGGGATTCCTGCTCGCTTCCAAAGGGAGCATCGACTATCCCCTGTTTCTCGCCACCCTGGTGGGTGTCTCGTTGGTGGTCGCGTCGGGCTGTGTGTTTAACAACTACATCGACCGCGACATCGACAAGAAAATGGAGAGAACGAAGAATCGGGTGCTGGTAAAAGGCCTGATCGCGCCGAGTGTCACCCTGGTTTATGCGACCGTGTTGGGTATTGCGGGCTTCGCGTTGCTGTATATCGCGGCCAACCCGCTGGCCATGTGGCTGGCGGTGATGGGCTTCGTGGTTTATGTCGGCGTTTACAGCCTGTACATGAAACGCCACTCGGTCTACGGCACGCTGATCGGCAGCCTGTCGGGCGCCGCGCCGCCGGTTATCGGCTATTGCGCGGTGACCAACGAGTTCGACGCCGGCGCGTTGATCCTGCTGGCTATCTTTAGCCTGTGGCAGATGCCGCATTCTTATGCGATCGCTATCTTCCGCTTTAAAGATTACCAGGCGGCCAACATTCCGGTCCTGCCGGTGGTGAAAGGCATTTCCGTCGCCAAGAACCACATCACGGTCTACATCCTGGCGTTTATGATCGCCACGCTGATGCTGACCTTGGTAGGTTATGCCGGCTACAAGTACCTGATCGTCGCTGCGGCGGTGAGCGTATGGTGGCTCGGCATGGCGCTGCGCGGTTACAAGACCGAAAACGACAGCGTCTGGGCGCGTAAACTGTTCGTGTTCTCCATCGTCGCCATCACCTCGCTGAGCGTGATGATGTCGATCGACTTCAGCGCCACGGCGGCGCCTGAAGCGCTGGTGACCTACGTTTGGTAAGCCAAATCATCTGTGAATGGGCCGCTTTTGCGGCCCATTTTATTTGTCACGCCGAAAAGCGGCCGAACTGTAATATCTGTTAAACAACATTCGATTTACCCCCCCTGCCCTGCACACTAAAATGACGCAGCTTTACAGAAGTCATGCCATCAGGCGCTGTTTCAACGTCTGATGGCATGGTTTTTACCGAGGTTTGATGTGAACGATAATTCAATGACCCCGCAGGAGCGCCGCGCCACCTGGGGATTGGGCACCGTATTCTCCCTGCGCATGCTCGGCATGTTTATGGTACTGCCGGTGCTGACCACCTACGGCATGGCGCTCAACGGCGCCAGCGAAGCGCTGATCGGCATCGCCATCGGCATCTACGGCCTGGCGCAGGCGGTGTTTCAAATCCCGTTCGGCCTGGTGTCCGATCGCATCGGCCGCAAGCCGCTGATCGTCGGCGGCCTGCTGATCTTTGCCCTCGGCAGCGTGATCGCCGCCGCGACCGATTCGATCTGGGGCGTGATCCTCGGCCGCGCGCTGCAAGGCTCCGGCGCGATCGCCGCCGCGGTCATGGCGCTGCTCTCCGATCTGACCCGCGAGCAGAACCGCACCAAGGCGATGGCGTTTATCGGCGTCAGCTTCGGCATCACCTTTGCCATCGCCATGGTATTGGGCCCTATCATCACCCACGCCTTCGGCCTGCATGCGCTGTTCTGGATGATCGCCGTACTGGCGCTGGCCGGCATTGTCATCACCCTGGCGGTAGTGCCTTCCGCCGACACTCACCTGCTGAACCGCGAGTCCAGCATCGTGCGCGGCAGCTTCCGCAAAGTGCTGAGCAACTCGCGCCTGCTGAAGCTCAACTTCGGCATCATGTGCCTGCATATCCTGCTGATGTCGAGCTTCGTGGCGCTGCCGCTGGCGATGGAAAAAGCCGGGCTGGCGGCCAGCGAGCACTGGATCGTCTACCTGGTCACCATGCTGGTATCGTTCGCCGCCGTGGTGCCTTTCATCATCTATGCCGAAAAATATCGCCGCATGAAGCAGGTCTTTATGGGCTGCGTGGCAGTGCTGTTCTGCGCCGAAGTGCTGCTGTGGCTCTCCGGCGCGCACCTGTGGGGCATCATCGCCGGCGTGCAGCTGTTCTTCATGGCCTTCAACGTGATGGAAGCCATTCTGCCTTCGCTGATCAGCAAAGAGTCACCGGCCGGCTACAAGGGCACCGCGATGGGGGTCTACTCCACCAGCCAGTTTATCGGCGTGGCGATCGGCGGCAGCCTCGGCGGCTGGCTGTACGGTTTGCAGGGGGCGGGCTTGGTGTTTATCGCCGGCGCCGTGCTGGCCGCTCTCTGGTTCCTGGTCAGCAGCACCATGAAAGAACCGCCGTATGTCAGCAGCCTGCGCATTACGCTGTCGGAACTGGCGGTGAAAGATTCGGCGCTGGAAAGCCGCCTGAAGGCGCAGCCCGGCGTGGCCGAGGCGATCGTAGTGCCGGAAGAGCGCAGCGCCTACGTCAAGGTGGATACCAAGCAGACCAATCGCGGTCAGCTGGAAGCGCTGGTCAATTCGCTGTAAAGAATCAGGGCCGGCAATGCCGGCCCCGTAGAGATTAATCGCGGAAGTTCTTGAACTGGAACGGCTGCCCCAGATCGCCGCCGCGCACCAGCGCCATCACGCTCTGCAAATCGTCGCGTGACTTACCGGTCACCCGCACTTCTTCGCCCTGGATCTGCGCCTGCACCTTCAGCTTGCTGTCTTTGATCAGCTTGACGATTTTCTTCGCCACAGAGGTTTCAATCCCCTGCTTCAGCTTGGCTTCCACGCTGTAGGTTTTACCGCTGTGGATAAACTCTTCCGGGATCTCCAGCGCGGCGCCGTCGATGCTGCGCTTGCTCAGCTTTTCGCGCAGAATATCGAGCAGCTGCTGCACCTGGAAATCAGACTCGGTGGCAACCTTGATGCTTTGGTCTTTCTCGTTTAGCTCAAAGCTGGCCGGCACGTTGCGAAAATCCCAGCGGGTGCCGAGATCGCGGGTGGCGTTCTCAACGGCGTTACGCACTTCCTGCATATCAATTTCGGAAACGATGTCGAAAGATGGCATACTTCTTCCTCCTGAATGAGTGCCTAATAGTTTAGGCGATTTTGATGCCGAGCATGATAACCGCTTTGCCGCCTCAGACAAAATCTGCTGAACGCACGCAGGGATAGCGCTTCGGGCTGCCATAAAGCCTATAGTTAATTCACGGTAATTGAGCGGTATTCCCGTGTTTCCAAGGAGACTGAATGAAAATAACCATTCTTGGTTGCGGCGCGCTCGGACAACTGTGGCTCTCCCGGCTGTATCAGCAGGGCCACGATGTACAGGGATGGCTAAGAGTGCCGCAGCCTTTTTGCGCGGTGAACGTGATAGAGCCGGAAGGCGTCTCGTTTAATCGCAACTTGCCCACTAACGATCCGCAGCACCTTGCGCAAAGCGAGCTGCTGCTGGTGACGCTGAAAGCCTGGCAGGTGTCCAGCGCGGTCAGCGCGCTGCTGCCGAAGCTGAACCCCCAGTGCGCCATTTTGCTGCTGCACAACGGCATGGGCACCCAAGAGGAGCTGCCGCCGAACGGCCAGCCGATCCTGCAGGGCACCACCACCCACGCCGCGCGCCACGAAGGCAGCACCATTATCCACGTCGCTACCGGCATCACCCACATCGGCCCGACCTCGCCGGCCGCCCAGCACCTCAGCCACCTGGCGGAAGTGCTGCATCAGGCGCTGCCCGACGTTGCCTGGCACAACAACATCGCCTCGGCCAACTGGCGCAAGCTGGCGGTCAACTGCGTGATCAACCCGCTGACGGCGCTGTACGGCTGCCGTAACGGCGATCTGCAGCGTTACCCGGAACAGATCGAAACGCTGTGCCGTGAAGTCGCCAGCGTGATGGCGATGGAGGGCTACCACACCTCCTGCGAAGGTTTGATGCAATACGTGATGGACGTGATCCACAGCACCGCCGACAACGTTTCGTCGATGCTGCAGGACATCCGCAGCCAGCGGCACACCGAGATCGACTACATCACCGGCTATCTGCTGCGCCGCGCGCGCAGCCACGGCCTCGCGCTGCCGGAGAATGCGCGGCTGTTTGAACTGATTAAACGAAAGGAAAATGAATATGAGCGTATCGGCGCTGGTCTGCCTGGCACCTGGTAGCGAAGAAACCGAAGCCGTCACCACCATCGATCTGCTGGTACGGGCGGGCGTAAAAGTCACTACCGCCAGCGTTGCCGGCGACGGCGAGCTGACTATCGTCTGTTCGCGCGGCGTCAAACTGCTGGCCGACGCGCCGCTGGTGGCGATCGTCGATGAGCCGTTCGACGCTATCGTGCTGCCCGGAGGCCTGAAAGGCGCAGAATGCTTCCGCGACAGCCCGCTGCTGGTGGAAAAGGTGCGGCAGATGCATCTGCAGGGCAACATCGTCGCCGCCATCTGCGCGGCACCGGCGCTGGTGCTGCAGTACCACGATCTGTTCCCGGTCGGCAACATGACCGGCTTCCCTGGCCTGAAAGACCAGATCCCGGCGGATAAATGGATGGAGCGCCGCGTGGTGTACGACGCCCGCGTCAACCTGCTCACCAGCCAGGGGCCGGGCACCGCGATGGAGTTCGCGCTGAAGCTGATAGACCTGCTGCTCGGCAAGGCCAAAGCGGCGGAGATCGCCGCGCAGCTGGTGCTGATCCCGGGGATGTACGATTTTCGCGACTGAGCGGCTTGCCGATAAAAAAAGGGCTGAACACCGGTTCAGCCCTTGTCGTTTATGCCGCTCCGTGCGTTACGGGCGATAAACCTTCACGTTGCTGAAGCCTTGCTCCAGCAGGTACAGCGCCTGCAGGCGGCTCATCACGCCGCGCTCGCAATACAGCAGATAGGTTTTGCTCTGATCCAGATCGCCGAACTGGGTGCTCAGCTTGTAGAACGGCAGCGCTTTCACTTCAACCTGTTCCAGCTGCAGCGGCTTCTCTTCCTGCTCGTCGTTGGAGCGGATATCCAGGATCACCTCGTCGGCGCCGAAGGCCGCGACGGTTTCCACCTCGGTCACCTGCTCCTGTGCCTGCTCGGCGATAGAGCGAATATCGACGTTCTTCGCTTCGCTCACCACCCGGTCGAGAATGCTGAAATCGAAGTGGCTCTCTTCCTCTTCGATCTTGGCCTTGATCGCTTTCACCGTCGGGCTCTTCGAAATCACACCGCAGTATTCCGGCATGGTTTTGGCGAAGTCTTCGGTGCCGATTTCGCGCGCCAGTTTGATGATGTGCTCTTTATCGTGCGAGATCAGCGGACGCAGGATCAGGGTATCGGACGCATTGTCGATCAAACGCAGGTTGGTCAGCGTCTGGCTGGAGACCTGCCCCAGCGCCTCGCCGGTCACCAGCGCCTGCACGCCGTAGCGTTCGGCCACTTGCGAAGCGGCTCGCACCATCATGCGCTTGAGCACCACGCCCATCTGGCCGTCGTCGACCTTCTCCAGGATCTCACCCACCACCGGCTCGAAGTCGATGGCGACGAAGCGCACCTTGTGCGAGCTGGCGAAGCGATTCCACAGGTAGTGCGCCACCTGCTTCACGCCGATCTCGTGCGCGGCGCCGCCCAGGTTGAAGAAGCAGAAGTGCACGCGGCAGCCGCGGCGCATCAGCATGTAGCTGGACACGCCCGAGTCGAAACCGCCGGAAATCAGCGACATTACGTCTTCCTGAGTGCCGACCGGGTAACCGCCGATGCCTTCGAGGCGGCGTTTGACCAGCATCAGCTTGTCGTCTTCGATCTCCAGGTTTACCGTGACCTGCGGGCGGGTCAGGTTAACGCGCGCGCTTTCGATGTGTTGGTTCAGGCCGCCGCCGACGTAGCGCTCCACGTCCTGCGAGTTGAACGCCTGCTTGCCGCGGCGCTTAACGCGCACGCAGAAGGTTTTGCCTTCCAGCTGGGCGCGGTAGGCTTCCAGCGTCTGCTCAAAGATGTGGTGGATATCGGTATAAGCGCGATCTTCCACTTCCAGAATATGGTGGATACCGGGAATGCGCGTCAGGGCGTCGGCAATGATCGGCCGCTGGTTTTCATCTTTGGCGCGAACTTCGATATGATCCCAGTGACGGACGACCGCCAGCGTTTCATCATACTGCTTCAGGACGTTGCGAATATTGGTCGAGAGAATCTTGATAAAGCGCAAGCGCACAGATTGGCTCTTGATGGTGATTTCCGGGAACAATTTAATGATAAACTTCATGGCGGTCTTTGTTGTCAGATAAGAATTACGGCGCGGAGTATATCACCATATCGCCGTGCTCTGCGCACAAAACCACACATGAGCGCCATGATTTGCTAATCAAGATCCGCTAGGATAGGCTCTGGCGCCACGGTTCACATGATGACGTAAAAAGAAAATTATGCCGAAAAAACCAGCACAATCAGCCAGTACAGAGCAAACTGCCAGCTTTGAAAGCGCCCTCGGCGAGCTGGAAAGCATCGTGACGCGTCTGGAATCAGGCGAACTGCCGCTGGAAGACGCGCTGAACGAGTTCGAACGCGGCGTACAGCTGGCGCGTCAGGGCCAGCAGAAACTGCAACAGGCGGAACAGCGTGTGCAGATACTTCTTAACGACAGCGCTGACGATGCGGCGCTGGCGCCTTTCACACCGGATGCCGAGTAACCGACATGTCTGAGATCGCCCCATCGGCCGCTTTTGCCGATCAACTGCAGATTTTCCGCCAGCGCGCCGATCGCGCGCTGCTGGACTTCATCGCCCCGCTGCCGTTCAACGACGGCAACATGGTGGCGGCGATGCGTCACGGCGCCTTACTGGGCGGCAAGCGCCTGCGCCCATTCCTGGTGTACACCACCGGCCAGATGTTCGGCGTGTCGCTGGCTAACCTGGACGCGCCGGCGGCGGCGGTGGAATGTATTCACGCCTACTCGCTGATCCACGACGATCTGCCGGCGATGGACGACGACGATCTGCGCCGCGGCCAGCCGACCTGCCACATTAAATTCGGCGAAGCCAACGCGATACTGGCCGGCGATGCGCTGCAAACGCTGGCGTTTTCGATCCTGGCCGATGCCGAAATGCCTGACGTAGCCCTGCGCGATCGGCTGGCGATGGTCTCTGAACTGGCGACCGCCAGCGGCGTAGCCGGCATGTGCGGCGGCCAATCGCTGGATCTGGAAGCCGAAGGCAAGCGCGTTGATCTGCAGGCGCTGGAGCAGATCCACCGCCATAAAACCGGCGCGCTGATCCGCGCGGCGGTGCGCCTGGGCGCGCTGAGCGCCGGCGAAGCCGGGCGCGCGGCGCTGCCGCAGCTGGATCGTTACGCCGCTGCGGTTGGCCTGGCGTTCCAGGTACAGGATGACATTTTGGACGTTGTCGGCGAGACTGAAAAAATCGGCAAGCGCCAGGGAGCGGACCAACAACACGGAAAGAGTACCTACCCGGCGTTACTCGGGCTTGACAGCGCGAAAGCAAAAGCGTGGGATCTCTATCAGGAAGCATTAGCTGCATTGGACACTTTGGCAGCGCAATCTTATAACACAGCGCCATTGCGAGCGTTAGCCAGCTTCATTATTGAACGCGACAATTAACGTATGACGTTAACTCCTCTGATATGAGTATCGAATGAGTCTTGATATAGCCAAATACCCAACCCTGGCGCTAGCGGAAAACCCCGAGGAACTCCGCTCACTGCCCAAAGAGAGCTTGCCGAAGCTGTGCGATGAGCTGCGGCAATACCTGCTGAACAGCGTCAGTCGCTCCAGCGGCCACTTTGCCTCCGGGCTGGGTACCGTCGAACTGACGGTGGCGTTGCATTTCGTCTACAACACGCCGTTCGATCACCTGGTGTGGGACGTCGGCCACCAGGCCTACCCGCACAAAATTCTGACCGGCCGCCGCGACCGCATCGCCACCATTCGGCAAAAAAACGGCCTGCATCCGTTCCCGTGGCGCGCCGAAAGCGAATACGACGTGCTGTCGGTCGGCCACTCGTCGACCTCGATCAGCGCCGGCCTCGGCATGGCGGTGGCGGCGGAGCGTGAAGGCAAAGGCCGCCGCACGGTGTGCGTGATCGGCGACGGCGCCATCACCGCCGGCATGGCGTTCGAAGCGATGAACCACGCCGGCGACATCAACCCGGACATGCTGGTGGTGCTGAACGACAATGAGATGTCGATCTCGGAAAACGTCGGCGCGCTGAACAATCACCTGGCGCAGCTGTTGTCCGGCAAGCTTTACTCCACCCTGCGCGAAGGCGGCAAGAAAGTGCTGGCCGGCGTACCGCCGATCAAGGAGCTGGTGAAACGCACCGAAGAGCACCTGAAAGGCATGGTGGTGCCAGGCACGCTGTTCGAAGAGCTGGGTTTCAACTACATCGGCCCGGTAGACGGGCACGACGTGCAGGGGCTGGTTGCCACGTTGAAAAACATGCGCGATCTGAAAGGCCCGCAGCTGTTGCACATCATGACCAAGAAAGGCCGCGGTTACGCACCGGCGGAGAAGGATCCGATCAGCTTCCACGCCGTACCGAAGTTCGATCCTGCCAGCGGTACGCTGCCGAAAAGCGCCGGCGGTCTGCCGACCTATTCGAAAATCTTCGGCGACTGGCTGTGTGAAACCGCCGCCAAAGACAGCTCGCTGATGGCAATCACGCCGGCCATGCGCGAAGGTTCCGGCATGGTGCAGTTTTCCCGCGACTACCCGCAGCAATATTTCGACGTGGCGATCGCCGAGCAGCACGCGGTCACCTTCGCCGCCGGGCTGGCGATCGGCGGCTACAAGCCGGTGGTGGCGATCTATTCCACCTTCCTGCAGCGCGCCTACGACCAGCTGATCCATGACGTGGCAATCCAGAACCTGCCGGTGATGTTCGCCATCGATCGCGGCGGCATCGTCGGCGCCGACGGCCAGACTCACCAGGGGGCGTTCGATCTGTCGTTCATGCGCTGCATCCCGACCATGGTGATCATGACGCCGAGCGACGAGAACGAATGCCGCCAGATGCTGTATACCGGCTATCACTACAATGCCGGCCCGAGCGCCGTGCGCTATCCGCGCGGCACCGGCACCGGCGCGGCGCTGGAGCCGCTCAGCCTGCTGCCGATCGGCAAAGGCGTGGTGCGCCGCCAGGGGGAAAAGATCGCCATTCTCAACTTCGGCACCCTGCTGCCGGAGGCCGCGCAAGCGGCGGAAGCGCTCAACGCCACGCTGGTCGACATGCGCTTCGTCAAACCGCTGGACGAGCAGCTGGTGCTCGAACTGGCCGCCAGCCATGAAACGCTGGTCACGCTGGAGGAGAACGCGATCATGGGCGGCGCCGGCAGCGGCGTCAACGAACTGCTGATGGCCAAACGCCGTCCGGTGCCGGTGCTGAACCTCGGCCTGCCGGACAGCTTCGTCTCGCAGGGCACCCAGGAAGAACTGCGCGCCGATCTGGGGTTGGATGCCGCTGGCATTCAGCGCCAAATCGAAACCTGGCTGGCGCAGTAATCGCCACTCGCGCCTGACAAAACGCCTCCGCCCTCGGGGGCGTTTTTGTTTCCGCCCCCTCTCGCCGAGATCCGCGCTACAGTTACTGTCTGAGCTGTGAATGGGAGGCAAGCATGAAGTACCTGAAACTGGGCAACACCGATCTGAACGTCTCGCGCATCTGCCTGGGTTGCATGACCTACGGCGAACCGAACCGCGGCAATCACGCCTGGACGCTGCCGGAAGAGAGCAGCCGTCCGCTGCTGAAACAGGCGTTGGAAGCCGGCATCAACTTTTTCGACACCGCCAACAGCTATTCCGACGGCAGCAGCGAGGAAATCCTCGGCCGGGCGCTGCACGACTATGCGCGCCGCGAAGACGTGGTGGTCGCCACCAAGGTGTATTTCCCGCTGAGTAACTTGAAGCGCGGTTTATCGCGCGCCAACATCATGCAGTCCATCGACGACAGCCTGCGGCGCCTGGGCACCGACTATGTCGATTTGCTGCAGATCCACCGCTGGGATTACGAAACGCCGCTGGAAGAGACGCTGGAAGCGCTGCACGACGTGGTGAAAGCCGGTAAGGCGCGTTACATCGGCGCCTCCTCGATGTACGCCTGGCAGTTCGCCAAGGCGCTGTATACCGCCGATCTGCACGGCTGGACGCGCTTCGTCAGCATGCAGGATCAATACAACCTGATTCAGCGCGAAGAAGAGCGCGAAATGCATCCGCTGTGCGCCGCCGAAGGCATCGCCGTGCTGCCGTGGAGCCCGCTGGCGCGCGGCCGCCTGACCCGCCCCTGGGGCGAAACCACCGCGCGGCTGGTTTCCGACCAGTTCGGCAAGAGCCTGTATGAGGAAACTGAAGGCATCGACGCCATTATCGCCGAGCGCGTCGCCAGCCTCGCCGAGGAACGCGGCGTTTCACGCGCGCAGATCGCGCTGGCCTGGCTGCTGAACAAACCGGCGGTCAGCGCGCCGATCGTCGGCGCTTCGCGCAGCGAACAGCTGGACGACGCCATCGCCGCGGTCGATTTGAGTTTGTCGCCGCAAGAGGTCGCGGAGCTGGAGACGGCTTACGTGCCGCATCGGGTGACGGGATTTGAATAAAGAGAAGCGGGCGCGAAACAGCGCGCCCGTTTGTCAGAACAGCCCGATCGGCCAGTGGTGCCCAATCAGGTAGATGATGCCGGCGGACAGCACGCCGGCGATGATATCGTCGACCATGATGCCCATGCCGCCATGCACGTTGCGGTCGAACCAGCGGATCGGCCACGGTTTCCACATATCCAGAATGCGGAAGATGACGAAACCGGCGGCAACCCAGCGCCAGTCGTTGACCGGCAGCGCCATCAGCGTGATCCACATGCCGACGAACTCGTCCCAAACGATGCTGCCGTGATCGTGCACCTTCATGTCTTTTGCCGTGCGGTGGCAAATATAGACGCCGATGCAGATGCTGAACATCACCGCCAGCGAGTAAAGCTGCCACGGTAGCTGGATCAGCAGCAGCCAGAACGGGATCGCCGCCAGCGATCCCATGGTGCCCGGCATCACCGGCGACAAACCGCTGCCAAACCCGGTGGCCAGCAGGTGCCACGGATTGCTCATCCGCAGCCGACGCTTGGCTTCATCCATGGGTGCCCGGCCCCGCGTTGAAATGATCGAACCCAATCCAATCCAGCTCTACCGCTTCGTCGTTGCGATAATAGCGGATGCCTTCAGACAGCGGGCCAATTTGGCCGATGCAGGTGTAGTCGGCCCCGAGGTGGCTCAACGCCACTTCCAGCGCGCCGCGGTTGATCTCCGGCACGGTGAAGCACAGTTCGTAATCTTCACCGCCCGCCAGCGCCCAGCGCAGCGCCTGCTCGGCATCGGCGTGGCTGCTCAGCGCCTGCGACATCGGCAGCTCGTCCAGCACGATGCGCGCGCCACAGTCGCTGGCCTTCAGGATATGCTTCAGATCGGAAATCAGGCCGTCGGAGATGTCGATCGCCGAGCTGGCCAGATCCCGCAGCGCCTGCCCCTGCAGCACCCGCGGCTGCGGCCGCAGATGGCGGGCGACCAGATAATCGCGCGCCGCCGCATCCTTCACCGCCAGGCGATCCTGCAGGATCGCCAGACCGGCGGCGCTGTCGCCCAGCGTGCCGGTCACATAGATCCAGTCGCCGATGCGCGCACCGCTGCGGGTCAGCGCCCGGCCGGCCGGGATCAGCCCCTGAATAGTCAACGTCATGCTCAGCGGGCCGCGCGTGGTATCGCCGCCGATCAGCTGCATGCCATAATAGTTGAGCTGATCGAACAGGCTGTCGCTGAAGGCCTTCAGCCAGGGCTCGTCCACCTCCGGCAGGGTCAGCGCCAGCGAAAGCCAGGCCGGATCGGCGCCCATCGCCGCCAGATCGCTCAGATTGACCGCCAGCGCCTTATAGCCGAGATCGGCCGGATCGATGTCCGGCAGGAAGTGAATGCCCGCGACCAACGTATCGGTACTGACGGCCACCAGCTGTTTTTCCGGCACTGCCAGCAGTGCGCAGTCATCTCCAATGCCCAACTGTACATCCCGGCGCACGCGCTTAAACCGGTCAAAATAGCGGGCAATGAGGTCAAATTCGCCGCATGCCATATCGATATTCCACTAGAAGAAATTAAGGCCGGGAATGCCGGCCTTAAAGTTTTACTTTTTCTTGCGAAGGGTTGGCGCCACTTTATCCAGCACCCCGTTCACAAACTTGTGGCTGTCTTCCGCGCCGAAGGTTTTCGCCAGTTCGATCGCTTCGTTGATTGCCACCTTGTAAGGGACATCCTCGCGCATTTTCAGTTCAAACAGCGCGACGCGCAGCACCGCGCGCTCTACCTGGCCCAGCTCTTCGAGCTGACGCGACAGGTAAGGCGCCATCAGTTCGTCCAGCATACCTGCATTCACTGCCGCGCCGGACAGCAACTCGCGAAAATAGGCGACGTCAACATCTTTGACATCCTGCTCCGTCAGGAACTGGTGTTCAACATCGGCAAGGTCGTTTTTAGACAACTGCCAAGAGTAAAGCGCTTGAACAGCGCACTCACGAGCGCGGCGACGAGCAGCAGGTTTCACGGAATTCCCCTTAACTAAATTCAGGCTTTAATAGCTTTGATAACATTAATCATTTCAAGTGCGGTCAGCGCGGCTTCAGCGCCCTTGTTGCCCGCTTTGGTGCCGGCGCGTTCGATCGCCTGCTCGATGCTTTCGGTGGTCAGCACGCCAAAAGCAACCGGGATTTCGGCATTCATCGCAACGTTGCCGATGCCGGAGCTGGCTTCGCCCGCCACATATTCGAAGTGCGCGGTGCCCCCACGGATAACGGTGCCCAGCGCGATAACCGCGTCGTATTTGCCGGTTTTGGCCAATACGCTCGCCGTCAGCGGCAGCTCGTAAGCGCCCGGGACCCAGACAACGGTGATGTTGTCGTCAGCAACCTGACCAATGCGTTTCAGCGCGTCGATGGCGCCTTCCAGCAGGCTGTCGTTGATGAAATTGTTAAAACGTGCAATTGCGATCGCCACACGGGCATTTGGAGTAGCAACAACACCTTCGATAACTTTCATGGGCTTTCCTTAAAAATGGGTTCAATACCCCGCAGGGGGGCGGATTCTATCATATTCTTTCATCGCCTGCGCGGCGCTTTTGTAAAACCGGCGCGCGGGCGCGAGATTCAGTGTTTCGCCCGCAGGCGTAAACGCAGATCGGGGCCGACCTGACGCACGTCGCTAAAGACGAATTCCGGCGCGTCGGCCAATCGCTCCAGGCCCGGCAGGTGGCACAGGCCACGGCCATTATCGCCCAACAGTTTCGGCGCGATGTACAAAATGAGCTCATCCACCAGGCCGGCCTGCAGCAACGCACCGGCCAGCGATGCGCCCGCCTCCACCCAGATTGAATTCACCTGGCGCTTGGCCAACAGCATCATCATCACCACCAGATCGACGCCGCCGCCGTGCGCCGGGCAGATAAACTGTTCAACGTCTTGCGGCCAGGTCTGTTCATCCGCCTGCAGACGCGCCAGCCAGGTGGCGCCGGGCTGCTGCACCACGCGGTGCTGCGGGGTAATGCGGTTTTGGCTGTCGAGCAGGATGCGCAGCGGCTGGCGCAGATTGTCGCGCGGATAGAGGCGCTGCGTCTCGGCGTCCAATTCATCCCAACGCACCGTCAGCGACGGATCGTCCGCCAGCACGGTGGCGCTGGTGCTGAGGATGGCGGCGCTCTGCGCGCGCAGGCGCTGCACGTCCTGACGCGCTTCGGGTGAGGTGATCCACTGGCTCTCGCCGGAGGCCATCGCCGTGCGGCCGTCCAGCGACGCGCCCAGCTTCAGCTGCACGTAAGGGAAGCCGGTGCGCATGCGCTTGAGGAAGCCCAGATTGACCGCTTCGGCCTCGGCCAGCATCAGGCCGTGCCGCACCTCGACGCCGGCCTGCTGCAGCTTGTACAGCCCGCGTCCCGCCACCTGCGGGTTAGGATCTTGCATCGCCGCGACCACCCGCGTCACGCCGGCGGCCACCAGCGCATCGGCACAGGGCGGCGTGCGGCCGTGATGGCTGCACGGCTCGAGCGTGACATAGGCGGTGGCGCCGTGCGCCTTGTCGCCCGCCATGCGCAGCGCGTGCACTTCTGCGTGCGGCTCGCCGGCGCGCAGATGATAGCCTTCACCGACAATTTCGCCGTCGCGCACGATAACGCAGCCGACGTTCGGATTGGGCGCGGTGGTAAAACGCCCCAGCCGCGCCAGTTCGAAGGCGCGCGCCATGTAAAATTCGTCGTGATGCATGAAAGATCCTTTAGTCTTGCAGGCGGGCAATCTCTTCGCCGAACTCGCGCACGTCTTCGAAGCTGCGGTACACCGACGCGAAGCGAATATAGGCGACCTTATCCAGCTTTTTCAGCGCGTCCATCACCAGATTGCCCACCAACTTGGTCGGCACTTCGCGTTCGCCGGTGGCGCGCAGTTGGGATTTGATATGGTTAAGGGCGTTTTCCACGTCGTCCGAGCTGACCGGGCGCTTTTCCAGCGCTTTCAGCATGCCGCGGCGCAGTTTGTCTTCGTTGAACGGCTCGCGCACCTCATCGCTTTTAATCACTCGCGGCATCACCAGCTCGGCCACCTCAAAGGTGGTGAAGCGTTCATTGCACACCAGACACTGGCGGCGACGGCGCACTTGCGAACCGTCCCCCACCAGGCGGGAATCAATGACTTTGGTATCAACGGCGGCGCAGAAAGGGCAATGCATAACACGTCCTGATAAACGTTTTTTATAGATAAAAGCAGTTTACCCCGAAGTGCAGCCACAACAAAGGGCGGCGGCCATTTGTTGCGACACGCGGCCAGGAAGCGGCACCGATATGACTTTCCCCTCCGGGCGGACTAAGCTGATAGCAGGAGATTCAGCATAGGAAATCGCCGACATGACAACCTGTTACCCCAAAATCGCCCTGCTCGCCGCCGCCGTGTTGTTGACGGGCTGCGCGCACAACGCCGCCGTGCCTCAGCTGCGCCATCAGGTCGCCGCGCTGAACCAGAAAGTGAGCGTGCTGACCGATCAAACCACCGCGCTGGAGCGACAGAATCTGCTCAATCAGCACTCCGATAACGGCGTCTACCTGCTGCCGGCAGCCCGGAGCGCCGCCCGTTTGCAGAGCAGCCTCGGCGAACTGAGCGTTTCGCTGAGCCACATCAAGAGCGAAGCCAACGGCACGCAGGCGCAGCTGCATGTGCGCATCCTCTCGCAGGCCACGCTGCCGCCGTTCAACGCAGTGGTAGAATGGGGCCCACTGGATGAAGCCACCGGCCGGCCGTTGACCGCCGAGGCGCTGTCGCAACCGATCGCCAGCGCCGATTCGCTGCTGCCGAAGCCCGGCCAGGACTTCGAACTGCGCTTCAGCGGCCTGACGCCGGAACAGCTGGGCTATATCCGCCTGCACAGTCTGGTTTCGACCGCCCAACCGGCGGTGGTGCAGCCGCACTGAAACCCGAAGCAAAAAAAAGGAGCGCCATCGGCGCTCCTTCTCATTTCGCTGAATACTGCGACGGTTAAGGCAGAATCGAAGGCTGATCTGCGCCCTCTTTTTCCACTTTTTGCTGCAGCATGTGTTCGCGTTTCATCCCCAGCTTCAACGCCAGCGCGGACGCGACGTAGATGGAGGAAACGGTACCGATCGACACGCCGATCAGCATCGCCAGCGAGAAGCCTTGCAGCATCGCGCCACCGAAGATGTACAGCATCAGCACCACCATCAGGGTGGTCCCGGAAGTCATCAGCGTACGGCTCAGCGTCTGGGTCAACGACACGTTCATGATTTCGTAAGGCGTACCGCGGCGGATCTTGCGGAAGTTCTCACGAATACGGTCGGAGACCACGATGCTGTCGTTCAGCGAGTAACCGATAACCGACATCAGGGACGCGACGATGGTCAGGTCAATCTCGATGTGGAACAGCGACAGCACGCCCAGCGTGATGATCACGTCGTGCGCCAGCGCGATAACCGCCCCCAGCGCCAGGCGCCATTCGAAGCGGAAACCGACGTAGATCAGGATACAGATCAACGCCACCAGCAGCGCCATGCCGCCGGTTTGCGCCAGCTCGCTGCCCACGCTCGGGCCGACGAACTCAATGCGCTTCACGGTGGCGTTTTTATCCACCGAGTCGTTGATCACGCCGATCACCTTGTTGCCCAGTTCCTGGCCTGCGGTGCCGGTCGCCGGTGGCATACGCACCATCACGTCGCGGCTGCTGCCGAAGTTCTGGATGATCGGATCCTGGAACCCGGCCTTCTCCAGCGTATCGCGCATCAGGTCGAGATTGGCCGGCTTCTCCAGGTTGATTTCAATCACCGTACCGCCGGTGAAATCCAGACCCCAGTTAAACCCGCGCACCGACATGGTGACGATCGACGCGACCAACAGCAGCAACGAGATGCCGAAGGCCACGTAGTCCCAGCGCATAAAGTCGTAGACTTTACGGCCGTAGTTGAGTTGCTCAACAGTATAATCCTGTGCCACAACGCACTCCTCAGATAGACAGCTTGTTAATGCGTTTGCCGCCGTAAAGCAGGTTGACGATGGCACGGGTACCGACAATCGCGGTGAACATGGACGTCGCCACACCGATAGCGGTGGTGATCGCAAAGCCTTTGATCGAACCGGTGCCCACTGCGTACAGGATGACCGCGGTGATCAGCGTGGTGATGTTGGCGTCGACGATACTGGAGAACGCGCCTTTATAGCCTTCATGGATCGCCTGCTGAACGGACCTGCCGTTCTTCAGCTCTTCCTTGATACGTTCGTTAATCAGTACGTTGGCGTCAACCGCCACCGCCAGCGTCAACACGATCCCGGCAATGCCCGGCATGGTCAGCGTCGCCCCTGGCAACAGGGACATCACGCCGACGATCAGCACCAGGTTGGCGACCAGCGCCGTGGTGGCGATCACGCCGAACTTACGGTACCAGACCACCATGAAGACGATGGACGCCACCAGGCCCCACAGACAGGCTTCCAGACCTTGGGTAATGTTCTGCTGACCCAGGGTTGGACCGATGGTGCGCTCTTCGACGATCTGAATCGGCGCGATCAGCGCGCCCGCACGCAGCAGCAGCGAAAGCTGACGCGCTTCGTTCGGGTTGCCGATACCGGTGATGCGGAAGCTGTTGCCCAGACGCGACTGAATGTTCGCCACGTTGATCACTTCTTCCTGTTTCACCAGCACCGCGCGGCCATTGGCGTCTTTCTTGCCGCTGTCCTTATACTCCACGAACAGGGTCGCCATCGGCTTGCCGATGTTGTCCTTGGTGAAGTTGGACATGGACGTGCCGCCGGCGCTGTCCAGCGAGATGTTAACCTGCGGCTGGTTGTATTCGTCGGTGCTCGAGGTAGAGTCGGTGATGTGATCACCGGTCAGGATCACGCGCTTGTACAGCACGATCGGCTGGCCGTCACGGGTGTATTTCACCTCGGAGTCGCCCGGCACGCGGCCGTTGGCCGCCGCAGTGGCGTCCGCATTGGTGTTCACCAGACGGAATTCCAGGGTCGCGGTGGCGCCCAGAATTTCTTTGGCGCGCGCGGTGTCCTGAATGCCCGGCAGCTCGACCACGATGCGGTCGGCGCCCTGGCGCTGCACCAGCGGTTCGGCGACGCCGAGCTGGTTGACGCGGTTACGCAGGATAGTGATGTTCTGCTGGACGGCGTATTCGCGCGCTTCGCTCAGACGGGCGTCCGTCAGGCTGGCTTTCATGGTGTTGGCGCCGTTGGCGGACAGCACCAGATCGCGCTGACGCGGGCCGATGTAGCTGATGGCCTGATCGCGGGCCGCATCGTCACGGAAGCGAACTTCCACGCCGTTGTTGTCCAGCTTGCGGATAGACGCATAAGGAATGCCCTTCTCGCGCAGCTCGCTGCGCAGGGTATCCATGGTCTGTTCCTGCAGCTTGCTCAGCGCGGTGTCCATGTCCACTTCCATCAGGAAGTGCACGCCGCCGCGCAGGTCCAGGCCGAGTTTCATCGGCTCTGCGCCCAGCATGGCCAGCCAGGTCGGCGTGGCCGGCGCCAGGTTCAGCGCCACGACGAATTTGTCACCCAGCTCGGTCACCAGCGCTTCGCGGGCGCGCAGCTGAACGTCAGGATCTTTAAAGCGAGCCAGGATGGCGCCATTTTCCAGCGCAATCGACTTGCTCGCAATGTTGTCTTTTTCTAATACGGTACGGACCTGGTCCAGCGTAGTTTCACTGGCGGCGACGCCGCGCGCGCCAGTGATTTGTACGGCCGGATCCTCACCGTAGATGTTGGGAAGCGCATAAAGCAGACCGACGAGGATCACGACGATCAACATCAGATACTTCCACAAAGGATAACGGTTTAGCACGGCAATTCCCTTCGGGAAAAAAGATTACAGGGCCTTCATGGTACCTTTCGGCAGAACGGCCGCCACGAAGTCACGCTTGATCATCACTTCCGTGGTGTCGTTCAGCGCGATGGCGATGATGCCGGTGTCGGCCACTTTGGTCACGCGACCGATCAGGCCGCCGGTGGTCAGCACTTCGTCGCCTTTACCGATGGAGTCCATCAGCTTCTTGTGATCTTTAGCGCGCTTCTGCTGTGGGCGCAGGATCATGAAGTAGAAGATCAGGCCGAACACCACCAGCATAATTATCAGAGAGTACGGGCTTCCCTGAGCCGGAGCCCCTGCGGATGCGACGGCGTCAGAAATGAAAAAGCTCATTGAAATTCCCTCATTAAGTTATCAATTATTAGATCAAGCGTTTAAAGGCGGAATCGGCTTGCCGATCCGACCATAGAAATCCGCAACAAACTGCTCTAATTTACCCTCTTCGATAGCCTGGCGTAAACCCGCCATGAGGCGCTGATAGTGACGCAGGTTATGAATCGTGTTCAGTCGAGCACCCAATATTTCGTTGCAACGGTCGAGATGGTGCAAGTAGGCGCGGCTGTAATGGCGACACGTGTAGCAATCACAGTCCTTATCCAGCGGAGAAGTATCATCCTTGTGCTTGGCATTACGGATTTTTACCACACCGTCAGTCACGAACAGATGGCCGTTGCGGGCGTTGCGGGTCGGCATGACGCAGTCGAACATGTCGATGCCGCGACGCACGCCTTCCACCAAATCTTCCGGCTTGCCGACGCCCATCAAATAGCGTGGCTTATCTTCCGGAATTTGCGGGCAAACGTGTTCAAGAATGCGATGCATATCCTCTTTCGGCTCGCCTACAGCCAAGCCGCCCACAGCGTACCCGTCAAAGCCGATATCCACCAGCCCTTTGACGGAAACATCACGTAAATCTTCGTAAACACCGCCCTGAATGATGCCGAACAGCGCATTTTTATTTTCCAGCTCGTCGAAACGCTTGCGGCTGCGCTCCGCCCAGCGCAGCGACATTTCCATCGAACGCTTGGCGTAGTCCCAGTCGGCCGGATACGGCGTACATTCGTCGAAGATCATCACGATGTCGGAACCCAGGTCATACTGGATTTCCATCGATTTTTCCGGGCTCAGGAACACCTTGTCGCCGTTGATCGGGTTGCGGAAGTACACGCCTTCCTCTTTGATCTTGCGCATCGCCCCCAGGCTGAATACCTGGAAACCGCCGGAATCGGTAAGGATCGGCCCATGCCACTGCATGAAGTCGTGCAGATCGCCGTGCAGTTTCATGATCTCCTGGCCCGGGCGCAGCCACAGGTGGAAGGTGTTGCCCAGCAGGATCTGCGCGCCGGTCTCTTTCACTTCTTCCGGCGTCATGCCCTTGACCGTACCGTAGGTACCGACCGGCATAAAGGCCGGGGTTTCCACCACGCCGCGGTCGAAGATCAGGCGGCCGCGACGCGCGCGGCCATCGGTAGTTTGTAGTTCGTACTTCACAAAGCCTCCAGCATCAGAGAAACAGTCTGATGTCGTTGAAACGGGGCCGCGCCGTGGGCGCAGCCCGGGAAATTAACCGCCGACGGACTCGTTTTCCGCCTGCGGGTTACGGCTGATGAACATCGCATCGCCGTAGCTGAAAAAGCGATACTGCTCGGCCACCGCCTGCTGATAGGCGTTCATGGTATTTTTATAGCCGGCGAAGGCCGACACCAGCATGATCAGGGTCGACTCCGGCAGGTGGAAATTGGTCACCAGCGCGTCGATCACCTGATAGTGATAGCCCGGATAGATAAAGATGCTGGTATCGCCGAAGAACGGCGCAATCAGCGCCTCTTTGCTGGCCGCCGCGGCGCTTTCCAGCGAGCGCACCGAGGTGGTGCCCACCGCCACGACGCGTTTGCCGCGCGCCTTGCAGGCCAGCACCGCATCGACCACGTCCTGCGGCACTTCGGCGTATTCGGCGTGCATCACGTGATCTTCGATGGTTTCCACGCGCACCGGCTGGAAGGTGCCGGCGCCGACGTGCAGCGTCACGAACGCCATTTCCACGCCCTTGGCGCGCAGCGCCGCCAGCAGCGGTTCGTCGAAGTGCAGGCCGGCGGTCGGCGCGGCGACCGCGCCGGGTTTCTCGCTGTAGACCGTCTGATACAGCTCGCGGTCCGCGTCTTCATCCGGGCGGGCGATATAAGGCGGCAGCGGCATATGGCCGGCGGCGTTGAGGATAGTGAACACGTCGCGCTCGTCGTTGAAGCGCAGCTCGAACAGCGTCTCGTGGCGCGCTACCATGGTGGCGGCGATGCTCTCGTCATCCCCCAACAGCAGTTCGGCGCCCGGCTTCGGCGCTTTCGACGCGCGCACGTGCGCCAGCACGCGATGGTCGTCCAGCACGCGCTCCACCAGCACTTCAATCTTGCCGCCACTGACCTTGCGGCCGAACATGCGCGCCGGGATCACGCGGGTATTGTTGAACACCAGCAGGTCGCCGGCTTCCAGCTTATCCAGCAGATCGGTGAATACGCCGTGCGTCAGCGCCCCGCTCGGCCCGTCCAGCTGCAGCAGGCGGCATGCGCTGCGTTCGGCCTGGGGATAGTGGGCAATCAGGGATTCGGGAAGTTCAAACGAAAAATCAGCGACGCGCATGGGTATTCACTTCTTCAATTTAGGGCTGGTTGGTAAAAAACAGGCGGCCTAGTCTAAAGCCGGGGGCGGTCAGCGGCAAGAAATAAGGAGGATTTGCCTGACTTCGGGTATAGTTGAGGGATGAATTTTCTCGCTCATCTTCACCTGGCCATGCTGGCGGACAGCTCGCTGCTGGGCAACCTGCTGGCCGATTTCGTGCGCGGCAACCCCGCCGCCGACTACCAGCCCGACGTGGTGGCCGGCATCATGATGCACCGCCGCGTCGACGTGCTGACCGACAGCCTGCCGCAGGTCAAAGCCAGCCGCGACTATTTCAGCGCCCCCTACCGCCGCGTAGCGCCGATCACCCTCGACGTGGTGTGGGACCATTTTCTGGCGCGCCACTGGCAGCAGCTGGAGCCTTCGCGCGACCTGCACCAGTTTACCCAGGAAGCCCGCAGCCAGATCGAACCTTTTCTGCCGCTCACGCCGCCGCGCTTTCAAAACCTGAACGGCTACCTGTGGCCGGAACGCTGGCTGGAGCGCTACGCCGAATTGCCGTTCATCGCCCGGGTGCTGCAGGGCATGGCCAGCCGCCGCCCGCGCCTCGATGCGCTGGCCGGCTCGTTCGCCGACGTCGAGCAACATTATCATCAGCTTGAAACACAGTTCTGGCAGTTTTACCCGCAAATGATGCGGCAGGCGAAGGACAAAGCGCTCTGAGGTCAAGCCCAAGCCATTGAAATTGCAACGCCTTGCAAGAATTTACGTTTTGCCGCTTGCCCTTTTGTGGGAAAAGGTTATTTTTAAAGCTCGCTAAATTATATCAACGACTTTGATAGGTGAAAGCTATCTCATCGATTGGTCTTTTACCCTTTATTCACCAAGTCGCGGCCCCTATACTGGCCCTTGTTTTTACATCCACCCTTTAACACCTATTACAGGAGTAATTATGGTCCTGGTAACTCGTCAAGCCCCTGACTTCACTGCAGCTGCCGTACTGGGTAGCGGCGAAATCGTTGAAAACTTCAACCTGAAGAAGCACCTGAACGGCAAACCGGCCGTGCTGTTCTTCTGGCCAATGGACTTCACCTTCGTATGCCCTTCCGAGCTGATCGCTTTCGATCACCGCTATGAAGAGTTCCAGAAGCGTGGCGTTGAAGTGGTTGGCGTTTCCTTCGACTCAGAGTTCGTCCACAACGCATGGCGTAAAACCCCTGTCGACAAAGGCGGCATCGGTGAAGTGAAATACGCAATGGTTGCTGACATCAAGCGTGAAATCCAGAAAGCTTACGGCATCGAACACCCGGAAGCCGGCGTTGCGCTGCGCGGCTCCTTCCTGATCGACAAAGACGGCATCGTGCGTGCTCAGGTTGTTAACGACCTGCCAATCGGCCGTAACATCGACGAAATGATCCGTACCGTTGACGCGCTGCAATTCCACGAAGAGCACGGTGAAGTGTGCCCGGCTCAGTGGGAAAAAGGCAAAGCAGGTATGGGCGCTTCCCCAGACGGCGTTGCAAAATACCTGTCTGAAAACGCTGCCAAGCTGTAATTTCAGCCTGATAGTGAATCAACCGGCCCACGCGGCCGGTTTTTTTATGCCCCTTTATGGGGCAGACCGCCCACCTTCAGTGCTTTATTTCCCTGTTTCCGCTCACATTTCCCACCCTGCTCGCCGCGCGCACGCCCATCTGCGGCTACTATCAATAACGCTGGCTCGCGCTTTGCAAGTGAACAGCGGCAAGCAAACACAACACAATAAAAAACTGACAGGGTAGGAATAACTATGTTTTTACAGAAATGGAGCAAACCCCTGACCATGGCGGCGCTGCTGGTCAGCGGCAGCCTGTATGCGGCATCCAACCCGGCGGTGGAAGCCAAAAACGGCATGGTGGTCACCTCGCAACACCTGGCCTCGCAGGTCGGCGTGGATATCCTGAAGATGGGTGGCAACGCCATCGACGCCGCCGTGGCGGTGGGCTATGCGCAGGCGGTGGTTAACCCCTGCTGCGGCAACATCGGCGGCGGCGGCTTTATGACCGTCCACCTGGCGGACGGCACCGACACCTTCATCAACTTCCGTGAAACCGCGCCGGCGGCGGCCAGCGCCAACATGTATCTGGATGCCGACGGCAAGGTAAAGAAAGACGCCAGCCTGTACGGCTATCTGGCGGCGGGCGTGCCGGGCACCGTGCTGGGGATGGAAACCGCGCGTGAGAAGTACGGCAAGCTGAGCCGCGAACAGGTGCTGGCGCCGGCTATCAGGCTGGCGCGCGAAGGCTTTGTGCTGACCCGCGCCGATACCGATATCCTCGACACCACCGTCGCACGCTTCAAACAGGATCCCGAGTCGGCCAAAATCTTCCTGCGCCCGGACGGCAGCCCGCTGCAGCCGGGGGACAAGCTGGTGCAAACCGATCTGGCCAATACGCTGGAAGCCATCGCCAAAGGAGGAACCGACGCCTTCTATAAAGGCAAGATCCCGCAGGCGGTGGAGGCGGCGGCCAAACAGAGCGGCGGCATCTTGACCGCCGCCGACTTCGCCAATTACAAGGTCACCGAAACGCCGCCGATTACCTGCAGCTATCGCGGCTACAAGTTCGTGTCGGCGCCGCCTCCCAGCTCCGGCGGCGTGACACTGTGCGAAATCCTCAACGTGGTGGAAGGCTACGACCTGAAAAGCATGGGCTTCAACTCGGCGGCGGCCATTCACACCATGACCGAAGCGATGCGTCATGCCTACATGGACCGCAACACCTACCTCGGCGACCCGGAATTCATCAAGAACCCGATCGACCGGCTGGTGAGCAAGAGCTACGCCGAGCAGATCCGCAAGAAAATCGTCGCGGACAAGGCCACGCCGTCGGAAAACGTGCAGCCCGGCATGGAACCGCATGAGAAGCCGGAAACCACCCACTATTCGATCGTCGACCATGACGGCAACGCGGTCTCCACCACCTATACCGTCAACGGCCGCTTCGGCGCCGTGGTGATCGCACCGGGCACCGGCTTCTTCCTCAACGACGAGATGGACGACTTTACGGTCAAAGTGGGCGAGAAAAACCTGTACGGACTGGTGCAGGGCACCGCCAACAGCATTGCCCCCGGTAAGCGCCCACTATCGTCGATGAGCCCGACGCTGGTGACCAAGGACAACAAGATCTTTATGGTACTGGGCTCGCCGGGCGGTTCGCGCATCATCACCATCACCCTGCAGACCGCGTTGAACGTGATCGACCACGGCATGGCGCCGCAGGAAGCGGTGGACGCACCGCGCATCCATCACCAATGGTTGCCGGATGAGGTGTACTACGAACAGCGCGGCGTTTCCGCTGATACGCTGAAGCTGCTGAGCGGCATGGGCTATAAGATGGTCGAGCAAACGCCGTGGGGCGCCGCCGAACTGATTCTGGTCGGTTTGCCGGGCGCGGCGGGCGTCAGCCCGGCCAACTCCGGCAACGACTCGGCGGTTTCCGGCAAGGTGCGCGAAGGCTATCTGTACGGCGCCAACGACGTGCGTCGCCCGGCAGGTTCTGCGGTCGGTTACTGATGTAAACGCCTACTCACTTTTATCGCGGGGGCCCTTTGGCCCCCGCAGTTGCTTTAGCCTTCGCAGCGCCACACGGTGGCCGACTCTTCCGCCAGCTGCAGGCGCAGCCCGCCTGCCGTTTCGCTCAACTCTCCCCGCCCTTCCACACGCCGCCACGGGCCGCGCGCCAACAGCGGGTTGTGCGGCAGCTGCGCCTGGCCGCTGCCGTCGCGCTGCAGCGCCACCAGCACCTGCTCCTGCTGATACAGGCGCACAAACACCAGCGTTTCTCCGCTGGCATACAGCACCTGACAGCCGCCGCGACGCAATGCCACGCTCTGTTTACGCAGCGCCGCCATGCGCTGGAACAGCGCCAACAGCGGCCGGTCCCAGTCGCCGACGTCCCACGGAAACGGCTTGCGGCAGAACGGATCGTTGCCGCCGTCCAGACCAATCTCATCGCCGTAGTAGAGACAAGGCACGCCAATCCAGCTCAGCAACCACACCGCCGCCATTTGCATGCGCGCCGCGTTCCCCTGCAACAGCGTGAGAAAACGCGCGGTATCGTGGCTGTCCAGCTGGTTGAACTGGATCAGCTGGCGGCCGTGCGGCAGCCCGGCGCGGTAACCGTCCATCCACTGCGCGCACCCGGCGGCGTCCAGCCGCACCGGGTGATAGGCCACGTCCAGCCCCGCCAAAAATGCCCGCACCGGCAGCGCGAACCCCATGTAGTTCATCGCCGCATCCTCCACGCCGGCGTGCAACCAGCGGCGCGCGTCGCCGAAGTGCTCGCCCAAGACGTAGGCCTGAGGGTTCTCCTGCTTCACCGCCTGATAGATGCCAGCCAGGTGATGCAGGTTGCCGGTGGCGCCGCCGTTCTCCCCCAGCATGTGCACCACGTCCAGCCGCCAACCGTCGATGCTGTACGGCGGGCGCAGCCAGTGGCGCACCACGCTGCCTTCTCCGCGATAGATCGCTTCCGCCACTTGCGGCTCGGCGAAGTTGAGCTTCGGCAGGCTGGCGTTGCCCTTCCAGTCGAGCGCGCGGCCGTCCGGGTAAAAGTTGAACCAGCCGCGATACGGTGAATCAGGGTGGTGACAGGCGCCGTTTTCGCCCTGGCGATGGCGGTCGAACCACGGATGCGAGTCGCCGGTGTGGTTGAATACCCCGTCCAGCACCAGTTTCATGCCCACCTTGTGAGTGCTCACTCGCAAACGCTGCAGCGCCGCGTTGCCGCCAAAGTGCGGATCGACCTGGTAATAGTCCTCGGTATCGTACTTATGCACGCTCGGCGCGGTAAAAATCGGGTTCAGATACAGCGCCGTCACGCCCAACTGCTGCAAATACGGCAGTTTGGCGCTGATGCCGTCCAGATCGCCGCCGTAAAAGGTCGAGGCGGCGTGGCGATCCTCCAACGGGTGCTGCCAGTCACGCCGAATCACCTCGGCGCCGGCCGCGTGATGGCGGTAACTGCCGCTTTGGATGCCGTGCTCGCCGCCGCTGCTGGCGAAGCGATCGGGGAAAATCTGGTAGAACAGCTGATCCGCCACCCACTCGGGGCCATGGTCGGGCTCGTCGACGGCGAACTGCGCCAGCTGGCCCGGCGGCGTTGGCGACCAGCCCTGCGGGCCGAACCACTGCTGGCGATCGGCCCACAGCAGCTTGAAGCAGTAACGCCGCGTCGGCTCGCCCTCATTCAGCGTCAGGCTGGCCTGGTAGCGCCGCATTCCCTCGTGGCGCTGCGCTTTCATCACCAGCAGCCACTCTTCGTTGTCCGGTTCGGCGCGCAAAAACACCCGTTCCGGCAGTTCATCCCCCTGTAACCACAGCGTGATATCCAAACGTTGCCCTTGCTTCACCACAAAAGGCGGGACCGGTTGATGCCAGGCGTTAAGCATACTGTTTCTCCTGCTGTACCAAACGAAATCGACGGCGTTCTTCAAGAAGCGAACAATGCCACGTTAAGTGCAACTCCCCCTCCTCTCTGGCCGCAAAACCCGGGGATGAGCCGGGGGGCGGAGACCGAAAAATAACGCTAACCCGATGTAAAAAAAGGTAAACAGGCACAAATCCTGCACGTTACCCCTTAGGCTAACGCGTTTTAAGTTTACAGGATATTTTTTGCGCATTTTTTAAGGAGCGGTAATGCAACAACAGATAACGCGCTGGCTGGAACAGTTTGGTTTGGAATTCGGCGGAGTGATGTCGCTGTTGATGGTATTGGGGTTGATTGTCCTGATCTCGGTCGCGATCCACCTGGTGCTGCACCGGGTGGTGCTGGCCGCCCTTCAGCGCCGTGGCCAGCAATCGCAGCGCGTCTGGCAACAGGCCATCACCCAATACAAACTGTTCCAGCGCGTGGCGCTGCTGCTGCAAGGGGTGATCATCAGCATCCAGGCGACGCTGTGGTTGCAGAGCGGCAGCCAGACCCAGGCGGTGATCGTCACCGCCGCGCAGGTGTGGATCCTCGCCTTCACCCTGCTGTCGCTGTTCTCGCTGCTGGATACGCTGCTGGCGCTGCTGCGCCAAAGCCCGATCTCCAATCAGCTGCCGCTGCGCGGCATTTTCCAGGGCCTGAAACTGGTGGCGGCGATCCTGATCGGCATCATGATCGTTTCGTTGCTGATGGGCAAATCGCCGCTGCTGCTGCTCAGCGGCCTGGGTGCCATGACCGCGGTCTTGATGTTGGTGTTCAAGGATCCGATCCTCGGGCTGGTGGCCGGCATTCAGCTCTCCGCCAACGATATGCTGAAGATCGGCGACTGGCTGGAAATGCCGAAATACGGCGCTGACGGTGCGGTCACCGACATCGGCCTGACCACGGTCAAAGTGCGTAACTGGGATAACACCGTCACCACCATTCCCACCTACGCGCTGATCTCCGACTCGTTCAAAAACTGGCGGTCGATGTCGGAATCCGGCGGGCGTCGCATCAAACGCAGCCTGAATATCGACACCGGCAGCGTGCACTTCCTGTCGGAAGAGGAACAGCGCCGCCTGCAGCGCAACCCGCTGCTGCACAGCTACCTGAACGTCAAGACCCAGGAGCTGAGCCAGCATAACCAGGAGATCGCCGTCGATCTAGCCTCGCCGCTCAACGGCCGCCGCCTGACCAACCTCGGCACGCTGCGCGCCTATCTGGAAGCCTATCTGCGCGCTCACCCGCGCATTCACCAGAACATGACGCTGATGGTGCGCCAGCTGGCGCCGACGCCGGAAGGCCTGCCGCTGGAAATCTACGCCTTCACCAACACCACGGTCTGGGCGGAGTATGAAAGCATTCAGGCGGATATTTTCGACCATATTCTGGCGGTGATCGACGAGTTCGGCCTGCGCGTGCATCAAACGCCAACCGGCAATGACCTGCGCGGCATGCTGCTACAAAACGCGAACGCTTCCTGACGTCGGCTGACGTAACTGTGTCTGCTGGTAATGATGTTCTTTCAATTGCCAGCAGATATCTCCATCCCCTTCTTTTCCCCGGCGAAAACGGCGTTAATGCGCCATCACCTTCACCACCGAGAGGGAAAGCCCTTGCTGAAACGGTTACGTCATCGGCTGTTTACCCTGATGGCCACCCTGCTGTTTATCGGCTGCCTGCACAGCGCTTCGCTGGACGAAAGCCGCATGCCCCGCAATCTGCAACCTTCGCTGAGCGTCCTCAGCAGCAATATGCAGGACATTCGCGAAGTGCTGGCGCGCTGCGCCGGCGAGGAAGAGGAAGAACGCCTTAACGGCGGCGACATGCGTATCGAAGCGCGCGCCGCCGGGGAGGATGAAGTGGAAGACAAACGCTAAAAAAACACCGGCCTTAGCCGGTGTTTTTCCATTTAGTCTTGCTGCGTCGCCAGCGGCGCGCGTTTTTTCTGATGGTTGACCTTGAAGCAGTATCCCGCCAGCAGCAATACCACCCAGACCAGGCCGGCGTACAGCGAGACGCGCGTGGTCGGGAAGTAGCCGATCAGGCCGATGATGAACACCAGGAACACGATCGCCACCACCGAGGTGAACACCCCACCGCGCAGCGGGAACGCCAGCTGCTTCACCTGCTCTTTGCTCAGGCTGCGGCGGAAGGCGATTTGGGAGAACAGGATCATGATCCACACCCACACGGTGGCGAAGGTCGCCAGGGACGCGATCACCAGGAACACGCTCTCCGGCATGATGTAGTTGAGATATACCGCCAGCAGCAGCGCCAGCATCATCACCACCACCGTCACCCAGGGAATGCCGCGCTTCGACACCTTGCTGAACATCTTCGGCGCGTGGCCCTGCTCGGCCATGCCGTGCAGCATGCGGCCGACGCCGAACACGTCGCTGTTGATCGCCGACAGCGAAGCGGTGATCACCACGAAGTTGAGAATGCCCGCCGCCACGGTGATGCCCATATGCTGGAAGGTCAGCACGAACGGGCTGCCGTTGGTGCCCACCTGGTTCCACGGGTAGATAGACATAATGACGAACAGCGTGCCGACGTAGAACACCAGAATGCGCCACGGCACCGAGTTGATGGCTTTGGGAATCGATTTTTTCGGATCTTTGGCTTCGCCGGCGGTGATGCCGATGATTTCAATGCCGCCGTAAGCGAACATCACCAGCTGCAGCGACAGGATCATGCCGATAAAGCCGTTGCTGAAGAAGCCGCCGTTCGACCACAGGTTATGAATGCCGGTCGGTTGCCCGCCGTTGCCGATGCCCCAGATGATGATGCCGATGCCGGCCGCGATCATGATGATGATGGTGGCGACCTTGAAGAACGAGAACCAGAACTCCAGCTCGCCGAATACCTTGACGCTCATCAGGTTGATGGCGCCGATGATCAGCACCACGCTCAGCACCCAGATCCAGTGCGGCACTTCCGGGAACCAGACCCCCATATAGATGCCGAAGGCGGTCACGTCGGCGATGGCGACGATCAGAATTTCAAAGCAGTAGGTCCAGCCGGTGATGTAACCCGCCATCGGGCCGAGGTAGTCCTGCGCGTAGCGGGAAAACGAGCTGGCCTGCGGGTTGTTGACCGACATCTCCCCCAGTGCGCGCATGATGATAAAGGCCACGATGCCGCCGATCAGGTAAGCCAGCAGCACGCTCGGGCCGGCCATTTTGATGGCGTCCGCCGAGCCGTAGAACAACCCGGTGCCGATGGCCGATCCCAGCGCCATAAAGCGGATATGACGCGTACTGAGGCCGCGTTTCAGCTTATTGTCGGGGGCAGTGGTGGGTGACTGTTGTTGCATGAAGATGACCCATAGTTTTAAACGTAAAAAAGCCACGGACATGTCCGTGGCCCTGGATTAAGCCGGGGAATTATCAGTGCGCGGTCACTTGGGAACGCGTGCACACCCGATCATAAATCGCGACCAGCACCAGCATCAGCAGCGAAGGCGGCAACCATGCCAACCCCTGCTCCGCCAGCGGCAGGTGAGTGGTCCAGGCCGGCAGCAGCTGCTGGAAACTGGAGGCTTTCACCGCGTCAAGGATACCAAACAACAGGCTGACAAGCATCACCGGCGCGATGATGCGCGGCGCGCTGTGCCACCAACGCAGGGTGAAGCTCAGCACCACCAGCACGATGCACGGCGGATAAATCGCGGTCAGCACCGGAATGGAGATCTGGATCAGGTGGCTCAGGCCGAGGTTGGACACCACCATCGAGAACAGGCCCAGGATAAATACCAGCGTCTTGTACGAGAACGGCAGGTATTGCGCGAAGAACTCGGCGCAGGCGCAGGTCAGGCCGACTGCGGTCACCATACAGGCGATGAAGATCAGCGCCGCCAGGAAGAAGCTGCCCAGGCCGCCGAAGGTGTTCTGAACGTAAGCGTGCAGGATCACCGCACCGTTGGTGGCGTCAGGCACCAGCGCGCCGCTGCCGGAGCCCAGCTTGAACAGGCTCAGGTAAACCAGCGTCAGGCCCACGCCGGCGATCAAACCGGCCAGAATGGTGTAACGGGTCAACAGACCGGCGTCTTTCACGCCGCGCGAGCGCGCCGCGTTGACGATAACGATGCCGAATACCAGCGCACCCAGCGTATCCATGGTCAGATAGCCGTTAACGAAGCCGGAGGAGAAAGGCACGCTCTGGTAAGCCGCCGTCGCCGGAATCGGCGCGCCGGCAGGCCACAGCAGCGCGGCGATGCCCAATACGGCCAGCGCCACAATCTTCAGCGGTGCCAGCACGTGGCCGACGGTGTCGAGCAAGCGGCCCGGATACAGGGAGATGCCGATCACCAGCGCGAAGTACACCAGGCTGTAGATGAACAGCGGCATGGCGCCGTCGCCGGTCAGCGGGGCGATACCCACTTCAAAGGACACGGTGGCGGTACGCGGCGTGGCGAACAGCGGACCGACGGCCAGGTAGCAGACGGTCGCCAGCAGCAGGCCGGCGCCACGGCCGATCGGTGAGCTGAGGGCGTCGATGCCGCCGCCGACGCGCGCCAGCGCGATGACGGTGATGACCGGCAGACCGACGGCGGTGATCAGGAAGCCCAGCGCCGCGGTCCAGACGTGTTCACCGGACTGCAAGCCGACCATCGGCGGGAAGATGATGTTCCCGGCCCCGACGAATAAGGCAAAGGTCATAAAGCCCAGTGCCAGGATATCTTTTGACGTTAAACGATGACTCATACGATGTCGTGTTGCCTGTTCAAATGAAAAATAGTGTCCGATAGCGTGGTGGCGTGACGCCCCACCCGGTTGCCGGCATGCCCGATCGTTGCAGCGCCAAATAAGCACCCTAAACGCAATAGATCCGGCGTTTATGTCCCTATTCGAAAGTGGCCGCTCATGAAGATGGGCAAAATTTTAGGAGTTATAAAAATGGAGGTTTAATCCGACAACGAAGGCTAAGGTAAACGTTTATAGCGCTTCAAGGCAAGGCGCACGGCGAAAAGCAGAGCTATCGACCATATAAACTTTTGCCACCAGTCGATCATATTGGCTATCAATAAATATACACTACATGATTTGTATCATTTTTGAACAACAGATTCACGAAACGTGAAGCATATATCACTTTACCGCGCGAAAACGCCAATAAATGCCCGGTTTTCGCGTGGCATAAGCTCCGTTTGGCCGTGAAAAAAGGCGAAAATTACGCCGCTTTTTGCCGCTTATTGCACCGTAGCCGACGCGAGCGGCTGCAAGCCGAGCGCCTGGCGGGTCTTCTGCAGGGCGGCCGGCGGCAGCGGCAGATAGCCGTCGTGATTGACCAGGCTCTGCCCTGCGGTCGACAGCACGCGGTCGAGGAACGCGGCGGTCAGCGGCTCGAGCGGTTGATTGGGGGCTTTGTTGATATAGATATAGAGATAGCGCGACAGCGGGTAGCGATCGTTGCGCACGTTGGCGGCGGTAGGTGCGACATAGTCCTCTCCCGACTCCGCCAACGGCAGCAGCCGCACGCCGCTGGCGCGAAAGCCGATGCTGGCATAGCCGATGCCGTTGAGCGAACCGGCCACCGCCTGCACCACCGAGGCAGAGCCGGGCAGCTCATTGACGCGCGGCATAAAATCGCCGCCGCACAGCGCGCGCAGTTTGAAATAGCCGTAGGTGCCCGAAGCCGAGTTGCGGCCGAAGCGCTGCAGCGAGCGCGTCGCCCAATCGCCGCTGAGCCCCAGCTCGCCCCAGCGCGTCAGCGGTTTGCTCTCACCGCAGCGCCGGGTGGCGGAGAAAATGCGATCGAGCTGCTGCAGATTGAGGCCGCGCAGCGGGTTGTCCTGATGCACCAACACCACCAGCGCATCCACCGCCACCGGCACCGCCAGCGGCGCATAGCCGTAACGGTGTTCGAACGCCGAAACCTCAGCCGCCTTCATCGGCCGGCTCATCGGGCCCAGCTGCGCGGCGCCCGCCGCCAACGCGGTCGGCGCGGTCGACGAGCCGGCGGCCTGGATCTGCAGGTTAACGTTGGGGTAATGCCGGCTGAAATCCTGCGCCCACAACGCCATCAGATTCGCCAGGGTGTCGGAGCCGACGCTGGACAGGTTGCCCGCCAACATGCCATCGGGCTGCGCCAGCGCGCCGCGTCCGGCCAGCAGCGCCAGGCAAAGCAACAGCCCTCGGGTTATTCGGGTCATACCGGTGTCTCGCGTTAATTTTTCACCGCATTCTCTGATAAAGCGGCGGGAACAATCAACCGGTTGGGTAAGGTAAAGATAAAGCGCGTGCCGATCCCCGGCTCGCTGAGGATCTCCAGCCGCGCGTCGTGATGGCTGAGCGCGTGTTTGACGATCGCCAGCCCCAGCCCGCTGCCGCCGGTTTGGCGCGAACGGGCCTTGTCGACGCGGTAAAAACGCTCGGTCAGGCGCGGAAGGTGTTCGGCGGCGATGCCCGGCCCGTTGTCGCTGACCTGGAACTGCGCGCCGTGCGCCGTCTGCTGCCAGCTCACTTCGATATGGGTGCCCTTCGGCGTGTGGTTGACCGCGTTGTACACCAGGTTAGACACCGCGCTGCGCAACTGGTCTTCATTACCGAACACGTTGAGCTGTTCGTTCACCCGGAAGGTGATCTCGTGATTGCCGCCGCTCAGCGACTGCGCCTCGCGCTGCAACACCCGCAGCATCAGCGGGATATCCACCCGCTCGTTCATGTCGACATTGGGCGCCGCCTCAATGCGCGACAGCGTCAGCAGCTGCTTGACCAACCCGTCCATCCGACGGGTCTGCTCTTGCATGGTGCTGAGTGCCTTGCTGCGCAGCGAGCCGTCCTGCTCTTCATCGCCCATCATCTCCAGGTAGCCCTGCAGCACCGTCAGCGGCGTGCGCAGCTCATGGCTGACGTTGGCGAAGAAGTTGCGCCGCGCGCCCTCCAGCTGGCGCATCTGGGTGACGTCGCGCGCCACCATCAGCAGCTGCCCTTCGGAGTAAGGCATTACGCGGAATTCGACGTAGTGTTCGTTGTTCAGCTGCAGCGTCAGCGGGCGCGAGAACTCCTGCTGCTGCAGGTAGTGGCTGAATTCCGGATAGCGCAGCAGGTTGAGGATGTGCTGGCCGTTGTCTTCCGGCCAGCGGAAGCCGAGCAGATGCTGCGCCAGCCCATTACACCAGAAGATATTGCCTTCGACGGTGGTCATCACCACCGCATCAGGCAGCGATTCGGCCCCGCTGCGAAAGCGCTTGATCAGCAGCGCCAGCTCGCGCCGGCGGCGGCGATTGCGCTGCTGCATCTGATACAGGCCATAGAACAGCGGCTCCCAGCTCCAGCGGCCGGGCGGCGGCGTCATGCTGCGGTCGATCCACAGCCAATGGGAGAGTTTGAGCTGGTTGTAGAAATTCCACACCAGCGCAGCCAGCGCGGAGGCCAGCAGGAACCAAGGCAGATAACCGAAAATCAGCCCCAGCAGTAAGGCGGGCAGACAAAAAAGAGCCAGCTCCAGAGCCAGCCTCTTCCACGACAGACGTTCTAACACGGCATATTCTCCAGCGCGGCGCGATCAGTAGCGCGTTGAGAACCGGTAGCCGGTGCCCCGAACGGTTTGAACCATTTTATCATGCCCACTGGTTTCTAACGCCTTGCGGAGCCGACGGATATGCACGTCAACGGTACGGTCTTCCACATAAACGTTAGTGCCCCAGACGTGATTAAGCAACTGCTCACGGCTATAAACCCGCTCTGGGTGGGTCATAAAGAAGTGCAGCAGCTTGAACTCGGTCGGCCCCATGTCCAACGCCTGATCGTTAGCCATCACGCGGTGGGAGGACGGATCCAGGCTCAGCCCTTGCATTTCAATCACTTCTTCCACCGCCATCGGTGAAATGCGGCGCATGACCGCCTTGATGCGCGCCACCAGCTCCTTGGGCGAGAACGGCTTGGTGATATAATCATCCGCCCCCACTTCCAGGCCGCGCACGCGGTCTTCCTCTTCGCCGCGCGCGGTCAGCATCATGACCGGAATATCGCGGGTCAGCGCTTCGCGCTTCATATGTTTGATAAACTGAATGCCGGAACCGCCGGGCAACATCCAGTCGAGCAACACCAAATCAGGGAACGGCTCAGACAGGCGCGTCACGGCGCTGTCATAATCCTCGGCTTCCAACGGTTGGTAACCATTCTGTTCCAACACAAAGCACACCATCTCACGGATCGGCGCTTCGTCTTCCACCACCAGTATGCGTCTTGCCATCGTCAATCCTGCCAATGTGTTAGCGACTTTGCGGGCGCCATTATGCGTCAGTTTTGTGACACTTTTATGAAAAAAAGCGGCTGTTATAGGCAGTAAGCATAGCGATTATTTCCCGGTGCAAAGAAAAATCATTCCGTAGTCGTCGCCATTGCGCCGGGACAGGCGCCGCCGCGGCCTTTATAATCATCGCCATTACCTTTGCATCCGGGAGTGTCATGCGCCTGATCCACACCTCTGACTGGCATCTTGGCCAGTACTTTTTCACCAAAAGCCGCGCCGCCGAGCACCAGGCTTTTCTGAACTGGCTGATCGAACAGATCGAGCAGCAGCAGGTGGATGCGCTGATCGTCGCCGGGGACCTGTTCGATACCGGCTCGCCGCCCAGCTACGCCCGCGAGCTGTACAACCGCTTCGTGGTGGAACTGCAGCGCACCGGCTGCCAACTGGTGGTGTTGGGCGGCAACCACGACTCGGTAGCGACGCTGAACGAATCGCGGGAACTGCTCTCTTGCCTGAACACCACGGTGATCGCGAGTGCGCAGGGCTCCCTTGAGCAGCAGATCGTGGTGCTTAACCGGCGCGACGGCCAGCCGGGCGCCGTGCTGTGCGCCATTCCTTTTCTGCGGCCGCGCGATCTGCTCACCAGCCGCGCCGGCGAATCCGGCGCGCAGAAACAGCAGGCGCTGCAGGAAGCCATTGCCGAACATTACCAGACGCTGTATCAGGCGGCCTGCGAACGCCGCGAGCAGTTGGGCCTGCCGCTGCCGATCGTCGCCACCGGCCACCTGACCACCGTCGGCGTCACCACCTCCGACTCGGTGCGCGACATCTATATCGGCACCCTGGACGCCTTCCCGGCGCAGGCCTTCCCCCCTGCCGATTACATCGCGCTGGGCCACATTCACCGCGCGCAGAACGTCGCCAAGTCGGAACATATTCGCTATAGCGGCTCACCGATTCCGCTCAGCTTCGATGAACTGGGCAAAGCCAAAAGCGTCTTCCTGGTGGATTTCACCGACGGTGCCCTGCAGCAGGTAGAAGCGTTAACGATCCCGCAGTTCCAGCCCATGCAGCTGATCAAAGGCGATCTGGCCGAGATCGAACGGCAGCTGCAGCAATTTTCCGACTATGCCGGCGAGCTGCCGGTGTGGCTGGATATCGAAGTGGCGACGCAGGACTACCTCAGCGATATCCAGCGCCGTATCCAGCTGATGGCGGATGAACTGCCGGTGGAAGTGGTGCTGCTGCGGCGCAGCAAGGAGCAACGCCGCCAGGCGATCGCGCAGCAGGACAAGGAAACGCTGAACGAGCTGAGCGTCAACGAGGTGTTCGAACGGCGCCTGGCGCAGGAGGCCGACATGCCCGAAGCGCGCCAACGGCGGATGCATCAACTGTTCCGTCAGGTGGTCGATGCGGTGCAGCACAATCCTGAGGAGACCCACCCATGAAGATCCTCAGCCTGCGGTTAAAAAACCTCAACTCGCTGCAGGGCGAGTGGAAAATTGACTTCACCGCCGAGCCGTTCGCCAGCAACGGCCTGTTCGCCATTACCGGCCCGACCGGCGCGGGCAAAACCACCCTGCTGGACGCCATCTGCCTGGCGCTGTACCACCAGACGCCGCGTCTCAACGTCACGCCGAGCCAGAATGAACTGATGACCCGCCACACCGCCGAATCGCTGGCGGAGGTCGAATTCGAGGTCAAGGGCGTCGGCTATCGCGCCTTCTGGAGCCAGCGCCGCGCCAAAAACGCGCCGGACGGCAATCTGCAGGCGCCGAAGGTCGAACTGGCGCGGCGCGAGGACGGCAAGATCCTGGCAGATAAAGTGCGCGATAAGCTGGAGATCACCGCCGCCATCACCGGGCTGGACTTCGGCCGCTTCACCAAATCGATGATGCTGTCTCAGGGGCAGTTCGCCGCGTTCCTCAACGCCGACGCCAACGATCGCGCCGAGCTGTTGGAAGAGCTGACCGGCACCGAAATCTACGGGCGGCTGTCCGAACAGGTATTCGAATCCCACAAGCAGGCCAAAACCGACCTGGATGCATTGCACCAGCGCGCCAGCGGCATCGAGCTGCTGAACGATGAACAGCGCCACTCCCTGACTGAACGGCTGACGGCGCTGAGCGCGCAGGAAAGCGCTCTCGGCAAGCAAACCCAGCAACAGCAACAGGCGCTGAGCTGGCTACAGCAATGGCAGCGCCTCCAGCAACAGCAAAACGAGGGGCAACGGCGGCTGGAAACCGCCCAGCGCGAGCAGGCCGAGGCCGCCCCGCAGCTGCAGCGGCTGGCGCTGAGCGAACCGGCCGAGAAATTGCGGCCGCTGCGCGGCGAACGCGATCGCTGCCGCGCCGAGCTGCAGACGATACAACAGCAGGCAGCCCAGCTGACGCAGCAACAGGAGCAACACTCGGCGCAGCTGGCGCCGCTGCAGCAGGCGGTGGAAAAGGCCCGTCTGGCGCAGCAAGCCCATGCCGAGCATATGCGGCAGCAGCAACAGCTGATCGATGACCAGGTCGCCCCGCTCGACCATCAGATCGCCCAACTGCAGTCGACGCAGGCCGAGCGGCGACAGGCCGGCGATGCCGCCACGCAGCAGTGCGCCCAGCAGCAGACCGCACTGGAGCAGCTCACCGCCCAGCGCAGCCAGCTGACGGCGCAGGCCGCACAGCATCAGCGGCAGCTGAACGCGCTGACCGAAGCGCTGGCCGCTCAACGGCAACGGCAGCAGGCGCTGGAGGCGCAAACCCCGCTGGCCCCGCTGCGCCAGCGCCTGAGCGCCCTGACGGATCTGCGCCCGACGCGCCAGCAGTTATTCACGCTCGCTTCCCTTTACCGTCAGACCCGCGAGCGTCTGGCCCGGCAACAGGCGGAGCACGCCGAGCGGCAAACGCAGCTCGCCGGGCTGCAACACCAGCTGGAGAACGCGCGTCAGCAATTCAAACAGCACAAGGCGCAGCTGCAGGAAGTGGAGCGGATCCACGAGCTGGAAAAACGCATCGTCAGCCTGGAAGCGGAGCGCGCCCTGTTGCAGAGCGGCGCACCCTGCCCGCTGTGCGGCTCCACCAGCCATCCGGCGGTGGAGCAATATCAGGCGGTGCAGCCTTCGGCGACGGAACAACGCTTGGTTGAGATGCGCACCCTCGCCGAGAAACTGCAAACCCAGGGCACCGAGCTGCGCACCCGCTGTGAAGGCCTGCAAGAGCAGCAGCAACGCCAGCAGCAGGCTATCGCGCAGGATGAGCAGCAGCTGGCTGCCCAACAGCAGCAATGGCAGCAGCTCAGCGCGCCGCTGGCATTCGACTTTACCCTGGCGGAGGGCGAGCAACTCAGCGCCTGGCTGAGCGGCTGCGACGACGAAGAGCGGCGCGGGCAGCACGCGCTGCAGCAGCATGAACAGGCGGCGCAGGCGGTACAACAGGCAAAAGACGCGCTCGCCGCTCTGCAAACGCAGCAGCAGCAGGCGCAGCAACAGCTGGCGCTGCTCGAAGAGCGCTTTACGCTGCTGCAGAAAACCCACGCCGACAGCCTACAACAGCAGCAAGACCTGCTTCAACGCTGGCAGGAAGGCGAGAAGACCCTCGCCGAGCGGCGCGCGCAGCGGCTGGCGCTGTTCGGCGAACAGCGAGTCGCCGAGGTGCGGGAACAGCTGCGCGCCAAACAAACCGCCTGTGAACAGGCCAGCTTGCAGGCCGCCGAGCAGTGGCAAAAGGCGCAGGAACTGCGCGAGCGCCTGGCCGGCCAGCAGGCCGGGTTGCAACAACAGCACACCCAAATGCAGGAACGGCTGCAGCAGGCGGAGCAGCAATGGCAGCAGGCGCTGGCCGACAGCGAATTCGCCGATGAAACTGCCTTCGCCGCCGCGCTGCTGGACGACGCCCTGCGCCGCGAATTGCAGCAGCGCAAAGAGCAGCTGCAGCAGCGGCAGGTAGAGGCTGCGGCCCTGCTGGCTCAGGCAACGCAAACGCTGGAGCAGCATCGGCAGAACCGCCCGGAAGGGACGGATGAGGCCAACGCGGATCTCGACGCGCTCACCCAATCGCTGGCCGAGCTGGCACAGCAGTTGAAGGCACTGCAGCTGAGCCAGGGCGAGCTGCGCAACCAGCTGGAAAGCGACGCCGCCCGCCGTCTCAATCAACAGGCGCTGTTCGAGCAAATCGCCCGCAGCCAGCAAGACTACGACGACTGGAGCTACCTCAACCAGCTGATCGGCTCGAAAGAAGGCGACAAGTTCCGCCGCTTCGCGCAGGGGCTGACGCTCGATCATCTGGTTTATCTGGCCAACCTTCAGCTCGGCCGGCTGCACGGGCGCTACCTGCTGCAGCGCAAAACCAGCGACGCGCTGGAGCTGCAGGTGGTGGACACCTGGCAGGCCGACGCGCTGCGCGATACCCGTACCCTGTCCGGCGGCGAGAGCTTCCTGGTCAGCCTGGCGCTGGCGCTGGCGTTGTCCGATCTGGTCAGCCACAAAACCAGCATCGACTCGCTGTTCCTCGACGAAGGCTTCGGCACGCTGGACGCCGAAACCCTCGATACCGCGCTGGACGCGCTGGACAGCCTGAATGCTTCCGGTAAAACCATTGGCGTGATCAGCCACGTCGAGGCGATGAAAGAGCGCATTCCGGTGCAGATCAAAGTGAAAAAGGTCAACGGGCTCGGCGTCAGCCGGCTGGAGGCGCACTTCAGGCTGGAATGATCCCGCCGTGCGCGGCACAGAAGTGTGACCGCGGCGGCACTCCGCGGTGAAAAGCGTTGAGCCGCGGCGAGCACGGGTTATTATGCAGGCATAACAGGATTGTTACTGTATCCCCTCCGCCGCTCAGGCCGCAGGACAGAAACATAAAATACAGGCAAAACCTGACGCCCGGGATCGCTTCCGGGCGTCAGGTTTTTTCGTTTTCAGGATGCTGAAACACCGGGAAAGACCATGAAAATCGCTAAAATACTCAATAATAACGTGGTGATTACGCTGGACGACCGTCAGGAAGAGACGGTGGTAATGGGAAAAGGAATCGGCTTTAAAAAGAAGCCCGGCGACACGCTGGACGAAAGCCTGATCGAAAAGGTGTTCACCCATAACGGCGGCGAAATCGCCGAGCGCTATAAAGAGCTGCTCTCCGAGATCCCGCTAGCCTGCGTCACCACCGCCGACAGGATTATTACCCTCGCCCGCGAACGGCTGCCGGGCAAGTTGCACAACATCGTCTACATCACGCTGACCGATCATATCCACTTCGCCCTGCAGCGCCATGCGGAAGGGTTGGATATCAAAAATGCGTTGCTGTGGGAGATTAAAAAGCTCTATCCGGCCGAGTTCGCCGTCGGCCTGGAGGCGCTGGCCCTGATCGCCCAACGGCTGGATACCGCGTTGCCGGAAGACGAAGCCGGATTTATCGCCCTGCACCTGGTCAACGCCCAGCTTAACGACGAGATGCACAATACGCTGCACATCACCCGCGTGATGCAAGAGATCCTCAACCTGGTCAAATACCACTTCCGCTTTGATTACAACGAGGAAGCCCTGAGCTACCACCGTTTCGTCACCCATTTGAAATTCTTCGCCCAGCGCCTGCTGGGGAAAAACTACGTCGACAGCGACGACGACTCACTGTATCAGGTGGTGAAAGAGAAATACCGTGAGTCATTCGCCTGCGCCGGCAAGATCAACCGCCACATCGAAAAGCACTATCAGCATCAGCTCACCACGGAAGAGATGATGTTCCTGACCATTCATATCGAACGAGTGCGCAGCGAAAGCGAGGAAAAACCGGCTTAACGGCGGGCGTCCGCCACCCGCACGCCGTACTGCGGAAACACCGCGTCGGCGGAGATCAGCGTCAGCCCTTCGGCCTGCGCCTGTGCGATCAGCATGCGATCGAAAGGATCCTGATGATAGGGCGGCAGTTGCCCGGCCTGTTGGCAGTGAAAGGCGTCCATCGGCAGCGCCAGAAAATCTTCGGCCTCGATGATCGCAAAGATGTCTTCCGGCAGCGCCAGCTTGCCCAGCGCCTGTTTGATCGAGATCTCCCAAATGCTGGCCGCGCTGACGTACACCGCATTGCCCGGATCGGCGATCTGCCTTTTGGCGTTCGCGCCCAAGCAGGCGTCATCAATCAGCCACCACAGCAATGTGTGGGTATCCAGCAGCAGACGCTTCATTCATCGCCCTCAAACAGCGCCGCAATGGCCGCATCCCCCGCGTTGAAATCCGCCGGCACGGTGAACTTGCCCTTGGCGGCACCGGGGCGGCGCGCTTCGCCCTGGATGGCGACCAGCTGTACGTACGGCTTCCCTGCTTTTGCAATAATCACGGTTTCTCCCTCCGCGGCTCTGTCCGCCAGCTGGCTCAGATTGGATTTGGCTTCGTGCATATTGGCCTGAATTGCCATACGCGTCCTCCTTAGCTAAGTTAGCTAAAGCATAAAGCGCCGTCCAGTTTTTGTACAGGGAGTCGTTTAAAGCGCGAGCAGTCTCGCGCTTTGTTGCAACGCTTAGCGCTGCTGTTGCGGCCACAGCCAGGCCGCACCGCGTACGCCGCTGGAGTCGCCGTGCACCGCCTTGCGGATCGGCGTTTCACACTCGCCGCCAAATACCCAACCTTTCACCCTTTCAGGCACCGTGCGGTACAGGCGATCCACGTTGCTCATGCCGCCGCCGAGCACCACCACGTCCGGATCCAGAATGTTGATCACGTGCGCCAACGCTTTCGCCAGCCGCATTTCGTAGCGAACGATCGCCTGCTCCGCCAGCGCATCGCCCCGCTCGCTCAGCGCCATGATCTCGTGCCCTTGCAGCGCGTTGCCGCTCAGGCGCGCATAGTCGGTGGCGAAACCGGTGCCGGAAATAAAGGTTTCGATGCAGCCCGGCTTGCCGCAGTAGCACGGCACTTCGCGGGCGTAACGCAGCTCATCGTCATCCTGCCACGGCAGCGGATTGTGGCCCCATTCGCCGGCGATGCCGTTGCCGCCGGAATGCGCCTGGCCGTTCAGCGCCACGCCGGCGCCGCAGCCGGTGCCGATAATGACCGCAAACACGGTTTGCGCGCCGGCGCCTGCGCCGTCGGTAGCTTCCGACACCGCCAGGCAGTTGGCGTCGTTGGCGATACGCACCTCGCGCGCCAACAGCGCCGACAGATCCTTGTCCAACGGTTGGCCGTTGAGCCATACCGAGTTGGCGTTTTTCACCCGCCCGGTAAACGGCGACAGCGTGCCGGGAATGCCGATCCCGACCGATCCCTGTTCGCCGGTATGATCTTCCGCCAGTTTCACCAGCCCGGCGATCGCCGCCAGGGTTTGCCCGTAATCATGGCGCGGCGTGGCGATACGATGGCGAAACAACTCCCGCCCGTCGTCCGCCAACGCAATCACTTCAATTTTTGTCCCGCCCAAATCGATGCCAATGCGCACGTTTTTTTCTCCTCGATGCAGCGCAGCGTTGCCACAGCCTAATGTAAGCGCGCGGATGAATCACCTGTTTCCCTCTCCCCGGCCAGGCCTTTTCCGCTGCGTACGGCGACGCAATTCGGAGAGAATGGGGCGATTTTTCAGCGTCAATTCGTTATCATGCCGCCCTGCTTTTGACGAATCAGCGTGCCGAACGCACGCCCAGCCAGGGATAACATTATGCTGTGGTTTAAGAATTTGATGGTTTACCGTTTGAGCCGCGAAGTGGCGTTAAACGCGGATGAAATGGAAAAACAACTCAGCGCGTTCGCCTTCACGCCGTGCGGCAGCCAGGACATGGCGAAGACCGGCTGGGTCTCCCCGATGGGCTCGCACAGCGATGCGCTGACGCACGCGGTCAACGGCCAGATCGTCATCTGCGCGCGCAAGGAAGAGAAAATCCTGCCGTCGCCGGTCATCAAGCAAGAGCTGCAGGCCAAGATTGAGCGCCTGGAGGCGGAACAACACCGCAAACTGAAGAAAACCGAGAAAGACGCGCTGAAGGACGAAGTGCTGCACAGCCTGCTGCCGCGCGCGTTCAGCCGCTTCAATCAGACCTTCATGTGGATAGACACCGTCAACGATCTGATCATGGTCGATGCCGCCAGCGCCAAACGCGCCGAAGATACGCTGGCGCTGCTGCGCAAGAGCCTCGGCTCGCTGCCGGTGGTGCCGCTGACCATGGAAAGCCCGATCGAACTGACGCTGACCGAATGGGTGCGTTCCGGCGAGATGCCGGCCGGCTTCGCCATTCAGGATGAAGCAGAGCTGAAAGCGATTCTGGAAGAAGGCGGCGTGATCCGCTGCAAGAAACAGAATCTGATCAGCGACGAAATCGCGGTGCATATCGAAGCCGGCAAGCTGGTGACCAAACTGGCGGTGGACTGGCAGGAGCGCATTCAGCTGATGCTGTCGGACGACGGCTCGCTCAAGCGCCTGAAGTTCGCCGACACGCTGCGCGAGCAGAACGACGATATCGATCGCGATGACTTCGCTCAGCGCTTTGACGCCGACTTTATCCTGATGACCAGCGAGCTGGCGGCGTTGATCAAAAACACCATCGAAGCGCTCGGCGGCGAAGCCCAGCGTTAATCCCGCCGCAGAAACGACCAGGGCCCAGCATCCGCTGAGCCCTGCGTTCCCCTAACGAACAAAATTTATTTGCTCAGGTAGCGGCACAGATAGGCGGTCGCATCGGCCACCTGCAGGTTGAACTCGCTGTGCCCCGGCACGAAGAACTTCTCGCCCGGCGTAAACACCTGCCAGTCCGGCGCCCCCGGCAGCAGCACTTTCAGCGCCCCGGTGATCACCGTCATTTCTTCCGGTTGCGCGGTGGAGAAGGTGTATTCCCCCTCTTCCATCACGCCCACGCTGGTAAGACCGATGCTGCTACTGTCAAAACCGATAGACTTCACTTTTCCGGCAAAATACTCATTCACTTTCAGCATAGACTGGCACCCGCGTAATCATCTTGATGGAAAATCCATATTGGGGGATTGCGGTTGATCTGTCACTGGTTTTTCGCGCGAAATGCGATCGCGGCGCAGAGGAAAACGCTGCCGGGCCTCTCACCGGTAGCCAGGGCTGCTGAAGCCCTGGGCGATCCCTGGGCGCAAAGCGCCTGAGGCCGCGTCGAGCGGTGACTTATCGCTATTTGAATCAGTCGATTAACTCTGCGGCCAGCTTGGCGACCAGTACGTTCGACAGCAGCACCGGCACCGACAGACGCGCCTGCAAAAAGGCGCGATGGCGCTGGTGATAACCGATGCAATCGAGCACCACCACCTCTGCTCCCTGCCGCAGCAGTGCGCAAGCCGCCTGCTCCAGCGCGGCCTCATCTGCCAGATAGGGGCTGGCGACGGCATAGCTCGGCGGCGTCGCCAGCTGCCGCCATTTACCCGCCTGCTGCCCAACCTGTTCCGCCATCGGCACCACGATGCCGACGCGGTGTGCGCCGACGATCGCGGAGATCAACGGCGGAATAATGCGATCCGGCTCCAGCAACAGCGCCTGTTCCGCCTGCAAGCGGCCGAATTCGCCGGTACACAGCAACAGGATCACCTGGCACCCCGCCGCCTCCAGCTCGCGGATCTTCTGCTGCAACCCGCTTTCGACGCGAGCGGCACCGAGCGTCACCTGCGTGCCGTCCAACAGGCGCGACACCAGCAGCTTATCGCCCTGTTGCGGCGCATAGCGCTCGGCGATCTGCCCGGCATCCAGGCCGTCCAGCAAACCGACGTGCCTCACCCGCTCCGCCGGCAGATAAGCAGACAGCAGCGGCATGATATCGCTGCGCGGCGCCTGACCGAGGGTCAGCGTGGCGAATGAAGCCGTCATGGATCTATCTCCTTTTTTGCAGGTGGCTCAGGCTGCCGTACAGCGCCAGCAGCTGGCCGTATTCGGCGGCATCGTAGAACCGGCAGGTGCCGCGGCCGAATTCTTTGGCAACTTCCACCGCGAATTTGGCCGCCAGCGCGATGTCCGTTTCGTGGCTGGCGCCGGTGCCGCAGCCCGGCACCACCGATTCGCTGCAAATCGCCACGCCGACCACCGGCGCCGCAGTAGCGGTCGAGGGCTGCAGGATGCTGTTGAGGTGATGCACGCCGTTGCCGTAAGGGGTGATGTCCTGCGTGGTGATCGGGAAGGTCACCGCCGGGCGACCGCTGGTCATCTCCATGATGCGCAGCAGATCTTCCGCCACCCGCAGGATGTAGCCCTCTTTCACCGTCGGCGACAGCGCATAGCCTTTGTGATTGATGATGCGGTTGCCTTTGGTGGTATCGATCGACAAGATGGCGTCCGCCTCCGGCACCACTTCATTATCGTTCATCGTCACGTCATCGATCGGCGAATCCATAAAATCGACCGGATCGTGCGGCCGGGTCGGCGCGTTCGGGCAAATATGGGTGGTGACGATCACATCGCCCGGCAGCGTATCGCCCTTACGCTGCATCTCCGCCAGCTTCAGCGCGGCGGCAATGGCAGCGATCGCGCCGTCGCCGTCGGACACCAGCCCGATACGCGTCGGCCGCGCGCCGATGCCGCCCAGGCGGCCGATAATGCCCAGCGTCGACGCCACACCGCCAGCGAATTTGCCTGCGCTACCGGGGATCTCGATGCGCACGAAATCGGTGCCGCCCTTCGGCCCGTCGGCACGCAAGGTGCTGGCTCGGATCGCCGGGTAAGGCGCAAACAGATCGACGACGTCCTGACCGCTGACGAATGCGCTATCCATCAATTCAAAAACCTGCAGCGTTTGTTGCAAACTCATGGTCGTTTTACCTCACCAATGTCATCGGCAGGGGCTATTTGCCCTTGCTGGAAAAAATCGAGCTGAAGAAGTTGTAGAGCGCGTCGCCGGCGATAAACCCGGCCGCCATGATCTCCATCGGCGTGCGGCCGCGATCGCCCCAACGGCGCAGGATCGCTACGCGCAGCGCGATGCCCACCAGCACCGCCCACCCGGCCAAGGCGTTGTTGATCAGCAGGCCGGTCGCCAGCAGCACGCCGAGCTGGCGCTTAGGGCCGCCGATCAGCTGTACCACGGCGCCGGGGATCGCCCAGACCAAAAGGCTCCAGGCGATACCCGGCTGCGCACCGGCTTCGATGGTCTTCGCGTAAACGCGCGCGACCGGCGGGATCAGGTCCTGCAGGAAATAGCTGTGATAAGAGAGGTAAACCACCGGAATGGCGATGAGGAAGGCGATCAGCGCCGCAAACAGCTGAATGCGGCGCCCCAGCAGCTCCTGCCGCAGATCCTCGCCGTAGCCGCGCAGGATGAAGCCGGCTTTCAAATCAAAGCCCATGTCGGCGAAAGCCGGCCCGGTGGCGGCGGTAAAACCGGTCAGGATGCACAGCGCCAGCGGTGGGAAACCGATCAGGATACCGACGATCAGGGTGATCAACGCCACCGCGAACGCCGGAAACCAGCCGGAGTGCATGGCGGCGATACCGACGATCAGCTCATGAACGAAAGCGGCGAACGCCGCGTAAATCACGAACAGCGCCAACATCGGCAGCGACATCTCGCTAAACAGCCCGCCGACCAGAGCCAAAAACGCGGCGATGGCGATGTAGCCGACTGCGCCCAGGCCGAGCGCTTTGCTTACCGCACTGTCCGGCTGGGTATAACCGGCGCTATCGGCGCGGCGGCTACGGATCACCTGCGCAACCTGGATCAGCGCCACCAGGCCGGCGCCGACCATCACGCCGTGCGGAATAAAATGGGCGTTGATATCAAAACCGGCTACCGGCTCGGCGTAGGCCCGCAGCAATAGCCCGACGCCGAACATGCTCAGCGCCCAGATATTGCCGATAAAAGCGGTGCCGAAGGCCGCCATGGGGATCTTGAGCATTGATCCGGCGATGCCCACCCCTACGCCCACCACCAAAAGCCAGGCCTGCTTGCCGCCGCGATCGCCGGCTTTAATCGCCTCCGCGGCGGCGACGCCGGGCGGCCAGGCATTGGCGGCGGGGAACACTTTGGTATCGAACAGGCGATAAAGCAGATAGGCGTCGAGCAGCATCGCCGCCGCCACGCCGCAGAACATCGGTAAAATAAGCTGCGGTTGCCCCATCACGTAAGGCACCGCAATCGGCATCAGCAGGCAATTGGCCGCGCCGAAGGTGGCGGAGGAGATCACCGTCTGCGCCAGGTTCTGGGTGTGCACCGAGCGGTAGCGTTGGAACATTTGCAGCGGAATACGTGCCAACAGCATGGCGATCAGCGCACCGATGATCGAGGTGTTGGGCGTCACGCCCAGCGTGGTGATCAGCTGAACGCCGATGATCGCTCCCACCACCGAAAGCAGCGCCATGACCAACAGCGTGCCGGCCTCTTTTAGCGGATTATTTGATTTCATGCTTGGTTTCCCTGAATATTCCCTGCCGCGTGGCGGAAATAACGCCAGGCGATAGCTCGCCGCGGCAGTTCCATTATTTGGAACTGCCGGCGTCATAACGTGATTATTTTCTTATTTACCCTATCTATTTATCACCAATAAAATACGGTGAAATATAATTAATGAGTTCCCTGGTGTCGGCGCTCGTTAATTATGATGCAACACGATAGCTCAGGCGCGTTATTTGATCTGCTGCCAATAATCATCGCCATATTTTTCCGCCAGTTGGCGGCTGACTGCGATTAATTCAGCCAGGACTTCCGGTACAAACGGCTGCTCCTCGCCCTGCGAGGGGAAGGACAGGCACAACCCCACCGTCTCGCTGCCGTGCTTGTTCACCAGCGCGGTCGCCAGCGAACTGATGCTGTTCAGGGTTTCATTGCGCGCCAGCGACCATCCCTCACGCCTCACCTGCTGCAACTTCTGCAACAGCGCATCCAACGTTTGCGGCGCATTGGGCGAAGTCGCCCGGTAACCGCCGGCGTAACGCGCCCGAACCTGCTCGTCGCTTTCACGCGCCAGTATCGCCCGGCCGACCGAGGTTTCCGCCGCCGGTGAACGGTAACCCGCCGGAGTCACCACCTGCAAAAAGTGGCGGCCGGGGAACATGCGCATCACCATGATTTCCTGCCCTTCCAATATCGAAAGGTAGCCGGTACAGGCAGTCTGGCGGCACAGCTGCGCCATACTGGCCGCCAGGCTGTCCACCAGCGGCATCGACAGGTAGTGGCTGGATGCCGCCAGCAACAGCGCGCCGATGCGGTAACGCCGGCTATCGGGATCGCGCTCCAGCATGCCCTGATTTTCCATGGTCTGCAGCAGGCGCGATACCGTGCTTTTCGGCAACGCCAGTTGGCCCACCACGTCGCTGAATGCAATGCCCGGCTGGCCATGCATCACGCGTTGTTGAGAAAAGAGTTTTAATACCGCAGCGGCATTTTCCAGCGTTGTCATGATCCGCCTTGTTCCACTATATGGAACTCAGTTCCTGTTTTATAATTAAAAACTAGAACCCGAACTCCTCAGCGTCAAGCTGTTTATTTTTTGTCAGCCGCGAAATAAAAGGCATTCGTGCTTTTTAAATGAAAATATCGCGCAGAACGCCAACTTATCCGCGCCAAATAAAATAACGATACGCTTCGAAAATAATGAATGGCAGGACAAGCTGCTGAAAAATGAGTTTATCAGGAGGAGATATTGTCGCGGCTCAAAAACCCGCGCCGCGCAAACTGAAATCGATCGGCAACGTCAATTCCACCGTGCCGTTGACGTAAGCATCCGCCGGCGGCGTAGGCAACGGCGAAGCGCGCTTGACCAGCGCCTGGATTTCGCGATCCAGCGACGGCAGCCCGGCGCTGCTGACCAGCGTCACCGCCAGCACATGGCCCTGCCTGTCCAACGTGAAACGCACCTGCCCAACGCCCTGGCGCTTCAGCCGCAATGCGTCTTTGGGGTAACGCTTAAAGCGATTAAGGCGGCTGTTGATGCGGCTGCGCCAGCTATCCTCCCCCGCCTGCGCATAGGGCATCAGGCGGGTTTGCGGCGCGGCCGTTTTATCTGCCCGGCCCGGCGGCGGCGCGCCGACGCTTTGCTCCTGAACCTTCGGCGGCGCGATCGTTTTCTCCTGCGGCGGCGTGCGCGGCGGGAGGGTTTTCTTCACCGGCTTGGGCGGTTTTTTCTGCTTCGGCGCTACGGCGATGTTCGGCCGTACGGCTTCAGGCACCTTCACCGTCGGCAAGGGTTCCGGCGGCGCCGGCGGCTCAACCTGAGGCGGGGGCGTCCTTTCTCCCGGCGGTTGTTTTACCTCGGCCGGGGCCTGCGGTGCGGCGGCCATCACCACCATGACCGCCGGCGGCGGCACCCACGGCGGCGCGGCCTTGTCTCGCCAGGGCCAGAGCAGCGCCGCGGCCAGCAGGTGCAGCGCCAGCACCAGCACCAGGCAACGGCGCCAGGGCATAGCGGCGCCGGGCGCGGCGAAAGGCAGTGGAGAAACCGACATGCTCACTCTTCCGTCAGCGCCAGATGAAGGCGATCGGTCAGCGGTTTGAACAGGTAGTTCATCATCGAACGCTCGCCGGTGCGGATGAAGCCTTCGACCGGCATCCCCGGGCGGATCTCCAACCCGTTCAAGCGCTGCAGGCCCGCTTCGCTGACCTTGGCGCGCACGCTGTAATAGGGCGCACCGCTTTTCTCGTCGGTCAAGCGATCGGCCCCGACCAGCGTCACTTCGCCCTCAACGCGCGGCGTGGTGCTTTGGTTAAACGCCGAGAACAACAGCTCGACCGGCAACCCCACCTGCACCTTGTCGATCAGCTCGACCGGGATACGCGCCTCCACCTGCAGCCCCCGATCGCTGGGCACGATCTCCATCAGCTGCTGACCGGCGCCGATCACGCCGCCTTCGGTGAACACGCTCAGCCCCACCACGGTGCCCGCCACCGGCGCTTTCACCTGCGTATGGCCCAGATCGGCCTCCGCCTTGGCCAGGCGGTTATCCAGTTCGTCCAGCTTCATCCGCACCTCGGCCAGCTGGCTGCTGACCTCTTTCTGATACTCTTCCCGCCGCTGGATCGCCCGCAGCTTCAGCTCCAGGATCTGGCGGCCCAGACGGCCGATATTGCCCGTGTCTTCGGACGCCTGGCCGTCGATCTGCGCATACTGCCCTTCCAGATCCAGCAGCCGGTTGCGCGCCACATACCCCTGCGCCGCCAGCTTGCGCATGCCGCCCAGCTGCTCCTGCAACATGGCCTTTTGCCGCTGTTTGCTGGCGTAAGACTGCCGGATCCCCTCCAGCATCGCCTGCGATCCGGCGATGCTCTCCGCGATCGCCGCCAGCTCGCTCTGCAACGCCGCACGGCGGCTGGTGAACAGCTGCTGTTGCAACAGCATCAACGACATCACCTCCGGCTCCTCCCGCCGCGCTTGCAACAACGCGGGGAAAACGATCGCCTGCAGGCCGTCGCGCTCGGCCTGCAGCCGCGCCCGCTGCGCGGCGTTGCTCAACTGCTGGCTGCGCAGCGCATCGCGCTGGGTGCGGCTGTCGACGGTATCCATCAGCAACAGCACCTGCCCGGCGCGGACCCGATCCCCCTCATGCACCTGAATTTGCGACACCACGCCGCCGCTCGGGTGCTGTACCGCCTTGCGGTTACCGGCCACCACCACGCTGCCGGAAACCGGCACGCCCTTATCCAACGGTGCCAACAGCCCCCACAGCAGGAAGCCGCCAAATCCCAGCAGCACCAGCCAGCTGCCGAGCCGCAGATGACGCCCTTCGTCGAACTGTCGGGAAAGGGCGTCGATATCGCCGGGGATCACACTCTGATTGCTCATACTTTTCGTTCACCGCTGGCCGTTTTGGCAAAGTTGGCGTAGTTGACGTTGAAACCGCCGCTGCTGCGGCCGGCATTGGCCGGTACGGCAGCGGGCGTAAAACCAGGCAGTTTCTTCAGGATGGCGTCGCTGGGGCCGAAGTGCTGCACCTGACCGGCAGCCAGCACCAGCAATTTGTCGGTCGTCGCCAGGATCGCCGGTTTATGAGTCACCAACACGATGGTGGTGCCGCGCGCCTTCAGCGCTTCGATCGCCCGCTGCAGCGCCTCTTCCCCTTCACGATCGAGGTTGGCATTCGGTTCATCCAGCACCACCAACGCCGGAGAGCCATACAGCGCGCGCGCCAGCGCCACCCGCTGACGCTGGCCGCCGGACAGGCCGCTGCCGCTCTCGCCCAGCTCGGTTTCATACCCTTTGGGCAAATGCAGGATCAATTGGTGCACGCCGGCCAGCGCGGCGGCGGCCACCACCTTCTCGGCGTCAACCTGGCCAAAGCGGGCGATGTTTTCCGTCAGCGTACCGGCGAACAGCTGGATATCCTGCGGCAGATAGCCGATATGCGGCCCCAGCTGCTGTTTGTCCCACTGCCGAAGATCCGCGCCGTCCAGCCGCACGTCGCCGCTGAGCGGCGTCAGCGCGCCGACCAGTTGGCGCATCAGCAGCGTTTTGCCGGAGCCGGATGCGCCAATGACGCCCAGCACCTCGCCGGCCTCCAGACGAAAACTGACGCCGTGCAACACCGGTACGCTCCCCCCGGGCGCAGCGGCGGTCAGCTGATTCACGGCCAATGCGCCGCTGGGCGCCGGCAGCGGCAGGCTCGCCGCCTGCGGCGGGTTGGCGGCCAGCATCACCTCCAGCCGCTGCAGGGACTGGCGCGCCGACGACCACTGCTTCCAGGCGCCGATCAGCTGATCGATCGGCCCCAGCACCCTGCCAATCAGGATCGATCCGGCGATCATCATGCCCGGCGTAATGTCGCCGTTGACCGCCAGCAGCGCCCCGCAGCCCAACATCAGCGACTGCAGCGCCAGCCGCACGGTTTTCGACCAGGCGGTGACGGCGGCGATTTTCTCGCTGGCGCGGTTCTGCAACAGCAGGAACTGCTGATGCTGCCGTAGCCAGCGCAGGCGTAAATCGGTCAGCATCCCCATGGCGGCGATGGCCTCCGCATTGCGCAGGTTGCCGTTGGCCTGCTGCGTGGCGCTCAGCGCGACCCGACCGGCCTCCGCGAGCGGCGCCTGCGACACCCGCTGGTTGAGCCAGGCCAGCAGCACCAGCACGATCACTCCGGCGCTGGCCAACGCGCCAAGCCAGGGGTGGAGCAGAAAAACCACCAGCAGATAAACCGGGAACCAGGGGGCATCGAAAAAGGCGAACAGCGCATTGCCGGTGGCGAACTGGCGCAGGTTGGTCAGATCGTTCAGCGCCTGCCCCGCCAGCGGGTTGCCGGTTTTCAGATTGGTTTCGAAGGCGGCGTCGTAGACCCGCTGATTCAGGCGCATATCCATCTGGGCGCCGAGGCGGATCACCACCTGGCTGCGCACCCACTCCAGCAGCCCCATAAACAGGTAAAGGCCGACCACCATCAGGGTCAGCATCGCCAGCGTCATGCGGTTGCCCGACGGCAACACGCGATCGTAGACCTGCAACATGTACAGCGCCGGGGCCAGCATCAGCAGGTTGATCACCGCAGTAAACAGCGCGATGCCCCAAAATCCGCGCCGGTATGCGGCCAGCACGCTCATCACTTCTCCGCGCCTGACGGCGTTTTTCATGGCGTTTTCCATCGGCTAAAAACGAGAAAATGCCCGCCGGGGCGCGCGGCACCGGCGGGCAAACGGCCGCGATCAGGCCGCCAGCAGTTCCGGGCTGTCGGCATGCTGCACGCCCACCGCCGTCGCCGCCGCCACCTGATCGAAGGTGGAATTGACGCTCAGGCCGTAGTCGTCGAGGATGCCGTTGAGCGCGGTTTCCAGCGCGCCGGTATCGCCGGACATCAGGCCGTACACCACCTGATGCACCACGCCATCGTGGCCCTGCGCCTGCAGGCTGCTGAGGTTCAGACCGCCGAAGCTGACGTCAGGCACCTGGATGTTGTACGGCGTGGAGCCGCCGCCGTTCAGGCCGTCGCCGAACGACAGCGAATCCAGCTGGCCGTACAGGGTGTGCGCCGGGGCATTGAACAAGGTGTAGGTCAGGTTGCCGCCCGCCACGAACGAGGTAACGTTGTTGGCGGTGCTGGTCACGGCGTATTGGCTGCCGGACAGGCTGCCGCCATAGAAGCCGCCGCTGTTGGAGTCGGTGACGTTACCGTTGGTGTGGTTGATATCGCCAAATGACGACGCCCACTCGTTCAGATAGTTATGGATGCTGTAGCTGCCGAAGCTGCTGTCATAGTTGACTGAAAATGCCATTTCTCTATCTCCATTGATGAATGGCGCCCCTTGCGAGGCCGCCCTTGTGCTCAAGAATGAGCAACGCCCTTTTACTGCTTAAAAACGGTATTCCACCCCGCCCTGCACGGTGCGGCCACGCCCCAGCGTGTTGGCCAGCGTCTCGCCGTAGCTGACGACGTAGGCGCGGTTGGTCAGGTTCTCCACCGAGCCGCGCAGCGTCAGGCTGTCGGTCAGCTTGTAGCTGGCGTACAGATCGAACAGGGTATACTTCGGCCAGTCGGCCAGGTACGGGTAGTTGGACGGCACCGAGCTGTCCTGATAGCCCGGCGCGAAGCGCACGGTCACCCCGGCGTCCAGCTTGCGATCGAAAGCGCGGCCGCCCAGCGTGACCGAGCCGCGATCGCCCGGCAGATAGGCGGCCGTGCCGAACTGCGAGCCGCCGTCGCACGTGACGGCATCATTGGACGCGGCATCCGGTTCAACATAGAAGTTGCCGCGGCGCGAACCGTCGCCGTAGCGCAGACGCCCTCCCAGCCAGGCTTTGTTCGAGCAGAACTCGTTTTTGCCGATCATGTGGGTATAGGTCAGGTCGGCGTAGAACACCCCGGCGTCATAGTTGAGCTGGTACTCCAGCCCGCGGAAGCGGGTTTTCGACAGGTTGTTGACGTAAGCGGCATTGCCGATGCTCGGCTGCACCAGCCCCGGTTTATTGCGGTCTATCGCCAGGTTGATGTAGTTGTCCACTTTGGTGTCGAAGTAGGCCACCTTGGCCACCAGCCGATCGCCCTCAAACCACAGATCCGGCTGCTGCACGTTGAACCCGACCTCCCAGGCGCGCGAGCGCTCGGCCTGCAGGAACGGGTTGGGGTATTGCGTGGAGGTGCTGTGCGCGCTGCCGTTGGTCAGCGTTTCGGTGATCGCCGGCGGCCGCCAGGATTTGCCGTAGGTGGAATACAGCTCCAGCCACTCCACGCCGGGGCGCACCGCCACCGCCAGCGTCGGCGACAGTTTGCCCTGATCGCGGTCAACCGCCCAATCCTCGCGGGTGGTGGTTGAACAGCCGGTCAGACGCAGCGCTTTGCAAGGATTATCAATCGTGTAGCGTTGCCCATCCTTAGCCAAATCCGGATAGCTCAGGCCGGTCTGGCCGCGCAGGCGATAGCGGTCGTAACGCAGCCCGCCCTCCAGCGTCAGCCAGCCGTCGTAGTCGTAGGTCAGGTTGGCGAACAGGCTGGCTACCGAACGGTTGCCGGCCGGCGTCACCCCTTCCATGCCCTGACGGGAAGAGTCGCTGGTCGCTTTGTCGTAATAGAACTCCAGCCCGTAGTTGGCGCGGAAGTCATGCCCCGGCGCCAGGCTGAAGCGCGAGGTGTTTTGCGCCTGCGCGCCATAGGTACGCAGACGAGTGCGCGTCACGTAGCCGTTGTCCAGCAGCGAGCTGGTGCTGTAGGTGTCGCTGTCGTCCTGAGTATCGACGTAATACAGCTTGGCCTGAAAATCGAGCCAGTTGACGCCTTCCGGCGCCAGGCTGTAGTCGAATGCCGCATTGCGCGCCATCACGTCGCTGTAACCGGTGCGCTTCCAGCCCAGTTCATAGGGTGGGCGGGTGCCCAGGTTGGTCAAGGTGCCGGCGATCGGCGACGCGGTCTGGGTCTGCAGATAGCTCAGCTGCAGGCGCTGATTGGCGGGCAGGTTCCAGCCCACCTTGGCCAGCCGCGAGTGCATGCGGTAATTTGTGTCGGGGATTTTGTTGTTCTTGATGCTCTCGGCGTAGCGATCGTAATTGCCAGTGTCGTTATTGATGCGAATGTTGCCGATGTCGCCCTTGTTGCCGGGCCAATAGTCGCCGAGGTGGCGTTCGCTGGCGGCCAGCAGGATATCGCCGGTTTCGTTGCCCAATGCCAGTATGCCGCTGCCGATGAAGTGGGTGCCGTTATCGCCGGTGCTGGCGTGCAGCTTGCCGCCCAGCTCTTTGCCCGGCGCCAGGAAATCGCTCGCGCTGACGGTATTGAAGGTGGCTATGCCGCCGAGCGTGCCGGCGCTGCCCATGCCGCCGGAGGTGCCCTTGTCGATGGTCACGCCGGACAGCAGCTCGGAATCGATGTACATGGTGCCGTTACGCTGGCCGTGGCCGCTCTTTTGAAAATTCTGCCGCATGCCGTCGATGTTCATGTTCACCCGGCCATAGTCTTGTATGCCGCGGATGTTGACCGACAGCGCCGGATCTTGCTGGCTGACGCTGGAATAAGCCCCCGTCGTCTGCTCCAGAATATCGGCCGCGTGCCGCGCCGGGCGGTTATCCATCTGTTCGCGGCTGATGACGCTGACCGAGCGCGGTTCGTCGTAAACCCAATCGTTGGCGTTGATGCCGCCGGCGCCCAGCACCGTCAGGCTGTCCAGCGCCAGCGCGCCGCCGTCGCCGTTTGCCGCTGGCAACCGGCTCAATACGATCTGCCCCTGCGGCTGCAGGCGGAAAGCCACCGGATTGTCGCCAATCAAGCGCCGCAGGCCCTGTTCAACGCTCATGCTGCCGTTCAGCGCCGCCGCCTGCATGCCGTCGAGCTTCACCTCGTCGAAAAATACCTGCATATCGGCCTGCTCGGCGAAGCGCAACATGGCGCTCTGCAGCGGCTGCGCCGCAATGTTGAAATGCTTTTGCTGTGCGGCCTGCGCGCTGCTCGCGTCAGCCTGGGCGGCGAGCGCCACCGCCGGCTGAGTCAGCATCATCGCCGCCAGCGCGGCGCGTACCGCCGTGGCCAATCGGCCGGCCGGCGTGGTTCCCTTGTGAATAAACATGCGTGTGTGTTCCACCCGAAAGAATGCCAAACCAAGTGATAATGGAAATCAATCTCGTTTAAACATAAGGACGTTCCGGGAGGCAAAAACCCGTAAAGATTTTTTACAGAAAGTGAAAATAGCGGCGAAACGGGCATCCCGGCCCGCCTTTGCCGCTCAGTACAGCAGCGTGATGCCGGGGAGATTCAGCTGACGGGCGGAGAGTTCCTGACGAATGGCGCCGACGCCGTCGTCGAGTTTATTGAGCGCGAACACGCCGCTCACCGTGCGCGCTCTTAGCGCGGGGTTGACCGCCACGATGCGGGTTTCGCGATAGCGATTGAGCTGCGCGAGCGCCTGCGCCAGCGGTTGGCGGTCGATCACCAGCCAGCCGCGCCGCCAGGCGTCATCACCGGCCGCTTGCCGCGTCAGCCACAGCAGGCCGCTGCGGTAATGCGCCGCCTGACGTTGCGCGACCACCAGCGAGCGCTCGCCGCGCTCGAGCGTCACCCGCACACTGTGCTGATGCACGCTGACATCCACGCCCTGCTCGGTGCGCGCTACGCTGAACTCGGTGCCCAGCGCCTGCGTGACGCCATTTTCCGCCTCCACCCTGAACGGGCGACGTTCCGCCCCGCCCAGCGGCGCGACGATAAAATAGGCGGTGCCGCGCAGCAATCGCACCTTGCGCTCGTCTGCAGAATACGCCAGCGCGATCGCGCTGCCGCTGTCCAGCGCCACCCGGCTGCCGTCCGGCAGCGCAACTTCGCGCACTTCGCCGCGAACGGTTTGATAATCCGCCTGCATGCCTATCCACAGATCCGGCCCGCGATAAACGCCGAAGGAAACGGCGATCGCCACCGCCGCCGCCACCGCCCAGCGTGGCCATCGATGGCGAGAGGGCGTTTTCAGCGCCGCCACCTGCGGCTGTAAGGCCTGCCGCTGCTCTGGCGGCAGCTGCCCCAGCGTCGCCCAAAGCTGGCGCGCCTGACGCAGCGCCGCCGGATGCTGCGGATCATCGGCCAGCCAGGCGTCCAGCGCTTGCCGCCGTTCGGCGGGCAGCGCCCCTTCGGCCAGGCGTACGGCCCAGGCGGCCGCCTGCTGTCGCGCCTGCGCGGTTAGCGGTTTCATGATGACGTAGCCCCCTGTTTTTTCTGGTTATAGGTTAAGACGTCTGAGGGCGGATAAACCCGTAAAAAAATTGCCATTATTGTTCTTCCATACGCGCCATCAGCCGCTCGAGCGCGCTGGCCAGGTGTTTTTCCACCGTGCTGAGCGACACGCCCAGCTGCGCCGCCACCTGCGCCTGGGTCAGGCCATCGAGCCGGTTAAGGCGGAAAATCTGCTGCGTGCGCGACGGCATGCCCGCCAACGCCTGTTGCAACAGCTGCAGCAGTTGGCTATCGATCGCCAGTTGTTCAAGCGCCGGTTCGCCGGAGGGATACTGCGCCAGAATGTCGTCTTCTACCGCTTCGGTCTGCCGCCGCTGCTGCTGGCGCAGATGGTCGAGCATCAGGTTTTTGGCGGTTTTATACAGGTAGGCCTCAATATCGAGAATGTTACCCTGCGGGTATTGCTCGGTAAGGCGGGTAAAACTTTCCTGCGCCAAATCCGCGGCCAGCTGAGGGTCGCGCAGTTTGGCGTTCAAATAAGTTTGCAGCGGCCGCATGTGGCGCAGAAACAGCGCCTGCAACTCGGAATTGGACATCTCTTTTCCCAGAAGTGAAACACCCAATAGGGGCGATAAAAATCACATAAATGATTATCATTATCAATATTGTTCTGGGAAATATGTGCTAAGGCGGGGATAAACAGGAAACCGGCCTGACGCCGGTTTCCGCTGGGCTGCAGGTCAGAGCTCTAACGCCTCGTCCTCATAGCGATGCTTGGCGTCGAGCGCTTCCTGCTCGGTTTCATGTTCACTGAGCAGCGTATTCGGCTCAATGTCGTCGGTGCGCACTTCAAAACGGCGCAGATGCAGGCTCGGGTCGCCCCGAAACACCTCTACGACGCGGGCGCTCCGTGGATAAGCAGGTTGATCATTTTCGCGCATGCCGTTCTCCCGTGTGTTTCACACAGTAGCAAGTATAGCAGCCGCCCTCATTCCGACACGCGCGAGCCAAGATCGCGATCGCCGGGGGAGCCCGCCAACAGCTCGGTCAGTTCGTCACAGGCGCAAATGCGGCCCTCACGCACGATGAAGTGCGCCAGCACCCGCACGCGGCTGCAGGAACCATCGCACTTTTCCAGCTCGACCAGATGGTGGGTCAGCACCGCCTCGCCCTGCTCCGCCGCCGCGATCACGCTCAGCGTCATGCGGCGGGTTTGCCGCTTCAGCAGCGCCATGTGTTGCTCAAACTGCTCGAAGTTCAGCGCCTTGCCATCCACCTGCTGGCGGTAGCCCGCGCTGAAGCGGGCGGCGATCTGCGCCGGGCGATGTTCCGGGCTGGCGACGACCTGCTGCAGCGTATCGAGTACCAGATCCAGTGGGGTAAGTTGAGTCATCACGTTTCTCCGAAATAGGGTGAACGACGATCCTATCCCGGTCAGGCGATGGCATAATAACCACATCAAGACTTTCAATAACGTTAAACGGCCAACATGACGCAGATCCGCAGCCAACGCCTTCAGCATGAAAAAAAACACCTGACGCCCTGGCACCGGCACGAAGGCGGCCAGATCTATCTCTTGACGCGCGGCATGCTGGCCATGGAACTCCCGGGCCGGCAATGGGCGATCACCGGCGGTACGCTGGGCTGGCTGCCGCCGGGATGCGCCCATCAGGCGCTGGCCTGCGGCGACGTGGCAGGCTGGAGTCTGTATCTGCCGGTGGAAAGCGTGCCGGAGATGCCGCCGCAGCCGCAGCTGTTCACGGCCTCTGCGCTGTTGCAGGCCCTGGTAGAGCGCATCGCGCAGTTCCCCGCCGGCCCGCTGAGTGCGCCGCAACGGCGGCTGCTGCAGGTGCTGCTGGACGAAATGCACGCGGCAAGCCGCGCCCCTTTGCAATTGCCGCTGCCGCAGGACGCCCGGTTGCTGAACATCGCCCGGGCGCTGCTGAACGATCCCGCCAGCCTGCGCAGCCAGTGCGACTGGGCCACCTGGGCCGGGCTCAGCCCGCGCACCCTGAGCCGCCGTTTTCTGCAGGAAACCGGCATCAGCTTCGCGCTGTGGCGCCAGCAGGCGCGGGTATTGCGTTCACTGGAGGGATTATCACGCGGCGAAGCGGTCAGCGAGGTGGCCGACGCCTGTGGCTATGACAACGTCAGCGCCTATATCGCCGCCTTTCGCCGCCGCTTCGGCGTCACGCCCGGGGCGTACTTTGCGCCGGCTCGGCAAACGGAATAAGAAAACGGGCGCCCAGCGCCCGAAGAGAAGAAAGGGTTACTTCACCGTCTCACGCGGCAGCACCGCGAGAATTTGTTCCACCACCCGCTGCGGATCGGCGGCGCCGTCTATCACGTAATGCGCGGCGTCCTGATACAGCGCTTCGCGCGCCGCCAGCACCTCGAGCATCTCCTCGGCGATCGGCCTGCCGGTGAGCGTCGGGCGCTGCGCATCTTCCGGGTACTCTTCCAACCGCCGCGCCAACACGCTGGCCGGCGCGCGCAGGTAGATAACGGTGCCATGCTGACGCATAAACTGACGGTTCTCCTCCGCCAGGATCGCCCCGCCGCCGGTGGCAACTATAGTTGACGGCTTGGTCACGGTTTGCAACGCGATGGTCTCGCGGCGGCGGAACCCCAGCCAGCCCTCGCGCTCGACCATTTCCGCCACGCTCATCTGCGCCGCCTGCTGCATAAACAGATCGGTATCGACGAACTGATAGCCCAACGCCAACGCCAATGCGCTGCCTACCGTGGTCTTGCCGGCTCCGCGAGCGCCTATCATGAACAGGGTTTGTGTCATTACGGGTTGTCCCTTATGCGGTGACTTGAGTGCATTGCATACCAAAATACCGAGCGGGTGCGATGGCGTGGTGGTGGCATCATACCCTGCCCGCTCTGTATTTCAATATTTACGATAGTGTAAATTCCATGGCACAGCGACTGCCTGCGGCAAAGCCGTGCGCCAGATCCTCATCCAGATGCCGCCGCAGGGCAGCCGTGAGGCGCGCGTCGTCGAGCGGCCGGAATCCCAGCCGCCGGTAGTAAGGCGCATTCCACGGCACCTCAATGAAGGTAGTGAGCGTCAGGCGGCCGGCGCCCTGCCGTTTGGCCTCTTCCGCCACCGCGCCGATCAGGCGACGGCCGACGCCCTGCCGCTGCCAGGTGCCGGCGACCGACAATTCGGCGATGTGCCAATCTTCCCCCTGAGCCTGCACGGCGATAAAACCGGCGCACTCGCCGTTGTCGCTTTCCGCCAGCCATTCACGGCGTTCGGCAATAAACGCGGCATGCTGCTGCGGGGCCATCACCTCGCCTTCGGCGATAAAGCGCCATTCCGGCTGCTGGCGAAACAGCTGCGCCGCCGAACGTTCAACCGCCATCAGATGCACGATATCCCGCTGCTGCGCCAAACGAATCTGCAGGCTCATGGGTTCTCCTTAACGTTGGGGCGGTTATTTAAGCAAATTTCACCGCCCGTAGCTTAGAAATCGATACTGCCGCGCAGCACCACCTCACGCGGTTCCCCCACCGCCACGCGCAAATTACCGCCGCTGGACGGGTAGTAAGTTTTATCGAACAGGTTCTTCACGTTCAGCTGCCATTTCACCCGATAGCCGTTGATCGGCATAGTGTAAGCGGCGAACGCATCGGCAACGGTGTAATTATCCAGGGAGAAGCTGTTGGCAGCGTCACCCGGGCGGCGTCCTACGTAGCGCGCGCCGGCGCCAATGCGCACCTCATCGCCGCTGTACAAGCCCGGGCTGCCCAGGTTCTGGGTCAGGAACAGCGAGGCGGTGTGGCGCGCCACGTTGGTCATCTCTTTCCCCTTGTTGTCCGGATCGTCCACCACCCGCGCGTCGGTATACGCATAGGAGCCGATCAGGCTCAGCGAATCGGTGAGGTTACCGGCTACGTCCAGCTCCACGCCCTGCGAACGCACGCGCCCGGCGGTGCGCGTCACGGTTTCGCCCTCCACCAGCTCATTGACCATCACGTTGCGCTTGGTGATGTCGAACAGCGCCAGCGTGCCGGTGACGCCGTTCGGCAACGCCAGCTTGCCGCCGACTTCCCACGACTTGCCCTGCTCCGGCGGCAGCGAACCAATTTGGGTGGCGATGGAAGAGTTCGGCTTGAACGACTCGGTATAGCTGCTGTACAGCGACACATAAGGCGTCAGCTTGTACACCACCCCGGCGCGCGGCACCAGCTTGCTGTCCGAGCTGTCGGTATTGGCCTGGAACGGCCGCCCCTTGCCGGCATAGACGTCGAAAGCGTCGTAACGCAGGCCGCCCATCACCAGCCATTTATCGGTTAGCTGGATGGAATCCTGCATAAACCAACCGTAGCTGGTGAGGTTTTCCCGCTGGTCGCTGTCTTTGGCGCTGACCGCCGTCGACGGCGGCATCAGGCCGTATACCGGATGATAGATATTGAAATCGCTGTTCTTTTTGCCGCGGATCATGTCGCCGCGGAAGGTACGGTTATCTTCAAAATCGAAGCCGAACAGCATCTGGTGGTTGATGCTGCCCCAGTCCACGTCGCCATTGAGCGTCAGCTGCACCGCGTTGGCGTGGCTGACGGCGTTGGCAGTCGAGTCGGCCTGGCGGCTCAACACGCCGGTCACCGGGTTCAGCGCCGTGGCGCGCGCCTGGTTGTCGCTGTAGCTGTTGCGGCTGTAGGCGTAGGTCAGTGAGCTTTTCCAGCGCTCGTTGAGCGTCTGATCGATCTGCAGGGTAATGCTGTCCTGATCGCCGCGGGTGGCATTATAGGCTTCGTCGAAACGGCGATCGCGCGGCGTATTCACCGGTTTGCCGGTGCGCGAATCGATAATGGTGCCGCGATCGAACGGCACCAGATATTCCATATGTTCATAGGCCAAGCGCACGGTGGTGTTCTCGCCGTACCACATCAACGACGGCGCGATCACCGTCTGGCGATTGCGGCCAAAGTTGCGCCAGTAATCGGTTTCATCGTGATCGACGATCATGCGATAGGCAAACCCCGACGTGCCGAGCGGCCCGGTAACGTCGAGCTGGCCGCCGCCGCCGTTGAAGCTGCTGCCCCAGCCTTCCACGTGGGTATGCTGCTGCAGCTGGGGCTTTTTGGTGATCATGTTGATCATCCCGCCCGGCTCGCCCATGCCGTACAGCATCGAGGCCGGCCCCTTGAGCACCTCCACCCGCTCGGTGGTCGGCGTAAAGTTGCGCGCCTGTACCGAGCGCACGCCGTCGCGCAGAATGGAGCCGTCGCGGTTGTCGCCGAAGCCGCGTTTCATGACCGCGTCCTGGGTGCCGCCCAGCGTGTTGGCCTGGGTAATGCCGCTGACGTTGTACAGCGCTTCGTCCAGGCTGCTGACCGCCTGATCGGTAATCACCTGCTGCGGCACCACGTCGATCGCCTGCGGCACGTTCAGCAGGTTGGTTTCGCTGCGGGTGCCGGTGACGCTGGTCAACGGCTGATAGCTCTGCACGCCGTCGGCATCTTTGCGGCCGACCACGACCAGGCTCTCTTCCTGCGGCGCGGCTTTCTCCGCCGCCCACGTCGGCGATGTCGCGCAGGCCGCCAAAGGCAATGCGCACCACCAGCCGCGCTTGTTGTTATTCATTATCTAACTGACTCCAATAGGTCCCTGAAAAAGGTAACGGCAAAAACTGCTGATACAGCTGTTGGAAGGTCTGCTGCGGGTTAATGTCGGCGAACAGATCCGGGTAAAACGCTTTGGCGAACATCTCGACCAGCACCACGTGGTACGGGCTGAGGTAAAAGTTGTGCCAGACGCTCCAGGCGCGGTGATGCTTCACCGCCTGCAGGCTGGCCAGCATCGGCTGTGTGGCGATCAGCCGGCGGAAGCTGTCGGCGGCGTCCTGTTGGCTGACCTGCGGCCCGAGGCGCAGATCGGACAGCCGCTTGCCCTGCGGCCCGGCCATGCCGGTGGCGAGGTAAACGTCGGGATTGGCGCTCAGGATGGTTTCCGGGTTCAGCTCACCGTACACCCCTTTGACGCTGGCGTTGGCGATGTTGTCGCCGCCGGCGAAGGTCAGCAGATCGCCAAGGTTGCCATGCGCGGCGGTGGTGCAGCAGGTGTCGCGCCGCCCCAGATGCAGGTGCAGCATCACTTTGGGCTTCGGCCCCTGATAGCCCGCCAGCCGCTGCTGAATCACAGCCATATGCTGCTGATAAAACGCGATGAACTGCTCAGCGCGCTGCTGGCGATTGAGCACTTCGCCCAGCAGCCGTACGCTCGGCACGGTGTTGTTCAGCAGATCGATGCGCAGATCGACGTAGATCACCGCCACGCCGGCCTTGTTCAGCGCGGAAACCAGCAGATCGTTGTCGCCGTCTTCACGCGCGTAGCGCGCCAGGATCACCAGATCCGGCTTCAGCTGCAGCAGGCTTTCAATATTAACCTGGCGGAAATTATTGCCGCTGATAATGGGGATCGCGGCGATCTGCGGGAACTTCTGCGTATAGAGCTGCCAGCTTTGCGCATCGAACCGCGCCAGATCCGCCGGCCAGCCGACGATGCGCTGCGCCGGGTTGCCCGGCTCCAGCAGCGCCAGCGTATACAGCATGCGGCTTTCCCCCACCACGATGCGCTGCGGGTTGTCCGGCACCACGACCTGGCGGCCGGTGATATCGGTCACCGTCTTCGCCTGAGCGGAGAACACGCCGAAGCACAGGGAAAGCAGCAGTAAAATGAGGGAATTGCGCATGATTAAGCCGACACGGGGAAATAGTGTGCGCATGATAATCACTCTCATTAGCACTTGCAATCCTGCACGGCGATTGCCAAAAGAAATCCGGGAAACGGCGCCGGGCGCGCGGCGAAACACCGTGAAACCGCTAAAAGAGCGGCTTTAAAAAGTTAAAAAAATGGCGGGGAAATCGGTTAAATAGAGCGGAAACCACCAAAATAGGGAGACATCCATGGATCAACGCATTATTCCGCTGTCGGAGTGCCCGCAGTTTGCCGATGTGTGCGCCGCCTGGGCCTTCGGCCAGTGGGGTTCACAACGCGGCGGCACGCTGGAGCGCACCCAGCTGCGCTTCGCCCAATGCAGCCGGCCAAGCGACGATCACCTGACGCTGATGATGATCGACGGCGATCGCCCGGTGGGCATGGCCAGCCTGTGGCCCAGCGACGATCATCAGCGCCAGGATCTCACCCCGTGGCTGGCCGGCGTCTTCGTGCATCCCGATCACCGCCGCAAGGGCATTGCCCACCGCCTGGAGATGGCGATCGTCGAAGCGGCGCGGCAGCGCCATCATTCGATTTTGCATCTCATCACCGACAAATCGGAAGCGCTGTACGCCGGCTGGGGTTGGCAGCCTCTGGAACGCCGGCGGCAGTATGACGAAGACGTGGTGGTGATGGTGAAAACGCTGTAGTTAACGCGGCGTACAGACATACACCAGCGCCGGCGGGAAATTGCGCACCACCCGCAGGCGCTTCCAGTGAAAATAGCGGGACAGCAATTTTTCCGACAGGTGGCTGTATTGGAACAGCACCAGCGTGCCGTTGCGCGCCAGCAGCCGCTGCCGGGCCTGCTGAAGGATGCGCACGCTGATCCTGACCGGGATCGACAGCAGCGGCAGGCAGGAAAACACCACGTCATAATCCGTGGCCATTTGGGTCGCCGAATGGGCCATCACCTGCAGCCGCCGATCGTCTATCCCCCGCAGCCGATGCACGAAATGCGGTTGGATCTCGAAAGCCTCCAGCGCCGCATCGGCGCGCATCCGCCCCAGAATGCGTTTGGTCAATACGCCGTCCGCCGCCCCCAGCTCCGCGATCGACAGCGCCCGGGTCCATTCAACCTGGTTCAGCATCGCCTGGCACAGCCACGGGGAAGAAGGCGCCAGCGTACCGACGGTGCGCGGTGAAGCCATAAATTGCTGCAGGTAAGCGAAGTGATTCATCAGTTGCAGCCGGGTCGCATTTAACATTGAGGCCTCCTTGGGTTAAGTCCTCAATGTGAGCCGAATTTCTTAAGTATTCATTAACATGATTCCGAAAGCGGCGGACACAGTTGTAATAAAATGCAACCTCAGCCGCAGCGGAAAAATGAAAAACGGTCGTAATAATGACCTGAAAATAAGCCGCCCACGCGCGCCCTATCAGATAATTATTACGACCGTTTATTTTATTGGCCACGTTGCCGTGGCCAGAGGGTAAAAAACCAACGCTTAGCGATAAATTTCCGCATTGCCGCGCCAGTTGCTGGAATCCCCGGGGGTGTCCAGACCGATAATGCGGTAATGGCCGGCGCCGTCCGCCGCGGCTTTTTCTTTCAGGGCGTGAATGGCGTCATGCGGTGAGCCGCTAATGCCGGAAACCGACACCACGCCGAGGCTTTGCAGATTGGCGGCCTGTTCGCTGTTGACCTGTTTCACCGACGACAGCGGCGCGGCGAAAGTGGAGAAGGAAGCGGCGGCGATCAATACTGCTGCGATGCTTGGGATAAGTTTCATGATTGACTCCAGGTGTTCTTGTTTATTAGCTCGTTGTCAGTGATGTTAATTATCCGCTAGCCAATGAAAACGGACGTCATGCAACGTAAAGAACATCAATCATTGTGAGGAGAATAAGGAGGAAGTGAGAGCGAGTGTGTATTTTAAGGCGGAAATGACTTTATAGGGTTCACCTTACCCCTATTTGATGAACAATTAAAGACAGGGCGAAAGAAAGAACGCGCGCCGCCGCTATTTAAGATTTTTTACCCGCCGGGGCGCGCTGAGCTACGCTGATTTTGTGGCTTACCCTTTTAAGGAAGAACGCTTATGTCGCAAAACCTGCTGCGCGTGCGTGACGGTCAGGGCGCTTCAGTCTCGTTTTCCGAGCTGCTGTTCGATCTGATCTACGTTTTCGCCGTGACCCAACTTTCCCACTATCTGTTGCATCACCTGACGCTGACTGGCGCGCTGGAAACCCTGTTGCTGTGGTTCGCCGTCTGGCTGGCCTGGCAATACACCGCCTGGGTCACCAACTGGTTCAATCCGGATACCCGTCAGATCCGCCTGCTGCTGTTCGCTATCATGCTGCTGGGGCTGTTCGCCGCTGCCGCGCTGCCGCAGGCGTTTGGCGAGCGCGGCCTGATCTTCGCGCTGTTCTATGTCGCCATTCAGGTCGGGCGCTCCGTCACGGTGCTGCGCCTGCTGGCGCCCGGTCATCCGTTAAAACGAAACTTTCACCGCATTCTCGGCTGGCTGTGCATCTCTGCCGTCTTCTGGATCGCCGGTGGGCTGGCGGAAGGCAACGCCCGCCTGGCGCTGTGGGCGGTCGCGGTCTTGTGCGAATACGTCTCGCCGATGTTCGGCTTCCGGCTGCCGGTGCTGGGGCGCTCGGACAGCAGCAGCGAATGGACCATCGAGGGTCACCACCTGGCGGAGCGCTGCCAGCTGTTCGTTATCGTGGCGCTGGGGGAAACCATTCTGATCACCGGCGCCACCCTGAGCGAGATGGAAAGCTGGAACCTGCCGGTGCTCATCGCCTCGCTGGTGGCCTTTCTCGGCAGCCTGGCGATGTGGTGGGTCTACTTCGACACCAGCAGCAAAGCCGGCAGCCACGCCATCAGCCAGGCGGAAAACCCCGGCCAGCTGGGCGCTTACTTCCATTACGTGCACGTCGCGCTGGTGGGGGCGATCATCGTCTGCGCCGTGGCCAACGAGCTGGTGATCGCCCATCCCGACGGCCGCATCCAAAACGCCACGGCGGCGGTGTTGCTGCTCGGCCCGGCGCTCTACCTGTTCGCCAACGCGCTGTATAAACGGCTGGTGTATCATCGCTTCCCGCTGTCGCACCTGGTGGGGCTGCTGGCGCTGGCGGTATTGGCCCCCGTCGCCTATTTAACCGATCTGCTGATGGTCAATGGCCTGACGACGCTGATCATGGTGGTGGTGGCGGTGTGGGAGAGCATCTCGCGCGGCAGAGCGCCGCAGCGGCACGCGGAAGCCTGAAGCAAACGGGGGCGTCACCGCCCCCGCTGTGAGATTGATGACAAACCTCATGCCATTGCCGGGTTTGCAGAGAGCAACGGATAAAAAAACAAGGAAAATCAATTTATTGATTTTCGGCCGATGGCCACAAAGGAGGAAAAACCACGTTTTTTCCTCCTTTGTCAACGGTCTGACGGGGGCGCTATCGCCCCCGCTGTCTCACTTCAAGGGATGCGGCAAGGTGAGCACCCAGAGCTCGCTCAGCGACTCCGGCTGCTCCAGCGGGCGCAATTCGATACGGGCGTCGGTCTTATCGCCGTCGAGGCTCAGCCGCCCTTCTTTCTCCAGCTGATAATCGCCGATTTTCTTGCTCTTTGGCGATGCGTCCACCAGCTTGGCCTGCAGGCCGAAATCGTTGTCATTAATCACCGCCAGCGTGCGATCGTCGATCAGCGCCAACCCTTCCGCTTTCTCCTGGCGCCAGCCCAACTGGCGCAGGTCCGCCACTTCCCGTTTCTGCGCCAGCTTCACGCCGCGTTTGGCGAGATCTTTCGCATCGTCGAACTCCAGCGCTTTCCCCTGGCCGTCAAACGCGCTCAGATCGCTGGCCTGCGCGAGATCCACCAGATAGATCTTGTTGATCATCGTCTTATCTTTACCGGTTCCTTGTTCAATCAACAGGATGCGCTGGTTGTCCAACGCCACCACATCGCCAATCTTGGCGTCTTTGGCTTTTTTATAGCTGTCGATATCGATGGGATAGCCGTACATGGCGGTTTTGCCACTGCGCGGATCGAAGCTCACCAGCCGGGTAAACTGCGCCTTGTTCTTGCTTTTGCCATCGACATCCAGCGTGCTCTGCACCGCCGCCAGAATGCGCCCATCCGGCATCCGGGTCAGCCCCTCAAAACCGCGGTTGGGCTGGCGCCACTTCAGGATGTTCGGCAAACCACTCGCCACCGCCTGCTCGCCGGCCTCCGGCGTTGGGCCGTATTTGGCGAGAATTTTACCGTTGCCGTCGACATGGATCAGAAACGGACCGTACTCATCGCACAGCCAATAGCCGCCGTTGCCGTCACCGATGATGCCTTCGGTATCCAACCCGCGGCGATCGCCGGGCAGCGGCTGCAACGCGTCGTTCAACGCCACTTCGTTCGTGGAACCAATCAGCTCGCTCGGCAGCGGCAGCCCGCTAATCGGCCCTTTTTCGTCATGCAAGGGCCGTGCATTCTCGGCCACGGCCTTGCCGCCACCGATGCGAATGTCCATCAACAGAGGCACGAATTGCGGGTTGGCGAAAATTTTGGCTTCTTGCTTGCCCACCGCCGGGGCATCGGCATTCGGGCCGCGATCGGTCAGCGTCGTCAGCACCAGATCGTCGCCCTGCTTGCGATTGAACGTCAGCCCGGAGCCGATCCCCACCGGCAGCCCCTGCGGGAAATTCTTGGCGAACGCCCCCTGATAGGCGACGCGTTCCCCGCCGGGGAAGCCGACCACATAACGCGCTACCTCAATATCTGCAGCGTAGGTGAATACAGGAAACAGTGAAGCCAACAGCAGGGAGAGCGATTTTATTTTCATGGTTTTTACCCGAGGTTGAACGAAGCGTTATCAGGCAGAAGAAGATATTAATTTAGCATGACACTGAGATGACAACAGGCGTTTCGTCAAATGTGCAATAGGCAACAAGGTTGACTGGCAAATAGAAATTAGCAATTAACCTGGGGATATTGAATGGAGAAAACCGCTGGAAAAAAGCGCCTGAAAATAACCCGTCATTTCGCTTAGGGTAAATTCTTATATCAAAGATAAAAAAATCGGCAAACGCGCGCCGGCACGGCGAAAAACGGCGTTTTTCTCATAGACAAAATAAAATACCGGGGATTTAATACCGCCGTTATTCAAGGTGCATTAAGAAAATTCTATAGAATATCTGCATGAACTGAAAAAGCTGTTCTATAGTTTTTAGTGCTAACACCCGTTAGTCTATTCCGCAGGATGGAATCTATGTCAAAGCGACTTTTTGCCGAATTTTTTGGCACATTTTGGTTGGTGTTTGGTGGTTGTGGTAGCGCAGTATTAGCCGCGGCATTCCCACAGCTGGGTATTGGTTTCCTCGGCGTCGCGCTCGCTTTCGGCCTGACCGTGGTGACGATGGCCTATGCCGTCGGCCATATTTCCGGCGGGCACTTTAACCCGGCAATCACCGTTGGCTTATTCGCCGGCGGCCGTTTCGCGGCGAAAGACGTGATTCCTTACGTTATCGCACAGGTGATCGGCGGTATCGCCGCAGCGGCGGTGCTGTATTTGATCGCCAGCGGCAAAGCCGGTTTCGACGCCACCGCAGGCGGTTTCGCCTCCAACGGTTACGGCGAACACTCACCGGGCGGTTATTCTCTGCAATCAGCCATCGTGATTGAGCTGGTGCTGACGGCCTTCTTCCTGCTCGTTATTCATGGCGTAACCGACAAACGCGCGCCGGCAGGCTTTGCCCCGCTGGCGATCGGCCTGACGCTGACCCTGATCCACCTGATCAGCATCCCGGTGACCAACACCTCCGTCAACCCGGCGCGCAGCACCGGCGTAGCGATCTTCCAGGGCACCTGGGCGCTGCAGCAGCTGTGGGTCTTCTGGCTGGTGCCGCTGGTCGGCGGCATTATCGGCGGCCTGATCTACCGCTGCCTGCTGGAAGACAAAAAATAAGCGCATCGCAGCCGATAGCGTTTCACGGGGCAGCCTTCATCGGCTGCCCCGTTGTTTTCAGCCCTTCGTCACGTCAAACATCATGATATCGCTGGTAAAGGAGCCGTCCGGCTGAATGGCGAAATGCGCCGCCACCTCCTGCGATACGCTTTGCTGCAGCGCGCGGATCGCGGTAACGAAATGCGCCGGCGTGCGCATGCGCGCCACCCAACTGCCGAACTCCAGCATCAATCGATCCGACGTCACCTCACGCACCACCAGCCCGGCCTCGGTCAATAACGCCAGCCACTCGCCCGGCGCATAGTTGCGCACGTGTGAGGTGTCGCGCAGCACTTCCACGGTTTGCAGGTAGATATCCAGCAGCGGATGCCCCGGCGAGACCACGTCCATAAAAATCGCTCTGCCGCCCGGCTTCAATACCCGCCTGACTTCGCGCAGCGCCTGGCCGACGTCGTGCCAATGGTGCGCCGAATAGCGGCTGATGACCAGATCGAAGCTGGCGTCCTCAAACGGTAAAGACTCCGCCACGCCCTGCTGCAGCTGAATGTTACTCAAGCCTTTTTCCGCTGCCGCCTGCTCCACCACCGCCAACATTTGCGCCGACAGATCGTAGGCCACCACCTGCGCCACCCTGGCCGCCGCCGTGAAGCTGGCGTGCCCGGCGCCGCAGCCCAGATCGAGCAGGCGCGCGTCGGCATGCGGTTCCAGTAACTGTGCGAGGCGTTGCAAATCCTTGCCCTGCGCGTGCACCGCGCTGGTTAAGTAAGCGTTGGCCTGCTCGCCGAACTGCCGGTCTACCGCGTTTTTATGGCTGTTGCTGATGCTCATGTTTGCTCCCGTTATTATCCGGCTTGCACCTGTGCCTGAAGGCTTTCGGCTACTATAATCAGGCTACTATACGGGTACAATATGAGCAGTTATCCTGGTATAAATAGGTACCACGCTATGTCATCAGAAGCCTTATCCGGGCCAAAGGCCCTCGGCGCATTCCTGCGCGCACACCGCGAGCGTATCACGCCGGAAATGCTCGGCCTGCCCAGCTCCTCGCGCCGCCGCACCAGCGGCCTGCGGCGCGAAGAGCTGGCGCAAATCAGCGGCATCAGCGCCACCTGGTATACCTGGATCGAACAGGGGCGCGAGGTGTCCATTTCCCCCTATACGCTGGCACGCATCGCCAAGGCGCTGCGGCTCGGCCCCGCCGAACGCCACTACCTGTTTACCCTGGCCCGCGTCGCCGATCCCGAGCAGGAAACGCACCGCGAAACCGCCAACGACGCGGTGCTGCAAAGCGTGCACCAAATGACGGTGCCCTGCTACCTGCTGGACGTGACCTGGAACGTCGTCGCCTGGAACCCGCAGGCGGCGGCGCTGTTCAGCGGCTGGCTGGATGTGGCCAACAGCCCCAACCTGCTGCACTTCATGTTCTTCCACCCATTGGCGAAAACGCTGGTCAGCGATTGGAAAGAACGTGCCCGCCGCGTGGTGGCCGAGTTTCGCGCCGAGACCAGCCATCACCAAAACACCGAAGAGATGCGCGCCTTCGTGCGCAACATGACGCACAACAGCGCGGACTTTAATCACTGGTGGAAACAGCATGACGTGATGGCGCGCGAAGGCGGCGAAAGAGCGTTCGAACATCCTCAGCAAGGTGCGCTGCGCTATCGCCAGCTCACCTTCCACCCGGCGGAGCACGGCGGTCTGAAGCTGGTGATGCTGATCCCGCTGCCGTAATTGGTAACAAATTCATAGACAGGTTTACCCGCCATTTATTTATTGGTTCATGCAAACGCGCTAGGGTGATTGTTACCGATGACAACGATCATCCAGCACCGTTATTTATCTCCCGAGGTACGCCTATGCAATCCGAAGAACAACGCCTTATCGATGGTCTGTTTGGCCGCCTGAAAGAAGCCGAGACCAAGACGGGCCCACGGGATCTCCAGGCAGAACAGCAAATTAATCAGCATATTCGCGAGCAGCCTTCCGCCCCTTATTACATGGCGCAGGCAATGATCATTCAGGAAGCGGCGCTCAAACAGATGGACCAGCGGGTCAAAGAGCTGGAAGCCCAGGTCGCGCAGCTGCAGCAAACCGCCAGCGGCCAACAGAGCAGCGGCGGCTTCCTGGCCGGCCTGTTCGGCGGCGGCAGCCGCAGTACGCCAAGCCCGCGTGAACAGTATCAGGCGCAGCAGCAAAATACGGCGGCCTGGAACAACGCGCAGCAAGGGGGCTACTCACAGCCGCAGCAGCCAGCCTATGCCCAACCGCAGCAGGCGGCGCCTTCGCGCGCCGGCGGCTTCCTGGGTGGGGCTTTGCAAACCGCGGCGGGCGTCGCCGGCGGCGTGGTATTGGCCGACATGCTGACCGGCATGTTCCGCCATTCGCAGCCGCAGGAAATCGTGAATATTATCGAAGAAAACCCGGCACCGCTGGACGACAGCGCGATGCGCAATTTCGACGCCTCCAACAACCTTGATACCTTCAACAACGGCGACGGCGGCAGCTTCCTGAATCAGGACAACGGCTTCCAGAACGCCAACTATCAGGATGACACGGACTACGCCGACGACGATTACAACGACGACGACGATTCCTTCCTGTAATGCCCCTCTCCCCCTCTCACCCGCAGAGGGGGATTTCCCGTTTCGCCGATCTGGACTACAGTGAACGCTGTTCATTGATCCGGCCGGGAGAAACGATGCCGAGCTTTAATCCTTCAGCCCCGTACTTCAGCGAGCGCCTGCAGATGCGGCCGCCGGTGATGGCGGACCTCGAACGTTTCTACGCCATCTTTGGCGATCCGCAAACCCAACTCTTCAACCCCGCCGGCCCGCTCACCAGCGAAGCGCAGGCCGCTTCGGCGCTGCAGGAGCGGCTCGCCGTCTGGCGGCAACACGGCTACGGCTCCTGGGCGCTCGCCCTGCGCGAACGGTCGGATTGGGTTATCGGCTTTGGCGGCTTGTCCTGGAAACCGCTCGGCGCGCAGCGCACCGTTAACCTCGGCTATCGCTTCGACACCCGGGTGTGGGGCATGGGGCTGGCCACCGAGATGGCGCGGGCTTCACTGCAATACGGGTTTGTCGGTCTGGAGGTGGGTGAGATTTCTGCCATTGTGCGCGCGGAGAATCAGGCTTCGTGGCGGGTGCTGGAAAAGATTGGCATGCAGCGGGTGGATACGCTGGATGACGTGCCCGGCGCAGCGCCGAGCCTGGTGTATACGCTAAAGCGCGGCGACTATCAGGGCTGATCGTCGCTGATTTTGGCCAACGCCATGCGGTAAGATTTGACCTTCTGACGCTTTTTCAGCCAGGTGGCGGTAGAAACGATGAACACCGCGCCCGACATCGCCAATACGCCGGTCGGGTGGCCGTAAAACACCATCAAGGCAAAGTACACGGCGGAAACGATCGCCACCCATTTCGCCGTATTGCCCATGTCGTTCTTCTCCTGGGTCAAACGGCGGATGTGCTCTTCTTCACTGATTCCCATACGCGCTCCTTGTTGGCTGAACGTTCCATTATATGGAGCTGGAGTGCTGATATTTCAAGCGGTTGGATGGTAAAGAAGCGTAAAGCTCAGGCGGGAGGTTCCCGCCGCCGGGGCAGATAGCGCCCGGGCTGGTCGGCGCCCGGCAAACCGGTGCCGTCGTTGCGGCCAAACAGCCGGTAGCGATTGCCGGCAACCGCATCGTAGACCTTGTCCGCCAGCCGCGGCGGCAGGTAACGCGCCAGCGCCAGCGCGCGATGCGGCCACCCCAATTGGCGCAACGCCTGGAACAGCGCCGCCGAACGCAGCCAACAGCGCCCCTGCTCAACATAGACCACGGAATCGAAACGATCGGTCGGCAATCCCAGCGCCTGCAGGATCGCCTGCCCTTCGACGGATTGCACCGTCGCCAACAGAATGCGCCGCTGCCGATCGGCGCGAATAAGATACCTCACCAGCCCGTGACACAGATTGCATTCGCCGTCGAACAACAGCGCGCACTCGCCGGGCTGGAGACAGGGCAGTTGTGCTAAAAGGGTCATCCCGCCTCCCGATAAATGCTCGCCTTAGCCTAACGCGCCTTGAGCGTGCGAACCAGAGCGGGATGACAGGGCCCGTTAAGGCGCAGGCGGGGCGTCAGGCACGGCCACCACCGCGACGCGCACCTCGTAATGCTTGGCGCTGCCCGCCGGGATCACCGCCGTCAGTTTGTTGATGGTTTCCACCGGATTGTCGCTGGCCGAGGTGGCGCAGAACAGTTCGCCGCCGTGGCAGAACCCCGGTTTGGGCGGGTGCCCGCCCGGGAAAGGCGGCATGCGCATCGGTTCATCCGCCACAGGCGGCAACGCTTTGGCCGCAGGCGCCTCGGGGGCCGACATCGCGCTCGCGCTGAACAACAGCGCTATGCCCATGCAGGGCAGCGCCAGGATCTTGATTGCTTGTTTCATTGAATTAGCCTCATTTGCCGGGTTCGGGATTACGCTACCCCGCCCCCGGCCAATGAGAAAGCCGCTTTTCGCTACCTTTTCGCCCCGCTACGTTTTGCTTACATCCCGCATCTAACGTGATGAAAGGCGAAAGGTGGGGTAAAGGGCCGCCGTGTTACTTACCGCCGGCCAGCGTGTTATAGCTGGTCATCAGATTGCGGTAGTCCGGGATATGGTTGGAGAACAGCGTGCCCAGGCCTTCGATGTCGTTGCGCCAGTCGCGGTGCAGCTCGCAGGCGACGCCGAACCAGGTCATCAGCTGCGCGCCGGCGGCTTCCATGCGGCTCCAGGCCGACTGACGCGTCAGCTCATTGAAGGTGCCGGAGGCGTCGGTCACCACAAAGACCTCAAAGCCTTCATTGAGCGCCGACAGCGCCGGGAATGCCACGCACACTTCGGTCACTACACCGGCGATGATCAGCTGTTTACGGCCGGTGGCTTTTACCGCCTTGACGAAGTCGTCGTTGTCCCAGGCGTTGATTTGGCCGGGGCGAGGAATAAAAGGGGCATCGGGGAATTGGGCCTTCAGCTCCGGCACCAGCGGGCCGTTGGGGCCGTTTTCGAAACTGGTGGTCAGAATGGTCGGCAGATTGAAGTACTTCGCTAAATCACCCAGCGCCAGCACGTTGTTTTTAAACCGATCGGGATCGATATCGCGCACCAGCGAAAGCAGCCCTGCCTGATGATCCACCAGCAATACGGCGGCCTGGTCCTTGTCGAGGCGCTTGTAATTTGCAGTCATGGTTTTACTCCTGTGGGGGTTGATGTTGCGGATGAAACGCCCCGCCGCTGGGACGGGGCGTTGAGGTTTAAGTGTAGCGCCTGGGCCGGGGAACACGTCCCACCCCAGGCACCAAGGTCAGCCGGCGCTCGCTTCGGCGTTCATGCTACCGAACTTGCCGCTGTTGAAGTCGCGGAACGCCTGCTGGATTTCCGCGTCGCTGTTCATGACGAACGGGCCGTAGCCGACGATAGGCTCATCGATCGGTTCGCCGCTCAGCACCAGCAGCGCGACGTCGTTGTTGGCTTCAATCGTGATCGAATCCCCCGCCCGGTCGAAACGCACCATTTGGGTTTCGCGCACCACCTCTTCGCCGTTGACCAGGATCGCGCCATGCAGCATCACCAGCGCCAGCGTATGGCCTTCTTTCACCGTCAGCGTGGTGGTGTGGCCGGCATTCAGCTTCATATCCCACACGTTGAGCGGGCTGAAAGTGCGTGCCGGGCCGGCGTGGCCGCCAAAGTCACCGGCGATCACCCGCACCTGCCCTGCGCCGTCTGCCAGCGGAACCACCGGAATATCGGCGTTCAGCAGCGTCTGGTAACCGGGCTCGGCCATTTTGTCCTTGGCCGGCAGGTTGACCCACAGCTGCACCATTTCCATGGTGCCGCCCTTGCGCGAGAAGTCCCGCGAATGGAACTCTTCGTGCAGAATGCCGGAGGCGGCGGTCATCCACTGGACGTCGCCGGGGCCAATCACCCCGCCGCTGCCGGTCGAGTCGCGGTGTTCCACTTCGCCCTGATAGACGATGGTCACCGTTTCAAACCCGCGATGCGGATGCTGACCCACGCCGCGGGTGCCGGAGGCAGAGCGGAATTTGGTGGGCGCCGCGTGATCCAGCAGCAGGAACGGGCTCATTTCCGCCCCCAAATCGTTATAAGAGAACAGCGAATTCACCAGGAAACCGTTACCGACCCAATGCGCTTCCGGGCTGTTGTGAATACCGAGGATTTTTTTCATCTTGAACTCCCGTTTCAGACCTCACGGCCTTAAGTTGATGGCAGAAGTTTAATCTGTCGGGGTTTGCTGCAGTAGTAGGCAAGATGTACACTCAGCGTTCTACTGGTAGAACGATAAGGGATACGATGCTGACCGATCTGAACGATCTGTTTTTCTTCGCCAGCGTGGTCGATCACCAGGGATTTGCTCCCGCCGGCCGGGCGCTGGGCATTCCCAAATCCAAGCTCAGCCGCCGCGTGGCGCTGCTGGAAGAGAGGCTGGGCGTGCGCCTGATCCAGCGCTCGACGCGGCGTTTCTCGGTGACCGAGGTCGGCCAAAACTATTACGCACACTGCAAGGCGATGCTGGTGGAAGCGGAAGCGGCGCAGCAGGCGATCGAACAGACGCGCGCCGAGCCCTGCGGCACGGTGCGTATGTCGTGCCCGGTGGCGATCCTGCACACCCGCGTCGGCAGCATGGTGGCGGCCTTTATGGCCGACTATCCGAAGGTGACGGTGCATCTGGAGGCCACCAACCGCCGGGTGGACGTGGTGGGGGAAGGGTTGGATCTGGCGATCCGCGTGCGGCCGCCGCCGCTGGAAGACAGCGATCTGGTGCTGAAGATCCTGGCGCAGCGCACCTGGTGCGTCGCCGCCAGCCCGGCGCTGGTGCGCACCCTCGGGCCGGCGCACACGCCGGAAGACCTGCGTAAATACCCGACGCTCGATCTCGGCCCGGCGCGCGCTCAGCACCAATGGCGGCTGACCGGCCCGCAGGGTGAACGGGTCGAGTGGGAACACACGCCGCGGCTGGTCACCGACGACATGCTGATGCTGCGCACCGCCGCCATCGCCGGCGCCGGCATCGTTCAGCTGCCGGCGATGATGATGCGTGACGACATGCTGCGCGGCGAACTGGTCCAGCTGCTGCCCGGCTGGCAGCCGCAGGGCGGCGTGGTGCATGCGGTCTACCCGTCGCGCCGCGGTTTATTGCCGGCGGTGCGGCTGCTGCTCGATTATCTGGGCGAGCAGTTCGCCAGCATCGAAGAGGAGTGATTAGGCGGTAATTTCGATCGCGTTGCCGTCCGGATCGCGGATGACGGCCTCATAGAAGCCGTCGCCGGTCCAGCGCGGAGCGGACTGCAAGATACCCTCCTGCTGCGCGCGCTGCGCCAATCGATCGACCTGCCGTTCATCCCCCAGCGACAGCGCGATGTGCGCCCAGCCCACCCGTTCTTCCAGGGCCTGCGCCGGCAACAGCGTCGGCACGCGCATGATCTCCAGCGTCGGCCCGGCCGCCAGGCTGACGAAACGGGAAACAAACCCCGGCCGGTTGCGGCTGACGTACTCCTCACCCGCCTCACCGTTGAAATAGCGCTGCCAAAACGCCAGCTGCGCGTCGATATCACGGGTCCACAGGGCAACATGGGCTATTTTCATCATCATTCTCCGGTCGGTAAATCGCTGTGCCAAACCTGGCCGCCGCCCTGCGCCACCTGCAGCTCGAGCTGCGGGTGCGCGCCGCGCGCCGTCACCAGATGATCCACCCGCCCGGCGGGCAGGAAGGGGTAAGGGGCGTAGGTATTGAGCTTGTCGCGGGTACACAGCACCGCCACGCTGCCGGCGCGCGTCAGCAGCCGCTTTTTGAAGGTGGCGTCCTGGTAGCTCAGCGCGGAGAAGCCGCCGTCCGGGTCGTAGGCGCAGATGCCGGTGAACACCAGATCGAAATGGAAACCATCTATCTCTTCCGCCGCCTTGGCGTCCACGCAGCCGCCAACCTGCGCATCCAGCTCACCGCCGATCAGGATGGTGCGGATCCCCGGCCGTTCCAGCATTTTGCCGGCGATGCTCAATGCATTGGTCACCACCGTCAAACGCCGATCGCGCGGCAACATATCCGCCAGATACAGGTGGGTGCTGCCGGCATCGAGGAAGATCAGCTGCTCTTCACCGATCAACCCCAGCGCGGTCTGCGCCAGCGTCAGCTTCTCATCGCCGCTGAGCGCCATGCGTGCCGCAACGGGGCCTTCGGCCGGCGTCGGCGCCAGCGCGCCGCCATAGATACGTTTACACAGGTTCTGCGCCGCCAGCTGGCGCAGATCGCGGCGGATGGTGGCTTCGGTGGTATTCAACCGCTGCGCCATCTCCAGGGCTAACACCCGCCCCTGTTGGCGAAGCGCGTCGAGAATGGCCTGGTGGCGTTCATTCGGTAACAGTTTGGACATCGCGTAAATCCGGTGACGCTAAAGTGATCACGAATGTACATAAACGTACACAATCGAACAATCATTTTTTTCGCCACGCTGAAGCGGCGGCGCTCGTCTAGACTGAGAGTGACATCACCGATAAGGGATTATGACGCGATGACCTCCGCCGTGCTTTATACGCTGTTTCCCGCCGCAGCCACCGTCATCGGCGCTGCGGTGGCACTCTATCGCCGCCCCGGTGCCGCCACAATGCGCGTCATCCATCACTTTACCGCCGGCATCGTTTTTGCCGCCGCCGCCACCGAAATCCTGCCCGATCTCAAGCAGCAGTCGCCTGTGGCCGTGTTGCTGGGCGGCGCTGCGGGGGTGCTGTTAATGCTATTGGTTAGGCAACTGGGTGAAAAAGCGCAGGGGCCGGTCGGTTTTATCGCCGCGGTCGGCGTCGATATCTTTATCGATGGGCTGGTGCTGGGTATTGCCTTCGCGGCCGGTGCCAAGGCCGGTCTGCTGTTGACGCTGGCGTTGACGCTGGAAGTGCTGTTCCTGGGGTTGTCGATCGTCGGCGATTTGAAAGACTTTCTCGGCAGGCGGCTGCGGGCCATGGCGGCGATAGTCGGCCTGGCGCTGCTGCTGCCCATCGGTGGCCTGCTGGGGGCGCCGGTGGCCATGCTGGGCGCATTTTGGCTGACCGCCTTTTTGGCCTTTGGCCTGATCGCCCTGCTCTACCTGGTCACCGAGGAGCTGCTGGTCGAAGCGCATGAAGGCGGAAAAGAGACACCGTTCGCCACCGCGATGTTCTTTGCCGGCTTCCTGCTGCTGTTGCTGTTAGAGGAAGGTTTGGGGTAAAAAAACAGGAATTTCATGGCGCATGCCGCCCGGAGGCAACGCTTTGGCTATACTGAGGCAGGCGAAGTTACCGTAGACGTAACGGCTTGGGCGTAAAGGGAAAACGATGTTATTGACGATCGCAAGGTGGCTGTTTCAACTCCCCGGGAAGCTGTTCGGGCTGATTTTTAAAAATCGCCTGAGGATATTTTTGTTCTTTATGCTGGTCGCCATCGCGGTGCTCGGCGCCAAGCGCTATCTGCGCGCTCATCAATATGACGACGAGTTCAGCCTCGCCGCCCCCACCGATTACAACCGCGCGATAAAGCGCGAAATGCCGCTGCGCGAGGCGCGTGAACAGTGCGGGGGGCCGCTGCACGACAATGCCGGGCAGCCGTGGCCCGCCTCAGCCGGTTATCTGCACCAGCCGACGCGGCTGCCCGCGACCGGTCTGCATCGGCTGACGCTGGATAATCAGGGCAACGATTTCGCGGTGCTGGTCAAGCTGGAAACGCCGACGGCACCGCAGCAGCTGGCGGAAGTCTTTATTCCGCCCGCCGGCAGCTTCGAGGTGAAAATCAATGCGGACGCGGAACACGTCATGAAAATCAAGAACATCAAGACCGGCTGCATGTTCCGCTCCCGGCCGTTCAACCTGGATAAACAGAGCGATTGGCGCATGCCGCTGACGCTACAAAAAGACGGCAGCCTGCAGCTGCAGTCGATAGGGGATCGCCAATTCTGATCGGGCGCCGGGCGGAAGCGCCGGCGCCGCGAGGGTTACTTTTTCACCGGGTGATCGCGGCGGAACAGTTCCCAGCTTTCAATTTCCTGCCCACTCGGCAAGGTGCAGGTGGAATACTGGCCTGCCGCGTTCTCTTTGGCATTCAGCTTGCCGCCGATTTGGGTGCAATACACGTCGGCCGGGTTCGCCATGCCGATCGGTTTCACCTGCGGCGGTGGCGGCGCATCGTTGGATTTCACGGAACACCCCTGCAACATCGTCATCCCCGCCAACAGGGAAAGCATCAACGTTTTTTTCATTTTTCCAGCTTATGCAAAAAAGAACGGCGGAGCGCTCCGCCGTTCGTTCATCATGAAATAAAGGATTTGCCCTGTTTCAGCACCAGATCGCAGGCTTTTTGCTTCACCTTCTCGGTGATCTGCGAGGTGCCCAGGCTGTTCAGATCCAGGCTCTTGCCTTCGCCGGTCTGCAGCAAGCCGCCCAGGCCCTGCTGATAATCCTGGCTCTTGGCGTTTTCGGTGCTGGTGATGCCCAGCTTGCTGAGCAGCTGATTTTTCACCCCTTCGGCACCGTTAGCCGACAGCACGTTGTTTTTCACACAGTACTGCAGGATACCGGCGGCATTGGTCATGCTGCTGGAGCTCAACGCCTTGTCGCCACCGTTCAACAGGCCGGTCAGCGAGGAGAGCGACATGCCGCCGCTGCTGTCGCCGCCCGACTTGCTCAGTTCGCCCGCCGCGCTGCTGAGGGAATCCATCAGCCCGGCAGCCTGAGTGGCGCCGCTAGCCAGGGTAGCGGACAGCGCCAAGGCCAGCAGTAAACGATGTTTGGTGATCATAGTGGTAAAACTCCTGTAATAACGGCATGCGATCGGCGCAGCGCGCCGGGATACCCTTCCGACGCCGCCGGCGGCGACAAGTTCCTTTTATCTCGCCGCCGCGCCGTTTTTCGGAATTCAGGAAATTTAGAACTGCCAGCGCAGCCAGGCGAAGAACACGTTGCCGTTGTTATAGGTGCCGGGAATGTAGGTCGCCTGGAACGTCAGCCGCTGATAGCCGATAGAGGCCAGCGGCAGCGGTGCCGGGATAGGAATGTATTTCCAGTTGTCACGCGCGGTGACGCTGGCGGTGAAGCCCAGCCCCAGGCGGAAATCCTTGTCATCCAGCGGGCGCCAGATCTTCTCGTAGGCGTAGCCGCCGATCGGCTCCCACTTGTTGAAGGAATCCTTGAACGCCATGATGTAGATGCCGTGCCAGTCACCGTCGCTGTCGTAGCGGGAGATACCGTAACCGGCCCCCCACGGGCGCTCGTTGTACTTATCGATATGTTCATCATCGTAAGTCCAACGGTTGTGCCAGGTGATGGCCGGAATATAGAGATCGTGGTTAGGCGAGTTGTTCCAGGTCTCCGCCACGTTATCGGTAAAACGCTGCCATAGACCCGGTTTTTCAGCCTGCGCGGTATTGCCACTTTCTGTACCAACCTCAGCGTAAGAAGGCAGTGCAGGAAATATCAACGCCAGAGAACATGCCAAAAGAGTCCGTTTGAGAAACATCGTAAAGCTCCTGTAAAAATACGGCCGAAGATTCTTACCGATAGCCCAGGCAAGATCAAGCTGTATCTAATTTATCCAACGCCCGTTGTGCTTTGGTTAAGTTTAGCACCGGAAAATTCCCGGTAACTTTTAACAGGTTGTGCCGGCCTGCGTATGCTATCGCCTTTCGGGCGGCAAAGCCGTGGGAAAAGTCCGCTTTGTCGCACACGACTCGCGGGCAAGGTGCTTGACCAACACATCGACATCGAGACGGTTCACAAACTCCAGGGAATAAGAAGAATAGAGACCGAACAGGCGATTCTGGTGCCCGACCACCACCAGATCGATACCGGCCTGATGAATGAAATCGTTGACGTCCTTAAAGCGCCGGATAGTGACGATTTCCTTGACCGCAACCGGCGCCTCGACGGCGCTCACCAGCCGGCTCAGCATCGCCTTGGCGGCGATCACCTCCTGCGCCTGGCGATCTTTGACCAGCGCATCGCTGCCGTACTCCAGCTCCGCATAGTCGGCGTTGAGGTGGCCGACGGTGATGGCGATCGGCAGCCCGCCCACCATCGCTAGCGTTTGACGCAGTAACGGCAGCCCATCGCGCTCATCGTGAATCAGTACCAGAATGTGTCGATAGCTTTTCATCGCTCTTTCCCCCGTCAGTCAGTGCCACTGGGGCACCGCCCTCTTTGGTAGGTATACGCCATCTGCGCGCACGTAGAGAAAAGTTTACGTATCACTTCCCACGGAATGTGATGGCCACCACGTTATCTTAGCGCCCGTGGCGGCGTATTTTAACGCCGGCCCGACGTGGCGCGCACCGCCGCCCCCGTAAAGCAAAGCTGACGGAAACCGACGAATAAAAAACGATCGCTGTTAATTTTTTGTTTTTAATTGGTTACAGAATGGTTTCTTGAAATAAGCGTGCGGCGGATCACCAAAATCCCCCTTTACGTCAGCGTCGGCTTTTCTTTTCCAGGCTAACTGCCGGGTACCGCCAGACAGGATTTAACGCGGCATCAAAAGTACCGGTAAACTCCCCCTGCGTCATGATAAATGCCAACGCGGGCCGTTTCTCTGCTGATATTCCATCAAGGAAAAATACCGCCGCACGCCAATACGCAATACCCCTACTTTTTATGTATTACTCAATCGCGTAAAGCGCCGAATACAAACCGCCCATTTTTCGGCTGCCAACCCTATCTTGAACAAGTCGACGTTTTAAATAACTGTTAAAGCTAACGACACAACATCGCCAGCAATTTATTTTTGCTGATTTTCGCCTGACAAAATAAAGATAAATAATCCGGAGCAATCAATGAAAATAACTATCGGGTCATTCATTCTGCAACAGCTTCACGCCCTGAACGTCGATCGTATTTACGGCGTGCCCGGCGACTATAACCTCAGCCTGCTGGAGCTGCTGGAAAGCGACGACCGATTGGCGTTTATCGGCAACTGCAATGAATTGAACGCCTCCTACGCCGCCGACGGCTACGCCCGAATGAAAGGCGCCGGCGCGCTGATCGTCACCTACGGCGTTGGCGATCTGGCCGCGCTGTCCGGCATCGCCGGTGCCTATGCCGAATCTTCGCCGGTGATCTGCATTGCCGGCACGCCGCCGCTGCACGCGATGAAGAATCATCAGCTATTGCACCATACCCTGGGCGACGGCAATTTCGACAACGTCATGAACTGTTTTAAACAATTCACCGTTGCTCAAGCCTTGATTACGCCGGAAAATGCCGCGCAGGAAATTCCGCGCGTTATTTCCCGCGCCTGGATAGAGAAGAAACCGGTCTATTTACAGCTGCCTTCCGATATTTGCGACGTCGAAATTGAAATCACCGCAGCCGCAGCGGCGCCGCAGTTGCCGGCCAGCGATAAATACAATGTGCAATTAGCGGCGATGGCGCTGTTAACCAAAATAAAACGCGCACAGCGCCCGATCATGTTGATCGACCAAATGGTGGATCGCTATCAGCTGCAGCAGCGGGTTATCGAGGTCGCTCATCGCTTTGCCATTCCGCTGACCAATATGCCGACCGCCAAATGCATTATTCCGGAAGATACCGCCGGTTGGATGGGCGGCTACAGCGGCAACCTGTCGCGCCCCGAACTGTATGAACGCATGGCCCACTCGGACTGCGTGCTGAGCTTCGGCGTGCGTCTGGTGGACTCCACCACCGGCTATTTCTCGCAGCAAATTCCCGCCGCCGCTCAGGTGGATATCCAGCCGTTCTCGCTGAAGCTGGACAACACCTCCTACCCGGCGGTGGCGGCGGCGGATCTGCTGCAGGCGCTGCTGGATCTGAGTGAAGACGCGCCGGTACAGCCCCTGGCACCGCTGCCCGATCCGCGTGAGAAGCTGGCGACACCGAGCGATACCCCCATCGATCAGGCCTATCTGTGGCAACGGATCCAGCGATTTATCCGGGCGGATGACGTGGTGGTGGTGGAAAACGGCACCTCGGGCGCCGCCATCGGCGGCATGCGCATGCCCGGCGGCGTCAAGGTGGTCAACCAACCGATCTGGGGTTCGATCGGCTATACCCTGCCGGCGCTGCTCGGCACCCTGATGGCGGCGCCGGAGCGCCGGCATCTGCTGTTCATCGGTGACGGCTCCTTCCAGCTCACCGCGCAGGAAGTGTCTACCCTGCTGCGCTGCGAGCAAAAGCCGATCATCTTCCTGATCAACAACGACGGCTACACCATCGAGCGTTATATCCTCGGCGAAAACTCGTCCTACAACGACATCGGCCCGTGGGACTACGCCAAACTGCCGGCGGTGCTGAATACTCAGGCGCAGCCGTTCAGCGTGGCGGTGGAGACCACGCAGCAGCTGGAAATGGCCCTGGAACGGGCCTCGCGGCAGGATCGGCTGGCGTTTATCGAGGTGAAAGTGCCGATGATGGACACGCCGCCGGTGATGAAAGAGTTCTGCAACCGTTGCAACAGCTTTAACTTCGGCCTGACCAACCCACGCCGCAGCGCCTGAGGCGCTACCGCGCCGCCGGTGGTTCAGGCCACCGGCGGCATTTTTTTATGTCGTTACCCGCCGGCGCGCGCCATGCAACGCTGGCGGCGTTCGTCCACCCGCTTGGCGAACCAGGCGGTGGTCAGCTTGCGGGTGATTTTCGGGCTCTCCAGCTGGATACCCGGCAGCATCTCACGCGGCAGCTTGCCGCCCGCCAGCGCGTAGACCTTCTTATACAGGTCGGTGTCGGCAAAGCCGGCCGTGTCGCCTTTCTCGAGCGCCCGGCGAATGGCGCTGTCGCTCATGTTCAGGCGCTTGCCGAGCGTGCGCACCGCCAGCTCGGTCGAGCCGGGCTTGTCGCTGCCGAAATCGATCAGGTCGCCGTCCAGCGCCAGCGGAATCGCGCTCGCCCGGCTGACCGCGTTTTGGAACGCCGCGTTGCGGCTGGCGTACCAGCCGGCGTTGAAGTCGGCAAAGCGATAAATCGGCCGGCTGTAATCGACCGGATACCCCAGCAAATGCATAATGCCGAAGTACATGCCACCGCGCCGGCTGAAGACTTCGCGGCGAATCGAGCCGTCAATCGGATAAGGGTACCCTTTGGCGTGCGCCTCGGCGAAGGCGACGCTCACCTGCATCGGGCCGCCGGTATGTACCGGGTTTAAATGCCCGAACAGCTTCTGCCCCATCGGCACGCGGTCGATCATGTCATCGAAGATATCGCTCAGATCCTTCTCGGTACGCACCTTATCCAACCGCTCGCTGTAGCTCTTCCCGTTCGACGACGAGATCTTCAACGCGGTGTGCACCAAAAAGTTCGGGATGTGCATCTGATCGGCACGGCGATCGATCTCCTTCCAGGCGATCTTCGGCAGCCCCGGCACCTGCGGGTTGGCCTGGAACGTCGACTCCTGTTCGGTCACCGCCAGCACCGAACACAGGTTCTCATCGCTCGGCTCGATGCCCTGCGCGGCGAAGGCGGCGGTAATATCGGTAGCCCAGCCCTGACGATCGCCGGCGTTGGCTGGGATCAGCGTCATCAGTCGGGCTTTGACGTCGGCGGGGCGCGCCGCCGGCGCCGTGGTGGGGGTTTTACTGGTACAGCCCGCCAGCGCCAGCAGCGCGGCCAGGCTCAGCCAACGGAAGGGCGTCGGGTGAAATAAACGAGGTATCGGCATCTTTTCCCTGAACGTGATGACATGAACAGCACTGAAATTAGCCCAGCCGCCGCGCACAATCCAGTATAAAGATATCGCCGCGCCTTCCCGTCAGGCCGCTATGTTCAAACGCCTCATAAAGATGTATTTTATATACATCATATAAATCACTTTGCTTGCCCAGCCAGAGGAGCCCCTTATGGAGCAGCAGCTGCTTTGCTATAAAACCCTGCCGGAATGGAACAGCGACACGCTGCCGGAAGCCTTCCGCCAGCGCCACAACACCCAGAGCGGCACCTGGGCGAAGCTCACCGTCCTGAGCGGCAGCCTGACGTTCGCCATGATGACCGAAGACGGCGCCACCACCGAGACCTGGCAGTTCAGCCCCGAAAGCCAGCCGCCGTTTATCGCACCGCAGCAGTGGCATCGCATCGTTTCCTTCTCGGACGACATGACCTGCCGGCTGGCGTTTTACTGCACGCCGGAAGATTACTACCACAAGAAATACGAACTGACGCGCACCCACTCTGAAGTGATCGAGGCGGCGGCGCGCATCGCGCCGGGCAAGGCGCTGGATCTGGGCTGCGGCGGCGGCCGCAATTCGCTCTATCTCAATCTGAAAGGTTTCGACGTCACCGCCTGGGACAAGCACGCGCCGTCGATAGACCGCCTCAATCAGATCATCGACGCCGAGCAGCTGACCCGCCTGAGCGCCAGCGTGCAGGATCTCAATACCCACCGCTTCAGCGGCGAATACGACTTCATCCTGTCCACCGTGGTGATGATGTTCCTCGAACGCCAGCAAATTCCGTCTATCGTGCAAAACATGCAGGACAGCACCGTGCGCGGCGGCCATAACCTGATCGTGGCGGCGATGGATACCGAGGATTATCCCTGCCCGCTGCCGTTCCCGTTCACCTTCAGCCCGGGTGAGCTGAAGCATTATTATCGCAACTGGGAGATCCTCAAATACAACGAAGACGTCGGCCAACTGCACAAGACCGACGCCGCCGGCAACCGCATCTCGCTGCGCTTCGCCACCCTGCTGGCGCGCAAGCTATAGCGCGTCGTGAAAGATAACCCCCAGCGTGTGGCGTTGGCCGGCGTGTATCCGGCTGACGCCGTGGCGCAGATTGACCCGATAGTAGCCTTTCACTCCCGCCACCGGCCGGTGATGCACGGCGAACACTACCGCGTCGCCCTGCTGCAGCGGCACCACCTCAGGCCGACTCTGCATCCGCGGCCGCTGTTCGGTCAGCACGAATTCGCCGCCGGTGAAGTCCCGTTCAGGGGCGGAAAGTAAAAACGCCACCTGCAGCGGAAACACCCGCTCGCCGTACAGATCCTGATGCAGGCAGTTGTAATCCCCCGCTTCGTAACGCAACAGCAGCGGCGTCGGCCGCCGTTGGCCGGCCCGGTGGCATTCGGCCAGGTAGGCCTCGTGTTCGGCGGGATAGCGCGCCGTCAAACCCAATAAGGTATTCCACCGGTTGGCCACCGGTGCCAGCCGTGCATACATCAGGCTGCGCACCTCGGCCACCGGAAGCGGCAGCGGATAGGCGAAATAGCGGTACTCGCCGCGGCCAAAACCGTGTCGCGCCATCACGACGCGGCTGCGGAAGTGCGCATCGTGCGGGTAGAACGCCGCCAGCTCGCGGCACAGGTCTTGGCTGAGCACGCCTGGCAACCGCGCGCAGCCCTGCGCATCGAGTTCGCGTTCAATCGCCGCCCAGTCCAATTCGGCCAGCCGCGCCGCCAGCGGGCCGCTCATCGCTGCGCCTCTTTTTCCAGCAAGGCTTGCTTGCGCTCGACGCCCCAGCGATAGCCGGACAAGGCGCCGTCGTTGCGCACCACCCGGTGACAGGGGATCGCCACCGCCAGCACGTTGGCGGCGCAGGCGCCGGCCACCGCGCGCACCGCTTTGGGCGCGCCGATGCGCCGGGCGATATCGGCATAGCTGACGGTCTCGCCGACCGGTATCGTCCGCAGCGCCTGCCAAACCCGCTGTTGAAACGCGGTGCCGCGAATATCCAGCGGCAGCGCCAACCCGTTCTCCGGCGCTTCAATCAACCCCACCACCTGCGCCATCAGCGCTTCATACTGCGCGTCGCCGCCGATCAGCTCGGCATTAGGGAACTTGTCCTGCAGATCCTGCACCAACCGCTGCGCATCGTCCCCCAGCAAAATGGCGCAGATGCCCACCTCGCTCTGTGCCGCCAGGATCTCGCCCAGCGAACAGCGCCCGACGGCGAAATGGATGCGTATGCCTTTGCCGCCCGCCCGGTAAGCCTTCGGCGTCATGCCCAGCGCGGCGTTGGCTTGCTGGTAGAAGCGGCCGTTGGCGCCATAGCCGGCGTCGAAGATCGCGTCGGTCACCGTCTCCTGCTGCGTAAGACCGGTGCGCAGCCGTTGGCTGCGCTGCGCGTCGGCATAGCCTTTCGGCGTCAGGCCGGTGATCGCTTTGAACAACCGGTGGAAATGGTATTGGCTCAACCCGACGTGGCGCGCCAGCGTCTGCAGCGACGGCGCTTTCTCCGCCCGTTCGATATAGCGGCAGGCCTCAGCTATCTGCCGCGCATGCTGCTCCGTCAACGGCGTCAGCCCCTGGCGGCAGCGTTTGCAGGGCCGATAACCCGCTGCCTCCGCCTGCTCGGCGTCGTCGAACAGCTCCACGTTTTGCCGGTTCGGCTGGCGTGACGGGCAAGAAGGTGAGCAATACACGCCGGTGGTTTTCACCGCGTAGATAAAGCGGCCGTCGGCGTGCTTGTCGCGGCTGACGATCGCCAGCCAGCGCGGATCGGCGCTGTCGATTACGTTTTTCATCATCCGTTCCTCACTGCGGTTTCGATGTTAACCAGCATAGTGACGGGCCGTTGGCGAAACACGCCGACTCTTGCTTTTTAATTCGGCGCCGACGTTTTCGACAATGTTTCGACAATTTTTAACCAACAACATGAAGTTTATTACGTTGCCAACCCGGTTGCACAGCGTTAGGATCGCGGCCGGCCACGGGCGTGGCCAGTGTTTTTGCCTGTTAGTTGCGCGCATGGAGAGGTTATTGTGTTAGAGAGTTTTGGCGTCCTGAATTTATGGACCTATTTGGCCGGGGTGGTCTTCATTATCATTCTGCCGGGGCCGAATACGCTGTACGTGCTGAAAACCGGCGTATCGCGCGGCGTGCGCGCCGGCTACACCGCAGCGCTCGGCGTATTCATCGGTGATGCGATCCTGATCTTCTGCGCCTATATCGGCGTGGCTTCGCTGATCCGCACCACGCCGTTCCTGTTTACCCTGGTGCGTTTTCTCGGTGCGATTTACCTGCTGTTCCTCGGCGCAAAAATCCTCTACGCCACCTTCGTGCAGAAGGCGCAGGCGCAACAGCAGCAGATTGAAGGCGGCCACAGCATTCTGCGCAAGTCGCTGACGCTGAGCCTGACCAACCCAAAAGCTATCCTGTTTTACGTGTCGTTCTTCGTGCAGTTCATCGACTTCAACTACGCGCACACCGGGCTGTCGTTCACCATTCTGGCGCTGATCCTCGAAGCCGTCAGCTTTATCTACATGAGCACGCTGATCTTCTCCGGCGCGATGCTGGCGCATTTCTTCAATCACAAGAAAGGCTTGGCGAAGCTCGGCAACGGCCTGATCGGCCTGCTGTTCCTCGGCTTCGCCACCCGTCTGGCAACCCTAAGTTCGTGATCCCTCCCGGCCGGCGCCCGCCGGCCGCGGTTTACTCGTTCGTCACGGCAAAATGACACGCAGGGCAAACCGAATGTCAGGCAGACCAAAGCCGCCGCTTTCCCGCTGATCTAGACTTGCAGGGTTAACGATAACCTGATGAGCCTGATCGGAGGATGTATGTCTGACAATACCGTAGCCGTGCTGGATAGCGTGTCGCGTTTTCTCGATCGTCAGCATGGGCTGTATATCGACGGCCAGTGGCGCGCGTCCGCCGCGGAAGGCCGCCTGGCGGTGTATAACCCCGCCAATGGGCAGCAGATCGCCACCACCGCCGACGCCAACGAGCAAGACGTCGCGCTGGCGGTGCAGTCCGCCCACAAAGCCTTCAGCGAAGGCGTCTGGGCACAGCGTCTGCCGGTAGAGCGCGAACGCATCCTGCTGCGCTACGCCGATTTGGTGGAGCAACACGCCGAGGAGCTGGCGCAGCTGGAAACCCTGGAGCAGGGCAAGTCCATCAACATCGCCCGCGCTTTCGAAGTCGGCAGCACCCTGAACTGGATGCGCTACACCGCCGGTCTGGCGACCAAAATCACCGGCCAGACGCTGGACGTCTCCATTCCGATGCCGCCGGGCGCCAAATATCAGGTTTATACCCGTAAAGAGCCGATTGGCGTAGTCGCCGGCATCGTGCCCTGGAACTTCCCGCTGATGATCGGCATGTGGAAAGTGATGCCGGCGCTGGCGGCGGGCTGCTCCATCGTCATCAAACCGTCGGAAACCACCCCGCTCACCCTGCTGCGCATGGCCGAACTGGCGAGCGAAGCCGGCGTGCCGCCGGGCGTGTTCAACGTGGTGACCGGCCGCGGCACCCTGTGCGGCAAGGCGCTGACCGAACATCCGCTGATCGCCAAAGTCAGCTTTACCGGCTCCACGCCGGTGGGCAAAAGCATCGCGCGCGCGGCGGCGGATCGCCTGACCCGGGTGACGCTGGAGCTGGGCGGCAAAAACCCGGCCATCGTGCTGAAAGACGCCGATCCGCAGCAGGTGATCGAAGGCCTGATGCTCGGCAGCTTCCTCAACCAGGGGCAGGTGTGCGCCGCCAGCTCGCGGATTTATATCGAAGCGCCGATTTATGACCAACTGGTGGCCGGTTTCGAACAGGCGGTGAAATCGCTGTCGGTCGGGCCGGGCATGGACACCGGCGCGCAAATCAACCCGCTGGTGTCGCTCGCGCACCGCAACAAGGTGGCGGCCTACCTGGACGATGCCCGGGCGAAAAACGCCGAGCTTATCGGCGGCGCGGCCGGGCCGGATGCCAACGGCTTCTACATCCCGCCAACGCTGGTGATCAACCCGGACGACAGGCTGAACCTGACGCGCGAGGAAGTGTTCGGCCCGGTGGTTAACCTGATTCGGGTAGCGAGCGCCGAAGAGGCATTGAGCAAGGCCAACGACACCGACTTCGGGCTGACCGCCAGCCTGTGGACCACCAGCCTGCAGAAAGCGATGGCGCTGACGCCGCGCATCCAGGCCGGCACCGTGTGGGTCAACACCCATACGCTGATCGACCCGAACATGCCGTTCGGCGGGTTCAAACAGTCGGGCAGCGGCCGTGACTTCGGCCCGGATTGGCTGGATGCCTACACCGAAACCAAATCGGTCTGCATCCGCTATTGAGTGAGGCGGCGCGGGCCTGGCCCGCGCCCTGACTTATTGATATTGCCGGCGGTACTCGCTCGGCGACATACCGAAACGCTGCTTGAAAGCGGTCGAGAAATGGCTGTGATCGGCAAACCCCCAGTCGAGGCCGACTCCGGCCAGCTTTTCCTGCCCGGCGGCACTGCGCAGCGCCTGCGCGCACAGATCCAGCCGGCGATTTCTGATGTACTGCGCCACCACCAGCCCCTGGCGGGCGAACAGCCGATACAGGCTGCGCAGCGACACCCCCAACTCGGCCGCCACCCATTCCGGGCGCAGCTGCGCCGACTGAATATGCCTGTCAATCAACGCCAGCGCCTTGTCGAAAACCGGCTGTTGCCCCTCCGGGCGCGCCTGTTCGAGCGCCAGCGCCGGGCGCAGCAGCGCCGCCAGCGCATTCAGCACCGCTTCGCTTTCCGCCGCGGCGAGCTGAGGATCCTGCATGCTGCTCAGCACCAGCTGGCGGCTGAGGCGCACCGCGCTGAGCTCTGCTCCGAGACGCTGGGCACAAGGCGGCGGCACCGGCAGGCAGCCGCGCGGCAACAGCAGTGAGATTTGGCGTGAATCGCGCTGGAAGGTGAAGCTGCTGGGCCGTGAGGCGTCGATCAGCGTGATGTCGCCGGGAGAGAGCACCGTCTGGCTCTCGCCCTGTTCCATCAACGCGCTGCCGCGCAGCTGGAAGACGGTAAAAAAGTGCGCGCCGTCGCTGCGGGCGATCTCGCGCGGCGTGCGGTACAGCCGGGCCTGAGACACGTCGACCACGCTCAGGCGCAGCGCATGGGCGCGGAATTCCTGCATCGCCCCGCTGAAGCCCGGCCCCAGCGTTTTCGCGCAGAATCGGCCGCAGGCGGTGTTGATTTTCCCCAGCCACTCTTCGAAGCCGACGTCCCGGAGCGTTGCCAATGCCGTCATGATCTCTCCCTTCAAACAGCAGCGGTGCTGCGCCGTTGAACAGAAAAACACCATAACAATCCGTTAACACACAATCAATGGCGAGCGGGGGATTTGGCGCCGCGATCACAGTTCACCCAGCGCCCGTCATCAATCCGCCACGAAACCGTCATCTCATCGTCACAGGCCTCACCAAAGATACAGACTGCTCCCCTTTCACTTTGATACCCTGGACATGACCCGATGAAATCGTTGCAGAAATCCGTTTTAGCGCTGTGTTTGTTTACCACCAGCGCCCTGACCGCGTTCCACGCGCAGGCGGCAGAGGAAGCCCAACCGTTCACCACCGCGCAGCAGGTGGATCTGACCCACATCCTGCCGCCGCCGCCGGCCAACGACTCGGCGCAGACCCAGCGCGAACTGCGGGAAGTGCTCGACATGCAGCAGAAACGCACGCCGGAAATGGCCAGCCAGGCCAAGGCGGATGCGGAAGAGAACGTCTGGGTGTACAGCAACGTGATGGGGCCGAAGTTCAACGCCAAAGCGTTGCCGGCCGTGAGCGCCTTCTTCGATCGCATCGTCGCCACCGAAGCGGCGGTGGTCGATCCGGCGAAAGATTTCTGGAAGCGCCCGCGCCCGCATATGCTCGACAGCCGCATCGAGCCGATCGTCAAGCGCTCCAGCTCCGGCTCCTGGCCTTCCGGCCACACCACGCTGGGCACGCTGATGGGCATCACCCTGGCCAACATGGTGCCGGAAAAGCGCGCCGCCATCATGACGCGCGCCTGGCAATACGGTGACAACCGAGTGGTGGCAGGGATCCACTACCCTTCCGATATCGAGATGGGCCGCATCGCCGGCAGCGTGATCAGCCAGCAGCTTTCACAGCAGCAGGATTTCCAGCAGCAGTACCGGCAAGCGCGCGACGAGCTGCGTCTGGCGCTGGATTTGCCTGCGGAAAAATAGACCCGGCGGCTAACATCGGGCCCTGACGGCCCGGTTTACGGCTGCTTGTCCAACAGGTAACGCACCACCGCCGCGTACTCTTTGGCGTAGCCTTCGACGCTGGTGCTGGCCATGCCGGCATTGTCTATCTTGTATTTGCCTGCCACGTAGAACGATGGGGTGCCGCGCACCTCGAACGCTTTCACCGCTTCGTTCTGCTTGGCGATCAATCCTTTGACCAGCAGGCTGTGACGCGCGTTTTCATAGGTAGCGGCATCGATGCCGGCCGCCGTGAACACCCGCTGAATATCTTCGGCGCCGTTGACGGCGCGCTGTTTCTGCACCGCATCGAACATCGCCCCTTCAATCTTGTCTTCCACGCCCAGCACCGTCGCCACCGCCCAGGCTTCGGTCAGCTCATTGCCCAGTTTGCCCATCAGGCTGACGTGGTACTTGGTGACTTTCTCACCGGCGGGCAGCGCCTGAGCAACGGTACTGCCTACGCGGTAGGTTTCGGCGAACTGATAGCAAGGGCCGCAGTAGAAGGAGAAAAATTCCACCACCGCCGGCGCGGCGCCCACCGGCTTATCCAGCCGGGTGTATTGCTCGCCCGCACGGTAATCCGCGGCCTGAACCACGGGCAACGCCAACATCAATACGACGGCGGCGGCGAACGAACGCTTAACTTTTGCCAACATAAACACTCCTGGTTTCGATTATGAACATCGTCCTTAGCGGCGGTTTTTATAATCAAATAACCGGCAGAAGGCCAGTTTTTATTACCTTCTGTTTATGTGGGATTCAGTCAGCGCCCTTCGTAGCCGTCCCAATAGGCACCTACCGCTTCCTGCGACAGCACCTGGCGACGCTTAGGATTGTCGGAGCCGCTGTAGGCGCGATTGATGAAAATGGTTTTGTGTTCCATGTTCTGCTGGAATTCCGGGCTGCCCAGATAGTCGGCCTTTTTCTGCGCCTCGCTGCGCGCCACGCCCGCCGCGCGATCCTTTTTCCCCCATTGGTAGAACTGTTCGAACATCGGCACGGCGTTTTTAATGCTGCCGTTCACATCGGTGCGGAATTGCGGATCGAAGTCATCGCGCGTTTGATAAACGTAATGCTTGGCATGCAGCTCCGCGCTGCTGAGGTGGTGGGTGCAGGCGCTGAGCGCCAACAGCGGCAACAGCAGCGCCGCGCTTTTCAGTTTTTTCATGTCGTCTGTCCCTGTCAGTGAGGAAGGTCCTTTAGCGCCAAGAGCATAGCGCCGGCCCCCGGTGAACGTCAAACGACAAATCGCGCATCACTTTGTTTTATATTAATATTATATACATTGATTGGTATTCATTGCCTGAAACACTATGCTTTAACAGAACAGGGTAAACACTCACCGACTGCGAGGCGGCCAATGAAACCGATCGACAAAAACGTGGGGGAGTACGACCTCACGGCGGAAAAAAAAGCGGGCATGATCACCGGCACTATCCGCGGCGAACTGCCGGACAGCGACGCCAACCTGCCGCTGGTGCCCTTCTCCGGCACCTTCGCCGGCCCGAGCGTGGCCGACGCCATCGCCGATATCCAGCAACAGTTCCCCGACATCGAACCGGCGATTATCGACGACTTGCGCGAGGAACTGCTGAAGGCCGGATTCTAAACCGGATCGCGGTGCCGCACGAACGGGCTGTAGACCGGCGCGCCGGGCTTCAGCGCCAGATCGGCGTCAAAATCGTCATTGCGGTTGAACGGTACCGCCGGCCAGGCGGCAAGATCGCTTAAGCCTTCCCGATACGCCTGCGTCACCTGCGCCAAAGCGGCGTTCTGCGCCTGCCGCTCCTCGCCCGCCAACCCGCCGCGCACGCCATAGACCAGGAACGGCTCCAGCACGCTAAAGCCGATATAGTGCAGCGCATGCATGATCGGCCACAGCATCAGCCGCATATCGCCGTCGCGCCCGTCCGGCGCACAGGCCTGAGCGGAAGCGCCGGCGGTAACGGTCAGCAGCGCCCGCTTACCACGCATCACGCCGTTCTCATGGCGGTGGCGGCTGTCGTACACCCCGCCGTAAACGAACACCCGATCCATCCAGCCCTTGAGGATGGCCGGTGCGCCGAACCACCAGAAAGGGAACTGCAGCACCAGCGTATCCGCCCAGCGCAGCAGCTCAACATGCCGCTGGATCTCCGCCGGCAGCGCCTGGATCGTCCAGTGATGGCGCTGTTCCTGCATCGCATCGAACCGGTCTGCCTGCTTTCTGCTGGGGTAATGGCCAGCGCCTTCGCGCGGATCAAACCCCTCCTGATACAGATCGACCGTCTTCACCTGGTGCCCCTGCGCCAGCCAGGCCTGCCGCGCCTGTTCGGCCAAATGGGCATTGAAAGAATGCGGCTCGGGGTGAGCCAGCACAATCAGCACGTTCATCCTGTTTCTCCCGCTGTAAGGTGGTGCTGCTATGCTGTGGCTTTATCGCATCCTTGGCAATTACGCACCTGAAGGTAACCCCCCATGGCCTATCCCGGCGACGTCTATTCGAGTAAATGCTCCGCGCGCGATGCGCTGGCGCTGATTTCCGGCAAGTGGGTGATGCTAATCCTGCCCGCGCTGACGCAGCGGCCGATGCGCAACGGCGAGCTGCTGCGCCGCATCGACGGCATTTCACAGAAGGTGCTGACGCAAACGCTGCGCCAGCTGGAACGCAACGGGCTGCTCGAACGGCTGGATTTAAGTGAAAAGAATCAGGCGCATGTGGAATACCGTCTCAGCGCCGTCGCCTGTTCGCTGGTCGAGACGCTGACGGCGCTGGACCGATGGGCGGAATACCATTTCCCCGAGCTGGACGCCGCCCGCGAGCGCTATGATGCCGACCGCAAGCGCACGGCCGATTAAAGCGGTTTGGCTCGCAGCGTCTCGCCACTGCGCACGAAGTTGCCCGCCCCCAGATGATGAATCGTATGCAGATCCGCATTGGCGGCGGTGAAGTTCCAGCGCCCTTGCTGGAACACCCGCTCGTCCGCCGCCGCGCTCAGCACCTCGCCGAAGCAGGTGTCGTATTTTTCCTGCGCGCCGCTTTCCGGTAATAAGCGGCACTCCAGCCACGCCACGCAGCCCTGTTCGATCAATGGTACCTGTAGGGTGGCGCTCGGCGCCGCGGCGATGTGGAAGCGGGCGAACTTGTCGTCATCCAGCCCGGACACGCTGCCGACCGCGTAGGTGGCGTCGATGAACATGGCCGCCGGCACGCAAATGCCGAATACGCCGCTCTCCTCGATCATTTGCCGGCTGTGCGCCCCTTTGTCCACCACGATGGCAATGCGCGGCGGGCTGAACTCCACCGGCATCGACCAGGCGGCGGCCATCACGTTGCGTTTGGCGCCGTCGCGGCTGCGGCTGGTGATCAATACCGTCGGGCCGTGGTTCAGCAGGCGGCTGGCGTGTTCGAGGGCGACAGGACGAAAGTGGCTCATCGGGAAATCCTTGCGAGTGAGTGATTGCCCAGCAGTGTAGATCTGCGCTGTGGCGGCAGGCAACGCAAGGCGCACAGAATGCGCAGCTGAGGCGCTTGTTACCCGTCGCGCCATCCGTTATCTATAGTTAAATCAATTCGCCGCTAACGGCTCCCCCCACCTGAGGATCTTGCCTTGACGTTTTCAAAACACCCTATCGCCGCGCTGGCGCTGGCAAGCGCCGGCCTGCTGTCGGCGGGCAGCGCGCTGGCCGCTTCCGATGCGCTGGTGTACTGCACCGTCGCCTCGCCGGAATCGTTCAACCCGCAGCTCTCCAGCTCCGGGCCGACCTTTATCGCCACCTCGCAGGTGCTGTACAACCGGCTGGTAACGCTGCGCGAAAGCGATAAAACCCCTGCCCCTTCGCTGGCCACCGAGTGGAGCGTCAGCCCGGACGGTAAGACCTACACCTTCACCCTGCGCCAGGGCGTAAAATTCAACAGCAACAAATATTTCACCCCAACGCGCGACTTCAACGCCGAAGACGTGGTGTTCACCGTGATGCGGCAGAAGGATCCCGCTAACCCGTATCACAAGGTCTCCGGCGGCAACTATGAATACTTCACCGACATGGGCCTGGATAAACTGATCGCCAAGGTGGAAGCGGTGGACGAGCATCACGTGCGCTTCACGCTGAGCCAGCCCAACGCCGCCTTCGTCGCCGACTGGGCGATGGATTTCGCCTCAATCCTGTCCGCCGAATACGCCGACGCCATGCTGAAAAAGGGCACGCCGGAATACGTCGACAACTGGCCGATCGGCACCGGGCCGTTCGCGCTGCAGCAGTACAAGCAGGATTCGCTGATCCGCTACATCGCCAACCCGCACTACTGGCAGGGCGAAGTGGCCAGCAAGCATCTGATCTTCTCGATTACGCCGGATCCGCAAACCCGGCTGGCCAAGCTGAAGACCAACGAATGCCAGATCATCCCCGCGCCGCTGCCGGAACAGTTCGCCGCCATCAAGGCCGACGGCAACCTGCAGCTGCACGACATCACCGGGCTGAACGTCGGCTATCTGGCGTTCAACACCCAGAAAAAACCGTTCGACAACCTGCTGGTGCGCCAGGCGCTGAGCTATGCAGTGGACAAGAAAGCGATCGTCGCCGCAGTGTTCAAAGACAGCGGCACGCCGGCCAACTCGCTGCTGCCGCCGGGCATGCTGGGCTACAACGATAAACTGCCGGAGTACGCCTACGATCCGCAGAAGGCGCGCGAGCTGCTGAAGCAGGCCGGGCTGGAGCAGGGCTTTGAGACCGACATCTGGTCGATGCCGGTACAGCGCCCCTACAACCCGAACTCGAAGCGCATCGCCGAGATGATCCAGAGCGACTGGGCGAAGGTAGGCGTGAAAGCCAAGATCGTCACCTGGGAGTGGGGCCAGTATCTGGCCGGGCTGCGCAAAGGCGAACAGCAGAGCGCGCTGTACGGTTGGGTGTCGGACAACAGCGATCCGGACAACTTCGCCACCCTGCTCGGCTGCGCCGGGGTGCAGAGCGGCGCCAACGTGGCGCGCTGGTGCGATAAGGATTACGACAGCCTGATCCAGCAGGCGATTCAGGAGAATCAGCCGCAGGCGCGCGCCAAGCTGTATCAACAGGCGCAGGTGATCTTCGCCAAACAGGCGCCGTGGCTGCCGCTGGCCACCGGCAAAGTGTTCTACGCCACCCGCAGCAACCTGAGCGGCTACGTGGTGGACGTGAACGGCAGCGACTTCGCCAAGGCCAAATTGAACTGATCCCAGGCGCCGCGGCGAGAGCTGCGGCGCTACCCGCCTCATCGCTTAATAAGCTGCCAGCCTCTGAACCTACCGCGCATTAACTTCACAACTTACGATGCTAGCGCCCTCCCCTGCCGCCAGGCATTTAATCCACTAAGTTCATAGCTTAATAAGCGGCGTAATCCCTGGCATTTTGCTTAAACTGCACGCAGGCGCTTTCCTCGCCTGTAACATTTCGTTACCATCGGCACACAGACCCTTTAACATCAAAAGGTAACCCGGTGCAGAACACCTACATGCCGTGGCAAATTCGCCTGCACTGGCTGGTGGCGATCCTGCTGGTCATCACCTGCGTCACCATCGAGCTGCGCGGCTTTGCCGAACCGGGCAGCGCCCCCTGGTACGTGCTGGTTGTCACCCACTTCAGCTGCGGCGTAACGGTGTTTGCGCTGATGATCGCCCGCCTGTTCCTGCGCTGGCGCCACCCTTCGCCCGCTATCGTGCCCAAACCGCCGAAGTGGCAAACCGGCCTGGCGCACCTGACGCACACCCTGATTTACCTGCTGCTGCTAACGCTGCCGGTACTGGGGGTGTACTCGCGCTATCTGGGCGGCAAGGAGTGGTATCTGTTCGGCCTGCCGATGCCGTTCGCCGACGTGGCGGATCGGCCGCAGGCGCGGATGATTATCGGCTGGCACAAAACGCTGGCGTCGTTCGGCTACTGGCTGATCGGCCTGCATGCCGCCGCCGCGCTGTTCCACCACTATATCGTCAAGGACAATGCGCTGGTGCGCATGCTGCCACTGATGAAAAAGCGCTGACTACCCGGCGCCAGGGATGAATTTTCGGGCCACGCCCGCTGACAGGGAATGACATGCAAACCCAATTTTTTCATGTGACCGTCGAGCAATGCGCTAGCCAACAGACGGCGCCCGACAACCTGGTGAGGATCATCGCTTCCGGCCAGACGTTCTTTTTTTACCGTGACGACTTCAGCGACAGCGAAAATCTGCTGGCCAGGCTCGCCGCCGGCGATCGGGTGAAGATTGGCGCCCACCGCCTGCAAGACGGCAGCTATTGGCTGCACTGGCTGCTACACAGCACTAAAGGCCGGCTGGAGCCAGACAGAACGCTGAAATACAAGCTGAAATACTTCGCCCTGCTGGTGCTGGGCGCGGCGCTCACCGGCGGTTTCCCGGCGGCCTTTTTCATCATGGACCGAGAAGATTCCTGGCTGACCATCGCCCTGTTCTTTATCGCCATTATCGCCGGCCTTATCGGCATCGGCCTGGTGCTGTTCGTCGGTTCGGAGCTCCTGCTGATAGCGCACCGCGGCCGCAGGCGCCTGCTCAGGGCTCTGGATCGCGTGCTGCTGGGGCAAGACGTCACGCCGCCCGGCTCACTCAGCCTGAAAATTCCCGGCATCAAATACCGGGCCGTCCGTGCAGACGCAACGCCAGTGCCCACAACGCAACAAACCGAGTTCCCCCTCCCTGACGGCGTCGAGGCCTCCGGCATCGAGACGGTCAACGCCCTGAGCTACGAACTCCGCGACTATAAGCTCCCGCGGCAGGTGCAGTATTTGGACACTTATGCGTGGCGCCAGAAGGAGACGCACTTCGCGTTGACGACCCGCGCGCTCAACGTCCCCAATACCAAACTGCATCCGGTATTTCGTCGGCAACATCCGCTTTTCATCGCCAAAGGCGATCCGCTGCAGGTGCTGTATTGCGAAAACGACACCGTCCCCGAGTTGCCGACGGTGCGTGGGATCATCAATCACCGCGACCGCCAAACCTATCTCATCGGCAGCAGCCGCTACTTCACCGAAGCCGGCCTTAACCTGAGCACGCGCGTCGTCTTCATCCTCGGCGCGATCATGATGTGTTTGATGCTCGGCATGATCGTGTGGGATAACGCCGATACCCCAGCGGGCTTTTACCTGGATGCCTGGACCCTGAAGCGCCTCGGCAGTGAATTGCCGCCGATTCTGCTGCTGATGATGTTGATGGTCAGCGGCCTGGCGCTGTTGATCGAGGGCTTCGCCCAGATCTGCCGCCTCTACGCGTTTGACCAGCACCGCACGTTTAAAACCTTCAAATACCTGCGCCATCTGCGCCGCAGGCTATGGCGGCAGGAACAGGTGACGGAGCTGAAATGATGACGTTAGCGCTTTATAAAAGACCCCTTATTATCCTGATGCTGTTTTTGGCCAGCGCGCTGGGCGTCTATTTCCTCGCCCCTGAACAACGCTATGCACAGTGGCAATGGACCCAGAGCGACGAAGCCTTGCCGACGATAGCCCGTTACGATCTCATCCACAGCTACCCGGCGCAGGACGGTGCTCTGCTGCTCATCAGCAAAAGGAGTGAACGCGGGGCCTACAATAGCTTTTACGGCTGGGCGGCCAGCTACCTCAGCCAGGTGTTATTCACCGGCCCGAAGGGGTTGCAGATGCTGGGGCAACTCGACGAATCGATCTACGATGCGGTTTGCGTCGAGCAGGAGTGCGCGCTTTTTCTGTCCAAGGGGCGCCGGCTGGTCGATGTGCAACGGGGCACCCTCGGGGCGCTGATCCCCTGGCCGGAGGGCGACGACAACCAGCCTTCCTTTATCGGCGGCAAACTGGTGGCGCTGCCGGGGCAACACGCGCTGTATTTCATCAGCACCGAAGGCGTATTCTACAGCCCGGACTTTGGCGCCCATTGGCGGCAAACGCTGGATCTGCCGGCGCAGCTGGACGCGCGGCAGCTGCTGGGCTTTGAGCGCGGCGAGGAGGACTCACCGACGGTTAACGCCGCCGGAAAGCGCAAATCCATGCCCGAGATCTTTACCGCCGTTGATGGCGAACGCGTGCTGTTCTGGATGAACCCGGTGCTCGGTTCCGGCGCCCTGCACATCGCCGTTAACGGCAAAACCGGCGAGGTGGCCGAACTGCATTGGCTAACGGTGCGCGTGAAGGAAAGCGCCCAGGCCCCGGATGGCGGCATCTACCTGATCGCGCAAACGCTGGACAGGGGGCTGTATCAGCTCCTGCGTTATCAATCTAGCGGGCAGCTGACGGTGCTGTTGGAAAACGGCGATAAATCGCTGTATCAGCTGTGGGCGGGCAACGACAAGCTGGTCGCCCAAACGGATAACGGCGATGCGCGCCTTTCGCTGATTTTCGATCTGCGCTCATCCGACGTGCGCTACCGGCAGCCGTTGGAGTACCGCTACAACGGGCGCGACGACGCACGTCAGACCGTGATCGAACCGGAAAGCCACTATGGCGATGACGGGGAGACCCCGCCACTGCCCTACTTCGTTCGCTATCGTTCCACCACGCCGTGAACATGAGGAACCTGCCATGCTGCTAGGTTATGGCGCCGGCGCCGCAGGATTGCTGGCGCTGTTGTTGGCCCTGCTGCTCACCGGTATCCTGCTCACCTGGTGGGGCTGGCGCTACATCGCCGCCCGCTGCGGCCGACCGCGACCGCCGCTCTCCTGGGGCGGCTATCTGCTGGCCTCGGCGCTGGCGGTCTACCCGGTGGCGTGCGCGCTGATGCTGATCGGCATGGCCATCCAGGACATCAAGAGCCAGCGGGCGGAAGATCGTTGGAATCAACGCAGCTACCTGACGCTCGACGAGGCAAAGCCGTTCGGTGAAATCACGCTGCCGAAGGGAAGCTGGGTAAATCGGCAGGAGCCACGCCTGCCCGGCACCGAAGACAGCCCTATCACGATGGACGGCGTGACCGCCGTGCGTTTTCCTCAGCCACAGAGCGTGGCCGGCGTGCCGATCATCGCCTTTGAGGTTTTACCGCCGGTGATGGAGCTGGCAGGTGCGCATACCTTCACCCGTCCAACCGGCCAAAGGGTGCGCTGCGAAGCCGGCTGGCTGGTCACCTTCTTGTTGCCGCCGGATCGGCCGGCTCCGCAGTGGGAGGAGTGGCAGGCCGGGCTGCCTGCGGCGGCGTTTCGGCCCAGCGGTTGGGCCTTTAGGGAGTGCTTCTCCGGCAGCCCGATCGCCGTACTGACCTTGCACAACGGCGAAGTCAGGGTGCTGCCCTAAGCCTTACGCCGTGGCGTTGGGCAAGCGCACGGTCACGCGGTTATTGGCCGTGGGCAGCTGCAGCGGCGCTTCCTGCCAGCTCACCGCGATAACCAAGACCGGCGGCGCCGCTACGCGCGGCGCACGCCCGTCGGGCCCCACGCCGTAGGCATCCCATTCAATCACGAACACGCCGCCGTCTTGCGGCTCGACCCGCTCGACGAAAAAAGTGGTGTCCGAACCGCGCCCGCCCGCCGGTTTGTGCGCGTGAGAGAGCAGGCTGAACCACTCGCCGGCGAAGTACAGATGGTACAGACCATCGACAATATGCTCGCCGTGGAACTGGCAGCCGCCGACGCTCAAGCCGTCACCCGCCGGGGATTCCGCCACGCGTTCGAGATCGCGCACAAAACGATCCGTCGGCCGGTTATCCAGCAACAGCTCATAAGGGGGCGCGTGCAGCAACGCGGCCGGATCGTCCGCCTGGCGCAGATCCGCCGGCAACATCGAGCGCGCCGCCAGCGCCCGCCCACTGGGTAAGGCGATCGCCAGACGATCCGCCGGATCCTCAGTCCACTGAGGCACCCACAGACCGCGCAGCTGACGCAGCGGCGTAGCCTCCGCCTGCCGACACCTCGCCCGCAGCCGCGCCAGCGCCTCAGCGGAACCGGCGGCCAACGCGTCCTGCTCGCGATCGGTCAATGCAGGCAGCGCGTACACCACTCGGGCGGCAGGCTCGTACACCGTCAGCCCCTCACCCTCGCGGCTGCGGGTCGGGATCAGGCGCAGCTTGCCGCCGTCCACGTCCTGCGGCGCGGCACAGGCGCTATGCACAATCGCCCCGTCACGCAGCAGCAGCGTCCAAAAATTGGGGCCGCCCATGCCCAGCTCCCCCACGCCGCCAATCTGCCGATCGCTGTCGCCGGCGTGCGCCATCTCAATCGGCTGCGAGCGCCAGTCGGTCTTGCGCCATTCTGCCGCCTCTGCGGGGTCTTGCGCGCTTTTAGCGGCGTACTTCGCCCATTGCAGCACGGCAAACAGCGCGATGCACAGCACGCCGAAAACCGGGTGATCCTGCCAAATCAACAACCAACCGACGATCAAAAGGGCCCAGGCGGCCATGGCGATATCCTTTTCCACGAGAAAACCGCCTGATTCTAGCTCAGGCGGTTAGCGGGGTTGAAGCCTATGCCATGAATAATTAGCCGTTAAATAGAAAGGTAATAATTTCATCGTTATTTCTGTGACTGTGAAGATCACATAAATAACGCTTCACAGAGTTGATTTCAACGTAAAAAGATAACCCTCTGTATCTCAATGCAATATTCGCAACCCCATTAAAAGCCAAAAGATAAAAGAGGAAAAAAACCGCAATAATTTGTGTATATTCTAAACATTGACTATGTTTAGACATACTATTTATATGCAGGTAAAAACGCTGAATAAAAAAGTGAAAGGCGTTTAGCAAAGTTGAATCACCCCCGCTAACCGCGAGGGTGGAAAAACATTCTATAGCAATATTCCGATGGGATTTTATTTCCACGGAACGGGTAACCTTGCGTTTTATCAAGCCAATAGGCTACACACCGCAATTAATATCATTATTAGTATTCCGGAGAGCGACAATGAAAATCGTTACAGGCATCATCCTTACCTCTGTAGCCGCCTTCAGCGGCGCGGCTTACGCGGCCGATGCGCAGCCTACCACCGGCAGCGCGGCAGTGACGCTGGAACACGTGCACGCCGTGATGGAAAACGGCAGCCCGGCTCCACAGCACGACGCCGCCTGCAAAAAAGAACTTTCCATGCCGGAATCGAAATATATGGGCATGAAGGTTAAAACCGATTACACCATTAACAGCAGCACCATGATGATGTCGGCCAAATCGATGTTCCCATCACCGGATTCCATGAAGCCCATGGAGCTGACGGTCGATCTCTCCGCGTTGGGCCTGGCGGATGTGTATGCCTTCGGCGCCTTTAAACCGGCCGCACTGCCGCAGGCCTATATTTATTTCACCATCGACAAGGATTTTAAAAATCCGGTCAGCACCTTTATGATCATCAACCAAGGCAAGCAATATAACTGCGTAATCTCCAGCTCGAATAAAATGATGAGCAAAGAGATGCGCGGCAAGATGATGATGAAAAAACAGTAGCGGAATGAAAAGCGGCGCTCCCCTTAACAGGAAGCGCCGCCAGAAAACGCGTTAAATCAGACCAGGATTGTATTTCTGGTTGAATTTCTCTTCCGACTGGAACAGATAAATAATGCCTTCGATAAAGCCGACAATCGCCGGGATCCCCGTCCAGCAGAACAGCAGGTAGAACAGCCCCCACCACTTCATGCCTAAGTAAAACTTGTGAATGCCCAACCCACCCAGGAAGATGGCCAGCAGGGCCGCCGCGAGCTTGTCTTTTCTGCTCATAGTGCACTTCTCCTAACTTCTCACCGAACCACCGGCATGTCCAAAAAACGGATGCCGCTCCACAGAGCGCCGCATCGCAATGCTTGAGGAGAAAACATTCATCCATCAAGACTCAACAGGGGTAATTATAACAGCGGATGATTAAACGGTTGTTTAACCGGCGAAAAGGTAAGCAAAGGGAAGCATGGGAGGTGAGGCGACAGACGCCCGGTTTCGGCTCAAAAAGCACGTACGCTTGCAGGATCTCGTCGGCATAATAGATGGACGACAATGATCCCGCAGCAGTCATTATAAGAGATAAGGTTAAAACAGATTTTCATTGTCTGATATTGGCATACCGTTCTCATTTTTAGTTTCCCTGGTGAATACCTGCAGACGGCTAAAAGCGGCTCACTTGCAGGCGTTCAAAAAAATGATCGCATCACGCCACTAAAGCCCATCACTTTGAATATTATGCGCCGCAATCGCATTCGCCATCAGTGCATAATCCTTGATGACCCCCGAGTGACGACGCCCTGAGCAGAAAATAAAAGCACAGCGTTGCTCATCTTCGATCAGTTTTTTTGCCAGATGCCTGACTCGCAATTTGGGTGTTGCATTAATTCTGGTCACCCGCTCTCTTTCAGTTTGATTGCTTTGCGGATGAACCTTTTCTTCATACTCGCCGATCATCAGGGTTATTTTATTAACGCTTTCAGCGATTGTTAACTTGCCATCAGGAAGCAACGCGCCATTCCCCCACCAGATCGATGGGCTGGCTGCCAGATAATTTTGAAACGCGTCAGAATGGTTCAACAACGTATAAAGTACAAAATGCCCGCCATGTGAATGACCTGCCAGCGTTTGTTTGTCTTTATTGATTGAGTAGTGTGACTCAATCCAAGGCTTAACGCGTGTGGTGATAAACTGATAAAATGCCGGCGCTCCGCCACCGTCAATAAACTCTTTATCATCAGAGGGAACCGTATAGTCGCGGGTTCTTGCCTTTAGTCTATCCACCCCATCCTGATAGCCGATGCCGACATAAAGAATATTGTCGTTACTTCTGTACCGATGGCGTTCAGTCAGCCTGGAGAACTGAGTATTGGCATCGAGAAAGTAAAGCGCTTTTAAATCGCCATGTGCTTGCTTGTCATGAGCAATAAAAACTCTATAACGCTGATCATTAAAGCTAAAGTCCTTCGTTCTTGAAATCAAACATCCACACATAACAACCTCACTTTATAAACAAGCCAGTAATTTAACACTGGCGATAATGTCTTTTCCCAGATGAGGGAAAAGACGGTGAGGTTCAACCGTAGCAACAGATTATTCTGCTTACGACGCTTGCTGGTTGTGTGAATGATTAAACAAACACACTAATATATATACCTGGCAGCACATTATCACTCAGCAACAAACAGAGAACTCTCCCACAAATAGGTATTTGACGCCGGCACCGCATTTTTCTTACAAGGCAGGCGTTACCAATAATTGTCCTATTCAGAAAAAATTTATCGGAAAGCCGTTCACCCTATGCACTATTTTCAACCTTACCATGTCACTTCAATACATTGATTAAAGTTGCAGCTACATTCTCCGCAAGTAGCACTGCTCACCAACCAGGTGCACAACCTGAACCGCATGCGCAAAAGGCCGGCCGAAGCAGACTCAGGACGACATGCTGTCCGGTTAAAAGCGCCTTCTCCATCAAATCTTGATAGATTATGGATAATAAATTAACAATCCCCCATTAAAATATCAAGAATGCCGTCAATTAATAAACGAAAAATCAAAATAAAAAACGCACTTATAGGATGGAAATCTTGAAAAGAAATATTATCTTAGAATTACTCTCGGGACAGATCGTCCCTGGTCCGGCGTGGAGGAAAAAGAGCTTCCGTGCAAAGTTCTTGCTTCGCCTTATTTTATACTATTCATCGACTAAAAAATCACTATCCATTTTAACTCTACAGAGTGAGTTGAAATCGATGCTATATAATCAAGACACATTCCCGTGTAAAACGCACCGGCAATACTTGACGCGCAACCTCAATGCCAAACAACGTGCATCGGCAATTGTCAGCCATTACCGGTATGTGTCCTCTCTCAGTAACAAAGCACTGTCCAGCGCGCTGATATCGCGAGAAGAAACGATTTTGGCGGAATTCACCGGCAGAGAGAAAGCTCGTTTTACCATTTCGGCCTCTTGTGCGCACAAAGCAGAACGAGAGGGCGAGTCAACGCTATGGTTGCGTGGCGACAATAAAGAACTGCTCGCCAGCGCGACCTTTTCTGCCGTGTCCGAGAGGGCCGAATGGCATTTCGTCATTGGTGGCCTGCAAGGTCCTGGACGGCATGTCCCTCACGAGACCATCAAAGAAGCTACGCGCGCTCTGTCGGGTATTTTCCCCAAACGTGTTTTGATGGAGTTTATTAGCCGCCTCGCTGATCTCACCGCGGTACACGCTATTTATGGCGTCAGCGATAATGGACACGTTTTTCGCTCACTGCGGTATCGAATGAGTAAAGGCCGACATTTGCATGCAAGTTACGACGATTTCTGGTCGTTGATAGGTGGGGTAAAACAGAATTCGTGGCGCTGGCAGCTGCCATTGACGTTTGAAAGAAAATCTTTGGAACATATCCCCAGTAAAAAGCGGGCGGAGTATCGCCGACGTTTTCAGATCATAGACGATATAGCAGAGCAAGTGCGCACGCTTAATACGACTAACCTCTGCGCGAAAATCGCTTAATGAAACTATCATGATCATTCTTGGGACCGTTTTTTGAGTCAAATACCCCGTACATTGCCCCCCAATTGCAGGGAAAACCAGTTGCCATCCTTCTGTCGGCCAGCGCTACAGCACATCGACGCGTCGTCACACGATAAGACGCTTTGCCCGCAGTGCGACATGCTGGTGGCGCTACCGCCGCTGGCCTATGGCAGCAAAGCGGTATGCCCGCGCTGCAAAACCACGCTCAGCGTCCGCTGGGACGAACCGCGCAAGCGGCCGATCGGTTACGCGCTCAGTGCCTTGTTCATGCTGGTGCTGGCCAACATTTTCCCGTTTATCAACATGCGCGTCGCCGGCCTCGGCAACGAAATCCGGCTGATTCAAATTCCGGAGGTCATGGTGGCGGAAGATTACGCCAGTATGGCCACCTTGTTTATGGTGTTCGTGCAGCTGATCCCGGCGTTTTGCATGGTGGCGATCGTTCTGCTGTGCGCCAAAGTGCGCTTGCCGCTGGGGCTCAAAGAGTGGATGGCCCGGGTGCTGTTCCAGTTCAAAACCTGGTGCATGGTGGAAATTTTCCTCGCCGGGGTGCTGGTCAGCTTCGTCAAGCTGATGGCCTACGGCGATATCGGCATCGGCAGCAGCTTCGTGCCTTATTGCCTGTTCTGCCTGCTGCAGGTGCGCGC
>NZ_FCJA01000005.1:105274-383986 GCF_001537385.1 Serratia sp. 2880STDY5682894 | reverse complement strand
GAGTTAGGCGCTTTCGCTTGCTAACTCGAGGTGGCGTATATTACGCTTTCCTCTTTCAGAGTCAACCCTAATTTTCAGGATTTTTTCTCTGCGACCCCCCGGATACTCTGTGAAGTTGTTCACATGTTCCGTGTCGATGGAGGCGCATTATAGGGAGCCGGTTCAGAATGACAAGCGATAATATGCATTTTTTATCTGACCGCTCACTATTCATTCGTAACGCCTATTAAACCCGCTTTTTGATGGCTGCCGGCAGGTCCGCCAGGCTATTTAGCACCCAATCGGCCAGCTGCTCGCCCTGCTCCGTCACCGGCTTACCGGTACGCACCAGCACTTTGGTGCCGACGCCGGCTGCGATCGCCGCCTGCATATCTTCCGGTTTATCACCCACCATATAAGAAGCGGCCATATCGATGTTCAATTCCTGCTGCGCTTGTAGCAGCATGCCCGGCTGCGGTTTACGGCAGTCACACACCTGACGATACTCTTCTATTACTGCCTCCGGATGGTGCGGGCAGAAATAGATGCCGTCGAAGTCGACGTCGCGATCGGCCAGCGACCAGTCCATCCACTCGGTCAGGTACATAAATTGGTCTTCGCTGAACTTGCCGCGCGCAATACCGGACTGGTTGGTCACCATCACCAACGCGAAGCCCATCTTTTTGAGTTCGCGACAGGCGTCAATCACGCCGTCAATAAAGTGGAAGTTGTCGATTTCATGGACATAGCCATGGTCAACGTTAATCGTACCGTCACGATCGAGAAAAATTGCTGGAACGCTTTGTGTCACCGCTTTGCTCCTGAGGGCCTGTATACGCTGACAGTATCGCATGTTTTGCCCCGCACTGAGAACGCCGGAGAACGTCGTTGGCCGTTGACTTAGACGTCTAGACGCCTTAACATCTGATCCATACCTTGGTTCCACGCCGAGGTTTACTTTTATCTAGCCACGGGCAACCACGCTAAAATAAGAAGAATATGATTAAACTTTCTAACATCACTAAAGTGTTCCAGCAGGGTTCGCGCACTATTACCGCGCTCTCTGACGTGACCCTTCACGTCCCTGCCGGGCAAATCTATGGCGTTATCGGGTCTTCCGGTGCCGGCAAAAGCACGCTGATCCGCTGCGCCAACATGCTGGAGCGCCCAACGTCCGGCCAGGTCCTGGTCGATGGTCAGGATCTGACTTCGCTGTCGGAAAGCGAACTGACGCGCGCCCGTCGCCAAATCGGCATGATCTTCCAGCACTTCAACCTGCTCTCTTCCCGCACGGTGTTCGGCAACGTGGCGCTGCCGCTGGAGCTGGACAATACGCCGCGCGCCGAGATCAAAAAGCGCGTGACCGAACTGCTGGAGCTGGTCGGCCTGGCGGACAAGCACGACGCCTACCCGGCCAACCTGTCCGGCGGCCAGAAACAGCGCGTGGCGATCGCCCGTGCGCTGGCCAGCAATCCCAAAGTGCTGCTGTGCGACGAAGCCACCAGCGCGTTGGATCCGGCCACCACCCGTTCCATCCTGGAACTGCTGAAAGACATCAACCGCCGTCTGGGCCTGACCATTCTGCTCATCACCCACGAAATGGACGTGGTGAAACGCATCTGCGACCAGGTCGCGGTCATCAGCCAGGGGCAACTGATCGAAAAAGACAGCGTCAGCGAAGTGTTCTCACACCCGAAAACCCCGCTGGCCCAGCAGTTCATTCAGTCCACGCTGCATCTGGATATCCCGGACGACTACGCCGTGCGCCTGTCGCCGGAACGTCAGGGCGACCGCCAGCCGCTGCTGCGCCTGGAATTCACCGGCCAGTCGGTCGATGCGCCGCTGCTGTCTGAAGCCGCTCGCCGCTTCAACGTGAACAACAACATTATCAGCGCCCAGATGGATTATGCCGGCGGCGTGAAATTCGGCGTGATGCTGGCGGAGCTGCACGGCAGCGACGAAGACGCGCTGGCGACGATTAAGTTCCTGCAAGAAAATCAGGTAAAAGTAGAGGTTCTGGGTTATGTCTGAGGCAATGATGTGGTTGATGGCGCGTGGCGTGTGGGAAACCGTCATGATGACCTTTGTCTCCGGCTTCTTCGGTTTCGTGCTCGGCCTGCCGGTCGGCGTGCTGCTGTATGTCACCCGCCCGGGGCAAATCATCGCCAACAACTCGCTGTATAAAATCCTGTCCGGGCTGGTGAACATCTTCCGTTCCATCCCGTTCATTATCCTGCTGGTTTGGATGATTCCGTTTACCCGCATGATCGTCGGCACCTCTATCGGTCTGCAGGCGGCCATCGTGCCGTTGACCGTGGGTGCCGCACCGTTCATCGCGCGCATGGTGGAAAATGCCCTGCTGGAGATCCCGTCCGGTCTGGTGGAAGCGGCGCGCGCCATGGGTGCCACGCCGATGCAGATCATCAAGAAAGTGTTGCTGCCGGAAGCCCTGCCGGGCCTGGTCAACGCCGCAACCATCACGCTGATCACCCTGGTGGGCTACTCCGCCATGGGCGGCGCGGTCGGCGCCGGTGGTCTGGGCCAAATCGGTTACCAATACGGTTATATCGGTTATAACGCCACAGTGATGAATACCGTATTAGTATTACTGGTAGTTTTGGTTTATCTGATCCAGTTCTGCGGCGATCGCATCGTCAAAGCCGTTACCCATAAATAGTTTCACAGCATGTTAATGCGAGTCTAATGAGGAAGGGATATGTCGTTAAAATTTAAATCCATCGCGGCAATTGGCGCACTGATCGGTACTCTGGCTCTGGCGGGCTGTGGCCAGGATGAAAAGAATCCAAACCACATCAAGGTCGGTGTGATCGTCGGCGCTGAGCAGCAAGTAGCTGAAGTCGCTCAGAAAGTGGCGAAAGAGAAATACGGTCTGGACGTTGAGCTGGTGACCTTCAACGACTACGTGTTGCCTAACGAAGCGCTGAGCAAAGGCGATATCGATCTGAACGCCTTCCAGCACAAGCCATACCTGGATCAGCAAATCAAAGATCGCGGTTACAAGCTGGTGCCGGTCGGCAGCACCTTTGTTTACCCGATTGCCGGTTACTCCAAGAAAATCAAATCGCTGGACGAACTGAAAGACGGCTCTCAGATCGCACTGCCTAACGATCCGACCAACCTGGGCCGTTCGCTGCTGCTGCTGCAGAAAGTCGGCCTGATCAAACTGAAAGACGGCGTTGGCCTGCTGCCGACCGTGCTGGACGTGACCGAGAACCCGAAAAACCTGAAGCTGGTTGAGCTGGAAGCGCCTCAGCTGCCACGTTCCCTGGATGATCAGCAGATCGCGCTGGCGGTAATCAACACCACTTACGCCAGCCAGATCGGCCTGACGCCGGCGAAAGACGGTCTGTTCGTGGAAGACAAAGACTCGCCTTACGTCAACCTGCTGGTTGCGCGCGAAGATAACAAAGATGCGGAAAACGTGAAGAAATTCGTGCAGGCCTATCAGTCTGACGAAGTCGACGCCGCCGCCAACAAAATCTTCAACGGTGGTGCGGTGAAAGGCTGGTAAGCGCTTATTCGCCAATTTTATTCCTATAATTGCAAGACGGGCCAAGGCCCGTCTTGTTATTTCCGCCATAGATTGCTTCAATAGCGCCACTTTCATTAAGGCAGAGGAATCTCAATGCGTGTTTTACCTCTCTGTTTGTTAGCGCTCGCGCTGGCCGGATGTTCATCGCAACGTATCGCGCCGTCCTCAACAAACAGCACCAGCAAGCCGACCACCACCAGCCCGGCCAAGACCACGCCGGCCGCCCGCCCTGCTCCGGTAAAACTGTACAAAAGTGCAGAAGAGCTCGTGGGCAAACCGTTCCGCGATCTGGGTGAAGTGTCCGGCGAATCGTGCCAAACCACCGTACAAGACTCCCCACCGAATCTGGCCACCGCCCGTAAGCGCATGCAAATCCGCGCGTCTTACATGAAGGCCAACGCCGTGCTACTGCACGACTGCCAGATTGTCAGCGGCGTCGCCGGTTGTTACCAGCAGGCCGTCTGCCAGGGCTCGGCGCTTAACGTCTCGTCCAAATGACCGAATTCGTTTTCGAGCAGATCGGCGTGATCCGCTCGCCGTATAAAGAAAAATTCGCCGTTCCCCGCCAGCCGGGGCTGGTCGAAGACGGTGGTGGCGAACTGCTGCTGCTGCCGCCCTACAACCAGGCGGAGGCGGTACGCGGCCTCAGCGATTTCAGCCATCTGTGGGTGATGTTCATTTTCCATCAAACCCTGGAAGGCGGCTGGCGGCCGACGGTGCGACCGCCGCGTTTAGGCGGCAATGCCCGCATGGGCGTGTTCGCCACCCGCTCCACCTTCCGCCCCAACCCGCTCGGCATGTCCCTGATCGAACTGAAAGGCGTGCGGGTAAAAAACGGCGAAGTGGTGCTGGAGCTGGGCAGCCTCGATCTGGTCGACGGCACCCCGGTGGTGGACATCAAGCCTTATCTGCCGTTCGCCGAGAGCCAGCCGCAGGCCCGCGCCGGTTTTGCCCAGGCCGCGCCCACCGGCGACATGCCGGTGCGCTTCGCGCCACAGGCCGAACAGCAGCTGCAGCAACATCAGGCGCGTTACCCGCAATTAAGGCGTTTTATCAGCCAGGTGCTAGCGCAAGACCCCCGTCCCGCCTATCGTAAAGGAGAGGACGTCGAACGGGATTACGCCGTCTGGCTGTTGGATTTCAACGTGCGCTGGCGCGTCGTGGACGGTCATACCGAAGTGTTGGCGCTCGACCCGCGTTAAAATTCCGCCGCCTCTCTTTTGGCGACCCGCTCGCGCTGGTAAACTAAACCACTTTTGTCACTTTTGGCCGCCACTCTGGCAGCCCGATGCAATTTGCAGTTCTAACGGAACCAAAACACCATGCGTACTAGCCAATATCTGCTCTCCACTCTGAAGGAGACACCTGCCGACGCCGAAGTGATCAGCCACCAGCTGATGCTGCGCGCCGGGATGATCCGCAAGCTGGCCTCCGGTCTTTACACCTGGCTGCCGACCGGCCTGCGCGTTCTGAAAAAGGTTGAAAACATCGTTCGCGAAGAAATGAACAATGCTAATGCGATCGAAGTGTCTATGCCGGTGGTTCAGCCTGCCGACCTGTGGCAGGAAAGCGGCCGTTGGGAGCAATACGGCCCCGAGCTGCTGCGCTTTGTCGACCGCGGCGACCGTCCGTTCGTGCTGGGCCCGACGCATGAAGAAGTGATCACCGATCTGATCCGCAACGAGATCAGCTCGTACAAACAGCTGCCGCTGAACTTCTTCCAGATCCAGACCAAGTTCCGCGATGAAGTGCGCCCGCGTTTCGGCGTGATGCGTTCCCGTGAGTTCCTGATGAAGGATGCCTACTCCTTCCATACCTCACAGGAGTCTCTGCAGGAGACTTACGACGCGATGTACGAAGCGTACAGCAAAATCTTTAGCCGCATGGGCCTGGATTTCCGCCCGGTGCAGGCCGATACCGGCTCGATCGGCGGCAGCGCCTCGCACGAATTCCAGGTGCTGGCAGACAGCGGTGAAGACGATATCGTGTTCTCCACCGGTTCCGACTTCGCCGCCAACATCGAGCTGGCGGAAGCGGTCGCACCGGCGGCTCCACGCGCGGCGGCCGGCGAAGAATTGCGCCTGGTGGATACGCCAAACGCCAAAACCATCGTTGAGCTGGTCGAGCAGTTCCAGTTACCGGTGGAAAAAACCGTGAAGACGCTGATGGTGCGCGCCACCGAAGAGAGCGGCCACAAGCTGGTTGCCCTGCTGGTGCGCGGCGATCACGAGCTGAACGAAATCAAGGCCGAGAAGCTGGCGCAGGTTGCCGCGCCGCTGACCTTCGCCACCGAAGAAGAAATTCGCGCCATCGTCGGCGCCGGCCCGGGTTCACTCGGCCCGGTCAACCTGCCGATGCCGGTGGTTGCTGACCGCAGCGTAGCGGCGATGAGCGACTTTGGCGCCGGTGCCAACGTTGACGGCAAACACTACTTCGGCATCAACTGGGAGCGCGACTTGCCGCTGCCACAGGTGGCCGATATCCGTAACGTGGTGGAAGGCGACGCCAGCCCGGACGGTCAGGGCACGCTGCTGATCAAACGCGGCATCGAAGTGGGCCATATCTTCCAGCTCGGCACCAAGTACTCGGAAGCGATGAAAGCGACCGTGCAGGGCGAAGACGGCCGCAACCAGGTGCTGACCATGGGTTGCTACGGCATCGGGGTTACGCGCGTCGTGGCCGCCGCCATCGAGCAGAACCATGACGAACGCGGCATCATCTGGCCGGACGCCATCGCGCCGTTCCAGGTAGCGATCCTGCCGATGAACATGCACAAGTCGTTCCGCGTGCAGGCGCTGGCCGAAGAGCTGTACAACACCCTGCGCTCCCACGGCATCGACGTGATCCTCGATGACCGCAAAGAGCGTCCGGGCGTGATGTTCGCGGATATGGAGCTGATCGGCGTGCCGCACTCTATCGTTATCGGCGACCGCAACCTCGACAACGAAGAGATCGAGTACAAGAACCGCCGCGTCGGCGAGAAGCAAATGATCAAAACCGGCGAAATCGTTGATTTCCTGCTGGGCCAGATCAAACGCTAAGCGACGAACGTCAGAAAATAAAAAACCCGCTCAGGCGGGTTTTTTTATATCCGAAATTGCTTATTTGCTGCTGCAGTTCTTGCTGCGGTCGAACGCGATTTTACCGTCCGGCACCAGCGCTTTTTCGGTCAGACCTTCCTCCATCGACGGCTGCACGCTGAAGTGCGCGCTGAACGTCAGGAATACCGGCTCGCCGGCGGTCTTATATGCTTTGGCGTAACCTTGCTCCAGCGCGATGTTGTTGTCTACCGGGAAGGTTTTGCCGGTCGCGCAGTCCTTGAAGACGGCCGCGTCCGCCATATAGGTGTAGCTGCCTTTCAACGTCATCGGCGTTTTAGGCAACGGCTTCTCAACCGGATCCAGGCGGTAATTCAGCTTGGACTCGATCGGCACGCCGCTGCGATCCAGCATTTCCAGGCTCTTGCCCACCGGGCGGAAGTAGCGTTTTTCGCCGTTGCTGTCGGTCAGCACCAGTTTATCCGCCGTGCGCGCCCATTTACCGTAATCGGCAAAGGTCTGATCGCCGTCTTTGGTGCCGCGATAGGTTTCCTGCAGCACGAAGGTGCCGTCCTCATCCAGGAACAGCGCCGTATCCAGACCGCCGCAATCGGCGCAAGGCAACACCCCTTGATAGCTCTGCGGCATCGGCTGCAGCGGTTGTTCCTTCGGTTGATAATGATTGTTGCATCCCAACAACGAGAGTGCGCCTGCCGCGAGGAACAGGGCTACCGTAATTTTTTTCACAGTTATTCTCCTACTGTGTTCATGTATTCCTAAGTGCGAACCTTGCCACGCAGCGCCTTGGTGGCGCCTTTACGCGCCTTGCCTTCCAGGCGACGCAGTTTGGCCCCTTTCGTGGGCTTGGTCGCCTTGCGCGTTTTTTCCACCACCATCGCCTGCCGAATCAGCGCGGCCAGCCTGGCCAACGCCGCTTCGCGATTCAATTCCTGGCTGCGATACTCTTGCGCCTTGATAATCACCACGCCATCAGCGGTAATAAGATGATGATTCAGCGCCAGCAGCCGTTCCTTATAATACTCTGGCAGGCTGGATGCCCGGATGTCAAAGCGCAAATGGATCGCCGTTGAGGTTTTGTTCACGTGCTGGCCGCCCGCGCCCTGCGCGCGGATCGCCGTCAATTCCAGCTCATTATCCGGTATGGCTACGTTTCTTGACAGTTCAAGCACCGGTCACACCTGTGCCTGCTGCCACTCGGCAAACTGGATTTCCAGACTATTCTGAGCATCGGACAGCCAAATAGTTCCCTCTTGCAACGTCGCCTGCAGCGTCATGGTGCGACTGGCCAATGCCGTCAGGCGCGCCAGCTGTTCGTCGTCGAGGAAACGCACGCTCAGGTTCTTGTGGCCGGCCACCTTGCCCTGCATTCCCTGCCACCATACGTGCGCGGCGCGCTCGCCGTAAGCGTACAGCACCACGCGCGGTGACTGGTTGCAGGCCTTGCGAATACGCTTCTCGTCGGGCAATCCCATCTCGATCCACATTTCCAGGCCGTTGTGGTCGTTGCGCTGCCAGATCTCCGGCTCATCGTCGGCGCTCAGCCCTTTGGTGAACACCAACCGCTCGTTGGCATGGCAGATCCAGGCCAACAAACGCAGCATCATACGCTGCTCGTTTTCGGACGGGTGTTGCGCCAGCGTCAGCGTGGCGTCGTGGTAGAAGTGACGATCCATATCAGCGATATTGACCGCGGCTTTATAAATGGTTGCTTTCAGCGCCATGGGTGACCTCGTTATTATCCGGCGACAGTGTACTTGATCAGTGCCGAACGCCGCCAGCGCAGCCCGGCCCGGCGCAGAACGAAAGGCGTGCCAGGGTGCTGATAACTCCATAACAGCTGTGCTATAGTCGTCTAGGATAGGATAAAACTCCGAGAGCCTGCGCCTCATCGCGAGAGCGGTCTTGATGATGCAGAGGTTCTTAAGGGAGGAAACTGTGCAACAATACTGTGAGTTAGTACGCCGTACTTACGCCGAGATTGGCAGTGGAGATCTTGGCTACGTGCCTGATGCGCTGGCTTGTGCGTTAAAGGCATTGGACGATGTCGCAGCGAACGACGCGCTACCGTCCTCCGTTAGGGAACAGGCGGCCTTTGCCGCCGCTAACTTATTGGTGAGCGACTATGTTGATGAATGATGAGTACCAACCCATCAATTGCGATGACTACGACAACCTGGAACTCGCCTGTCAGCATAAACTTATTCTGAAGCTGGAGTTACGCGACGGAGAAGTGATCGAGGCCAAGGCGATCGACCTGCTGCAAAAGAAACGCGTTGAGTATCTGACCATCGAACAGAACGGCCAACAGCGCGACCTGCGCCTTGACCATATCAGCAGTTTCAGTCATCCGGAAATCGGTACCGTGGTCGTCAGTCTGTCGGACTGAGCAGCGGTAACCCCATCCCAACAGGGCAGCCCAACGGCTGCCCTCGTCATTTAAGGCTTCAGGCTGGCGTAAAAGGCCGCCAGATCGGCGATATCGTCATCCGACAGCCCCGACACATAGGCCTTCATCACCTCAGCCTGGCCGCCGTTGCGCTCCCCTTTCTTATACGCCTGCAGCGCGTGCTGCAGGTACATGGCGTTCTGCCCGGCCAGATTCGGGTACATCGGCACCGTCACCTTGCCCTGCGCGCCGTGGCACGCCGCGCAGGCGGCGGCTTTCGCCTGGCCGGCGGCCGCATCCCCCGCCGCCAACGCCGGCAGGCTGAACAGGCCGGTGGCCAACAGCGTGATCCCCACAAACTTCATCATTGCTCCTCGCTATTATGATTTTTTTCCCAGCGCAGCCGCCACGGGCGTTCGCCTTCCGGCACCTGCCCCGCTTCACAGACGAATACGCCCAGCGCGGCGATCAGCTGCTCATCATAATAAATCAACGGGATGCGTTCACGCTGCCAGGGCGGAATACCCAGCTCCTGCCACAGTTTTTTTATCGGCCGCGAATGGGCGCGCCCCACGATGCGCACCACACCCTGCACGCCGCCGAACCGAACGCTGACCTGTTGCGATGGCTGCGGTGCGCGCAGCACCAGCTCGCCCTCACCGGGAATCAACTGCCCCAGCCCGTCCGGCAACGTCAGCGGCTGGTCAGGCTGCCAGGGCAGATGCACATCGCGCAGCGCCGCCAGCGGCGGCAACAGGTGCAACCGGCCGCGGAAACGGCGAATCTGATAGGCGCCGAGCTGCAGCTGCGGTTCGGCATCCTCCCGGCTGAGCGCCACCTCTTCCCACAGGCGCTGAAGCTGCTCACGCGCCGGCATAGTGACGTTAAACAATGCGATCCAGCGCCGCAGCAAGGCGAAGCGCCGCACCGGCGAACAGTCCGTCAGGCCGTCAATCGCCAATGAGCGATCCGCCGCCAACAGGCTTTGCAGCGGTTCCGCCAGCAGTTCGTCCAGCAGTTGCTCCTGCTCGGCGCACAGGCCGGCGCTGCGCGACACCGCCGAGGCGAAGTGCGGCCAGCGTTGATTAAGCTGCGGCAGCACCTGCAAGCGCAGGAAATTGCGATCGAAGCGCGTGTCCTGATTGCTGTCGTCATCTATCCAGGTTAAGGCGTGGCGTTGCGCGTAGCTTTCCAGCGTCTGACGCGAACAACCCAACAGCGGCCGCAACAGCAGGTGCTCGCCCAACGCCGCGCGTGCCGCCATCGCCGACAGCCCCGCCGGCCCGCTGCCGCGCTTGAGCGCCAACAGGAAGGTTTCGCTTTGATCGTCGAGGTGTTGAGCGGTGAGCAGCGCTTCGCCCTCCGTCAGCGCGGCGCTGAAGACGGTATAGCGCGCCGCACGCGCCGCCGCTTCGATACCGCCCTGGCGGGCGTCCACCTGCACGTGCGTCACCGTCAGCGGGATCTGCCAGTCGGCACAGCGGCTGCGGCAATGCTCAACCCAGCGGTCGGCAAAGGCGCTCAGGCCGTGATGCACGTGCAGCGCACGCAGCTGCAGCGCCGGACGCTGGCGGCGCAAGGCCGCCAGCACATGCAGCAGTACGCTGGAATCCAGGCCGCCGCTGAACGCCACCAGCAGCCGCTGCTGCGCGCCCAACTGGTCTGCCACCCGCGTCGTTAATTGATCAGTATTCATCGGTAGGCTTTGTCACTTCTACATAGCTGCACGTTAACCCCGCCTACCGTCATCAATCAAGCATTAACCGTCCGGGCCTGGCGCCGCGTCAGCAACCACCAGCCGCCCAGCACCGCGATCACAGCCAGCGCGCATCCGGCCGCTCCCCAGCCGATCTGAGCGAAAATGCGGCCATACGCCTGCATCGCCGCCCCCTCGATGTGATCCTCGGCGGTCTGATTGGCGATAATGCCCGCCAGGTAGTTGGCGATCGAGCCGGTCGCCAGCATATAGATACCGGTCAGCACGCCGGTGGCGCCGGGGATATTCAGCCGGGTGATCTGCGCCATCGCCACCGGATCGATAAACAGTTCGGCGAAGCCCATCACCGCCAGGCCGGCGATCATCAGCCCCATCGATCCCGGCCCGTGCAGCCGCGTATTGAGCGCCATCAGCGTAAAGCCGACGCCGATCAACAGCAGACCGAAGGCGAACTTGCACCAGATGCGCAGCGTGCGATCGCCCGTGCCGTCGCCGCTCGCCAGCCATGCCAGCGCCACGCCGCCCAGCATCACCGCGCAGGCGTTAACCGACTGGAACAGCGCGGTCGGCACCGTCCAGCCGAACCAGCGCCGATCGACGAAGTGATCGATAAACAGGCTGATGGAGCTGCCGCCCTGCTGGGCGAAAGCCCAGAACAGCGTGCCCAGCAGCATCAGCACAACGATCTGCCACAGCCCCCGGCGCTGGCCGGCGTCCGCACGCAGCATAATGCGCGCCACCAGCACCACCGCCGCCACGCATACCAGCCCGAGCAAATAGCCGGCCCAGTCGTGCACAAACAGCAGCGTGAAGAACAGCGGCGATGCCAGCAGCGCCGCCAACAGCCAACCCCAGTGCGGCAAACCCAGGCTTTTGGCACGCATCAGCGGTGCATTCACGCCGCGGGTATGGCGGAAGTGGCGCCCGCCGAGCAGGAAGATCGCCAGGCCGGCGAACATGCCGATCCCGGCCAACGCAAAGCCGACGTGCCAGCCATAGCGCTCGGCCGCCAACCCGCAGGCGATCGGCGCCAAAATGGAACCGACGTTGCCAGCGGCGTACAGCAGCGAGAAGCCCCCTTCGCGGCGCGAGTCCTGCGCCGGATACAGCTCGCCCAGCAGGCAGCTGATATTGGATTTGAACAGGCCGTAGCCGCAGATGATGATGGCCAGCGCCAGATAGAGCGACTGGGCGGAGACCGCACTCAGGCCGAGCACGATATGCCCCAGCGTCATCAGCGCCGCGCCGGCAATCACCGCGACGCGATTGCCCAGCAGGCGGTCGGCGAGCCAGCCGCCCAAAATAGGAGTGACATAAACTAACGAAGCGTAAGCGCTGTAGAGATCGATGGCGTGGCTGTCGGTATAGCCGAGTTGGTGGGTCAGATAGAGAATCAGTAACGCACGCATGCCGTAAAAGCTGAAATATTCCCAAATTTGTATGGCTACGACATAGTAGATTGCGCGCGGCTGTGAGGGTGTTTTCATGGAGGTCTCCCATCAGTCGGTGAACGACAAAGGGGAAGCGCGAGCGCCTCCCCTGTTATTGGCTGCGGTTATTTCGCCTTCAGCACTTTCACCCGATAACGTCCGTCGGCCTGACGATAGGCGCCGTGAATGTCGGTTTCAAAGCCCGGATAATGCGCGCCGATTTCGCACAGCATCTGCAGGAACTCCAGCACCGGCCGGCTCTCCTCGGTCAGCATTTCGCCCGGCATCACCAGCGGCACGCCCGGTGGGTATGGGAGGATCATATTGGCGTTGACCTTGCCGACCATCTCTTCCAGATAGACTTCTTCCACTTCGCCGTGCAGCTCTTTCTGGAACGCCTGGTACGGGTTCATCACCATGGTTGGCAGCACTTCGAACGCGCGATACATCAGGTCCGGCAGGTTGTGTTGCTCCACCAGGCGGTGAATGTTCTGCGCCAGATCCTGAATGCGCATGTTTTCATAGAAATCAGGCGCTTCCTGATACAGCGAAGGCAGCATGTTTTTCACCCGCAGGTTCAGATCGAACGAGCGTTTGAAGTCGGTCATCGCGCGCAGCAGGCTGAGCGCCTTGGTTTTGTCGATGCCGATGCTGAACAGGAACAGCAGGTTGTACGGCCCGGTTTTCTCGACGATGATGCCGCGTTCGTCGAGGTATTTCGCCACGATGCTGGCCGGGATCCCGAACGGCTGCATCTCGCCTTCCTTGCTCATCCCCGGCGTCAGAATGGTGACCTTGATCGGGTCGAGATACATGTGTTCGTTATCGATGTTCTTGAAGCCGTGCCAGGCGCTGTCGGAACGCAGCGGCCAGCATTCCGGCTCATCGATATGCTCCGGCTGCCAGACGTCGAAGAACCAGCCGTCGGATTCGACTTTCAGGCGTTTGATCTCTTTGCGGAACTTGATCGCGCGCTCGATAGAGCCGTTGATCAGGCGCTTGCCGGCGTTGCCTTTCATCATCGCCGCAGCGGTTTCGGTCGACGCCACGATGCCATAGTGCGGCGAGGTGGTGGTGTGCATCATGTAGGCTTCGTTGAAGGTCTCTTCGTTGATGTCGCCCTTCACGTGAATCATCGAAGCCTGCGAGAAGGCCGCCAGCAGTTTGTGGGTGGACTGGGTTTCATAGATTACTTTGCCCTCCACGCGGCCGCCGCTCATGCCGCACTTGCCTTTATAGATCGGGTGGAAGTTGGTGTAAGGCACCCAGGCGGAATCGAAGTGGATAGATTTCACGTCCAGGGTGTTCTTGATAAAGTCGGTGTTGTACAGCAAGCCGTCATAGGTGGAGTTGGTGATCACCGCGTGCACCGGCCAGGTGGCGTTCGGGGTCTCCTTCACGCGTTTGGCGATGGTGGCGCGCTGGAACTCGCTCTGCGGAATACCGCCGAGGATGCCATAGGCGTTGCGGGTCGGACGGAAGTAGATCGGCGTGATGTCGCTCATCATCATCAGGTGAGTCAGCGACTTGTGGCAGTTACGGTCAATCAGCACCGTGCTGCCCGCCGGCGCCGAGTACATGCCGACGATCTTGTTGGCAGTGGAGGTGCCGTTGGTCACCATATAGCTGCGTTCGGCGTTGAATACGCGGGAAATGTACTCTTCCGCCTCTTTGTGCGGGCCGGAGTGATCCAGCAACGATCCCAGTTCGGACACCGAAATCGAGATATCCGACTTCATGGTGTTCGGGCCAAAGAAATCGTAGAAGATACTGCCCACCGGACTTTTCTGGAACGCGGTACCGCCCATGTGGCCCGGCGTACAGAAGGTGTATTTGCCTTCGCGCACGTATTTGAACAGCGCCTTGGTCAACGGCGGCAGGATGGTGTCGATATACTCGTCGGTATTCTGTTTGATCTTGGCGGCGATGTCGGTTGCCGCGCCGAGCGCATATTCGAAGAAGCGCACCTGCATGCGCAGATCGTTCAGGCTGACGTCCAGCGTCGAATAGGTGTTGGCGAACGCGTACAGCGGCATGTACTCGTTCAGCTGGCTGATCTCTTCGCACAGCTCCAGGTTGTATTTGTCCCAGTCGAAGATCACCCCGCACAGACGGGCGTTGTTCTCGATCAATTTCAGCAGGTCTTCGCGATCGTTAGGGTAAACGATGCGGAAATCCAGACTTTCCAGCGCCTGATGCAGTTCACGGATAGGCTCTTCTTTGAAGTAGACACCCATGTGATTCATGATGGCGATAACGTTCATATGCATTTCTCCTGGCAAAGCAAGCCCCTTCCCGTCGCGGCTGACAGGTCGGAAAGAAAGGGGCTGGGTAAATTCAGTCGGTCAGCGGACGCGAATCAGTGCGCTTTGGCCGTGGTGTTTTCATCGACCGCCGCTGCGTTGGCAGCCTGGCGGGTATTCATTTTCCGGGCGTAGAACATCAGGATAATCAGGCTGATGATAAAGGTGCCGGACAGTTCGAATGAGTTGGCGCCCATCAGCGCGATGAAGCAGAAGCCGCAGCCGCACACCGAAGCGATCAGGCTCAGCAGGTTGCGCACGTTGACCCCTTCGAAGCGGATCAGGTCTACGCAGGAGTAGAAGTAAGGCAGCATGGTCAGCAGCACCGCGATGCCGGTCAGCTCGCCGAACAGGTCGGACGCTTTACCGCCGGCGGAGCTCATCAGGGTGATCAGCACCATCAGCGCGGTCATTTTGCAACCGGCCAGCAGCAGGCCTTTCTTCGGAATGCCGTTTTTATCCAGCTCGCCGTACACTTTCGGGAAGTTGCCGTCGTTGGCGGCACGGACCCCGGCCTGGCCAACCAGCATCATCCACGAACCCAGTGACGTCAGGCAGGCGAAGGCGGTGAAGGCGGAAACCATCGGTGCGGCCCAGTTGCCCATAATCGCCGAGGCGCTGATGGCGAACGGCGCGCCGCTGGCGGCCATTTCAGACGCCGGGAACATACCGCTGATCACCTGGGTGGCAGCGATGTAGATAATGCCCGCCAGGCCGGTGCCGAGCATGGTTGCCAGCGGCACGGTGCGTTTCGGGTTTTTCACCATGCCGGTGCTGACCGCCGCGGATTCCACGCCGATAAACGCCCACAGGCACAGCAGGATACTTTTGATGACCGCATGGCTGTCGGTGGTGCCGGAGGTATTCCAGTTAGCCTGATAGGTGGCGACGTCAAACCAGTGCCAGCCGACGGTGGCCGTCACGATCACCGGGATCAGCACCAGCACCAGGCCCAGGGTGGTCAAACGGCTGACCCAGGTTCCGCCCAGCATGTTGACGAAGGTGAAGACCCACACGATGGCGATACAGGCGATGCCGGCAGGTACCGGGTTGTTCAGCGCCGGGAAGAAGGTGGAAAGATAAGAAACGGCGGTAATGCCGATGGCCAGGTTACCGATCCAGTTGGCATGGTAATAAAGCACGCCGGTCTGGAAACCGAAGGCCGGGGAAATTTCACCCGCGTAGGCGATAGGGCCGCCCTGCTGCGGGTTTTTGGTGGCGAGGCGGGCATACACATAGGCCAGCGACATCGCCCCGATAATCGAGATCACCCATCCCCAGATGGCGATAGATCCGAGACTCGCCAGGTTGGCGGGCAATAAGGCAATCCCGCTCCCCATCATATTACCGGCGACGACGCCGGTGCAGGCAATAAGCCCTATTTTCTTGGGTGAAGCCATGGTCAGTTTCTCCTGATTTACGTTTCTTATAAGCCACACCCATAAATAAAAGATTTTAATGAGCCGGCTTGATAGTCAGGATGCTAACCATCGGGGGGAATAAAGTCCTAAAGATAAAGTGAGATTACGCTCATGATCATACAAATGATAACCTGAGGTTTTTCATTAACACATCAAGATAAAAAGGTAAGCTAAAGAAAAGATAAACATCATTTAAAAACAACAACATGACAAGGTTAATGACGCATAACAAACGGCAAAAAAGAAATAATATCGCGCAGCAAAATAATACATTCACGCAACATGCCTTCACCAATAAATAACGCCGCCATGATTCCCGGAGAATAATGGCGGCGTGATATCGGTTAATTATTGGCGCTGATAGTTATTTAAATAAGGCACCACGTTGGTCAATGACGTTTGGAATACGCCATTGGTGATCCAATGCAATGTGTCTTCGCCGGGGCGAAGATTAAATGCGGTAATATAAGAATCCGCCGCCAAATGGTTCTGCCCCTGCATTTCATACACCTTGCCCAGCAGCACATAATTCAGCCACGACATTTGCAATTCAATCCCCAGATCGATCGCCCGGTGCGCCTCGTCAATGCGCCCCTGCGTCAATGCATCTACCGCCAGAACTTGCTGCATGATTGGCGTGTTTTTCAATTCGGGGATCGTCGCCAGATGGCTGATATCGGCGCGCAATTGCGCCAGGGCCTGGCTGTCGAACGGTTGATAAGAATTACGCAGCAGATCCACCAGCGCCTTTTCGGCCAGCAGGTAATGGAAGTTCGGCGCGCTTTTAATCAGCTCGCTCAGCTGGGCGCTGGCGCGGGTCAACGAATCGGCGTCGCCGTGGATCAGCAACTGGTGCGTCTGGTAGAAACGCTGCAGCAACGGCCCGTTGTCGGGCAGCAGCTGCGCCAGGCGCTGCTCCAGCTGTGGCGGCCAGGGCTGCTTCAGCGCAGCGGACAGGCTGGAAAGGAAGTCGGTCTGGATCTTCAGCTGGTTATCGGCGGTAATAAAGTAACGCTTGTCCAGCATGACTGAGCTGTCGGCGTTATCCACCAGCCGCACGGACAGGAAACACTGCTGGGCGCGGTAGTGGCGCTGATTGACGAACTCGATATACAGCGACTTGCCCGAGTTGCTGGGGCCGGAATAGTTGTAGTTGGTCTGGTCGTGTACCAGGAAGGTCGAGTAGGTGTTCAGCGAATCGGTGATCAGCTCGCTGACGCCCACCACATAAGAGAGCTGCGGCATCCAGTTGCTGCAGCTCTCGCCGCCCTGGATGCGAATATCGATATCGCGCGGGTTGAGCAGCACCGGCATGGTGGATACCGGCACGCGCTGCGACAGCGTGGCGATGCCGACAAACGCCACGCAGACGCTGAGCGCCGCCAGAAACGCCAACCACACCCAGAAGGTCGAGCGGCGATAAAAACGCGGCTTCTTTTCGCCGGGCGCAGCAGGCGGTGCGCTTGCCCGCCGCGGCGGTACGTACGGCGTCTCGTCTTCCTCGCTGCCGTCTTCCGGCTCATGCATGATCACCGCGATCTGCGGCGCCTGTGCGGGAGCGGGTTGCGTCTCCCCTTCTTCACACCAGATCACCGACGTCGCCAGCTTATACCCGCGCTTGGGCACGGTGATAATGTATTCCGGGCTGTCGCTGTCACCGTCTTTCAGGTATTTGCGCAGCTCTGAAATACATTGGGTCACCACATGGTTGGTGACGATATTGCGCTTCCAGACGTTGTCGATCAGCTCGTCGCGGCTCAGCACCACGTCGGGATGCCGGGCGAAATAGCACAGCATGTCGATCAGGCGCGGTTCCAGCGTTTTTTGGCGTCCGTCGCGGCTGATGGTGTTGTCGGCAGGGGTAACCAGCCACTCCCCGACGCGAAAAGCAGGCTCTTGCATGGCGGAAATAACTCTGTAGGCATGTAGGGCAAGGGCGCGATCATAGCATAACCGCCCCCGGCTGTGGCCGCCGGGAGGCGATTAAGCCGTTAACTCTCGTATAATTCTAACGGTAAACCATCGGGATCGCTGAAAAAGGTAAAACGAGATTGGGTATAAGGATCGACGCGTACCGGTTCGCAGGCGACGCCGGCCGCCTGCAGATGGGCGATGGCCTGGCCAATGTCGTCAACGCTGAACGCCAGATGGCGCAGGCCGCAGGCCTCCGGGCGGCTGACGCGGGCCGGCGGCGAAGGGAAAGAAAACAGCTCGATAGTGTATTGCCCGTTGAGCGCCAGGTCGGCTTTCCAGGAGCCGCGCTCCTCGCGGTAGACTTCGCTCAGCAGGGTAAATCCGAGAACGTCGCAGTAAAAATGCTTACTGGCGGCGTAGTCCGCGCCAATGATCGCGATATGGTGTACCTGACGTAACGCCAGCATGGCGGCCTCTCCTGTTCGGTCTGATGAGGCAAGGTATCCGGCGGCGGCGATGCCGTCAATGAGAACGCCCGGCATATCTTCCAAACCGCCGGGCGTGTTATGCATTACGGCTGCGGGGCCTTCAACACCTTCACCAGATAGCGTCCGTCCTCCGTCAGTTTGGCGCCGTGAATGTCGGTTTCAAAACCGGGATAGCGTTCGCCGATCGAGCACAGCATCAGCAGAAAGTCGAGCACTGCCCGGCTCTCTTCGGTGATCATTTCCCCCGGCATCACCAGCGGCACGCCCGGCGGATACGGCAGGATCATATTGGCCGCCACCTTGCCCACCAGCTGATCCAACTCACAGGTTTCCACGTTGCCGCGCACCTGCTCCTGGAACATCTGGTGCGGCGTCAGCTTCATTTCCGGCAGCACGTCGAACGCCCGCTGCATCAGGCGCGGCAGATCGTGCTGGCAGATCAGGCGGTGAATGCCGGCGGCCAGATCCTGAATGCGCATGTTGCGGTAGAAATCCGGATCCTCGGCGTACAGATCCGGCAGCATGTTCTTCACCCGCAGGTTGAGATCGTAGGCGCGCTTGAAATCGGTCAGGCCGCGCAGCAGGCTCATCGCCTTGGTTTTGTCGATGCCGATGCTAAACAGGAACAGCAGATTGTACGGCCCGGTCTTCTCCACCACAATGCCGCGCTCGTCGAGGTACTTCGCCACCAGCGCCGCCGGGATCCCCTCCTCCTCCAACGTGCCCAGCTCGTTCATGCCCGGCGTCAGGATCGTCACCTTGATCGGATCGAGGTACATGTGATCGCGATCGGTCTGGCCAAAACCGTGCCAGTTGTCGTCCGGATCCAATGGCCAGCATTGCGCCTCATCGATCTCTTCCGGCTGCCAAATGTCGAAGAACCAACTGTCGCTCTCCTCGCGCAGCCGCTGCACTTCACGGCGAAAATGCAGCGCACGCTCCACCGAACGGTTGATCAAGCGGCGCCCCGGGTTGCCGCGCAGCATGGCGGCGGCGGTCTCCATCGATGCCACGATGCCATAGTGCGGCGAAGTGGTGGTATGCATCATGTAGGCTTCGTTGAAGGTGCTCTCGTCGTAGTCGCCCTTGATATGAATCATCGAAGCCTGCGAGAAGGCCGCCAACAGCTTGTGCGTCGACTGGGTTTCGTAGAAAACCTTACCGGGCACCCGCTCGCCGCTCATGCCGCTTTTGCCGTCGTAAATCGGATGGAAGTTGGTGTAAGGCACCCAGGCAGAGTCGAAGTGGATCGATGGCACCTCCAGCATCTGCTTGATGTAGTCGGTGTTGTACAGCAGGCCGTCATAGGTGGAATTGGTGATCACCGCATGCACCGGCCAGGTGGCGTTCTCGGTCTCCTGCACCCGGGCGGCGATGCTTTCGCGGGTAAACTCGCGCTGCGGAATGCCGCCGAGGATGCCGTAGGCGTTGCGCAGCGGGCGCAGATAGATCGGCACGATATCGCTCATCATCAGCAGGTGACACAGCGATTTGTGGCAGTTGCGGTCGATCAGCACCGTGCTGCCGGCCGGCGCCGAATACATGCCGACGATCTTGTTGGCGGTGGAGGTGCCGTTGGTGACCAGATAGCTCTGCTCGGCGTTGAAGGTGCGCGCGATATACTCTTCGGCCTCCAGGTGCGGCCCGGTGTGATCCAGCAGCGAACCAAGCTCGGTAACCGAAATCGAGATGTCGGCCTTCAGGGTATTGGCGCCGAAGAAATCGTAGAACAGGCAGCCCACCGGGCTTTTTTGAAACGCGGTGCCGGCCATGTGGCCCGGCGTGCAGAAGGTGTACTTCCCTTCGCGCACATAGTTGAATAACGCCTTGGTCAGCGGCGGCGTAATGGTGTCGATGTATTCCGCGGTGTACTGCTGGATGCGCTGCGCGATATCGTCCGCCGCATTCAGGCCATACTCGAAGAAATAGAGCACCATGCGCATTTCATGCAGGCTGACGTCGAAGGTGGAGTGAGTATTGATAAAGGCGTACAGCGGCAGGTATTCGTTCAGCTCGTTGATCTCGCTGCACAGCTCCAGGCTGTAGTCGTCCCAGTCGAAGATCACCCCGCAGATGCGGGCGTTGGCTTCAATCAGCTTCAGCAGGTCGCCGCTGTTTTTGGGGTACACCAGCTGGAATCCCATGGCGGCCAGCGCCGCGTGGAGCTCGCGGATCGGCTCATCTTTATAGTAGACGCCCGTCGGGCCCATGATGGCGATGATATTCATCGGCAGCTCCTGTCAGTTAACGGCCAAGTCTCTATAACACCACGAAAATCCGGCGGTGTGTAGCCAAAAAAAAACCGCCCGAAGGCGGTTTCTTGCAGCGAAGCGCAGAACTCAGCAGTAGCCGTAGTTCATCAGACGCTGGTAGCGGCGGTTGAGCAACTCTTCGTCGTTCAGACCGTCCAGATCTTTCAGATCGGCCAGCAGCTGCGCTTTCAGCGCGGCCGCCATCGCCGGCACGTCACGGTGCGCGGAACCCAGCGGCTCCGGGATCACCGAGTCGATCAGCTTCAGCTCTTTCAGGCGCGGCGCGGTGATGCCCATCGCTTCTGCGGCCAGCGGCGCCTTGTCGGCGCTCTTCCACAGGATGGAAGCACAGCCTTCCGGCGAAATCACCGAGTAGGTGCTGTACTGCAGCATGTTCACCTTATCGCCCACGCCGATCGCCAGCGCGCCGCCGGAGCCGCCTTCGCCGATGACGGTGCAGATGACCGGTACGTTCAGACGCGACATCTCACGCAGGTTGCGCGCGATGGCTTCGGACTGGCCGCGCTCTTCCGCGCCCACGCCCGGATACGCGCCTGGGGTATCGATAAAGGTGATGATCGGCATCTTGAAGCGCGCGGCCATTTCCATCAGGCGCAAAGCCTTGCGGTAGCCTTCCGGCGCCGGCATGCCGAAGTTGCGGCGGATCTTCTCTTTGGTTTCACGGCCTTTCTGGTGCCCGATGATCATCACCGGGCGGCCATCCAGGCGCGCAATACCGCCGACGATCGCTTTGTCGTCGGCGTAAGCGCGATCGCCCGCCAACTCTTCGAAGTCGGTAAAGATGTGTTTGATATAATCCAGGGTATAAGGACGGCGCGGGTGGCGTGCCAATTGGGCAATCTGCCAAGCCCCAAGATCGGCAAAAATCTTGCGCGTCAGCTCAACGCTCTTTTCACGCAGGCGCTGAACCTCTTCGTCCAGATTAATATCTAATTTTTCGTCTTGACGGCTGACTGCAGTCAGCGAGTCAATTTTCGCTTCCAGCTCTGCAATCGGCTGTTCAAAATCAAGAAAATTCAGACTCATAGCATTCCTATTTTAGTCAAATTCCAAGTCCACCTGCTCATTGCCTACCAACGTCCGCAAGTCGATCAACAAGCGGTCGGTGGGCGTCACGCGCCAGGTTGCGCCAAAACGCAGCTTGGCTCGCGCATCTTCCCGTTGATAGTAGAGATGCACTGGAATCGTCCCCGATCGATGGGGTTCCAACGACTGACGGAGACGGTTCAAAAGCTGGTCATCAATTTGCCTGTCAGTCAGCGAGATAGCAAGCCCGCGAGCGTATTTTTCCCGGGCTTCACTGATGTCCATTACCTCGCGGGCCATCATTTTAAGCCCGCCGCTAAAGTCATCAAAGCTGACCTGTCCACTGGCGATAAGGATACGGTCTTTTTCCAACAAATGCTGGTATTTTTCTAACGCTTCGGTGAATAACATCACTTCCAGGCGGCCCGAACGGTCATCCAATGTACAGATACCGATGCGGTTGCCGCGCTTGGTCACCATCACCCGCGCGGCGACCACCAGCCCGACGGCGGTGGTCATTTTGCCCCGATCCGTCGGGTGCATGTCTTTCAAACGCTGGCCACCGGCGTAACGTTCGATTTCCTTCAGGTACTGGGTGATCGGGTGGCCGGTCAGGTACAGCCCCAGCGTCTCCCGTTCACCGTCCAGCACCACCTGCTCCGGCCAAGGGGCGATATTGGCGTAGGACTGCTCCACCTGCTCCGGCGCCTCCGCCAGCACGCCGAACATATCTACCTGGCCGATAGCTTCGGCTTTCGCATGCTGATCCGCCGCTTTCAACGCGTCGCCGAGCGAATTCATCAGCGCGGCGCGGTGCGGCCCGAGGCGATCGAACGCGCCGGACATGATCAGCTTTTCCAGAATGCGGCGGTTCAGTTTCTTGATGTCGGAGCGCGCACAGAGATCGAACAGGTCTTTGAAGTAACCCTGTTCGCCGCTGTTGCGCGCCTCGATGATGGCCTCGATCGGCCCTTCCCCCACGCCTTTGATGGCGCCGATGCCGTAAACGATCTCGCCGTCGTCGTTGACGTGGAAGTGATACAGGCCGCTGTTGATATCCGGCGGCAGGATCTTCAGCCCCATGCGCCAGCATTCGTCCACCAGCCCCACCACTTTGTCGGTGTTGTCCATATCGGCGGTCATCACCGCCGCCATAAACTCGGCCGGATAGTGCGCCTTCAGCCACAGCGTCTGATACGACACCAGCGCATAGGCGGCGGAGTGCGATTTGTTAAAGCCGTAACCGGCGAACTTCTCTACCAGGTCGAAGATTTTCACCGACAGTTCGCCGTCGATGCCGCGTGATTTTGCGCCGTCTTCAAAGCCGCCGCGCTGCTTGGCCATTTCGACCGGGTTCTTTTTACCCATCGCACGGCGCAGCATGTCCGCGCCGCCCAGGGTATAGCCGGCCAACACCTGGGCAATCTGCATCACCTGTTCCTGATACAAGATGATGCCGTAGGTCGGTTCCAGCACCGGCTTGAGCGACTCGTGCTGCCACTGGATATCCGGGTAGGAGATCTCTTCGCGGCCGTGCTTGCGGTCGATGAAGTTATCCACCATGCCCGACTGCAGCGGCCCCGGGCGGAACAGCGCCACCAGTGCGATCATGTCTTCGAAGCAGTCGGGCTTCAGACGTTTGATCAGGTCTTTCATGCCGCGCGATTCAAGCTGGAACACCGCCGTGGTTTCCGAGCGCTGCAGCATGTCGAAGCTTTTCTTGTCGTCGAGCGGAATGGCGGCGATATCGATCGGTTCCAGCCCGGTCTTGGCGCGCCGGGCGTTGATCATCTCCAGCGCCCAGTCGATGATGGTCAGGGTACGCAGACCGAGGAAGTCGAACTTCACCAGCCCAGCGTATTCCACATCGTTCTTGTCGAACTGGGTCACCGGATGGTGCCCTTCGGCGTCGCAGTACAGCGGCGCGAAGTCGGTGATTTTGGTCGGCGCGATCACCACGCCCCCGGCGTGTTTACCGGCGTTACGCGTCACCCCTTCCAGCTTGCGCGCCATGTCGATCAGCGCCTTGACCTCTTCGTCGGCCTCGTAAATTTCCGGCAGCTGCGGTTCGGCGGCGAAGGCTTTTTCCAGCGTCATGCCCGGATCCGGCGGCACCAGCTTGGAGATGCGATCAACGAAGCCGTACGGATGCCCCAGCACGCGGCCCACGTCGCGGATAACCGCTTTCGCCGCCATGGTACCGAAGGTGATGATCTGCGATACCGCTTCGCGGCCGTACATCTCCGCCACGTGCTCAATTACCTGGTCGCGCTTCTCCATGCAGAAATCGACGTCGAAGTCGGGCATCGAGACACGTTCCGGGTTCAGGAAGCGTTCGAACAGCAGGTCGAATTCCAACGGATCGAGGTCGGTGATTTTCAACGCATAGGCCACCAGCGAACCGGCACCGGAGCCGCGCCCCGGCCCCACCGGCACGTTGTTGTCCTTCGACCACTGAATAAACTCCATCACGATCAGGAAGTAGCCGGGGAACCCCATCTGGTTGATCACCTTCAGCTCGACGTCCAGACGCTCGTCGTATTCCGGGCGGCGCTGCGCGCGCACTTCAGGATCGGGGAACAGGAACTCGAGACGCTCTTCCAGCCCCTCTTTCGATTTGAGTACCAGGAAGTCCTCGGTGCTCATGTCGCCGGTCGGGAACTGCGGCAGGAAGTATTCGCCGAGGCGAATGGTGACGTTGCAGCGCTTGGCGATCTCGACGCTGTTCAGCAGCGCTTCGGGGATGTCGGCGAACAGCTCGCACATCTCGTCTTCGCTGCGCATGTATTGCTGCGGGCTGTAGTTGCGCGGCCGCTTGGGATCGTCCAGCGTAAAACCGTCGTGGATGGCGACGCGAATCTCATGGGCGTCGAAGTCGTCTTCCACCAGGAAGCGTACGTCGTTGGTGGCCACCACCGGCAAACCGCGTTCGGTGGCCAGCGCCACCGCCGCATGCAGGTAGTTCTCTTCGTCCGGGCGGCCGGTGCGGATCAGTTCCAGGTAGTAACAGTCCGGGAAGTGCTGCTGGTAGAAGTCCAGACACTGATCCACCTGCGCCTGGTTGCCGCGCAGCAGAAACTTGCCGACGTCGCCCTGACGCGCGCCGGAGAGCAGAATCAGCCCTTCACGATGTTCAATCAGCCAGTCGCGATCGATGGTCGGGCCGGCGGCCCCGTAGCCACGCTGATAGGCGCGGGAAATCAGCAGCGTCAGGTTCTGGTAGCCTTCGTTGTTGCTGGCCAGCACCGTCAGCTGAGCCAGCTCGTCGCCCAGCTCTTCGCTTTGCACATGAAAATCCGCGCCGATGATCGGTTTGATCCCGGCGCCGTGCGCGCTGCCGTAGAACTTCACCAACCCGCACAGGTTGGTGAAATCGGTGATTGCCAGAGCAGGCATGGCTAACGCGGCGGCTCTTTTCACCAGCGGCGCCGTCTTGGCCAATCCATCAATCATGGAGTAGTCACTGTGGACGCGCAGGTGAATAAAACGAGGTTCGGCCATCTCCAGATACCTGATTGAAGGGGCTCAGCAGGCTGAGCCCGGGTTAATGCTATCGTCGAGCCTGGTCAACCAGGCCCGCAGACTACAGCGCCAGCGCCCTTTTCACCGGCGCGAAGCTGCGGCGGTGATGCTCGGTGGCACCCAGCGCGGCCAGCCGCTCCAGGTGGAGGGCGGTCGGGTAGCCTTTATGCTGCGCGAAACCGTAGTCCGGGAACTCGCTGTCCAGCTCGGCCATTTCACGATCGCGCGTGACCTTTGCCAGAATGGAGGCCGCGCTGATCTCCGCCACGCGGCTGTCGCCCTTCACCACCGCCTGCGAACGCATCGGCAGCTTCGGGCAACGGTTACCGTCGATTAAAACCATGTCCGGCGCGATATGCAACCCGGCCACCGCGCGCTGCATCGCCAGCATGGTGGCGTGCAAAATGTTCAGCTGGTCGATTTCCGCCGGCTCGGCGCGCCCCAGGCTCCAGGAGAGCGCCTTGGCGACGATTTCGTCATACAACGCCAGGCGGCGTTTTTCACTGAGTTTCTTGGAGTCCGCCAGCCCGACGATCGGCTGCGCCGGATCGAGGATCACGGCGGCGGTAACCACCGCGCCAACCAACGGGCCGCGGCCCACTTCGTCCACACCGGCAATCAGCGTGGCAGCGGGATAGATAAAGGGTTCAATCATGCTTTCGCCAGCTCCAACACAGCCTGAGCGGCCTGTTCGTCCGCACCGCAACGGATGCTTTGGTGCAAAGTAAGGAAAGTCTGTTTCAGCGCTTCAGTTTGCGGGCTCTCTTCAAGCAGCGGCATCACGGCGGCGGCCAGTTTGTCCGGCACGCAGTCATGCTGCAGCAGCTCGGTGACGATCTCGCGCCCCGCCAGCAGATTCGGCAGCGAAACGTAAGGCGTTTTCACCAGCTTCTGCGCCAGCCAGAAAGTGAACGGCTTCATGCGATAGCCTACCACCATCGGGCACTTGGCCAGCATGCACTCCAGCGCCGCCGTGCCGGACGCCAGCAGCGCCGCGTCGCTGGCAATCATCGCCTCGCGCCCCTGGCCGTTCAGCAGGTGTACGGTCAGGTCCGGCGCCACTTCCGCCTTGATGCGCTCAAACTGCTCGCGCCGTTTGGCGTTAACCAGCGGCACCACCACTTCAAGCTCGGGATAACGCGTGCGCAGCAGCTGCGCTGTTTTGAGGAAGTCGGCGCTAAGCATCTCGACTTCGGCGCCGCGGCTGCCCGGCAACAAGGCCAGACAGCGCGCCTGCGGATCGATGCCAAGCTGAGCGCGCGCCGCCAGCCGATCGGGTTGCAGCGGCATGGCATCTGCCATGGTATGGCCGATAAACCGGCAAGGCACGTTGAAGCGATCGTAAAACGCTTTTTCGAAAGGGAGAAAGGCCAGCACCAGATCGGTGGCTTTGCCAATTTTGAAAACGCGCTTTTGCCGCCAGGCCCACACGGAAGGGCTGACGTAGTGAATGGTGCGGATGCCGCGCTGCTTGAGGCGGCCTTCCAGCGTGATGTTGAAGTCCGGCGCGTCGATGCCGACAAACACGTCCGGCCGCAGCTCGCCGAAGCGGCGGGTGAGATCCTTGCGGATCTTCAACAGGCGTGGCAAGCGCTCAAGCACTTCCACCACGCCCATGACCGCCAGCTCTTCCATTTCGTACCAGGCTTCGCACCCTTCGGCCTGCATCAGCGGGCCGGCGACGCCAACGAAACGCGCGTCGGGGATCTGCGCCTTGAGCGCGCGGATCAAACCGGCGCCGAGAATGTCACCGGAGGTTTCTCCGGCGACCAATCCGATAGTCAATGGACGATTCGACATAACTCAGCGAATGATGCCACGGGTGGAACGGGTGAAGAAATCGAGGTACAGCTGCACCACCGGCTGCTCTTTGGCCAGGGCTTCGATTTCCGCTTTCGCTTCATCCAGCGTTTTCTCGCTGCGATACAGGATCTTGTAGGCGTTACGGATCGCCTGCATTTCATCCTTGTCAAAACCGCGACGCTTCAGGCCAATAGCATTGACGCCGAACGGCGTCGCGTGGTTGCCCTGAGCGATGACGAAAGGAGGCACGTCCTGAGCGACGCCGGAACAACCGCCTACCATCACATGCGCACCGATAACGCAAAATTGGTGGATCGCCGTCATGCCGCCGATGATGGCGTGATCGTCGATTTCCACGTGCCCCGCCAGCGTGGCATTATTGGCCAACACGCAAGAATTGCCGACCACGCAGTCGTGGGCAACGTGCACGTTGACCATCAGCAGGTTATCGTTGCCCACTTTGGTCAAGCCGGTGCCCTGCGCGGTGCCGCGGTGAATGGTGACGCTTTCGCGGATGCGGTTGCGATCGCCCACTTCAACGCGCGTCGGTTCGCCCGCGTATTTCAGATCCTGATTCACTTCACCGATGGAGGCGAACTGATAAATCTGGTTATCGCAGCCGATCTTGGTAATGCCGTTCACCACCACGTGGGATTTCAGCACCGTGCCAGCGCCGATTTCCACCTGGGAGCCGACGTAGCAGAAAGGGCCGATATGCACGTTGGCGCCGATCACGGCGCCTTCTTCGACTATCGCGCTAGGATGGATAAAGGCGGTTTGGTCAATCACGGATTAAGCCTCCCGGCTGCGGGCACACATCATGGTTGCTTCGCAGACAATTTTACCGTCAACGGTCGCCACGCCTTTGAAGCGAGTCAGGCCGCGGCGAGTTTTCTCGAAGGTGACTTCCATGACCATCTGATCCCCTGGCACCACAGGACGCTTGAAGCGTGCTTCGTCGATACCGGCGAAGTAATACAGCTCGCCCGGCTCCAGTTTGCCGACGCTTTTAAACGCCAGGATACCGGTGGCCTGCGCCATGGCTTCCAGGATCAATACGCCTGGGAAAATCGGTTTGCCAGGGAAGTGGCCCTGGAAAAACGGTTCGTTCACCGATACGTTCTTCACCGCACGCAGATATTTGTGCTCTTCAAACTCGAGGACGCGGTCGACCAGCAAGAACGGGTAACGGTGAGGAAGCAGATCCAAAATTTCTGCAATATCCAGAGTATGAGTGTCAGTAGTCAAAATACTCTTCCTGTCTCTAAAAACTGATGGCATCAACAACACGGCCTGCGCTGACCCCAAAAGGAGATCATCATGCAGGCCGCAAATTAACATCTCTTTGCGCTTTTGGTCTCACGACCAACGCGTTTCGTTTTGTCCCCGCCAGGGCGGGCGGCAATGATTAGTCTTTTCCGACTTTACGTTCGACAGCTTTCAAGCGCTTGCTGATCTCATCGATATTCATCACCAACGCAGCGGTTTTACGCCAAACCTTGTTAGGCTGCAACGGAATGCCCGAAGAGTATACCCCAGGTTCGGTGATTGGTCGCATAACCATTCCCATTCCGGTAACAACAACCTTGTCGGCAATCTCCATGTGACCGTTGATCACGCTGGCACCGCCGATCTGGCAGTAGCGGCCGATTTTCAGGCTGCCGGCCATGATCACGCCGCCGGCGACGGCGGTATTGTCGCCAATCACGACGTTATGTGCAATCTGGCATTGGTTGTCGATGATAACACCATTCCCGATTTGGGTGTTATCCAAAGCGCCGCGGTCAATGGTGGTGCAAGCGCCGATTTCGACGCGATCGCCGATAATCACCGTACCCAACTGAGGGATTTTGATCCACTCGCCGCGCTCGTTCGCATAGCCGAAACCGTCCGCGCCGATCACGGTGCCGGACTGGATCAGGCAGCGCTGGCCGATTTCAACCGCATGATAAATCGTGACGTTCGCCCACAGACGCGTTCCCGCGCCGATGCGTGCGTGTTTGCCAATGAAGCAGCCCGGGCCGATAACCACGTTATCGCCCAGCACCGCACCCGACTCGATCACCGCGTTCGCCCCAATGGCGACGTTGTGCCCCAGCTGCGCCTCAGGCGAGATCACCGCGCTTGGCGCGATATCCTGCGCCGGTGCCGGCGTGGTGTCCATCAGCTGCGCCATGCGCGCGTAGGTCAGGTAAGGGTTCTTAACCACCAGCGCCGCAGCACGGCAGTGTGGTAAATCCGCTTCGGTAAGCACCACGGCGCTTGCCTGGCAGGAAGACAGCTGCTCTTGATAGCGGCTGTTTGACAAAAACGTGATTTGGCCAGGCTGTGCCGAATGCATAGAAGCAATGCCGGTGATGACGAGATCGCCATCACCGTGCAATTGTGCATCCAACTGCTGCGCTAAATCAGCCAGTCGAATTGAAAGCATGTGTTATTTAACCTGTTTCAGCACGTCAGCAGTGATATCTTTGGAAGAGTCTGCATAGGCAACGGCGTTGGCGTCGATCACCACGTCATAACCGCCTTTGCTGGCAACAGATTTCACAGCGTCCTGGATACGGCTCAGGATCTTGTTACGCTCTTCCATCTGGCGACGACGGTTGTCCTGCTCGAAAGCCTGCGCTTTCTGAGAGAACTGCTCGCGCTGTGCCATCACGTCTTTTTCCAACTTGCTGCGGTCGCTGGCTTTCATGGTAGCGCCGTCACGCTGCAGACGTTGCATTTTGGTCTGCAGGCTACGTTCCATGTTCTGGAGTTCGCTTGCACGGCCTTTAAACTCGTTTTCCAGCTGTTTAGCGACCGCTTCGCGGGCCGGCAGCTGTTGGAAAATGCTGGAGACGTTAACGACAGCGATCTTATCTGCTGCCTGAACGCCAGCTGAAGCAGCCATTGCTAAACCGAGGCCTGCGGCACACAACCACTTTTTCACTATAAACTCCTTACCATCACCCATTTGTGTCATATGACACTGAAGTACACAATTTGCCAGACTTATCCCACCAAACAATGAGAATCATCTCCCTCTGCCGGCGGGCGCCTGGCCATTGCGATTCTTAATAACTGTTATGCCCAGAGGCGAGACCCGTTACCAGGTCTTACCGATGTTAAACTGGAACTGTTCGGACTTGTCGCCTTCGTATTTCTTGATCGGATTGGCGTAAGAGAACACCAACGGCCCCAGCGGCGACATCCACTGCAGCGCGATACCGGCGGAGGAACGAATATTGCCCGCTTTACTGTAGTCAGGCACGCCGTACATCAGCGTTTCGTCAGTATTCTTCCACTTGGTATCCCACACGGTACCGGCATCGATGAACAGCGACGTCCGCACGGAGTTGGCGTATTTCTCGCTGATGAACGGCGTCGGGGTGATCAGCTCCAGGCTGGCCACCGCCATGGCGTTACCGCCCACCGCATCATCCGAGCTACAGATGCTCTGACGCGTGGTGGTGCTGCCGGCGTTGAACTGGCACTGGTACGAGTTGGAGTTGTAATACACCGCCTTCGGACCGATGGTGTTCGACTGGAAGCCACGCACGGTGCTTGAACCACCAGCATAGAAGTTCTCATAGAACGGCATTTCCTTGCCGCCCAGCCCATCCGCGTAACCCAGACGGCCACGGCCCAACAGCACCCAGGTGCGATCGTCGTTGATCGGCACGTACTGAACGCTGTCCAGCGTCACCTTGTAGTATTCGTTGTCCGAGCCCGGAATGGTGACCTTGCCGTTCAACGTGGTGCGGTTACCCGACGTCGGGAAGTAGCCGCGGTCCAGGTTGTTGTAGGTCCAGCCCAGGTTCAGGGTAAAGTCGTCCGTCGAGTAGCTGGCGCGGTCAGTCTTGTTCGCATCCACGCCCATCGAGTCGAGATAACGCCACATGGCGATCTGCGGCTGCATGTTCGACAGACCGTTGTGGACGTAGCCCAGGCCGGTACGCAACGAGTTGTTTTCGTTGATCGGGAAGCCCAGCGTGCCGTCGACACCGTAACTCTTGTTGGTGTAGTCCGACAGATCCGCATTATCCGCTTTAAAGTCGTTGTAGAACACGCGGCCGCCCAAGCTCACACCGTCAACGGTGAAGTACGGGTTAGTGACCGACAGTTCAGTATAGGTTTGGTAGTCGTTCTTGGTACCGCTGATGCCGACCGAGTAGCCGGTACCCAACCAGTTGTCCTGCTGCACGCCGGCCTGGAAGCTGACGCCGCTCTCGGTGCCGTAACCGACGCCGAAGTTAAAGGTACCGGTGTTGCGCTCTTTCACCTTGTAGGTCACGTCGACCTGATCGGCGGTGCCCGGCACGCGCTGGGTTTCCACGTCAACCGTTTCGAAGTAGCCCAGACGGTTCAGACGCTCTTTACCCTGCTCGACCTGCTCGTTACCCAGCCAGGCGCCTTCCATCTGGCGCATTTCGCGACGCAGTACGGAATCCTTGCTGGTGTCGTTGCCTTCGAACTTGATGCGACGCACGTAGAAGCGGTTGCCCGCGTCGACGTTGACGTGCAGCTTGACGGTTTTATCCGCGTCGTTGATCTCCGGCTGAGTGCCGACGCGCGGGTAGGCGTAACCATAACGGCCCAACATCGTTTTGATGTTGTCTTCCATTTTGGTCACCTTGCTGCCGTTATACAGCTCGCCCGGTTCGATCTTGGTGATCTGAGCAACTTCCGCCGAGTGGCCGGCCAGGTTGCCGTTCACGACAACATCGGAAAGCTTGTATTGATCGCCTTCGGTGATGTTGATGGTGATGTAGATGCCTTTTTTATCCGGCGTCAGGCTCACCTGGGTAGAATCGATGTTGAAGCGGGCATAGCCGCGATCCAGATAGAAGCTGCGCAGGGTTTCGAGATCGCCCGCCAGTTTTTGCTTCTGGTATTTGCGATCGCCGACCAGGTTCCACCACGGCACCTCATCACGCAGTTGGAAGCGCGAGATCAGTTCGTCGTTGGTGAAGGCATGGTTGCCGACGATGTTGATTTGTTGAATCTTGGCGGAGACCCCTTCCGTGAACACCAGCTTCAGGTCGACACGGTTGCGCGGAAGCGGCGTGACCACGGCTTTCACCGAGGCGCTGTATTTACCGACGCTGTAGTAGAAGTCTTCCAGCCCTTTTTCAATGCTGGAGATCGTGGTGCGGTCGAGCGCCTCGCCCACCCGGACGCCGGAGGCTTCCAGGTTCTGCTTGAGCATGTCATCCTTCACCGACTTGTTGCCGGAGAAGGTGATGCTGGCGATGGTAGGACGTTCCTTCACCTGCACGATCAACGTATTACCATCGCGCAGTACGCGCACGTCCTCGAAGTTGCCGGTGGCAAACAAGGCTCGGATGGTATTACTGATGTCATCGTCAGTGACGGTATCGCCGACGCGAACCGGCATGTTGAGTAACGCCGCACCGACGGCGACTCGCTGCAGGCCTTCGAAATGAATATCTTTCACTACGAACCCGTCTGCACCGTATACGGTGGCGCTGCCAAACAGCAGCGACGCTATGAGCAACTTTTTCATCGCCATCGTTGTTATGCGTTCTTCCTAACCTATCCCCGCCCCTAGAGGCGGGAAAAATCATTGAAAAGTGCAAGACCCATCAACAACACCAGCACGATCGAACCTATGCGGTAGCTGTAGTCCTGTACTCGCTCGGAAACCGGCCCACCCTTCAGCTTTTCTATCGCCAGGAAGAGGAGATGCCCACCATCTAACACCGGTAATGGGAACAGGTTGATGATCCCCAGGTTGACGCTAATCAACGCCAGGAACATCAGATAATACACGAACCCGACTCCGGCTGACGCCCCTGCTCCCTGTGCAATCGAGATCGGGCCACTCAGGTTGTTCAGCTTTACATCACCGGTTATTAATTTGCCCAGCATGTTAACCGTCAGCCGCATCAGCTGCCAGGTCTTGTCGCCGGCCTGATACAGCGCCGGGAACGGTCCATACTGGCGAATCGTCTTATACTCGTCCGGCAGCGGCAGCACCTTTGGAATGATGCCTGCAAAACCCACCGATTTGTCTTTTCCCACCGGCTTTGTATCCGGTATCAGCGTCAAAGACAAGGGGGCGCCGTTTCTTTCAATCTCCAAAACCAGCGGTTGCCCCGGGCCATCGTGGATACGCTTCACCAGCGTCTGCCAACGACCCAACGGCTGACCATCGACTTTAACGATCCTGTCCCCCGCTTGTAAACCCGCCTTTTGCGCCGCCGAGTCAGGCTGCACTTCCGCCAACACGGATTCAATCTGCGGGCCGCGCGGCATAATGCCCAGCGCGACAACGGGATCCTGCTTGTCCGGCTCAAAGTTCCACTGGCGCAAATCCAGGGTTTTGGTCACTACCTGCGAAGAGCCGAATGGCGCAACGCCGACTTCGGTTTGTGCATCGCCAATCTTCGCCACCAGCGCCAGACGAACTGACTCCCAATCAGGCGTTTCGATGCCGTCAACCGACTTTAGTTCCATGCCAGACGAAATTTCGGCCTTGGCGGCGATGGATTGCGGCGCGATTTCGCCGATCACCGGGCGGAAACTCGGCACGCCGATGATGAACACCAGCCAGTAGGCAAGGATAGCAAACAGGAAGTTGGCGATGGGGCCGGCGCTGATGATGGCCGCGCGCTGCCAGACGGTTTTGTTGTTGAAGGCCTGATGGCGCATTTCCGGCGCCACCGACTCCACGCGCTCGTCCAGCATCTTCACGTAGCCGCCGAGCGGAATCAAGGCAATGACATACTCGGTGCCCTGGCGATCGGTGCGGCGCCACAGCGCGCGACCGAAGCCGATGGAGAAACGTTCAACGCGCACGCCGCAACGGCGGGCAACCCAAAAGTGTCCGAACTCGTGCACGGTTATCAAGATACCGAGCGCAATCAGAAACGCCACCAGGTTCCAAAGCACGCTGACCATCATCCCTCACTTTCCGTCATCGACGGATTAAAACACCAACAGCATCAGGCAGGCAAACACCGGCACCGCCGCGGTCAGGCTGTCGATACGATCCAGTATGCCGCCATGACCGGGGATCAAATGACCGCTGTCCTTGATGCCCGCTTCGCGTTTGAACATGCTTTCGGTCAAATCGCCCAGTACCGAAGCCAGCGCGGCGAGCACCGAACAGGCCAACAGGGTGGTCGGCACCACATTCAGTGGCGCATAGCGGCCGAACAGCCAGGAGATTACCGCCGACGTCAACAACCCGCCGATCAGCCCTTCCCAGGTTTTGCCCGGTGAGACCTTCGGCGCCAACTTATGCTTGCCGAACAGCTTGCCGAACATGTAGGCGCCGGAATCCGCGCCCCACACCAGCAGCATCACGTACAGCAGCCACCAGGCGCCAGTAAACGGGTTTTGCTCGTAGCCGTACTGGCGCAGCGCCAGCATGCCCCAGAAGAACGGCACGATGGTCAGCAGGCCGAACAGCAGGCGCAGCGGGCGCGAGTTGCGCCAGATAGCGGCCGAGCCGGGGTAGAACAGCACCAGCAGCAGCGCCGCCAGCCACCAGACCAGCGACAGCCACAGCGAGCCGCTCACCTGCGGCACGGATTGATGGTACGCGGGAACGCTGAGCATCATCAGCGCCAGCAGAAAACCGCACAGTATCGCCAGCCAGATGCGCTGCGAACGGGAGGTAAAACCGGCCAGTTGGCCCCACTCCCAGGCTGCTAACATGCACACGACGAGCGTTACCAGAGCAAAGGCCAGCGGCGGCAACAGGAACAGCGCCGCGATAACGATCGGGATTAAAATCAGAGCAGTTATGAGGCGATACTTCAGCAAAAGTTCTCCCTAGGACGCATCGGCGCCGATAGGTGTTGTTCCCCCGAAGCGGCGCTCACGTTGTGCAAATGCATTCAGCGCACCTTCAAAGACAAGTTCATCGAAATCAGGCCAGAGCACATCCGTAAAGTAAAGTTCAGCATAGGCGATTTGCCACAGCAGGAAGTTACTGATGCGATGCTCGCCACCGGTGCGGATAACCAGATCCACCGGCGCCAGGTCGCTCATGCAAACCCGCTCGCTCAATAATTCCTCGCTGATCTGATCCGGGTGCAACTCTCCCACCCGTACCCGTTCGGCCAGCTCCCTTACTCCCTGAATGATATCCCAACGGCCGCCGTAGTTGGCAGCGATATTGAGCGTCAGGCCATCGTTATTTTCCGTCAGCGCTTCAGAGCGGCGGATCCGCTCCTGCAAACGCGAGCTGAACCGGCTGATATCGCCGATCACCCGCAACCTGACGTTATGTTTATGCAGGCTTTTTACTTCACTATCCAGAGCACGGACAAAAAGCTCCATCAGGGCGGAGACTTCCTGCACCGGACGGTTCCAGTTTTCGCTGCTGAAGGCATAAAGCGTGAGCGCATCTAAATGGTGGCTGGCGGCAAAACTGACCGCGCGGCGAACCGATTTCACCCCTGCTTTATGACCGAAGACACGTAACTTGCCCTGACGTTTGGCCCAGCGTCCGTTACCGTCCATGATGATGGCGACATGGCGCGGCCCCGGGGAAGATGGATTAGCCTCTTGTTGGTTTGCGGACGACATAACTCGTACTTATTTCCTCAATAGAAATATAACTGCCTTTCCGGAACATCAGGCCCTTACGCGCAAAAAAAGCCGTGTGCCCGACACGGCTTTCAGCCTGCCCTCGCGATGCCCGGCGCAGCCGGGTCGCCATTGACGCACAGGGCGCCAATCGGGCCATAATTCAACGGTATAACCGCTGACAGGTGGCGCAGACTATACCACCTCAGCGGAGCATGAACAAACGGCCCCGCTGCGGCATACGCGAATTACGAGCAAAATCGGATAATCGCCGTGCTCAACCGCGCAACGCGCGAACGCGCTCCTCGGCGGCGGCGCGCGCCTGGCGGTCAATGTCTAAGACCGCTTCGATGCACGTCGGTTCCTGCAGCGCGAGGCGCTCGACGACCTGCCGGTTGACCGCGGCAATGTCGGTAAAGCGAATCTGCTGCTGCAAAAATGCCGCCACGGCGATTTCATTCGCTGCGTTCAGTGCGGTGGTCGCCGCCTGGCCGGCGTCGAACGCTTCGATCGCCAAATACAGGCAAGGATAGCGCTCGCGCTCCGGTTCGGCGAAGGTCAGCGAACCGATGCGGCAGAAGTCCAGCGCTTCCACGCCGGAGTTTACGCGCTGCGGATACGCCATCGCATGGGCGATCGGCGTGCGCATATCCGGCGTACCCAGCTGCGCCAGCACGCTGCCGTCGGCATAGCGCACCATCGAGTGAATCACCGACTGCGGGTGCAGAATCACTTCCATTTGCTCGGCCGAGGCGTTAAACAGCCAGCGGGCCTCAATGTATTCCAGACCTTTGTTCATCATGGTGGCGGAGTCCACCGAGATCTTGCGGCCCATCGACCAGTTCGGGTGGGCACAGGCTTGATCCGGGGTCATCGCGGCGAACTGCTCCAGCGGCGTGGTGCGGAACGGGCCGCCTGAGCCGGTAAGCACGATGCGCGAAACGCCATGACTGTCCAGGGAAGAGTATCCCAACTGACGCTGAATGCTCTCAGGCAAACTCTGAAAAATCGCGTTGTGTTCGCTGTCGAGCGGCAGCAGCTGCGCCTGGCTTTGCCGCACTGCGTCCATAAACAGACGGCCGCAGGTGACCAGCGACTCCTTGTTGGCCAGCAACACCTGCTTGCCTGCGCGGATCGCCGCCAGCGTCGGCAGCAGCCCTGCGGCGCCGACAATGGCCGCCGTCACTTGATCGACGTCATCCAACGCCGCCAGTTCGCAGGCCGCTTGTTCCCCGGCCAAGACCTCGGTAGCGACGCCGTTTTCCGCCAGAATGGCGCGCAGCTCGCGAGCGGCGCTTTCCTCAGCCATCGCGGCGAAGGCGGGCCGGAATTCCATGCATTGCTGCGCCATGACCGCGACGTTGCGGCCGGCCACCAGTGCTTTGATCGCAAAACGGTCGGGATTCGCCCTGACCACGGCCAGGGTGCTGGTCCCTACCGAGCCGGTCGAGCCAAGAATGGTCAGTTGCTTCATGAGTTCACTCTGAATAACTGTCTGATGAGATCGGAGGTGCTCCAGTGTGGAACCTTGGACACCGCTTGTCCATGATCTTTCAGTACGATGAAACGGGATCTGCGCCACAAAAAACAAAGCGCCGCCCAGGCGACGCTTTTTTTCTGCGCGATGCTGATTAGAAATCCATCAGCTCTTTTTCTTTCTCTGCCAGCGCGGCATCGACCAGCTTGATGTAAGCGTCGGTCATTTTCTGAATCTCGTCTTGTGAACGACGTTCTTCGTCTTCGCTGATCTCTTTGTCTTTCAGCAGCGCCTTGACCTTGTCGTTAGCGTCGCGACGCACGTTACGCACCGCTACGCGGCCCTGCTCGGCTTCGCCGCGTACGATCTTGATCAGATCCTTACGACGTTCTTCGGTCAGCGGAGGCAGCGGAACGCGAATGTCAGAGCCGGCGGAAGACGGGTTGAGGCCCAGATCGGAGCTCATGATCGCTTTCTCAACGGCCTGGCTCAGGCTGCGGTCGAACACGTTGATTTTCAGCGTGCGGGAGTCTTCCACGGTCACGTTGGCCAGCTGGCGCAGCGGCGTAGCGGCGCCGTAGTATTCCACCATGATGCCGTCCAGAATGCTTGGAGAAGCGCGGCCGGTGCGGATCTTGCTGATTTGGTTTTTGAATGCTTCTACGCTTTTTTCCATGCGTGAATCAGCATCTTTTCTGATTTCATTAGTCACGTTGCAAACCCTTGGAAGCTGGTTACTTGGCAGGCGATACTCAAGTATAGCCCGTAATCGTACTCGGAGAGCGCGCGGCGCCTGGCGTCACGCGCACCGAAAAAGGGGTGTGAACAGCCTTATTTGCTGATCAGCGTACCTTCATTCTCACCCATCACCACGCGGCGCAGCGCGCCCGGCTTGTTCATGTTGAACACGCGGATCGGCAAGCCGTGATCGCGGGCCAGCGTAAACGCCGCCAGATCCATCACTTTCAGCTCGCGCTCCAGCACGTCCTGATAGGTTAATTGTTCATACAGCGTCGCATCCGGGTTTTTCACCGGATCGGCGGAGTATACGCCATCCACTTTGGTGGCTTTCAGCACCACGTCCGCTTCGATCTCGATACCGCGCAGGCAAGCGGCGGAATCGGTGGTGAAGAACGGGTTGCCGGTACCGGCGGAGAAGATCACCACGCGGTTGTTGCGCAGCAGGCTGATAGCCTCTGCCCAGCTGTAATTGTCACATACGCCGTTCAGCGGGATCGCCGACATCAGGCGGGCGTTCACATAGGCACGGTGCAGTGCATCACGCATAGCCAGGCCGTTCATCACGGTAGCCAGCATTCCCATGTGGTCGCCCACTACGCGGTTCATGCCGGCTTGCGCCAGGCCCGCGCCGCGGAACAGGTTCCCGCCGCCAATAACTACACCGACCTGAATTCCCAGTTCGACCAGCTCTTTCACTTCCTGAGCCATGCGATCCAAAACGCTGGCGTCGATACCAAAACCTTCTGCACCTTGCAGGGCTTCGCCACTCAGTTTAAGCAGAATACGCTGATATACGGGTTTTGCATTGGTTGCCATGGTGTTCTGTCCTAAGAAGCAGTATTAGTATTGGGGATTTCAGCCGATGAAATGCGCCTGAGGTGAGAATCACGCTGCAGGGCCTGCCACCGGTGTAATTCTGGCTGGATAGTATGGAACCGCCAGACGGCGGTTCCATCGACAGTCATTAAGACTGTTTGCTCATCGCGGCAACTTCAGCAGCGAAGTCGGTTTCGACTTTCTCGATGCCTTCGCCCACTTCGAAGCGAATGAAGTTGGTCACGTCAGCGTTGTGCTCTTTCAGCACCTGAGCAACGGATTTGCTCGGATCCATAACGAAAGGCTGACCGGTCAGAGAAACTTCGCCGGTGAATTTCTTCATGCGGCCTTCAACCATTTTCTCTGCGATTTCTTTCGGCTTGCCGGACTGCATGGCGATGTCCAGCTGAACCTGGTACTCTTTTTCTACCACTTCAGCAGACACGTCTTCTGGCTTCACGAACTCTGGCTTGCTTGCCGCAATGTGCATTGCGATTTGCTTAACCAGCTCTTCGTCAGCGCCTTTAGCCGCAACCAGTACGCCGATACGCGCGCCGTGCAGGTAGCTGCCCAGCACTTCGCCTTCCAGGGAAGCAACGCGACGAATGTTGATGTTTTCGCCGATTTTTGCCACCAGCGCTACGCGCTCTTCTTCGAACTGTGCTTTCAGCACGTCAACGTCAGTGATTTTGCCGGCCATAGCGGCATCCAGCACTTTGTCGGCGAACGCCTGGAAACCGGCGTCTTTTGCTACGAAGTCAGTCTGGCAGTTAACTTCCAGAATGATGCCGTAGTTGCCTTCGATCTTGGTTTTGATCACGCCGTCAGCAGCCACGTTGCCTGCTTTTTTAGCGGCTTTGATCGCACCGGACTTACGCATGTTTTCGATTGCCAGTTCGATGTCGCCGTTGGATTCAACCAGCGCCTTCTTGCAATCCATCATGCCAGCGCCGGTACGCTCGCGCAGTTCTTTTACCAGGGCAGCGGTAATATCAGCCATTTATTTTTCCTCGGTTATCTCGCGTGGAGACAGTTCTCATTCAGATAAGCAAAGGGGGCCTTTACAGGCCCCCCTAACCAACATATGTCAATACCTGGTTAATAAGGGCTCAGTGACGAGCTTGCCTTATTATTCAGCTTCTACGAAGCCTTCTTCCGCCTGAACGGCCAGATCTTGAGAACGACCTTCACGCACAGCGGCAGCAACGGCAGTCAGGTACAGGTTTACTGCACGGATTGCGTCGTCGTTACCAGGGATGATGAAGTCAACGCCGTCTGGGTTGGAGTTGGTATCAACGATAGAGAATACCGGGATACCCAGGTTGTTGGCTTCTTTGATCGCGATGTGCTCGTGATCGGCATCGATAACGAACAGTGCGTCTGGCAGACCGCCCATATCTTTGATACCGCCCAGGGAGTTTTCCAGCTTGGCCAGTTCACGAGTGCGCATCAGCGCTTCTTTCTTGGTCAGCTTGTCCAGGGTGCCGTCTTGAGACTGGATTTCCAGATCTTTCAAACGCTTGATGGACTGACGAACGGTTTTCCAGTTAGTCAGCATGCCGCCCAACCAGCGGTGGTTCACGAAGAACTGGTCACAGCTGTTAGCAGCGTCTTTTACCGCTTCGCTTGCTGCGCGCTTGGTACCAACGAACAGGATCTTGCCTTTACGGGAAGAGATCTTGCTCAGTTCAGCCAGAGCGGCGTTGAACATTGGTACAGTCTGCTCCAGGTTGATGATGTGAACCTTGTTACGAGCGCCGAAGATGAAAGGCTTCATTTTCGGGTTCCAGTAACGGGTCTGGTGACCGAAGTGAACACCAGCCTTGAGCATGTCGCGCATGGAAACAGTTGCCATGATTAAACCTCTATAGATTAATTGGGGTTATGCCTCCACGTATCCCATAACGCCGACCCTGGCGGCGACAAGTCACCTCAGGGCACCCCGGCGGATGTGCCGATACGTGTGTGTTATTTACACAAAATGAGTGCAGTTAAAGTATTTTCGGCCAATTCCTGCCAGGTCACAAGAACCAAGTCGCGGATCGCCGGCGCGCTTTATACCATAAACCCGCTGCAGACACCAACTTTTGTTGCTTTGCGCCGGGCATCGGGAAATGAAATTTGGCAGCCTCCGGCCGGGCTGATACCATAAGTCACTGCTTCTTATTGTCGACGATAACGACACCTGCGGACGAATTTCATGGCAATCTCAATTAAAACACCTGATGACATCCAAAAAATGCGCGTGGCCGGCCGCCTGGCCGCCGAAGTGCTGGAAATCATCGAGCCGCACGTCAAACCTGGCGTGACCACCGGCGAACTGGACCGTATCTGTCACGAGTACATCACCAACGAGCAGCAGGCCATTTCCGCCTGCCTCGGCTACCACGGCTTCCCGAAATCCGTGTGCATCTCGGTGAACGAAGTGGTGTGCCACGGCATCCCGAGCGATGACAAAACGCTGAAGGACGGCGACATCGTCAACATCGACGTGACCGTAATTAAAGACGGTTTCCACGGCGACACCTCGAAGATGTTCATCGTCGGCAAACCGACCATTCTGGGCGAGCGCCTGTGCCGCGTCACTCAGGAAAGCCTGTATCTGGCGCTGAAGATGGTCAAGCCGGGCATCCGCCTGCGCACCCTGGGCAAGGCTATCCAGCAATTCGTCGAGGCCGAGAAGTTCTCCGTGGTGCGCGAGTACTGCGGCCACGGCATCGGCGAAGTGTTCCACGAAGAGCCGCAGGTGCTGCACTATGATGCCGATGACGGCGGCGTGGTCCTGCAGGCGGGCATGGCCTTCACCATCGAACCGATGGTCAACGCCGGTGACTACCGCATCCGCACCATGAAAGACGGCTGGACGGTAAAAACCAAAGATCGCAGCTTGTCGGCGCAGTATGAGCATACTATTGTGGTCACTGATAACGGCTGCGAGATAATGACGTTGCGCAAGGATGACACCATCCCCAACATCATTACGCACGAGATGTAAGCACCGCGGCGAACGCCGCGTGCAGAATATCACCAGGCCGGCTTTTGCCGGCCTTTTTTATGGGCTGCGCACTATGTCTGACAATCTCCTTCAACAAGCGGCCCCGGCCGTGCCGATGCCGCCCGCCTCCCCCAGCACCTACGGCAACGACGAGCTCACCTGTCCGGTGCTGAAACAGCGGCTGGAGCAGTTCCAGCTGTGGCTGGCGGCAGCGTTCGACGCCGGTGCCAGCGCCGAAAGCCTAGTGGCGGCGCGCAGCGACTTCATCGATCGCCTGCTGCGCCGGCTGTGGACCTTCTACGGCTTCGAAGATATCCCGGAAACTGCGCTGGTGGCGGTCGGCGGCTACGGTCGCGGCGAGCTGCACCCGCTGTCGGACATCGACGTGTTGGTGCTCAGCCAGCGCCGGCTGACGGAACAACAGTCGCAGCGAGTCGGCGAATTCATCACCCTGCTGTGGGATCTCAAGCTGGAAGTGGGCCACAGCGTGCGCACCCTGGAAGAATGTCTGCTGGAGGGATTGGCGGACCTGACCGTGGCCACCAACCTGATCGAGTCGCGCATGATCTGCGGCGACGTCGCGCTGTTCCTGCAGATGCAAAAACATATCTTCAGCGACGGCTTCTGGCCCTCGCCGCAGTTTTTCCACGCCAAGGTCAACGAACAGCAGGAGCGCCACCAGCGCTACCACGGCACCAGCTATAACCTGGAGCCGGATATCAAAAGCAGCCCTGGCGGCCTGCGCGACATCCACACCCTGCTGTGGGTGGCGCGGCGCCACTTCGGCGCCACCTCGCTGGACGAAATGGTCGGCTTCGGTTTCCTCACCCAGGCCGAGCGCAACGAGCTGAACGAGTGCCAGAGCTTCCTGTGGCGCATCCGTTTCGCATTGCATCTGGTGCTGCCGCGTTACGACAACCGCCTGCTGTTCGATCGCCAGCTCAGCGTGGCGCAGCTGCTGCGCTATGAAGGCGAAGGCAACGAGCCGGTCGAACGCATGATGAAAGACTTCTACCGCATGACGCGGCGCGTCAGCGAGCTGAACCACATGCTGCTGCAGCTGTTCGACGAAGCCATCCTGGCGCTGGACGCCACCGAGAAGCCGCGCCCGCTGAACGACGATTTCCAGCTGCGTGGCGATCTGATCGATCTGCGCGACGAAACGCTGTTTATCCGCGAGCCGCAGGCCATCATGCGCATGTTCTACCTGATGGTGCGCAACCGCGAGATCAAGGGCATTTATTCCACCACCGTGCGCCAGCTGCGCCACGCACGCCGCCATCTGAAACAGCCGCTGTGCACCATTCCGGAAGCGCGCGATCTGTTTATGGCCATTCTGCGCCATCCCGGCGCGGTCTCGCGCGCGCTGGTGCCGATGCACCGTCACAGCGTGCTGTGGGCCTATATGCCGCAGTGGGGCAAGATCGTCGGCCAGATGCAGTTCGACCTGTTCCACGCCTATACCGTCGATGAACACACCATCCGCGTGCTGCAAAAGCTGGAGAGCTTCGCCGATGCGCAAACCCGGCCACGCCATCCGCTGTGCGTAGAGCTGTACCCTCGCCTGCCGCACCCGGAATTATTACTGTTAGCGGCGCTGTTCCACGATATCGCCAAAGGGCGCGGCGGCGATCACTCGATCCTCGGCGCGGAAGACGTGGTGGAGTTCGCCGAACTGCACGGCCTTAACTCGCGCGAAACCCAACTGGTGGCCTGGCTGGTTCGCTGGCACCTGCTGATGTCGGTCACCGCGCAGCGCCGCGATATCCAGGATCCGACGGTGATCCAGCAGTTCAGCAGCGAAGTGCAGAGCGAAACCCGCCTGCGTTACCTGGTGTGCCTGACGGTGGCGGATATCTGCGCCACCAACGAAACCCTGTGGAACAGTTGGAAACAGAGCCTGTTGCGCGAGCTGTACTTCGCCACCGAGAAGCAGCTGCGCCGCGGCATGCAGAACAGCCCGGATCTGCGCGAACGCGTGCGCCATCACCGCCTGCAGGCGCTGGCGCTGCTGCGCATGGACAACATCGACGAAGAGGCGCTGCACCGCATCTGGAGCCGCTGCCGCGCCGATTATTTCCTGCGCCACTCGCCGAATCAGCTGGCCTGGCACGCCCGTCACCTGCTGGCCCACGACTCCACCCAGCCGCTGGTGCTGGTCAGCCGGCAGGCGACGCGCGGCGGCACCGAGATATTTATCTGGAGCCCGGATCGCCCCTACCTGTTCGCCGCCGTCGCCGGCGAGATGGATCGCCGCAACCTGAGCGTGCACGACGCGCAGATCTTCACCAACCGCGACGGCATGGCGATGGACACCTTTATCGTGCTGGAGCCGGACGGCAGCCCGCTGGCGCAGGATCGCCACGCGGCGATCCGCCAGGCCTTGCTGCAGGCCATCACCCAGCGGGAGTACCAGCCGCCGCGCGTGCGCCGGCCTTCTTCCAAGCTGCGTCATTTCAGCGTGCCGACCGAGGTGACCTTCCTGCCGACCCACACCGATCGCCGCAGCTACCTGGAGCTGATCGCGCTTGACCAGCCCGGCCTGCTGGCGCGGGTGGGCGAAGTGTTCGCCGACCTGGGGCTGTCGCTGCACGGCGCGCGCATTACCACCATCGGCGAGCGGGTCGAGGACTTGTTTATCCTGGCCGACGGCGAGCGACGCGCGCTCGATCAGGAAACGCGCAGAAAGTTGGAGCAACGGTTGACAGAGGCCCTCACCCCAAACGATAAAATGTGATACAAGTAACTTTTTACCGACAACATCAGGAAAGAGAACAGCATGCAGCAATTACAGAACGTTATTGAAAGCGCCTTCGAGCGCCGTGCGGACATCACCCCGGCGAACGTAGACACCGTAACGCGCGAAGCGGTAAACCAGGTGATCGGCCTGCTGGACAGCGGCGCCTTGCGCGTCGCCGAGAAGATCGACGGTCAATGGGTCACCCATCAGTGGCTGAAGAAAGCCGTGCTGCTCTCTTTCCGCATCAACGACAACAAGGTGATGGACGGCGCGGAAACCCGCTACTACGACAAGGTGCCGATGAAGTTCGCCGACTACGACGAAGCGCGCTTCCAGAAGGAAGGTTTCCGCGTCGTGCCGCCGGCCACCGTGCGCCAGGGCGCGTTCATCGCGCGCAACACCGTGCTGATGCCGTCTTACGTTAACATCGGCGCCTACGTCGACGAAGGCACCATGGTCGACACCTGGGCCACCGTCGGTTCTTGCGCGCAGATCGGCAAAAACGTTCACCTGTCCGGCGGCGTCGGCATCGGCGGCGTGCTGGAGCCGCTGCAGGCCAACCCGACCATCATCGAAGACAACTGCTTCATCGGCGCGCGCTCCGAAGTGGTGGAAGGCGTGATCGTGGAAGAAGGCTCGGTGATTTCGATGGGCGTATACCTCGGCCAGAGCACTCGCATCTATGACCGCGAGACCGGCGAAATCCATTACGGCCGCGTACCGGCGGGTTCGGTGGTGGTTTCCGGCAACCTGCCTTCGAAAGACGGTTCTTACAGCCTGTACTGCGCGGTGATCGTCAAGAAAGTCGACGCCAAAACGCGCGGTAAAGTCGGCATTAATGAGTTATTGCGCACTATCGACTAAATTGAAATAGCGGGTGATTCACCCGCTATTTTTTTGTCTGCGTTTCGCTGGCAGTCACAGTCGCAGATCTCGCTTTCCGCCATAATTGCAGTCGTGGAATATAACGATCACATCTAAAGAGGGCGCAGTATGTACGATAACTTGAAGAGTTTGGGCATCAATCAACCGGAAGACGTCGATCGCTATAGCCTGCGTCAAGAGGCCAACAACGACATCCTCAAGATCTATTTCCGCAAGGACAAGGGCGAGTTCTTCGCCAAGAGCGTGAAGTTCAAGTACCCGCGCCAGCGTAAAACCGTGGTGGCGGACAACGCCGGCCAGGGCTACAAGGAAATTCACGAGATCAACCCGAACCTGCGCTACGTGATCGACGAACTGGATCAGCTGTGCCAGCGCGATCAGGTGGAAGTGGATCTGAAGCGTAAAATCCTCGACGACCTGCGCCATCTCGAAGGCGTGGTGTCGCACAAGATTGCCGAGATCGAAGCCGATCTGGAAAAACTCACCCGCGGCAAATAATGCGGATCGGTTGACCCGCATCATCGCCAAGGCGCCCTTTCGCGGCGCCTTTTTACTTTACGATTGCAGCAGCGTGCCCCACTGCTCGACCCACGGGCAGGCGGCCACTTCCGGCTCCGGCTGTTCCATCGCATCGATCTCCAGCACTTCGCTCACACGGGTGGCGCCCTGCTCTTGCAGCAGCGCGTCGAACGCGCGCCCGGCGCCGCAGAAGTTGTCATAGCTGCTGTCGCCGAGGGCGATCAGCCCATAGCGCAGCTCCGGCTGGTAGCCGACCTGATCGCGAATGGCGTGGAACAGCGGCGCGATGCTATCCGGCAGATCGCCCTGCCCGGTGGTGGAGGTGATCACCAGCGCGTAGTGCTGACGATAAAACTGCCAGGCCTCCAGCGTGCCCTCTTCGAACAGTTTGACCTCATGGCCCTGCTCGCTGAGGATGTTTTGCGCCTCTTCCGCCACCAGCAGCGAATTGCCGTAGACCGTTCCCACGAAGATACCAACCTGAGCCATGGCTCCTACTCCCTTCATTACCTTTAAAAATTGTCAGCTATCCTGACCGTTAGCCGCGCTAAACTCAACCCCGGCAAGTTCAGGGAATACCCCCGCCCAGCCGAACTGTGCCATCACCCCTTGCCAGTCTTCGTCCCAGCGCGCCGTCACCCGCAGCGGCTCGCCGGTCATCGGGTGCGTCAGCTGCAGATGACTGGCGTGCAGCATCAGGCGCGGGCAGCCGAAATGCTGCGCCATACCGCGGTTCTGCCGCAGATCGCCGTGCTTGCTGTCACCGATGATCGGATGGCGAAGATGCGCCATGTGGCGCCGCAGCTGGTGCTTGCGGCCGGTTTCCGGCTGCAGCTCCACCAGGCTGTAGCGCGCGCTGTCGTAGCGGCCGACGGCCACCGGCATCTCTACCTGCGCCAGCGGCCGGTAGTGCGTCACCGCCGGCTGCGGTCCCTTATCGGCATCGGCATGTTTATCGGCGATTTTGTCCAGCTCAGCCGTCAGCGGGTAGTCGAGGGTCGCCCCCTCCTGCACGTAGCCGCGCACCACCGCATGGTAGGTTTTCTGCACCTGATGCTGCTCGAACTGCTGCGACAGCAGGCGCGCCACCTCGCTGGAGAGCGCCATCAGCAGCACGCCGGAAGTCGGGCGATCGAGACGGTGCACGGTAAAGACGTGCTGCCCGAGCTGATCGCGCACCGTCTGCATCATAAAGCGAGTTTCATGACGGTCCAGCCAACTGCGGTGCACCAACCAGCCCGACGGCTTGTTCACCGCCACCAGGTGTTCATCCTGATACAAAATCTCAATCACATCGCTTTCCCAGGTAAATAGCCGTTTCGGGCGCGAGTATAACAGGCGTGCGGCTCAGCGCTAGTTCACCCATTCGATGGTCACCAGGCGCGTATCGGCGCGGCCGCGATCGTCCACCGCCCGAATGCGGTAGCGCCCGTTGTTGATCGGCCGCCAGTCGATCGGCTTTTTGCTGGCGCTGCTGCCGAGATAGATATCGTCGACGAACCAGTACACCGTCTTGCTGTCGGCGTCCGTCACCGCGTTGAAGGCGATTTTATCTCGCCCCTGCTGCGACTGGCGCAGGGTATAGGTGGTGTTTTTCAGCGGCGAAGTGATGCGCGGCGCGTTGCCGCCGACGGCGACGCCGTTGTCCTTGCAGCGGTTGACCGGCGGCGCCCGCTTCGGCAGCCCGGCCTGGGCGAACACGTTGGCCAAATCGGAAGGCCAGAACTCAAAGATTTCGGTGCGGGTCTGCGCCGCGTCATACGGCGGGCAGACGACCTCGCCGCTGTGAATATCCAGCACCACCGGCCGATAGACGCTGTCGACCTTGATCGGCGATTTGCCGGGAATAAACCAGGTCTTGCCCTTCTGCTGGCACCACGGCGTGGGCAGATCGCCGCTGGCGAGACAGATCTCCACCCGCCGCAGCCGTTGGGGGAACGGGTGCTTCGGTTCACGCAGGCCAGGATAGCTGGCGTTGACGCTGTCGATGATGTTGAAGAACAGCGGCGCTGCCGCCTCGGCGCCGACCAACGCATTGTTGCCGCGCCCGTCGAAGTTGCCTTCCCACACCACCAGCACGTAAGGGCCGAAAATCCCGACGCTCCAGGCGTCGCGAAAACCCCAGGAGGTGCCGGTCTTCCAGTACACCGGCAGTGAAGAAGAACGTTGCGCCAGCGTATCGCCCGGCCGCCGATGCTGGCGCAGCATATCCAGCGTAATGAAACTGGCCTCCTCGCTCAGCAGCCGAACCGGCGTCGATTCGGCCTCGTTCAGCTGCATACGCAGCGGCCGCAGCTCGCCACGGTTCGCCAACAGCGCATACAGCTTCGCCAACTCCTGCGCCGTCACCTCGCCGCCGCCCAGCACCAGCGACAACCCGTAGTGGCTCTCACTGGCCATATTGGCCACGCCGGTCAGACGCAAAAACTGATAAAAGGTCGGCTGGCGCAGCTGCGAGGCGACATACACTGCCGGGATGTTGCGGCTGAAATTCAGCGCATCGGTGGCGGTCACCGGGCCGAGAAAGCGCCGGTCGAAGTTTTCCGGCGCATAGGCGCCGAACGACGAAGGCACGTCTTTCAGGATGGTCATCGGATGCAGCACGCCCTGCTCCATGCCCAGCGCGTAGATAAACGGCTTCAGCGTCGAACCCGGTGAGCGCTTGGCGTTGGTACCGTTTACCTGCCCCTGGATCGGCCGATTGTAATAGTCCGCCGATCCCACCAGCGCACGCACCCCCATATCGCGGCTGTCCACCAGCAGCACCGCGGCGTTTTGGATGCCGCGGCTGCGGTTGCGGGCGATAAACGCGTTGACCTGCCGCTCGACCAGCCGCTGCAACCCGGCGTCCAGCGTGGTATCGACGCGCGTATCGCGCTGCACCAGTTGCTGCGTCTGCAGCCGTAACTGCTCGATAAAGTGCGGCGCGATATAGGGCACTTGCTCAGGCTGTCGCAGCGCCAGCGGCAGGCGGAACAGCGTTTGCTGGCTGGCGTCGGTGGGGTAAACCCGCTGCCAGCGCTGGAACAGACGGTTGCGCGCCTGCGTCAATGCAGCGCCGAGCACGCCGGTTTTCGGCTCCAGACGGTAGCTGGGCGACTGCGGCAGCACCGCCAGCGTCAGCGCCTCCGGCAGGGTCAAATCCTTCGGCGACTTGGCGAAATAGATCAGGCTGGCAGCGCCGATGCTTTCGATGTTGCGGCCGTAGGGGGCATAATTCAGGTAGGCTTCCAGGATATCGTGCTTGGAGTAGCTGAGCTCCAGCTGCACCGCGCGCAGCACCTGCAGCAGCTTGCCGCCCGGCGTGCGGGTGTTGAGATGCCAGCGCATGCGCGCCAGCTGCATGCTGATGGTCGACCCGCCCTGCATTTTGCCGCCGGCGACATAGCTGCGCCAGAAGCCACGCATCAGGCTAACGGGGTTAAAGCCGGGGTTGTAGTAGAACCAGCGGTCTTCGTGCAGCAGCAGCCCACGCACCGCCAGCGGCGACACCTGCTCCAGCGGGGTCCACAGCCGGTAGCGGTCGTCGTTGGCCAACGTGATACGCAGCAGCGCGCCGTGCCTGTCGTAATAGACGGAAGACTGCGGCAGCCCCTGCCACAGGGACGGATGCGGCCACAGCCGAATCGCGGTCAGCAGCAGCGCCAGTAAAAACGCCGCCATCAAGCCGTTTTGCAGCACGCGCCCGGTCAGGATCTTCATACGTTCTCACCACCCCGGCGCCAGACGCTGGCCTGGCGCCGGATCCGGCCTAGTCGTTGCCCGCCGGCACTACCACCAGCTTGCCGCCGCCGGCCGACATCGCCTGCACTTCACGGTCGTACATGGCTTCGCCGTAGGCCGGTGGAACAATAAAGCTGCCGGTATTGGTGGCCTTGATCTGATAGACGAACTCCTGCACCTCGGTGCCGGCGCTGCCGTAGATAATCACCCGATCTTCACGGATATCGCTGTAATCCGGCGCCCAGGTGGAGCCGGTAGCGGCCAGCGGCGACTGCCAACCGCCGCGGTCTTCGCTCTCCTCGCCGGCGTCGGCCGGTTCCGGCGGCGTCTGCTGCACCACTTCGAACCCGCCCGGCAGCAGATCGACGATCGCCAGGTTGCTCTGCCCCTCTTTCGAGTTGGCGCGCACCTTCAGATGGACGTTGATCTTCTGCCCCAGCGTCACCTGCGTTACCGGTTTGCCCTGTTCGTCGGTGTAATCGCGAACGATCTCAATCCCGCGCGACAGCGCTTTTTGCGGCGCATTCAGGTCGTAACCGGCCTGCGTCACCACATACCAGGCCGGCGCATTGCCGCCGTTGGTGAAGCGCACAGCGGTAGCATCGGCGTTGAACTGCCCCTGCACGAACAACCCCTGCAGCTCACTGATGCGCTGCGGCTCGCCGCCGGCTTTGCCTACCTGCACGATGCCCAAGGCATCCGCATTGGCGGATTGCGCCGCCACCTGGGCCGAATAGCTTTCCAGCGCCAGAATGCTCATCGCGGAAGAGTAGGTGGTGTAACGCTCTTCTTTCAGCGCCTTGACCATATTCTCCAGCACCTGCGGCGGGATCGACGCCACTTTCTCCGGGAAGTGACGGGTAATCAGATACAGCCGAGTCGCATCCTGCACCAGCGGATCGAAATAATTCTGCGTCCACCAGGCACTGTCATACGCCTTGCTCAGCTGCTGCCAGCTCGGTTGCAGCAACGCGGCGGCTTCGTCGTCCATCTTCAACAGACGGTAGGAAGAAGCCAGATACAGCGCGCTCAGATCGGTTTTCCACCCTTCGCCATAGCGTTTTTGCAGCGTATCCTGCACCGCCGCCAGCGAGTTGGTGGTCACTTCGCCCTGCAGCGTCAGCAGGTAAACCGCCCAGCTGCGCAGGCGCAGCAGATACAGATCGTCGAATCCGCTGGCCGCCAGCTCGCGCAATGCGCCGTTGGCCTCGTCCAGCATGCCTTCCGGCAGGGCGTAGCCCGCCGCTTTGGCTTCGAGCAGATACTGCACCACATAAGGCGTGACGAAAGGATCGGCATCCGGCGACGAACGCCAGGCGCCGATCGCCCCGCTGTCGTTCTGGCGCGCGCGCAGCACGCCAAGCAGGTTGCGCAGCTGCTTGCTGACTTCCGCCTGGCTCAGGCTGCTTTTCATCTCTGGGTGGCGGCTCTGCAGCATCAGCGGAATGGAGCGGCTGACGATCTGCTCGGAACAGTAATACGGGTAATCCGCCAGGTATTGCGCCAGCCCGCTGGTCAGCACCAGCGGCGAATTCGACACCGCCGCCCGGCGCTGCGCGAAAGCGTCGAACATCTGGCGCAGGCCATCGACATTCTGGCTGCTGCCGCTCATGCGCCCCATCACCGACTGGGTGCGGTACGGCGCCGCCGGCCGCACCGAGGTGCTGACGGTGCGGCGGCTGGCCTGGTCGCCGTAACGGGCGTCGAACACCAGCGGTGCATCGCCCAGCGCGGATTTGGCGCGCAGACGGAAAGTGATCACACCCTCGCGTTTTTCCGCCAGCGTCAGGCTTTGCGTCGCGTTGCCCACCACCTCCAACTGCGGCGGCGGCGTCAACAGAACGTTGATGGCCACCGACTGGCCGTTCAACCCTTCGAGGTTGTTGCTGACGCCCACGCTGACGTCGAACTCGTCGCCCGGCGCCACCATCGCCGGCACGTTCGGCGTCATGATGAAGTTGTCGCGCACCGTGGCGGCGGTTTGCGCCTTGCCGATTTTCTCCGGCGTCACCGAAATCGCCATCACGCGGATCTTGCCGTTAAAGTAGTCCGGCACCGGGTAGACGAACTGCTTCTCGCCGCTGACCTCGGTAATGCCGGACCAATAGGCCACCGGCTTGTCGCGTTTGCGCTTGAACGGGTTGAGGTTGAGATCCAGCCCTTCGCCCGCGTCGCCGCCCGGCGCCGCGGTCAGCGCCATCAGCTTGCTGAACTCCGGCAGGATCAGGTCGAGGATCTGCGAGCTGCTCACGTTCAGTTCACGCTTGCTGAAGAAGAACTCCAGCGGATCCTTCAGGCGGTAGCGCGCCACCTGCAGAATGCCCTCATCGACGGCAAACAGCGCCACCTGCTGCGGCGCGTCGGTCTTGACCGTCATCGTCAGGTTTTCACCCGGCTTGATGACTTCCGGCGCCGTCACCTCGAGGCTGTTTTGCCGCGCCTGGGTACTGATCTTGAACGGCATCACGCCATAGCTCAGCGGGCTCATGAAGATTTCACTGGAGTTGATGTCGCGCACGAACTGCACGTTGATGTAGCCGTTGCCCTCCATGCCGGCCGGCACGCGGATCTTCTGCACCGAGCTGGTGGTATCGGTGTGGAACCACTGCCAGGCGTAAACCTTGTCCTTCTCGATGGTGATCAAGCCGCTACCGGTATAAGGCGCGTTGATCGCCACCTCGATCTCCTCGCCCGGCTGATATTCCGCCTGGTTCAGTTTCAGCTTCAGTTCGGCGTTGCGATCCAGCGAACGGCTCAGGTTGGCGTTGCCGGCCACGCTGTAGGCGACGCGATTGAGCGTTTTGCCCTGCGCATCTTCAATCACCAGCACGAAGTCGCCCGGCTTATCGCTCGCCAGCCGCAGATCCGCGCTCTGCTCGCTCAGCGCCAGCGGCTGTTCCGACAGCTGCACTTCCTTCATCTTCGACTGGTATTTGTAAACGCCCGAATCCTGTTTGGTCAGCACCGAGATGTATTTCTGCTCGATCAACACCTGCTTCAGGTTCGGCATGGCGATCTGCTGCAGATTCGGATCGATGGCGATCACGTTCAGATGCCGCTCCGCGTCGCGGTTGATGTAGCCCAGATCGCCGTCCGCCTTCACCCCAATCAGGTAATCGTAAGGCGAAACCAGCGTGCGGGCGGTAGCCGCCACCGAGCGCCCGCCGCCGGCGACGAACGCCTCCGACAGCAGCTGCAGCTGATAGGTGGCGTCGGCGTAGGATTTCAGATCGAGCGGGATTTCGGCCGCGCCGTGCTCATCGGTGGTGCGATCTTCCAGCTCGGTTTCGAACCCATCGCTGTTTTGCCGGTTTTCATAGAACGCATAATCCGGGAAGCGATCGAAGCTCGGATACATCGGCCGCAGCGTCAGCCTGGTGGTCACACGGCGATCCTGCGCCGGGGTACCGAACAGGTTCTGCACATCGATGCTGGCCTTCAGCTCGGACGGTTTGACCCAGCCTTGCTGGCGATTCGGCGTCAGCGCCAGCTTCACTTTCAGCTGATCCGGCTCGAACTCCTTCACATTGACCGCGGTATGGCCGAGCAGCGTGGAGGTATCGTTGTTTTTGCCGATCAGATACAGATAGACGTTCCACTCGCCGGTGGGCGAGTTTTCATCGGTGGTATAGCTCAGCTCGTTGAAACCGCTGGCGCCCAGCGTCAGCGGCACGGTGGTCATCAGCTTGTCGCGCGGATCGCGGACTTCGGCGCGCACCGGCACGCCGGCCAGGCCAACGCGCCAGTCGGCGGCGCGGGTGATCAGGCCAATATTGAAAGTATCCCCCGGTCGATAAACGCCGCGATCGGAGAACAGGTAGCTGCCGAGCGTGCGCGGATCGGTCGGCGTTTGTTCACCGGCGACGTCGAAGCGCGAGAAGTCCAGCCCGCGATCGTTATAGCTGCCGGTCGGCAGGAAGGAGACATCCCCTTCCTTTTCCACCAGGAACATCACCGGCTGGCGCTCGTTGGTGTACACGTCGAGCGCCGGGAAACGCACGTGGCCGTCGGCCCCGGTGGTTTGGCTGAGCAGCGTCACGCCGTTTTTGGCCACTACCGACACGTTGGCGCCGCTGACCGGCGCGCCGCTTTGAATCGACTGCACGAAGACGTCGCGCGTCTTATCCTGCGAGCTCTTGGCGACGATGCCCAGATCGGTCACCACCACAAAGCGCGAATCGCCGACGTCGGGCTGATCATCCCCGGTGCTCTCGTCCGGTTCCTGTTCTGGTTCGGCGCCCGCCTCTTCCGCCGCCGGTTTCCGGTTCGGCTGCCATTCAGACAGCGTCAGCAGGAACACCCCGCGATGGGAACTGGCGTTGGTGGAGAGATAACGGGAGAGGTCGATGCCCTGATAGTTCACTTCCCCCGGCCGCTCGTTATTGAGCGCCGTCTGGTATTTGAAATGCTCGGTGAAATATTCGTCGTTGAGCCGGTTGAATTCCGCGGACGAATATTCCCGGCTTTTGAAGGAGACGATGTGTTGCAGCTGGCTCGGGATCACCCGCTTGATGTCCAGCCGCAGGCCCGCCACGTTGCGCGCCGCCACGCTGATCTGTTTGTCGCCGTTGACCGACAGCAGCGAGCCTGCGGACATGAACTGCAGCGATTTCGGGAACTCCGGCACTTCGACCACCCGATAAACCTTCTTCGGCATTTTGTAACCGCCGACGGAGACCAGTTGGTTGTCTATCTCGATCAGCACGAAGCGGTGCGCCGGAGCTTCAAAGCGGAAGCTGAACTGCGGCTGGTAGGCTTCTTCCGCCTCGTTAAGCGTCAAAGGCAATGCCGTCGCCTGCGCCAGCACGTTTTTACCGACGCTGTCGACCGTCCATTGATAGAAATCTTCGGCATCGTTGGCGGCCTCGGCGTCGCTCGGATCGTGCTGCGGCAGCAGCCAGGCTTTGGTGGCCCGCGCCAGCTCTTTATCCTTCACCGCATCGCTGAAACCGACCACCAGCGCACGCTGCCCTTGGCCGCCGTCGGTATCCACAACCTGTGCACTGGCGTCGCTCAGCGCCAGACTGTACAGCGTCGGGACTTTGACCCAGTTGCTTTTCGCCTCTTCGACCGCATTGCCGGCCGCCGTCGATTTGACGCCCTTGCCGACGGTCAGATGCACAGCGCCGCCCTGATCCAGCGCCTGCAGCGGCTCGGAATGCACCCAGGCGTTCAGTTTTTTCTCGTCATAGACCAGAGAGAAGTTCAACTTTTTCTCGGAGGAAGTGCTGCCTTCTTTCAACCCCAGCGAAATCTGTTTTTCAAAGCTGGCGACGTCGACCGGCGCGTTGAACTTCAGATTGAAAATCGCGCTGCGTTTCTGCGCATCTTGCGGATCGCGGTAATACTCAGCCTGCCCCAGGCGGTAATCGAACGCGGGCACGGTGAAGGCATAGCGGGTTTTGGCCAGTTTGATCTGCGGTGCCAGCAGGGTGGCGGGCTCAAGGGTCACGTCATACTTCGCGCCCATCGGCAGCGGCTTTTTCGGCGTGAACAGCAGCGTCGACTCATTGCTCCATGCCCACTGCCCTTCCGCCGTCGGCTTCAGAGTGATGCCGGCGCTCACGGTTTTACCCACTGCGGCGATCGGCGCGACCGACCCGCTGAAGGTCAGGCTCACCGTTTGCGGCGCCTGCCGGGCGGCGGCGTAATCTATCGGCTCGGGGTTGGCAAGCGATGCGCTGACCTCCTGAACCACCATCGGTGCAGGTTCGATAGGCTGAGGCCGGTTTTGCCACCAGTGCCAGCCGTAAAATGCGCCGCCTGCGGCGCCAGCCAACAGCAACAGGCCTAAACCGATCGCTTTCGGGTGTTTATCCACGCCGCTTTCGAGCCGCAAAAAACCGCGCGGCAGCGCAGCCCACCAGGCCGGCGCACGCCAGCTGAGGTTGCCGACCAGCGGTCTCAGCAACCGCCCCAACAGCGACAACGCCCCACCCAGCAGACGACAAACGCCCTTAACCAGGGTAAAAGGCAAACGCAGGATAAACCTTAATAAATCCATTATTGCAGCACCTCATCATCCTAATGCAGCCCCCGGTCAACCGCCGCGGTTCAACCGAGCCGAAAGACGCCGTCGGCTCTCCTGCCCGGCATCCGCGCGAGTACTCTACACTGCCGGGCGGCAAAAATCTGCGCGCCGCCGGCGAATTACGGCTCTTTATTCAACATCAAATCCAGCTGTTGCAGCAGCACCAGCAGCGGCAGGCTGCTCGGTTCACGATCTTTCAACGCCTCTTCGAAATAAGGCGTGATGGCGAAGCGCGTCGGCAGCGGCGCTTCGGCATCCAGCAACGCATACATGCGCGGCAAGAACACCCACTGCAGCCAGGCTTCGGCCGACATGCTATCGATGCAGAACGGCTCGGTGCTGGAGAAAGCCTCATGATCAGGCGGCGCGGCCTGCCACAGCGCCAGATCGCGCATGGATTGTTCAATCGCCTGCAAACTGCGGCGCACCTGGTTATGTATACTCATCTGCATTCCCGATCTCTTGTCATCATGGTATTCAGCGCGCTGGCTGAAAGGCGGCAAAGCATAGCATTTTTATAGCCCAAATTCGGCGCGCCTGAGACAGCTCACCGTTTTTATCTGGTGGCGTTCGCCGCCGCGCGGCACAATAGGCCCACCGAATTCACCACACAGATAAAGATTCATGTCCGTAATAACAGAGAAAAAAAACCACGCGACGCCCGGTAAGGCCATGCTGGCTTCGGTCACCGGTTATGCCATGGACGGGTTTGACCTCCTGATCCTCGGCTTTATGCTGCCGGCCATCAGCATCGAATTGGGATTAACCTCATCGGCCGCCGGCTCGCTGGTCACCTGGACGCTGATCGGCGCGGTGCTGGGCGGCGTGATTTTCGGCCACCTCAGCGATCGTTTCGGCCGTATCCGGGTGCTCACGATCACCATCCTGATGTTTTCCCTGTTCACCGGCCTGTGTGCCGTGGCGCAAGGGTATTGGGATCTGCTGGCCTATCGCACCCTGGCGGGCATCGGACTGGGCGGCGAATTCGGCATCGGCATGGCGCTGATCGCCGAAGCCTGGCCGGCGGAGAAGCGCAACCGCGCTTCGGCTTACGTCGGCATGGGCTGGCAATTGGGCGTGCTGGCGGCCGCCTTCCTGACGCCGCTGCTGCTGGAACACATCGGCTGGCGCGGCATGTTTTTGGTCGGCCTGCTGCCGGCGCTGGCGTCATTCCTGATCCGCCGTACCCTGGGCGAACCGGAAGCATTCGTGCGGCAGAAAGATGCCGGGCAACCGCTCTCCTTCCTGCAGCGTTTGCGCCTGCTGTTTAAGGATCGCGCCACCAGCAGGGCCAGCATCGGCATCTTCATTCTCTGTTCGGTGCAGAACTTCGGTTACTACGGCCTGATGATCTGGATGCCGACTTACCTGGCGAAAAACTTTGGCTTCTCGCTCACCAAGTCCGGCCTGTGGACGGCGGTGACGGTGGTCGGCATGACGTTCGGCATCTGGCTGTTTGGCATGCTGGCCGACCGCTTCGCCCGCTGGAAGATCTTCGTGCTTTATCAGATCGGTGCCGTGGTGATGGTGATCGGTTACGCCCAGTTGAGCGACCCGACGCTGATGCTGTTCGCCGGCGCCGTGATGGGCATGTTCGTCAACGGCATGATAGGCGGCTACGGCGCGTTGATTTCCGATACCTATCCGGTGCAGGCGCGCGCCACCGCGCAGAACATCCTGTTCAATCTGGGGCGCGGCGTCGGCGGCCTGGGGCCATTGGTGATCGGTGCGCTGGTGACGCAGGTGTCGTTTACCGCGGCCATCAGCCTGCTGGCGGCAATTTACCTGCTGGATATCTACGCCACGCTGTTCCTGCTGCCGAAAAAACAGAGCGCAGGCGATACGCTGGGCGCGATTGGTTAACGCTGAAGAGGGATTAAGGCGGGGCGCACGCGCAGCGGGATAAAACAAAAAGTTGGGGGCACTGCGTTAACAGTGCCCCCGGTTCGTTTTATAGCTATCCCGCTACACAGCGTGCTCCCTGCTCAATCCTTGAAAACTTTTCCTGCGGCCATCCTGACCAAGTGGTCCTTGCATCATCCTGCAGCATCGTCCTGACGCGGTTCCTCAGCCTTCCTGACCCGCCGACAGTCCTGTGCCGGCTCTCAATCTCCGTCCTGGAGGTGTCCCTGGTTTCTATCCTGAAACATCCTGGGCATCTCCTGACACCATCCTTCGCTCTTGCCTGAGCGCATCCCTTTCTTCTTCCTGAAGCTGCATCATCCTGATGCTTTCCTGCTCCGCCGGTTCCGTTCCGGTAACGATAAGATCGCTTAAATTCCCCGGAATCACAAGGGTTTGGGAGGTGTCTCACACTAAATTAAGACTAAGAGTTATCCTAAAGAAATTCTAACCAATTGATCTGGATAACAATAATCTCATAGCCTGGAGAAAGGCGGGAAAAATTAAGAGCGATCTCTCACAGGCCGTGTGAGAGATCTCTCACACGGGCGACGGCGAATCCGTCGCGATTCAGTCCAACACCGGGCGCAGCGCATCGAGGAAATTCCCCAGCGTCGCCGCCAGCAGGGTGCGCTTATCGCTGCCGAATTGTTCCAGCACCACGTTGCCGCTGACGTTGCACAACGACACCATCGTCATCTCGGATTCGGTGGTCGCCAGGAACAGCGTTGGCGACAGCTTGAGACGTTTTTGCGTCACCAGATGGCCGATCAGGTTCTCCTGCAGGCGGATAAAATCCTCTTCGCTCCAGACCTGCAGCAGGCTCAGGCGATGCTCGCCGAACTGCGCGCTCATGTCGCCGGCGTATTGCTGCGTGTAGAAGCGGTGCGCATCCGGCTGCAAACGCAGCTCCAGCGCGGTTTCTACCTTTTCCAGCGTCGCCGTCGGTTCGAAAGGCCGCGGCAACCACAGCACTTCGTCCTCGCGGTTCTCCACGATGCAGGGCGACGGCACGCCGTACAGCGCCTGGCTGGCCGGCGCGTGGCCGCGCTCTTGCTGCCACAACTCGACATAACGTTGAGTGAATTCACGCAGAGCGTGCGATACATCATGGTCCATATTCTTTCTCGCATACGTTAAACTGACGGCCATTGTACCTATCTCTGACCGAGGTGACAGCAGATGTCCTCATATCAAGACCACCAGGCCCTGTCGGGGCTGACGCTGGGCAAACCCACCGCCTACCGCGATCGCTACGACGCCACGCTGCTGCAGGCGGTGCCGCGCAGCATGAACCGCGAGCCGCTGGGCCTGTATCCCGATAATCTGCCCTTCCACGGCGCGGACATCTGGACGCTGTACGAGCTCTCCTGGCTGAACGCCAACGGCTTGCCGCAGGTGGCGGTCGGTGAAATCAGCCTCAACGCCGACAGCCTGAACCTGATCGAATCGAAAAGCTTCAAGCTGTACCTCAACAGCTTCAACCAAACCCCGTTCGCCGATTGGGAAACGGTGCGCAGCACCCTGCAGCGCGATCTGTCCGCCTGCGCCCAGGGCGAAGTCAGCGTCACCCTGTTCAGCATCGAGCAGTTGGAAGGCACGCCGATCGCCCGCCTGGCCGGCGACTGCATCGACCAGCAGGATATCCGCATCGACAATTATGAGTTCAATGCCGACTACCTGCTGAACGCCGCCGGAAAAGAGGTGGTGGAAGAGCGCTTGGTCAGCCACCTGCTGAAGTCCAATTGCCTGATCACCCATCAACCGGACTGGGGCTCGGTGCAGATAAGCTACCGCGGCGGCAAGATCGATCGCGAAGCGCTGCTGCGCTACCTGGTCTCCTTCCGCCACCACAACGAATTCCACGAGCAGTGCGTCGAGCGCATCTTTAACGATCTGATGCGCTATTGCCGGCCGCAAAGCCTGACGGTCTACGCTCGTTATACCCGCCGCGGCGGGCTGGATATCAACCCGTGGCGCAGCAACGTCGAATTCGCCCCCGAGCACGGCCGCCTGGCGCGCCAATAAGTGCGAAACATTGCTCAACAACTGAGCTAACGAGCGGTTTGTGTTGGTAAAAGCACAGGGACGGCGGTAAGGTTAAAACGAGGCTGCGGCCGGGCAGAGCGCCCGCTTCGCCGCAGCACGCCAACCATAACGAGATGCTGTTTTGCTGCGTATGGATTACTACCGCCCCGCACCGGGTGCAAAGGAGTTACCTTGATTACACACATCAGCCCGCTTGGCTCTATGGATTTATTGTCGCAGCTGGAAGTAGACATGCTGAAGCGCACCGCCAGCAGCGACCTGTACCGCCTGTTCCGCAACTGTTCGCTGGCCGTGTTGAACTCCGGCAGCCAAACCGACAACAGCAAGCAGCTGCTGTCGCGCTATGAAACCTTCGACATCAACGTGCTGCGCCGCGAGCGCGGGGTGAAGCTGGAGCTGGTCAATCCGCCGGAAGAGGCGTTCGTCGACGGCCGCATCATCCGCTCGCTGCAGGCCAACCTGTTCGCCGTGCTGCGCGACATCCTGTTCGTGCATGGCCAAATCGCCAGCGCCGGCCGCTTCCAGCACCTGAACCTGGAAAACTCGGCCCACATCACCAACCTGGTGTTCTCGATCCTGCGCAATGCACGCACGCTGCATCTGGATGAAGATCCCAATATGGTGGTGTGCTGGGGCGGCCACTCGATCAACGAAAACGAATACCTGTACGCGCGCAAGGTCGGCAGCCAGCTGGGCCTGCGCGAGCTGAACATCTGCACCGGCTGCGGGCCGGGCGCCATGGAAGCGCCGATGAAAGGCGCGGCGGTCGGTCACGCGCAGCAGCGTTACCGCAACAGCCGCTTCATCGGCATGACCGAGCCGTCGATCATCGCCGCCGAGCCGCCTAACCCGCTGGTCAACGAGCTGGTGATCATGCCGGACATCGAAAAACGCCTGGAAGCCTTCGTGCGTATCGCACACGGCATCATCATCTTCCCGGGCGGCGTCGGCACCGCCGAAGAGCTGCTGTACCTGCTGGGTATCCTGATGAACCCGGAGAACAGCGAACAGGTGCTGCCGCTGATCCTGACCGGGCCGAAAGAGAGCGCCGACTACTTCCGCGTGCTGGACGAGTTCATCATGAACACGCTGGGCGACGAAGCGCGCCGCCATTACACCATCATCATCGACGATCCGGCGGAAGTGGCGCGGCAGATGAAGCAAGCCATGCCGCTGGTGAAGGAAAACCGCCGCAACACCGGCGACGCCTACAGCTTCAACTGGTCGATCCGCATCGCGCCGGATCTGCAGCTGCCGTTCGAGCCGACCCATGAGAACATGGCGAACCTCAATCTGTATCCGAACCAGCCGCCGGAGCAATTGGCCGCCGCGCTGCGCCGCGCGTTCTCCGGCATTGTGGCCGGTAACGTGAAGGAAAATGGCATCCATGCCATCGAGCAGTTCGGCCCGTACAAGCTGCACGGTGAACCGCAGATGATGAAGCAGATGGACAGCCTGCTGCAGGGCTTTGTCGCCCAGCACCGCATGAAGCTGCCGGGCAGCGCCTATGTGCCCTGCTACGAAATCGTAGCCTGACCCTCAATCCCGGGCGGCGTAACAGCCGCCCTGTTTTTTCTGACCTTACCGCCCATGATGATACACCTACTGATTGTCGACGCCCTGAACCTCATCCGCCGCATTCACGCCGTGCAGGGCTCCCCTTGCGTCAACGCCTGCCGCCACGCGCTGCAGCAGCTGATCCAACACAGCCGCCCAACCCATGCAGTGGCGGTCTTCGACGAGGACGATCGCCGCGACAGCTGGCGCCACCAAATTCTGCCGGACTACAAGGCCGGGCGCTCGCCGATGCCGGAAAATCTGCAGCAGGAGATGCCGCAGCTGCGCGAGGCCTTCGCCGAATTGGGCGTCGCCAGCTGGCATTCTCCCGGCAACGAGGCGGACGATCTGGCTGCCACGCTGGCGGCGAAGGTCGCCGGCGGCGGCCACCAGGTGACCATCGTCTCCACCGACAAAGGCTACTGCCAGCTGCTGGCGCCGAACGTGCAGATCCGCGATTACTTCCAGAAACGCTGGCTGGACATGCCCTTCGTGCAGCAAGAATTCGGCGTACAGCCGCAGCAGCTGCCGGACTATTGGGGGCTGGCGGGGATCGGCAGCAGCAAGATCCCCGGCGTGGCCGGCATCGGGCCGAAAACCGCCGTGCTGCTGTTGCAGCAGTCGGGCAGCCTGGATGGGCTCTATCAGCACCTGGAGCAGGTGCCGGAGAAATGGCGCGGCAAGCTGGAGCAACACCGCGAGCTGGCCTACGTCAGCAAACAGGTCGCCACGCTGCGCACCGATCTGTCGCTGGACGGTAACCTGCAGCAGCTGCGCCTGCCGATACAATAAGGGCGCTGCAAGCAGCGCCCTTCATCAGGCTTAACGCGATTAATCGCGCTCGTCGCGCCGGCCCGGCACCGCCGACCACATGCGGCGCACGTGTACGGTGATCTCTTCGCGGTCGTGATACAGCTGCTTGGCGTGCACTTCGACGCTGATGCCGGCGGCGCCCAGCGCTTCGCGGATGCTCGTCAGGTTTTGCGACACTTCCTCATAGCGCTTTTTCATCGGCAGCTTGAGGTTAAAGATCGCTTCGCGGCACCAGCCTTTCACCAGCCACTGAATCATCAGGCTGGTCACCTTCGCCGGTTTCTCCACCATGTCGCACACCAACCAGTAGATCTTGCTGCTGTTCGGCTCGAACTTGAAGCCGTCGGCGCGGTGGTGCGTCACCTGGCCGGTTTCCATCAGGCTCGGCGCCATCGGGCCGTTATCCACCGAATGCACCATCATACTGCGTTTCACCAGCTGATAGGTCCAGCCGCCCGGGCAAGCGCCCAGATCGACCGCGTGCATGCCGCTGGCCAGGCGTTCGTCCCACTCGTCGGCGGGGATGAACACGTGGAACGCTTCTTCCAGCTTCAGCGTCGACCGGCTCGGCGCATCGGCCGGGAAGCGCAGACGCGGAATGCCCATGTAGAACGGCGAGTTGTTGTTGCTGTAGGAGTAACCGACGTAGCAGCAGCCCGGCGCGATGAAGAACACGTGCACCACCGGGCGAGTCGGGTTCTCGCGCGCCATCAGCACCTTCTGCTCGCGCATCGCGCCGCGCAGCGGCACCGTCAGCTTGCGGCAGAACTTCATCAGCTCTTTGCTTTCGTTGGTGTCCGGCACTTCCACCCGCAGCTCGCCGCCGCGATCCACCACGCCGATCAGCATGCCGACGATCGGCGATACCCGATCTTCCGGCGGCAGATCGCGCAGCAGCTCACCCACCACGATCATCTGGCGGGCGAAAATCAGTTCGCGGAACGGAATTTCCCGCGCCAGGCGGTCGGCATCGTCCGGCTGATAGCATTCGAACAGCACGTAACCGCTGTGCTCTTTTACCCGCGCAAAGCCGTAAATCTCCAGTTGGGCGGCTTTGTCGGTGATCTCCGCCGCACACTCTTTTTCAAAGCCGGGACGGCAGTACAACGCAATCTTATTCATGGCGCTCGGCCTTTTTCCTCAGACGCAAAGCGCCAATCAACATCAATATCCAGCCGATCAGGAAGCACACGCCGCCAACCGGCGTGATATAAACCCAGACCTTCAGGTGCGACAGCGCCAGGCAATAGAGGCTGCCGCTGAACAACACGGTGCCGAACGCCAACAGCGCTCCGCTCCAGTAAAACCACAGGCTCACGCGGCGCTGCATCGCGACCGCCAGCGCCAGGATGGCCAGGGTGTGGAATCCCTGATATTCCAGCCCGGTGCGGATCCAGGCCATTTCGTTGGCGCCGAGCGTACCGCTTAACACATGCGCGCCGAATGCGCCCAACGCGACAAACACAAAGCCGCTGATAGCGGCGAAAACCAGCATGGAACGGCTGCTCATCGTGATCTATCCCATTAAAAATCACCGGCCGCGGCAAGGCGGCGGCCGGCCTTATTGTTCGTAGCGGAAGCGGAACTTCTCTTGTTCGCTGGCGGCACGCGCCAGGATCCACTGCCGGAAGGCGGCTATTTTACCCAGTTCTGCCTGGCTGTCATGACATACCAGATAAAAAGCGTTTTTACTGACCAGCACATCGTTGAACGGGCACACCAGGCGACCGGCTTCAATCTCGGTTTGCGCCATCACGTTGTTCACCAGCGCCACGCCCTGGCCGTGTACCGCCGCCTGCACCACCATGGCGCTGTGGCTGAAGATAGGCCCCTGCTGCACGTTGATGTGCTGCAACCCCAGTTGGCGCGTATAGGCTAGCCAGTCGCGGCGCGAAACGTCGTGCAGCAGCGTATGATAAGCCAGATCCTCGGCGGTTTTCAGCGGATGATCGCCGGTCAGCAGGCTAGGCGAACACACCGGCAGCAGATATTCCGCATACAGGCGCTCGGCACGCAGCCCCGGCCAGTTGCCACGGCCGTAGAAAATCGCCACGTCAACGTCGTCCGCCAGCTTGTCTTCTTCGCGGTCCACCGCCTGGATGCGCACGTCGATCCCCGGATAAGCTGAGTTAAAGCCGGACAGGCGCGGCACCAGCCACTGAATGGCGAAGCTCGGCGGCAGACTGACGGTCAATGCCCCCTTGGCGCTGCGCGCCTGCAGCTTGCGCGTCGCCTCGTTGATCGAAGAGAAGATCTCCTTGATATCAAGGTAGTAACTTTGCCCCTCTTCGGTCAGCAGCAGCGAGCGGTTGCGCCGGCGAAACAGCTTCAGCCCGAGGAAGTCCTCCAGCGACTTGATCTGGTGGCTCACCGCGGCCTGGGTCACGAACAGCTCTTCCGCCGCCTTGGTGAAACTCAGGTGGCGAGCGGCCGCATCGAACACGCGCAGCGCATTGAGGGGAGGTAAGCGTTTAGACATTAAATTAGCTACTTTTGTGTAACATTAATCCGAATGATTCGGTGCCGAAAATCGGGCGGCTTTGCGTGGCAAGCCATCGGTAAACGCTAACGGCGTATTGCCATTAGTTTTTTTAATCCGAGCCATTATAATTTGTCCGTTGAGGATGCGCCAGCAAATACCTATAGTGGCGGCACTTCCCGGGCCGGAACGAAAAGGGAGTGGGTGTCGAGGACGCCGATGAACTTTTGGCTTGTGGTTGTGATGTTGTGTTTGCAAATTGTCCGGCGATTCCGGACATGGTAGCTAGGCTACTGTTTTTTCACTTCCTGTACATTTACCCTGTCTGTCCATAGTGATTTTATGCAGCACCGCAAAACTTGCGGTGCTTTTTTTTGCCTGACGGTTACTGGTTGCTTTCAACCATCTCTTTCACATCGGCGCGGTTGATCTGCTGCTCGACGCCGTTGGCGTCTTTATAGCTGATCATGCCGGTGTCGTTGTCCACTTTAGGCTTGCCGTCAGCGACAATGGTGCGTCCGTCATTGGTATGCATCACGTAGTTGCTGGAACAGGCGGCCAGGGTGAACGTAAGCATCAGAGCAGAGAGAACTGCGGCTGTTTTCTTCATTGAGGACTCCTTTGTAGTTTTAAATGCTGGTAAATACCTTTTATCTGTATAGATGCGATTAATTAGCGCACATTTAATAGCATAACAAACTTTCCCAATTTTGCCAGGCGATAAGTCCTAATAGGCAGGATCGCTTGTCTCCGGCGGCAAAATAGGACAGGATCACCCATCGACTCAAGCCAGTGACAATCAGGGTATGACGCCTTTTAACCCTAGCCTTTTTCGCCAACAGTTTCCCGCGCTCGCGCAGGACGGCATCTATCTGGACAGCGCCGCCACCGCGTTGAAACCGCAGGCGGTGATCGACGCCACGCAGCAATTTTATCGCGATGACGCCGCCACCGTGCACCGCAGCCAGCATCGGGCAGCGCAGGATCTGACCGCCCGTTTCGAACGAGCGCGCGTCCAGGTAGCGCAGCTGATCAATGCGCCGTCGGCCGACGACATCGTCTGGACGCGCGGCACCACCGAGGCGATCAACCTGGTGGCGCAGAGCTACCTGCGTCCGCGCCTGCAGCCGGGCGATGAAATCCTGGTAAGTGAAGCGGAACACCACGCCAACCTGATCCCCTGGCTGATGGTGGCAGAGCAAACCGGCGCGCGGGTGGTGAAACTGCCGATCGGCGCCGATCGGTTGCCGGATTTGACGCAGCTGCCCGCCCTGCTCAACGACAACACCCGCCTGTTGGCGCTGGGGCAAATGTCCAACGTCACCGGCGGCTGCCCGGATCTGGCGCCGGCGATCGCACAGGCGCATGCCGCCGGCGCACGCGTGATGATCGACGGCGCTCAGGGCGTGGTTCACGGCCCGGCCGACGTACAGCGGCTCGACATCGATTTCTACGCCTTCTCCGGCCACAAGCTGTATGGCCCGACCGGCATCGGCGCGCTGTACGGCAAAGCCGAGCTGCTGGCGCAGATGGCGCCGTGGCAAGGCGGCGGCAAGATGCTGACCCAGGCGTCGTTCGACGGTTTTACCCCGCAAAAACCGCCGCACTGCTTCGAAGCCGGCACGCCGAACATCGCCGGCGTGCTGGGGTTGGCCGCGGCGCTCACCTGGCTCAACGAGCAGGACATGGCGGCGGCGGAGCGCTACAGCCGCGAGCTGGCGGACCAGGCGGAACAGCGGTTGGCGCAGCTACCGGGCTTTCGCAGCTTCCGCAGCTCCGGCTCCAGCCTGCTGGCGTTCGATATCGCCGGCGTACACCACAGCGACATCGTCACGCTGTTGGCGGAGCAAGGCATTGCGCTGCGCGCCGGCCAACACTGCGCGCAGCCGCTGATGGCGGCGTTAGGCGTCAGCGGCACGCTGCGCGCATCGTTCGCCCCCTACAATACGCAACAGGACGTCGATACGCTGGTCAGCGCGTTGACTCACGCCCTCGATCTGCTGGCCGACTGACTTGATTCCCGGAGACGCTATGCTCGCCCCCCATCCTTTTGGCCGAGAGGTCACCGCCGAAGCGTTGATCGCCACCTTCAGCACGCTGAAACAGTGGGAAGACCGCTACCGCCAGCTGATTATGCTCGCGAAACGGCTGCCGCCGCTGCCGGAGGCCTTGCGCAGTGAAGAAATAGCGTTGAGCGGGTGTGAAAACCGCGTCTGGTTGGGGCACCAGTTGCTGGAAGACGGCACGCTGCACTTCTATGGCGACAGCGAAGGCCGCATCGTGCGCGGCCTGTTGGCGGTGCTGCTGACCGAAGTGGAAGGGAAAACGCCGCAGCAGATCGCCGCATTGGATCCGCTGGCGCTGTTCGACCGCCTGGCATTGCGCGCGCAACTGAGCGCCACCCGCGCCAGCGGCCTGGCGGCGTTGGCCGCCGCCGTAAAGGCCATCGCCGCCCGTTACGCCTGACGCGCCGCCTTCGCCACCATCTTTTTCAGCGCGTGCGACACGGCGACGAAGCCGAAGGTCGCGGTGACCATGGTCGCCGCGCCGAATCCCGCGCTGCAATCCATTCTTTTCGGCCCTTCCGCCGTGCTGCGCGAAGCGCACACCGAACCGTCCGGCTGCGGGTAAACCAGCGGCTCGCTGGAGAAGACGCAGTCGATGCCCAGCTTGCCCTTGCCGTTTTTCACCACGTTGAAATCGTGCTTCAGCCGCTCGCGCAGCTTGGCGGCCAGCGGATCCTGAATGGTTTTCGCCAGATCGGCCACTTCGATCTTGGTCGGGTCAATCTGCCCGCCGGCGCCGCCAGTGGTCACCACCGGGATCTTGAAGCGGCGGCAGTATGACAGCAACGCCGCCTTCGGCCGCACGCTGTCGATCGCGTCGATGACGTAGCTGAAGTTATGGTCCAGCAGCTCGGCGACATTGTCCGGGGTGATGAAATCGTCGATGCAGGTCACCCGGCATTCCGGGTTAATCGCCAGGATACGCTCCGCCATCACCTCGGTTTTCGATTGCCCGACGTGTTGGCGCAACGCGTGGATCTGGCGGTTGGTATTGGTGACGCAGACATCATCCATGTCGATCAGGGTGATGGCGCCGATGCCGGTGCGCGCCAGTGCCTCAGCCGCCCAGGAACCCACGCCGCCGATGCCGATCACGCAGACGTGCGCCTGCGCGAACACCGCCAACGCCTGCTGGCCGTACAACCGCGCCGTGCCGCCGAAACGCTGCAGATAGGCTTCCGAATAAGCTGTGCTCATAACGCTTTAATTACCTTCGTAATGCAAATGATAAGGGCCGGAAAATCCGGCCCTTGCGGGTCACTCTTTTCACGCCGTATGCGTTTACCGGGTGGCCAGCAACGAACCGCTGCCGTTTGACTGATTCGCGCTGAACAGCTGGCCACCGCCGTTGTTCTTCAGCACCCAGACGCGGCCATAGTGGTTGTAGTACCCCGCCGAGTGGCCGGCTTCCGGCCCGATGCCCTGATACATGTCAAAGTGCTGGCCCTTGATGGCGCCGCCCACGTCGAGCGCGACCATCAGGCGCATCTCGTATTTTCCCGTGAATTTACCCTTGTTGTCCAGCAGCGGCACTTCGGCCAGCAGCGTGGTGCCCGCCGGGATCAGCGAACGGTCGGAGGCCACCGAGGCTTTAGCGATCAGCGGCACCGCGCTGGCACCCTTCACCGGCGCAAAAGCTTCCGGGCGGAAGAACACGAACGACGGATTTTGCTCCAGCAGCTCACGCACCTCTGCGGCGCTGTGGGTATCCGCCCACTGACGGATCGCCTGCATCGACATGTCCGCCTTGGCCACTTCGCCGCGATCGATCAGCACCTTGCCGATGCTGCGATAGGCGTGGCCGTTCTTGCCGCCGTAGCCGAAGAACACCAGCGGCTGGCCGTTGCCGTAGTCGACGTAGCCACTGCCCTGGACTTCCATCATGAAGTTGTCCATCAGCGAGTTGGTGTAAGCGATGATATAGCGATCGTCAAGCGCGCCGGAATAGATGCCCGCGCGATCCGGCAAGTGGCCTCTGCCCTTCGGCGGCATGCGGTACAGCGGATAGCGGAACTCGCCCTGTTGGGTATAGCGCGCCTGCACCACCGGCGTGTAGTAGCCGGTAAACTGCACGTTGCCGTAATTGTCGACGCCTTCCATCTGGTAAGCGCTGAGGCCGTACTGGCTCAGCATGCGCGTGTCGGCGCCGGACGCCATCCAGCTTTGCACCGCCTGATAGGTGCTGTTGTTGCGGTTAAACAGCGAAGGCGATGCGTACTTGATCTCCATCAGCTGATCCGAGTAGTCCTTGGCGTTGACCGGCGAACCTTTGGCGTTGGGCTGATTGACCAGCTCCAGCGATTGATCCAGACGGCCGTCTTTATATTGCTGACCCCGATCGGTCGGCTTGGACGAACAGCCCGCCAACACCGCCACCATCAACCCGCCCAGCAGGTATTTGCCCCAACGTCCTTTCATCGCGCACACTCTCAAACTGATATGATCTACCGGCTGAACGATAACAAACGCTCATTGATAAAGGAATCGCTGCAAATAAAAAAAGCCGCACGGAGGATGGTGATGAAAAAGAAGGCAAATTGCGGGCAAATCCAGCAGAAAAACGGGTTTAGGCCAATAAAATGCAAAAAGGGTTTGCAACAAAACGCACGGAGAGTATAGTGCGCATCCATCGGACGCGGGGTGGAGCAGCCTGGTAGCTCGTCGGGCTCATAACCCGAAGGTCGTCGGTTCAAATCCGGCCCCCGCAACCAACCGATGCCGCATTGGCGGTATTTGCGTTTGGCTTCGATAACAAAGTATTATACGGACGCGGGGTGGAGCAGCCTGGTAGCTCGTCGGGCTCATAACCCGAAGGTCGTCGGTTCAAATCCGGCCCCCGCAACCAACCGAATGTCGTACCAGCGGCATAACATGAAACGGTGGTTTCGTAGTAATACAGCATCAAGACGGACGCGGGGTGGAGCAGCCTGGTAGCTCGTCGGGCTCATAACCCGAAGGTCGTCGGTTCAAATCCGGCCTCCGCAACCAACTCTTGATGACAACAGACAAGCACCCTGACGGGTGTTTTTTTGTATCTGCAATCCGCAAAAATAGCCGGACTCGCGCCCGGCCCTGCTTCTATCGGCTCGCCAGCGCGCCGCCGTTGGCGAAATAAGCCTTGATGCCCGCCAGAATCGACTCCGCCACCTGCTGCTGGAAATGGCTGGTGCGCAGCTTGCGCTCCTCTTCAATGTTGCTGATAAACGCCGTTTCCACCAGGATCGACGGGATATCCGGCGCCTTCAACACCGCAAAACCGGCTTGATCGACACGATTCTTGTGCAACCGGTTGATTTTCCCCATCCGATTCAACACTTCCTTGCCGAACTTCAGGCTGTCGTTGATGGTCGCGGTCTGGATCAGATCAAACATGGTGTGGTCGAGATAGCGGTCGCCACTCTTGCTGACGCCGCCAATTTGGTCCGACGCGTTCTGCGTCTGCGCCAGGAACTTGGCCGCCGAGCTGGTGGCGCCCTTGGTGGACAACGCGAACACCGATGAACCGCGCGCCGCGCGGCTGGTAAAGGCGTCGGCGTGAATCGAAACGAACAGATCCGCGCGCTGCTTGCGCGCCTTGGCGACGCGCACCTTGAGCGGGATAAACACGTCTTCGTTGCGCGTCATGAACACCTTCATGTTCGGCTCACGCTTGATCATGGCGCTCAGCTTGCGGGCAATCTGCAATACGATGTCTTTCTCGCGCGTCTTGTACTTGCCGATAGCGCCGGGATCTTCGCCGCCGTGGCCAGGATCCAGCATGATGACGATCGGCCGATCGCGCCCCGCCTTGCCGGCCTGCGGCGCTTCCGGCGGCAGCGTGCGCTCCAGATCGCCCTTGTTGTAATCTTCCAGTAACGCCAGTAGCGGATCATACTCCTCGCCGCCGCTGCCGGCCTTGGTCGGGTAGAGATCCATGACCAGACGGTTGCGATACTCCGGCACCGGCGCCAGCGTGAAAATATGCGGGCTGACGCTCTGCTTGAGCTCCAGCACCAGCCGCACGGTATTCTGATCGAACTGGCCGACGCGCGCCTGCTTGAGATAAGGGTCGTCGGCACGTACCTGCCCGGCGATGCCTTTCAGCACGCTGTTAAGGTGAACGCCTTCGATGTCCACCACCACGCGATCGGGATTGGTCAGGGCAAACTGCTTGTATTTCAGCTCGACGTTGGATTCCAGCGTGACGCGGGTATAGGTGGAGGATGGCCAGACGCGCACGGCGATCACGTGCGATGACGCGGCGAAGCCCGTACGACTCACACTCAGCAACCAGCTGGCGGCAACGCCCTGTAATAAACGACGGCGGCCCAGATTGTGATTAGAGTTTGGCATGCGGCTCCGGCAGTAATAGCTGTTTACAACAGATGAAAAAAACACCAATAAAATGGGGATGCCGAAAACTTTAACCAATCATTCCAGCCCTGTCATCAGAAAATCTTTTTATGGTTTTTCAATTTATTAACGATTTAGCACCCTTAGCGCACTCTTCGTGACGATTTCTCGCTTGCCATCGGCGCAATAAAAGAATAAAAATACAAAAATACCGTATAAATATGCAAAAGAGGTTTGTCGTGAAGGAACGTAGTACAGAGCTGGTGCAAGGATTCCGTCACTCAGTCCCCTATATCAATGCCCACCGCGGCAAGACGTTTGTCATCATGCTCGGCGGGGAAGCCATCGAACACGAGAATTTCTCCAATATCGTCAATGATATCGGGCTGCTGCATAGTCTGGGCATTCGCCTGGTGGTGGTTTACGGCGCACGGCCGCAGATCGACGCCAATCTGGCGCAGCACAACTATGAGCCGCTCTACCACAAACACACCCGCGTGACCGACGCCCATACGCTCGAGCTGGTTAAGCAGGCCGCCGGTTTGTTGCAGCTCGATATCACTGCCCGGCTGTCGATGAGCCTCAACAACACGCCGCTGCAAGGTGCGCATATCAACGTGGTCAGCGGCAACTTCATCATCGCGCAGCCGCTGGGCGTCGATGACGGCATCGACTACTGTCACAGCGGCCGCATTCGCCGCATCGATGAAGACGCAATCCACCGCCAGCTCGACAGCAACGCCATCGTGCTGATCGGCCCGGTCGCGGTTTCGGTCACCGGCGAGAGCTTCAACCTGACTTCGGAAGAAGTGGCTACCCAGTTGGCGATCAAGCTGAAAGCGGAAAAAATGATCGGTTTCTGCTCCTCGCAAGGTGTGACCGACGCGGAGGGTAACATCCTTTCCGAGCTGTTCCCCAACGACGCGCAAAAGCGCCTTGAAGAGCTCGAGGAAGGCGGCGACTACCATTCCGGCACCGTGCGCTTCCTGCGCGGCGCGGTAAAAGGCTGCCGCAGCGGCGTGCGCCGCAGCCACCTGATCAGCTACCAGGAAGACGGCGCGCTGGTGCAAGAGCTGTTCTCGCGCGACGGCATCGGCACCCAAATCGTGATGGAGAGCGCCGAACAGGTGCGCCGGGCGACGATCAACGACATCGGCGGCATCCTGGAACTGATCCGGCCGCTCGAACAGCAGGGTATTCTGGTGCGCCGTTCGCGTGAACAGCTGGAGATGGAGATCGACAAGTTCACCATTATCGAACGCGACAACCTGACCATCGCCTGCGCGGCGCTGTACCCGTTCTTAGAGGAAAAAATCGGTGAGATGGCCTGTGTCGCGGTACATCCCGATTACCGCAGTTCTTCGCGCGGCGAGATGCTGCTGCAGCGGGTGGAAAACCAGGCGCGTCAGATGGGGCTGAAGAAGCTGTTCGTGCTGACCACCCGCAGCATCCACTGGTTCCAGGAACGCGGATTCACCCCGGCGGAAGTCGACGTGCTGCCGATGCAAAAGCAGGCGCTGTATAACTATCAGCGCCGTTCCAAAATCCTGCTGGCCGATCTGTAATCCCCACGGCGCGGCCGTTGCCGCGCCCCTTCAACGCTTATTCCGTCGCCTGCAGCCGTTCAGCCAATCCGCTGCGACGCTGAGTCGGCATGCGAATGGCCCGCAGCAACACCGCCTCCGTGGCATACAGCGAGAGCTGCTTACGCGCGCGAGTGATCGCGGTATAGACCAGCTCACGCGTCAGCACCGGCAGAAAGTGATTCGGCAACACCAGGACCGTATGGTCAAACTCCGATCCCTGAGATTTGTGCACCGTCATGGCATAGGCGGTTTCATGCGCCGGCAAACGGCTCGGCTGCACCGACTTGATGCTGCCGTCCGGCAGTTGGAAATGCACGCGCAAATCGCCGTGCTCATCCGGCAGCGTAATGCCGATATCCCCATTGAACAGCCCCAGCGCGCTGTCGTTGCGGCCGATCATCACCGGCCGCCCCCGGTACCAGCGGCCGAGCATGCCCGGTTTGCGGTCGATCAGACCGGCACGCTGCAGCCCGAGCTCAATACGATCATTCAAGCCGGCGACGCCGAATGGCCCTTCACGCAGCGCGCACAGCACCTGAAAACGGCCAAAGGCCGCCAGCACCGCCGCCGCGTCCGCGCCTTCGGCGGTCAGCCGCAAATAGTCGCGATAGCCCGCCACGCAGGCATCCAACAGCGCCTGATACTCTTCGCTCGTCGCCAGCGCATAGCCCGTGACATCGCCGAAACTGCCATTTAATGCCGCCAGCGCGCGATCCCCCGCACCGGCGTTGACCGCCAACGCCAGCTGACCGATGCCGGAACGGGCATCGAAACGGTAGCTCTTGCGCAGCAGACACAGGCTGTCGCGCACCGCCGCTTCCGCATCGGCCTGCCGCCCTGCGAGCGAACAGCCGGTCAGGCGGCTCAGCTCTGCGGCACGCGCGTCGCTGTATCCCTGCTCGGCAAAGCGGCAAATATCTCCCAGCACCGCGCCGGCCTCCACCGAGGCCAGCTGATCGCGGTCGCCGAGGAAAATCACCCGCGCCCGATCGGGCAGCGCGGCAATCAGGCGCGCCATCATCGGCAGATCGACCATCGAGGCCTCATCCACCACCAGCACATCTAAATGCAGCCGGTTGCCACGGTGATAGCGCATGCGCTGACTGTTCGGTTGCGCCCCCAACAGACGGTGCAACGTCGCCGCCTCCGTCGGGAACAGCGCCTGCTGCGCCGGGGTCAGCGCCAACTGGCGGCTGGCGCTGCCAAGCGACTCCGTCAGGCGCGCCGCCGCCTTGCCGGTCGGTGCCGCCAGCTGAATGCGCAAGCGTGCGCCTTCATCCAGCTGCACCAGCGCCGCCAACAGCTTGGCGACGGTGGTGGTTTTACCGGTGCCAGGCCCGCCGGAAATGACCGCGATACGCCGCGTGGCGGCCACTGCGGCGGCGATCTTCTGCCAATCGGGCTCGTCACTCGCCGCGCCGAACAAGCGGTCGAGAATAATGCGCAGCTCAGCCTCCGGTACCGCCAACGACTCGCCTTCACCGCCGATAAACGCCGCCACTTCACCTTCGTTTTGCCACATGCGCTGCAGATACAGGCGCGGCCCGCGCAGCACCAGTGGCGTAGCGCTACTGCCGTCCCCGACCGCTGCGCTGGCCGCCAAACGCTGCTGCCAACGCGCGCTATCCGGTCGCCCGGCCGCCTCCCACACCGCCAGCGCCAACGCCGGCTGGCGCCCTTCAAACAGCGTGTCCGCCTGCAGCTGTTCCAGCATCAGACAGACGTGACCGGCCCCCGCCTCTGCGCTCAGGCAGGCGGCGGCCAGCAAAATATCGGGCTCGTCTTCGTTCGCCACCACGTGGGCGAACTGCACGTCCAGCGGGCGCAGCACGCCAAGCGCCACCGCCTGCTCCAGCAGTGCGATCATAATCCTTCCTCCGTCGCCGCAGCTTCGCCGCTGAACAAGCGATCCATCCCCTCCATCAGCTCAAACTCGGGGAGACAGGTGAAAATGCCGTTGCCCGGGTGCGCCGCATCCACGCCGCGCAGGAACAGATAAATCACCCCGCCAAAATGGCGCCGATAATCGTAATCCGGCAACCGATGACGCAGATAACGATGCAGCGCCAGCGTATACAGCTGGTATTGCAGATCGTAACGATGCTCCGCCATCGCCTGCTCCATCGCCGGCCGGGTATAGGCGCTACTGTCTTCCCCCAGCCAGTTGGACTTGTAGTCCAGCAGGTAGTATTTGCCCTGCCAGCAGAACACCAGGTCGATAAAGCCTTTCAGCATGCCCTGTACCTGATGAAAATCCAGCGCCGGACAGCGGGCGGAAAGCGGATCGTAACGCTTCACCAGGGCATCGAGCTCCTTCGCCTGCAACAGCCGGTTGATCGGCAAATAGAACTGCAGCTCGGCCTGCTTGTGCTGCGGCGTCAGCGCCGCCAGCGTCACGCCGCTGTCGGCGAGCGGCGTATTGAGCAATACCCGCATCCACGCCAGCAAAATCGGCTGCCAATGTTCGGCGAACCCGTGCTGTTGCAGCTGTGCCAGCAGCCACTGTTCGTCCAGCGGCTGAGTGAAGTCCAGCGTTTCGAACAGGCTGTGCAGGAAGGTGCCGGGCGTTGCGCCGCGCGGGAAGGTATGCGGTGTGAGCGCTGGCTCACTTTCTTCCCCGCGCTCGCCCGCGGCGTCGACATCCAGACGCGGCAGCAGATCTTGCATCAGGCTCGCGCCGTGCTGTTGCAAACCGGTATAGCTGGTCACTCGCCAAAAATCCTGGATCCGCCGGGTAAAACTTTTCGCTGCCAGCGCTTCAGCCAGCGCCGCCTGGGGCTGCCAGGGCGCCTCGTCCGGCGGTTCCACCAGCGACAACGCAATGCCGCCGCCCGCCAGTTGCTGCAGCCGCTCCTGCAGATACACAGCGTCGCCGGCCCGCCCGCCCTGCACCAGATAGCCCAATGCGCTGCGGTGCAGATCGGTCTCGCCCTGTTTCTTGCGCGTGCCCTGGAACAACGGCGCAATGCCGATGCTGCAGTGGTACACCGAGCGGGTCAGCGCCACGTACAGCAGACGCAGGTCTTCCGCCAACCGCTCCTCCTCCGCCCAGGCCTGGCTCTCTTCATTGGCGTCGAGATCCAGCAATGCCTGGAAGCTGTGGCGATCGTGATACAGCGCCTGTTGCTGCTGGCGGAAATTGCCGACGAACGGCAGCCACACCAGATCGAATTCCAGCCCCTTGGACTTGTGGATGGTGATCACCTGCACCAGATGCCGGTCGCTCTCCAGCCGCAGCTGTTGATTGTCGGACTTGCGATTAGGCTGGGCAATCTGCTGCGCCAACCAGCGAACCAGCGCATGCTCGCTGTCGAGCTGCGCCGCCGCCTCTTGCAACAGCTCCCCCAGGTGCAGCACGTCGGTCAAGCGACGCTCGCCGCCGGCGCTGGCCAGCAGGTTCTCCGCCAGCTGGCGCGCTTTCATCACCTCGCTCAGCATCGGCAACACGCCGCGGCGCAGCCAGAGCGTGCGGTAGTTGTCGAACTCGTTAACCAGCGCGTCCCAGGCGCGCTCATCACGGCTCAGGCCGTCCAGCGTCGGCGCGTCCAGCCCCATCAGCCCGGTAGCCATGGCGCTGCGCAGCGTGCGCTCCTGTTCCGGCGCCAACACCGCCTGCAACAACCACAGCAGGTCTTTGGCCTCCGGGGTGTCGAACACGCTGTCGCGGTTGGACAGATACACCGACGGAATGGACAGCGCGCTCAGCGCATCGCGCACCAACGCCGCCTCATTCCGGCTGCGCACCAGCACTGTGATATCGGAGGCTTGTACCGAACGAGGCTCCTTGCCGCCCTGCAACCATGCCTGGCCCTGCTGCCCGGCGCTGAGCCAGTCGCGAATTTGCGTGGCGCACAGGCGCGCCATCAACTGTTGGTAATCACTTACACCGGCGCCTTCCCCCTGCTGCAGCCAGAACTGCATCGCCGGTTGCGGCTTGCCGTGCAGGTCAAACGCCAACCCTTGGTTCTTTTCCGCCGCGCTGACCTCGATAAAGGGGATTTGGCCGAACAGGAAAGGCTTTTCTACCTGAGAAAACAGGTGATTGACGCTGGCGACCATCGACGGCGACGAGCGCCAGTTGGTCTCCAGCGTATAGTGGGCGCTCACCTCTGAACGCGCCCGCATGTAGGTAAAAATGTCGGCGCCGCGAAAGGCGTAAATCGCCTGCTTGGGATCGCCAATCAGCAGCAGGCCGCGATCGGGCCGGCCGACGTAAAGCTTTTGGAAAATACGGTATTGCTGCGGATCGGTATCCTGGAATTCATCGATCATCGCCACCGGGTAGCGCTGACGGATCGCCTGCGCCAGCTGTTCACCACCGCCGCTTTGCAGGGCGCCGTCCAGCCGGCTGAGCAGGTCGTCAAACCCCAGCTCGGCGCGCTGGCGCTTTTCCTGCTGAATGGAAGTGCGGATCTCGCTGAGCGCACGCGCCATGATCAGGTCGCGCAGCGTCAACGGCTCATCGAACAGCTCGTCGATCGCCGTGAACAGCACATGCCGCGGCGGCTCGCCTTTCTTGGTCTTCTCCAGCAGCACCGACTGGCGAAATTTATCCAGTTCCTTCGGCAGCTGATAGTCCTGAGTCTCCTGCCCGCTCCATTCGCCGACCTTGTTCAGCCAGTTCGGCAGGTGCTTGCTGCTGTAACTGCGCTTATCGACGCCGGACTGGGCGATCAACGCCTCCAGATCGCCCGCCGCCGCCCGCCATTGCGCCTTGATGGCGTCGATACGCGCGACGATCTGCTCGTGGCGCATCAGGACGGTTTCTTCGTCCTTCGGCGGGCGACGCAGCGCCGGCGCCTCACCGTGCAGATAGCCGGAAAGATCGGCCAGCAACGCTTCCGGGCCGCTCCACTCTTGGCTGACCGCACGCGCCACGCCCAGCGGCAACGGATAGCAGTGGCGACGCCAGAAGTCGGCACAGGCCTGCCGCCGCAGCGGCAGTTCGTCCTGCACCAGCGTTTGTTCAAACAGCATGCCAGACTCGAAGGCGTTGTGCGTCAGCATTCGTTGGCAAAAGCCGTGAATGGTGTAGATCGCCGCTTCGTCCATCTGCCGCTCCGCCGCCAGCAGCTGCGAGGCGGCGTCGGTCAAATCGTCAATTTCAGCCATCAGCGCCGAAAACAGCGGGTTGGCGCTGACACCCCGTACGCAGGCGATGCGTAATCCGTGAATATTGTCGCGGATACGCCCGCGCAGCTCCTCGGTGGCGGCCTCGGTAAAGGTCACCACCAGGATTTCTTCTACCGTCAGCGGACGAGGAAACGCCGCTTCACCGCCCAATCCCAGCAGCAAACGCAGGTACAGCGCGCCGATGGTAAAGGTTTTGCCGGTGCCCGCCGACGCTTCGATCAGGCGTTCGCCGAACAGCGGCAGCGTCAGCGGCTCCAGCCTCTGCGGGGCCGTTTCCGTCATGGCGTCGCCACTTTGCGCGGCAGGATCTGCTGCAATGCAGACGCGTTCGGATAGGTGACCCAGTCCTTAGGCGCCGCGTAATCCGCCTTGTCTTGCCCGCTGCCGCTCACCTGTGACAGCACCGCCAGCCCCTGTGGCTGGATCACCGCCTGGTGGAAATAATCCGCCAGCTTGGCCGGCGTCAGCTGCTGCACCTGCGCGATCAGCTTCTGACGGGTATCGAAGGCGAAATTGCCGCGATCGAAATCGTTGGCGAACCGGCTGGCCTCTTCGCTCAGGGTTTGCGGCCGCTGCTTCAGCTCATTGATGAGCGCCTGTTTGTACTGCTCAAAGTCCGCCTCGCTCATGTCGCGCAAGCGCTTCTCGGTTTTCGGGTAGAAATCCTGATAACGCTGGTACAGGTAGGCCGGCTGCTTGCTGTTGCTCTGCAACAGGAAGCCCACGCCCCACTGGCGCCCCACCGACATCGGGAAGGCAAAGACCGCATACCCCAATTGCTCCTGAGTGCGCAGTTGGCTATAGAACCACGGCTGAATAATCTGCCCCAGCAGCGAGCTGTAGGCCATGCCGGTCACTTCGTCGTAGCCGGTCGGCACATAGACCGCCGCCAGCGCCGAGTCAGTGCTGCTGCCCACCTGTTGCAGGTTGGCCAGCTGATTCTTGTCCACCACCACGTCTTCGCCGTGCCACCATTCGATGCCGGTACAGCCCAGGCGATGTTTCAGCGTCGACGCCAGCGTGTCGACCTGCTGCTTGCTCATGTTGCCCACCACCAATAGCTCTGGCGTGGCCTCGGCCAGCAGGCTATCGCGATAGGCCAGCACGTCTTTCAGCGTCAGCGTCTTCAGCACTTCGCGGCGCTCGCTGCGTTCGGAATACGGCACGCGGGAAACCATCTGCACCGGCTGAATGGCCAGCTCAAACGCCTTGCCCTTCTCGGCGGCGTCCAACTGTTCCAGATACCAGGATTTGGCCTGCGCCAGCTGATCTTCCGTCGGCGTGAAGCTGGAATAGCCCTCGATCAGCGCCGTCAGCAACTGCGGCAAACGCTGGGTAAAACCGTTGGCGTTAAACATCAGGCCGTTGTTCGGCGAGGTCGAGAAGCTCAGCCCGCCGACCGATGCCTGATAGCTCAGCTGATCCAGCGCGAGGCCGGCCAGATAATCCGTCAGCGAGAACAGCACCTGGTTACGCGCGGAATCCATGGTCTTGGCGTTGCGGAAAGCGACGGTGACGTCGGCCTTCGGCTCGTCGGCGAAGTAACGGCTCGGCATGTACAGCACGCGCAGGCCAGGTTTATCCACCACCATTTCCGGCTTTTTGAACTCGTGCGACGGCTTGGTCAGGGTAAAGTCATCTGGGATGTACGGATTGAGCGCCGGCAACGACAGGGAAATGCCGCTGCCCAGCTGCTGCCACTGCGTAAAGCGCTGCGGCGTGATTTTGTCGACCTGGTAAGGCGCGTTGACGAAATAGGCCGTCTTGTTGTGCGGCTCATCCGGGCTGACGAACCAGATGCGCGCGTTTTGCGGCGTCATGGCATCCAGACGTTCGGCGATCGCCTTAGGATCATAACGATCGGCCAGGTAAGGCGCGTCCAGCGCATGCTCAACCGGCACGCGCAGCATCGTGTCCACCAGCCATTCGATGTAGTCCATGTCACGCGTGATCGACGGATAACGGAAATCCAGGTTCAGAACATGCGAGATTTCATCGAAATAGCTTTGCTTGATACCTTCGCTGCGCAGCATTTTCAGGTAGTTGAAAATGGCGGCGACGACTTCGTCGCGCTGGGCCAGGCCTTTGTCGGTCAGGGAGACACTGATGGCGAAGACGCCGCCGTTGCGATCGACCATCGGGTCGGCGCCAGCATTGATGGCGTCCGCCAGCCCCTGCTTCTGCAACCAGTCAGACAGGGTGTTCTTGCTGCGGTTGCCGATCAGGTAGCTGATGTAGGTATCGGTTTTACTGCGAAACGCGGCGCTGTTGTTATCGATGCGGAACTCGACCTTCAGCTGCTTGCGCGGCTGCGCCGGCACATAGTGAATGATGATGCCCTGCTGTTCCTGCGTCACGGCCGGCACGGTGATCGGCGGCACGCTGGCGTCGTGATTCGGCACGCGGCCAAAGGTTTTCGCTGCAATATCAGCCAGCTGCGGCAGCGGCTGATTGCCGTACAAAACGCCCATCATCAGGTTGGCGGAGTAGTAGCGTTTATAGAAGCCGGTCAGCTCATCGTGCAACTTGCTGTCCGGCTTGTCTTTCAGCGTATCGAGATTACCGCCGGAGAAGCGCGCGCTCGGATGCGCCGGGTTAAGGGTTTCCGCGCCGACCTGCGCCATACGCATGCCGTCGCGCGAACGCGCCATCGTCAGTTCGGCGTTCACCGCGTTGCGCTCGCGATCGGCATTGCCCGGATCCAGCAGCGGCTCGGCAATGGCGTCGGCCATGCGATCGACCGCCGGCTCCAGCGCGTCATTTTCCACTTCCAGATAGAAGGCAGTGCGATAAGAGGCCGTGCTGGCGTTGTGGCTGCCGCCGTGCTTTTTCAGGAATTCGGACAGGTTCTCCGGCTCTGGGTAACGTTTGGAGCCCATCAGTACCATATGCTCCAGATAGTGCGCCAAGCCCAGTTGGCTGTTCGGATCTTCGAGTGACCCGACCGGCAATGCCAGCGCCGCCAGCGATTTCGGAGCCTGGGCATCGGACACCAGCAACACCGTCATGCCGTTAGCCAACTTGATCGCTTCATACTGACGTGGATCGTGTTCGCTCTTGTTGATCTTCTCCGCCAGCGGTTGCCATCCTTGCGCGGCCCAACTCAACGGTGCCCAACATATAGCCAATAATACCAGCCCGGCGATACGGGCCAACTGTCTGCGCATATCCAAAATAAACCCCTATTCTGACGTCGCTACGCCCACTCCCTGACGTTGGCGACGTGCATCAAAACCACATAACCAAATCTGTACTCGCCGGGTTCTTCGCCAATGTGGCGGCCCGAAGCACGGCGGGTATATGCCTGTACGTTATGTAAGACCGGGAATTACCCCAATGGTTGAATATAACCTTCGTTATTTTTACCACCTCCCGCCGCACAGCACCACCGGGGGATTGTTACCCCAGGTTATGCCGCGCCACCGGCAACAGATAACGCTCTGTTTCGGCCAGTATTTGCGCCAAGTATTCATTATCCAATTGGCGGAACACTCGCTGCACGTAGGGATCTTCCCCTTCTCCGGGAATGCGCTGATCGCCCTGCCAGGTCTGCAGCAGTTTGGCGCGTGCCTTAATTTGCGCTTCTTCCTCCCAGTCGATTTCCTGCGTTTCCGGCAGATAGCACTGGCTTAGCCACGCCCAGCCGCTCTTGTTCAGCAACAGCAGCGGCTGACTCAGACCGCGCTGATAGCCCGCCAGCAGTTCCGCCAGCTGCGCCTGTGCCTCTTCTGGCGCCAGCGCGGCAAAGCGCCAGGCGGAATTCTTGCGGCCATACATGCGGCTTTCACCGGTGCCGCCGGCGCAGCAGTACACCAGGTGCTCCAGCCACAGCAATATGCCGTCCACCGCCGACAGCGTAGCGGGCCGCCAGCGCAGCAGGCCGTCATCCTGCACCTGATGCAGCCAGCCGCTGAGACGTACGCCGGCGATATCGATATCCAGCTCCAGGCTATGGCTCTCTGCGCGTTCCGCACGCACCTGCTCGGCCAGTTCGCTCATCTCCTCCTGCTGCTTTTGCCAATAGATTTCGCCGAAGGCGCCATAGGGCAAGCCGCCGGCGGCGCGCACCCGCTGGAACAACCGTTCGGGATCGTCGCCGTCTACCAGCGTATTCAGCAGCTGGCTGTTGAACTGGTAACGGCTGAGGTTATCCAGCGTGAAGGGTTCTTCGTCGGGCAGCTCGGTCTCTTCCAGGATAAAACTGACGCCCAGCCGCAGTTGGAAAAACGCGCGAATCGGATGGCGGTAAAATCGCAGCAGCTCATCCAACGATATTTGCTGCAGCGCTTCGGCAGGCAGCGGCTGGTTGAACGCCGGATGCGCCGCACCACGCCCATCGGCGGCGGGCAGCCACTCGGCGGCATAGCTTTGCGCCTCCGAGCCCGGCAAGAAATTCTCGGCGGCGAACGGCATGCGCGCGTGCCACTTCAGCAAGTGCTCACCAACCCGCCGGGCGCTGTCGTCTGCGCTAAGTTCCTCATCTCCCGGCAGATAATAGCTTTGCTCCAGGTACTCCAGCAGCTCGGTGACCAGCACCGAAGGGTAGCGCGGGCTGTTGTCCTGAATGGAACGGCCGATGAAACTGATATACAGCCGCTGCTGAGCGGACAAAATCGCTTCCAGGAACAGATAGCGGTCGTCATCGCGACGGCTACGGTCGCCGCGTTTGACCTGCTGCGCCATCAGATCGAACCCCAGCGGCGGCAGCGTGCGCGGATACACGCCGTCGTTCATGCCTAGCAGGCACACCACCTTGAACGGAATGGAACGCATCGGCATCAGCGTACAGAAGTTGATTTGCCCGGCGAGGAAGCGCTGGCTGATGCGCTCCTGATCGAGGCGCGCCGCCAGATCGTCGCGCAGAATGGTCAACGGCACCTCGTCGGGATAGCGCGCCGCCAGGCCAAAATTGATGGCCTGCTGCCACTGCTGTTCGATCAGCGCCAGCACAACTTCGGTGTCGCTGTCCGCAGCGAAGAAGGCATCCAGCAGTTGCCGGCACAGCGGCAGCCACGCTTCGAGCGGGCGCGCTTCGCTCAAGATTTGCCGCCAGTGGCTGAGCTGCGCCAGCAGATCCGCCAACTGCCCCGCCAACTCGGCGACCAATCCGCTCGATTCGTCATAAGGTAAAATGCCCTGCCAATCGCCGGCATTGCTGTCCATCGCGTAGCCGAGCAGCATGCGCGTAATGCCGAAACGCCAGGTATGCTGGCCGGTGGCGGGCAGATCCAGTTCGCGCACGTTATCGTCGTCCAGGCCCCAGCGCACGCCGGATTCACCGACCCAATGACGCAACAGGCGCAGCCCCTCTTCGCCAATGGCGAAACGGGCGGCCAGGGCCGGCACCTCCAGCAGCGCCAGTACCTGTTCTGAGGTAAAGCGGCTTTGCGGCAGATCGAGCAGTGAAATGAACGCCTGCAGCGCCGGATGCGCCTGGCGCGCTTTACGGTCGGAAATGGCGAACGGCAGGTAGCGCTCGGCGGGGGCATTGCCGAACACCGCCTGAATGTAAGGCGTGTAGCTGTCGATATCCGCCACCATCACGATGATATCGCGCGGCGTCAACGACGGATCCTGCGCCAGCATGCTCAGCAACTGATCGTGCAAAACCTCTACTTCCCGCTGCGGGCTGTGGCAGGCATGCAGGCTGAGGGAGCGGTCGTTCTCATCAAGCGGACGTTTGCTGAAGCTGCTTTCCAGCGTTTCCGCGGTAATACCGATTACCGCATGGTCTTCCAGCTCCAGCATATCGCGCTGAACGGCGTGCAGCATGGTATCGGCCGGGATATCGACAAAGGCGTCGACCTCTTGCGCCCCTTCCATCTGCGACAGCAGATAGAGGTGATCGCGCCCCAGCTTGCCCCAGGAGGCCAACAGCGGGTTGCTGAGCTGCTGCTGGCCTTCGGCGTCAAACAGGCGCGCCGCGTCATCCGGCTCGCGGAACAGCCCCTGCTCACGAGCCTGGTGGTAGTGACGGCGCTTGCGGCTCTGCAAGCGAGCCAGGAAAGCGTAATCCTGAATGTCGCCCCAGTAATAGCGACAGGGGTTGGTGAACATCAGGTGGATATCGATATGCCGCCCCAGCGCCTGCAGCGCCTCCAAATAGACCGGCGGCAACGCCGAGATGCCGCAGATAAACACCCGCGGCGGCAAACCGGGCGGGCACGTTTTTGCCTGCTCCAGCGCGTGGATAAAGCGGCTGTACAGATTGGCACGGTGCCATTCCGGCTGCCCCAGCTCTTGCGTGTACTCCACCAATCGCGCCCAGAGCGGCGCCTGCCATTGCTGAGCTTCCGCCAGACCGTCGATATGCTCACCGCGCTGCCAGCTCTCCAGCCACTGCGGGCGATAAACCAAATACTGGTCGAACAGGTCGGCGACCCGGCCGGCCAACTGGTGGATCTTGCGCTTGTCGCCGTCATCGGTCAGATAGTGCTGCAGTGGCGCAAACGCCGGCTGGGTCAGCATCTCCGGCAACAACCACATCAGCTTCCAGGTCATGGCGTCCTTGCTGAAGGCGCTCTCTTTCGGGATATCCGGCAACACCCGGGTGAACATGTCCCAAATAAAGGTCGCCGGCAGCGGAAACGCAATATTGGCGGCGATGCCGAACTGTTCCGCCAGCTGCATCTGCAGCCATTGCGCCATGCCAGGGCTCTGCACCAGCACCACTTCCGGTTGAAAAGGATCGGCCAACGGATCTCTGGCTATCAGCGCGCTGGTCAGCGTTTTCAACAAATCCAGCTGATTGGAATGATAAACCGTGAACATCAAGGCTCCTTTAAAACAAAAGACATACCGGCTTAAAAGCGAGTGCAATACCAGCGGCTCAGCGTTGCCCACTGCCGCTGCGGCGTTTGGATCCTGACCGTCAATCGGCGGCAATCACTCTCGGCATCGTCAAGCGCCGTCTCGCGTCGCCACCCTTCCGGCAGCGGTTCAGCCTCGAGCCGCCCGGTGACGGCAAACGCCTCCAGCTGCTGATGCGCCAGCCCCCAGGCTTGCCGGTAGTGCCACTGGCGCTGAAACGACTGCAACAGCACCTGATGATACTGTAACAAGCCCAGCAGCGACACCGAGAACAGCAAGGCCGCCACCAACACTTCCGGCAGGCTGAAGCCGTTGCGGGATATCCGCCCAGCCCGAGTGTTAACCGTCACAGTCGGCCAGCCTTTTCTCGGGGCAAAAATCCAGCCGACCGCCCGGCTGTGCTTGCACCTTGCCAGCGGCCTCCGCGCCGTTAAAGGTGCCCCATTGATACAACCATAGCGGTTCACCGCCGCGCATCTCGCCAAGCCCGCGTACCGTCACAACGCCCGATCTGGCAGACAGCCGAGCGCAGGCCGTCAGCTCCGCGCGCTGCCTGCATAACCAGGCCGCCGCACTCAGCTCGGCGCGTGGCCAGTGCTGGTTCATGCCCCAACTCAGCGCCGAAGCGGCCTGATTGTAAGCCTGAAGGTAACGCTGCTGATCGGCAGCCAGTAACAGCGCGTTATCCAACTGCCGATGCTGAGCGTTAAGCAACATCAGCCCCAGCGCCAACAGCAACATCACCGCCGCCAGGGTGCTACCGCCTCGCTGGGTGCGCCGGTTCATGGCAGCGCCGCCATTTCGACGCTCCCGCTCAGGCTGCGCCCGATACGTGCATCGCTGGCGGAGCGCCCCGCCAGCGTCAGGCGAGCCAAGGTCGCGCCGTGATTGCCCCGCTCTATCGCCACATGAAACCGCTCAATACGCACCTCGTCATGGTCGAGTAGCCGCTCCCAGCCACCGCCATCGCATTGGCTCACGCCGCGCTGCCCTTCCAAGCCGCCATTGCGCAGCCGGTAACCGAAATAGCCTGCATCCTCGCCCGAAGTGAGCCATTGCCCGCTGCGAGCAATGTCGTAGGCGACGATAACGCAGCTGCCCGCCGCTTCTCCCGCAGCCTGGCCGATCAGCAGCGGCCGGCCGGCGCACTGCCCGGCGCAAAAACCGGCGCGGCGCAGATCTTTCTCAATGCCGAACGCCAACTGCCGCAGCGTTGACTCCAGCCGAAAGTGCTGGCCGACGGCCACGCTTTGCTGGCGCAACAGCGGGTAAGTTTTCGCCGCGCCGAGCGCGATTACGCTGCCGAAGACCAACGCCAACATCACCTCCGGCAAGGTAAAACCGCGTTCTGGAGTCAACATAGCGCCATGCCCCTGAGCCGCTGCCCTTCGCTGCACAAACGCAGCCGCCCACGGGCGGACAGCACCAGCCGCAGGCTGCCTGCGTCGTTGCTGAGAAGGATGTGCCCCGCCTGAGCGGTATTGCGCAAACCGTAAAACCCAATCTCTTTGCCGGTGTAGCCGCTCAGCGCAACGTCGCGATAAGACGGCGAGAAGGCAGAGCCTTCGGCGGAAGCGCAATCCGGCGGCGGCACGCCACCGCCCAAACACCAGGGCGTGCCGTTCTTGAACCACAGCAGCGTCGTGCGGTTACGCCAGTTGGCGTCCGCCTGCAAGCGCAGCAGAAACGCCAGCAGCTGTTGGGCCGTGTGTTCCAGCCGCAGCGCTTGCTGATGATAGCGCCATTGCCCGACGCCCCAGCCGGTCAGCATGGCGGCGATCAATATCGCCGCCAACAGCTCAATCAACGTCATGCCACGCTGGCGATCATCAATGTTCGAGAGAGTATTGTCGTTCATGCCGCCAGTGTAAGGGCCGTAACAACGAGGTAAAGCCGCATGCGCAAGCGCTGCGGCAAGCTGCGCAATGTTTCCTCTACGACGGCAGGCGGCGACAAAAAAATGCGGCGCGGTGCGCAATGCGGATAAAAAAAGGGGCGCAATCGCTGCGCCCCTGATGTGATGCGGTTAAGGTCAGATCGCGACCGGCGCCTTGATGGCCGGATGCGGATCGTAACCTTCGATCTCGAAGTCTTCGAAACGGTAATCGAACAGCGAAGCCGGCTTGCGTTTGATCACCAGTTTCGGCAACGGACGCGGTTCACGCGTCAGCTGCAGCTGAGTCTGTTCCATGTGGTTGCTGTACAGGTGGGTATCGCCGCCGGTCCAGACGAAATCGCCCACTTCCAGATCGCACTGCTGCGCCATCATGTGCACCAACAGCGCGTAGCTGGCGATGTTGAACGGCAGGCCGAGGAAGACATCGCAGGAGCGCTGGTACAGCTGGCAAGAGAGCTTGCCGTCCGCTACGTAGAACTGGAAGAACGCGTGGCACGGCGCCAACGCCATCTGATCCAGCTCGCCGACGTTCCAGGCGGAAACGATGATGCGGCGCGAATCCGGATCCTGCTTCAGCTGTTGGAGCACGTTGCTCAGCTGATCGATCTGACGGCCGTCCGCTGCGCCCCAGGCGCGCCACTGTTTGCCGTACACCGGGCCGAGATCGCCGTTTTCATCGGCCCACTCGTCCCAAATGGTGACCTTGTTGTCACGCAGGTAGGCGATGTTGGTATCGCCGTTCAGGAACCATAACAGCTCATGAATGATCGAACGCAGATGACATTTCTTGGTGGTCACCAACGGGAAACCTTCCTGCAAATTGAAACGCATCTGGTGGCCGAAAATCGACAACGTGCCAGTGCCGGTACGGTCGGCTTTAGGGGTGCCCTCGGCGAGCACCTTGTTCATCAAATCCAGATACTGTTTCATTTGTCCCTCACGACAGTTGTTGCTGCGGGCGACGACGGTACGCCCAAATCATCATAATAACACCGGCCACCACCATCGGGATGGACAGGATCTGCCCCATGCTGATCACGCCGTCGAACAAGCCAAGCTGGGCATCCGGCTGGCGGAACGCCTCAACGATGATGCGGAATGCGCCATAACCGATCAGGAACAGGCCCGATACGGCGCCCATCGGCCGCGGCTTGCGAATAAACAGGTTCAGAATGATAAACAGCACCACGCCTTCCAGCAGCAGTTCATACAGCTGCGACGGGTGGCGCGGCAGTACGCCGTACTGGTTCAGCAGCGGCAGCAGAGAAGGATCGGCGGCGGCGAGGGCCACGTCTTCGCTGCGCGAACTTGGGAACAGCATCGCCCAAGGGGTATCGGTGGTCACGCGGCCCCACAGTTCACCGTTGATGAAGTTGCCGAGGCGGCCGGCACCCAGACCGAATGGGATCAGTGGCGCGATAAAATCTGAAACCTGGAAGAAGGTGCGTTTGGTGCGGCGAGCGAACCAGAACATCACCAGAATCACCCCCATCAAGCCGCCGTGGAACGACATGCCGCCATCCCAGACCTTGAACAGATAGAGCGGGTTATCCAGGAACAGCGGCAAGTTGTAGAACAGCACATAGCCTACGCGGCCGCCGACGAATACGCCCAGGAAACCGGCGTAGAGCAGGTTTTCAACTTCGTCTTTGGTCCAGCCGCTGCCCGGCTTGTTGGCGCGGCGCACCGCCAGCCACATGGCAAAAACGAAGCCGACCAGGTACATCAGGCCGTACCAATGCAAAGAAACCGGGCCAATGGAGAAAATGACCGGATCAAATTTAGGAAACGCCAGATAGCTATTGCTCATCTATCACCACAACATGTCTGTTATTTTTCCCCATGCGGGGGCGGCAGGTGCCAAGCGGCGACGGAGATTATCCCGCGCCTTGCAAACGGCAGCGTTAGCCGCTGTGGTGTGCAAGGCAACGAGCATGCGCCGCGCTGAGGTTGCGCATCATAACATAGGCTTAGCGCGGTCCGGTCCGGCAGGGCGGGAAAAGTTCTGTAAAAAAATCACACCGCACGGCGGCTATCGGCCCCCACGGATCAGCCCGCCCATGCCGCGCCGCTCCATAAACGCCGCCACCAGATGGCGCACTTCGGTGGTCATCTGGGTGTTCAACACCCGCTGCGCCAGCACTTCGGCGTCGGCAAGGTCGATATGCCGCAGCAGGTATTTGATGCGCGCCACGCTGCGGCCGTTCATGCTCAGATTACGATAGCCCATACCCACCAGCAACAGCGCGCCCATGGGATCGCCGGCCAGCTCACCGCAGAGGCTAAGCTGCAACCCGGCTGCTTTCCCCTGCTCGGCAATCAATCTCAGCACCTGCAACATCGCGGGATGCAAACTGTCGTACAACGAGGCGACCCGGGTGTTGTTGCGATCCACCGCCAGCAGGTACTGCGTCAAGTCGTTAGTGCCGACCGAGATGAAATCAACGCGACCGGCCAGATGCGGGATCAGGAAAATCATCGACGGCACTTCCAGCATCACGCCGATTTTCGGTTTCGGGATCGCGTAGCCGAGCACTTCTTCCACCTCGCGCCCGGCGCGGTCAATCAGGCGCTTAGCCTCGTCGACCTCTTCCAGGCTGGTGACCATCGGCAGCAGAATGCCCAGGTTGCCGGTGCCGGCGTTGGCACGCAGCATCGCGCGCACCTGAATCAAAAAGATCTCCGGCTGATCCAAGGTAATACGGATGCCGCGCCAGCCCAGGCAAGGGTTCTCTTCGCTGATCGGCATATAAGGCAGTTGCTTGTCGGCGCCTATGTCCAGGGTGCGCAGCGTGACCGGCTTGCTCGGGTAAAGCTGCAGCATGCCCTGGTACTGCGCGACCTGCTCCTCTTCGGAAGGGAAGCCGCTTTGCAGCATGAACGGGATTTCGGTGCGGTATAGCCCCACGCCATCCACCCGGCCGCCCAACAGCTGTTCATGTTCCGGGCTGAGGCCGGCATTCAGCATCACCTGAATGCGCTCGCCGCTTTTCAACTGCGCCGGCTGCTCGACGTCGTCTTCCGCCAGCTTGCTCAGCTCCAGCTCTTCGCTGATCAGCCGTTGATATTCCTGCACCAGTACCGGCTCAGGATCGACCAGCAGTTCACCGCGATAACCGTCGACGATCAGCAGCCGCTGGCTGAGCAGAGAAGGCTGGATGTCGGCGCCCATCACCGTCGGCACCCCCATCGCCCGCACCAGAATCGCCGCATGCGAGTTAGCGGCACCGTCGCGCACCACCACGCCGACCAGACGATCCTGCGGCACTTCGGCCAGCAATGTCGCGGTCAGTTCATCCGCCACCAGCACAAAACGCGCCGGCCACTGGGTGGCACCCTGGGTGGTGTCGTCGAGGTGGAACAGCAGGCGCTGGCCCAGCGCGCGCAGGTCGCTGCCGCGCTCGCGCATGTAGGTGTCCTGCAGTTTGGCGAACTGCTCGGCAAAGGTTTCTATCACCTGTTTCACCGCCCACTCCGCCACCGAACCGTTGTCGATTTCGGCGAACAATTCTCGCTTGAGACGGGCGTCGTTTAACAGGTGAGAATAAAGATCGAAGATCGCCGCGCTCTCTTTTTGCGAACTGGCGGCAAAACGCTTGCTGAAGCGGCGAAACTCCGCGCCGGCCTCTTCCAGCGCCAGCGTCAGGCGCTCGCGCTCGCTGGCGGTGTCCAGCGTCGACGCGCGGTAAACCTGATCGAGCGAAGGCTGGCTGCTGTCCTGCCACCCTTCCGCCACCGCCACGCCGGGCGAGGCCGCCAGCGCGCGCACGCGCGTTTGGCGATACTGGCCGAAAATGGCGTTGAGCTGCGACTGTGACAGGATCCCGGCCATCTGCGTGGCCAGGGTGACCATGAAAGACTCTTCGCTTTCGTCGAACTGGCGCAGTTCGCGCTGCTGCACCACCAGCACGCCCAGCAGCTGGCGCCGATGAATGATCGGCACCCCGAGGAAGGATCGGAAACGATCCTCTTTCACCTGCGGAACGTATTTGAAACTGGGGTGGCTTTGGGCATCGGCCAGGTTGATAGGCTCGGCCCGGCGGCCGACCAACCCGACGACGCCCTCGTCAAACGCCAATGCGATAGTGCGCCCGCGCGGCTTTTTCAGCCCGCGCGTGGCCATCAGGTAGTAACAGCGGCGATCGTTGTCCGCCAGGTAGATGGAACACACTTCGGTGTCCATCGCCAGACAGGTTTCATTGACCAGCAGATCCAGCGCATCCGTCAGACTGGCCGCCGCGGCCACCTTCTCTACAATTTCTCGCAAGCGCGTGAGCATAGTCGGCTTAACTTAACCTCTCTTTCGGCGATAAGCGGGGGCCTGCCGCGGCGCCGCCTGCTCTTGCATCGGCATCACGGTCACGGCGAATTCTTTCATCACCCGGCGGTAGACGTCGCGTTTGAACGACACCACCTGGCGCACCGGATACCAGAAGCTCACCCAGCGCCAACCGTCGAACTCCGGCGTGCTGCTGCGCTGCATATTGATATCAGCGTCATTGCACAGTAGCTGCAACAAAAACCATTTTTGCTTTTGGCCGATACAAACCGGCTTTGTGTCCCAACGCACCAAACGTTTCGGCAATTTATAGCGCAACCAGTTGCGGGTCGAAGCCAGGATGCGCACATCCTTTTTACTCAGCCCCACTTCTTCGAACAGCTCACGGTACATCGCCTGCTCCGCAGTTTCGCCAGGGTTAATCCCACCTTGGGGAAACTGCCAGGAGTGCTGACCGTAACGGCGGGCCCATAAGACCTGCCCCTGACGATTACAGATTACGATACCAACATTCGGGCGGTAGCCATCATCATCGATCACCGGACTACCTCGATAAGCTTAAATTCGCATAGATGTCCTGATTGTTTCACACAAGCTACAGGCGGTAAACCACTGCTTTACGGCGCTGCGGACCGGATAACATTGGGATAACTCACAGATATAGGCAAAGTTATAAACATACCCCAGCCTTTCGGGCCGGTTTTATTCACTTTTTCTGTGGATAGGTGTGTGCAGAACTCGAGGGATAAGCCGGTACAACTCTTAAACCCCAAAATCCCCCACCGCCCCCAAAAACACACATTCACCTTAAAAACATATACTTAATTAATGCCACATCATTATGTACAGAGTAAAAATGTGATCTATGCACGGTAAGGATCTTACCCTGGCGAAAGATCCACCAACGCCGTTTTTATCCACAGATTATCCGAGCAAGTTACGCACAAAACGGACAAATTCGTAAAAAACCGCCCGAGTCAAGGCTGTAAATTGAACCAGTGATCGGTAAAAATTTGGGTTATCCCATAAATCTGTGGATAAATAGGTGTAAGATCCTGTTTATTGTCGGTGGCTTCAGGTGAACAAGCCCCGCCAGTGCATTGCCTCCCCCGCAAGGAAATGAAAAAAGTCATGTAAAATCATGCTACTATTATTCTTTTCCCCAGGCGATGACGGTTATCGTTCGTCGTGCATAATTGCAGTACGTTTTTCAACCAAATTCGACAGGCTTGATTTATGGCGTTTTTATCCCCTTTGCCGCCCCCGCCGGAAAATGAACGGCAGCTGTTCGAGCGTGCTCAGGCGCTGGCCGGCGCCAGCTTTGGCGAGCTGGCCGCCCGCGCGCAGCTGCCGATCCCCAAGGATCTGAAGCGCGATAAGGGCTGGGTGGGCATGCTGCTGGAGCTGTACCTCGGCGCCATGGCCGGCAGCAAACCGGAGCAGGACTTTCCCGAACTGGGCATCGAGCTGAAAACCATTCCTGTCGACGCCGCCGGCAAACCGCTGGAAACCACTTTTGTCTGCGTCGCCCCGCTCACCGGCAACAGCGGCGTCACCTGGGCCAGCAGCCACGTTCGCCACAAGTTGGCGCGCGTCTTGTGGATACCGGTAGAAGGCGAACGGCAGATCCCGCTGGCCGAACGCCGCGTCGGCTCGCCGCTGCTGTGGAGCCCGAGCGCCGCAGAAGAAGAGAGTCTGCGCCGCGATTGGGAAGAGTTGATGGATCTGATCGTACTCGGCCACGTAGAGCGCATCACCGCGCGCCACGGCGAAGTGTTGCAGCTGCGCCCCAAAGCCGCCAACAGTAAGGCGCTCACCGAAGCCATCGGCGAACAGGGGCAACCTATCATGACGCTGCCGCGCGGTTTCTATCTGAAAAAGAGTTTTACCGGCGCGCTGCTGGCAAGACATTTCTCAATCTAAGCGATTTCGTTTAACTCTGGTTTAGCTAACCCTGTCAGCGCCACGATAAACGCGTATAATTCACGCTTTGCATTTATTAAGTATTAAGGTGTGCCGGGCAATGTTCGAATGGATTATGGATCCCAATGCCTGGTTAGCGTTAGGTACGCTAACCATTCTTGAGATCGTACTGGGTATTGATAACATCATTTTTCTGTCGCTGGTGGTGGCCAAGCTGCCCAAAGCGCAACAGAACAAAGCTCGCCGGCTCGGTCTGGCCGCCGCCATGATTATGCGCCTGGCGCTGTTGGCCTCCATCGCCTGGGTGATCCGCTTGACGCACCCGCTGTTTACCGTGTGGGATCACGCCATTTCCGCCCGCGATCTGATCCTGCTGTTAGGGGGGCTGTTCCTGATCTGGAAAGCCAGCAAAGAGATCCACGAAACCATCGAAGGCACGGAAGAAGAGCACCACACCAAGGTGCACAGCTTCTTCGGCGCGATCGTGCAGATCATGCTGCTCGATATTATCTTCAGTCTGGACTCGGTGATTACCGCCGTGGGCCTTTCCGACCATCTGTTCATCATGATGGCGGCAGTAGTGATCGCCGTCGGTGTGATGATGTTCGCCGCCCGGCCGATCGGTGAGTTCGTCAATCGCCATCCGTCGGTGAAAATGCTGGCGCTGGCGTTCCTGATCCTGGTGGGCTTCACGCTGATGCTGGAAAGTTTCCAGGTGCACGTGCCGAAAGGCTACATCTACTTCGCCATGTTCTTCTCGATGTCGGTAGAAGCGCTCAATCTGATGCGCAGCAAGAAAAACCGCTCGCCGGAATAACCCTACCCGGAAGCCGCCATCGGCGGCTTCCATCGCTTCGTTGACCTCTCATTTCACTTTTTCTTATCAGATAAAGACTTATCTGAGACGCCCTTCGCCGAGAGTTTGCTAATCTTGAAATAACAACCTTTTCTGGATAATCGAGGATCCGCAGGATGAAAAAGTGGGTAATGGCAGTGTCTGCGCTGGTGATGGTGGCCGGCCTGGCGGGATGTTCCAGCGACTACGTGATGGCGACCAAAGACGGCAACATGATCCTGACGCAAGGTAAGCCAGAGATCGACAAAGATACTGGCCTCATCAGCTATAAAGACGAGAAAGGCAACCACCGCCAGATCAACGGCGATCAGGTTTCCCAGGTTATCGAACGCTAATCACCGCCCGCCGGCTATCGCCCGCGCGAGCGCGGTAGCCCTCATTCGTGTCCGCACGGAATCCGCTTCCCCCATCTTCACCGCTTGGTTATAGTCAGGAAAGGCGACATCGCCGCCCGACGGACTTTGCGCCGTCTTCTGACATTGGGCTCCTGTTTCACCGGGCCGCGCGGCCCGTCAGCGCTAACAAGAAAGGAAGGCCGTTAATGCAATACCACCGTATTCCCCACAGTTCTTTAGAAGTGAGCGTACTGGGACTGGGCACCATGACCTTTGGCGAACAGAACACCGAAGCCGACGCCCATGCGCAACTGGACTATGCATTGGCCGCAGGCGTGAACCTGATAGATACCGCCGAACTGTATCCGGTGCCGCCCCGCCCGGAAACCCAGGGCCTGACCGAGAGCTATATCGGCAGCTGGATCAAGGCACGCGGCAATCGCGAAAAAATCGTCCTGGCCAGCAAAGTCTCGGGCCCGGTGCGCGGCACCGACAGCAGCATCCGCCCGCAGCAGGCGCTCGATCGCAAGAACATCCGCGCCGCTCTCGACGCCAGCCTCAAGCGGCTGAACACCGATTATCTCGATCTTTACCAATTGCACTGGCCGCAGCGCGCCACCAACTGCTTTGGCAAACTCAACTATCAATACACCGATGACAAAGCTACGGTTACGCTGCTGGAAACGCTGGAGGCGCTGACCGAGCAGGTGCGCGCCGGCAAGATTCGCTATATCGGGGTTTCCAATGAAACGCCCTGGGGCGTGATGCGCTACCTGCAGCTGGCGGAGAAACACGAGCTGCCGCGCATCGTGTCGATTCAAAACCCGTACAGCCTGCTGAACCGCAGCTTTGAGATTGGCTTGGCTGAGATCAGCCAGCACGAAGGGGTGGAACTGCTGGCCTATTCCAGCCTGGCGTTCGGTACTCTGAGCGGCAAATACCTCAACGGCGCTAAACCGGCCGGTGCGCGCAATACGCTGTTCACCCGCTTCAACCGTTATTCAGGGCAGCAAACCCAGCTGGCGATCGCCGAGTACGTGGCGCTGGCCAAAAAACACGGTCTGGATCCTTCGCAGATGGCCTTGGCCTTCGTGCGTCAGCAACCGTTCGTCGCCAGCACCCTGCTGGGCGCCACCACGGTGGAGCAGTTGAAAATCAACATCGACAGCCTCGATGTGGTATTGGATGAGGACGTGCTGCAGGCGCTGGAAGAGATCCATACCCGGTTTACCATTCCGGCACCTTAATACAGCCGAGGCGCAGCCTGGCTGCGCCCCGTTTTTTACCGCCGCTGCGACCACCATAGCACGCTAATCGCCAGCGCAAACACCACGCCAAACCCTACGCCGACGCCCACCACCGGCACGCCCAGCTTCACCACCAGCGAATACAGCGCCAGCATCAGCAACATGGCGGCGTTTTCACCCAGGTTTTGCACCGCGATCGCATTGCCGGCGCCGACCGAATGCTTGCCCCGCTCCTGCAGCAACGCATTGAGCGGCACCACGAAGAAGCCCCCCAGCATGCCGATGATCGCCAGCAAGACATAGGCATTGAGCATGGTGGTTTGCAGCGCGAACACCGCGACCGCGACGCCGATCAGGATCCCGGCCGGCATGCAGCGTTTTACCGTCTTCAGCGTGACGAAGCGCGCGGCAGCGCCGGCCCCCACCACGATACCTACGGCCACCATGGCGTTCAGCAGCGTCGGCGTGGCGTTATCGGCGATACCGAGCGCCACCGGCACCCACAGCACCAGCAGAAAACGCAGCGTCACGCCGGCCCCCCAGAACAGGCTGGTGCCGATCAAGGAGAAACGCGTCTGCCCATCGCGCCATAACGTGACGCAGGCGGTAAAGAAGCTGTTCGTCATGGCCTGCGGGCGCCAGGAGGCCCCCGGGCGCGCCGCCGCCAGACGCGGAATATACAGGTTGGCGACCACCGCTCCCGCGTAAACCAAGGCGCAGGCCGCCAGCGCCGCGACCACATGCCAGTCCGCCAGAATACCGCCGGCCACCGAACCGGTCAGAATGGCGGCGATGGTCGAGGCCTCCATCAGGCCGTTAGCCTTGACCAGCTTCTCGCCGCTGGTGATCTCGCCCAGAATGCCGTATTTGGCCGGCGAATACGCAGCGGCCCCCACGCCGACCAGGCTGTAACCGAGAAACGGGTTGAACCCAAAGCAGATCACCAACGCCCCCGCCAGCTTCAGGGCGTTGGCGAACATCATCACCCGCCCTTTGGCGAAGCTGTCGGCCACCTGGCCGACAAACGGTGCCAGGATGATGTAGGTAGCAACAAAGGCCATCTGCAGGATCGGCTGGCTCCAGTCCGGATACAGCTGCTGCTTGATCAACGCCAGCGTGGCGAACAGCAGCGCATTGTCGCCGAACGCCGAGAGGAACTGCGCGCTGATGACGGCGATCATGCCGCGTGACAACAAAGGGGATTCGGTCGAAGGATTCATCAGGCACTCTCCGGCTGTTCGGCCATATGACGCAGGGTGACAAAATCGGGTTTGCCGCTGCCGAGCACCGGCAGCGTTTTCAACAGGCGAATATCACGCGGCACCGCCAGCTCCGGGCTGCCCAGCTCGCGCGCCACCCGCAGCAATGCCTCGCGGGTGATGGCGGGATCGGTGGTGAACAGCACCAGCGCCTCGCCTTTACTGCTGTCGCTTTTGGCGGTGGCGGCATGCAGTTTTTCCGGCGACAGCCGCTGCGCCAGCAATTCGACGCTCTCGAGCGACACCATCTCCCCCGCCAGCTTGGCGAAGCGCTTCACGCGGCCGCGAATGGTGCAGTAACCCTGCTCATCCAGGCTGACGATATCGCCAGTGTCGTACCAGCCCGGCTGCAGCACGCCGTTCTCATCTTCCGCCGCCGGCGGCTCCAGCTCGCCGGGGCGCTCAACCCGCAGATAGCCTTTCATGATATTCGGCCCCTTCAGCTGCAGGCGGCCGCCGTTATCGATGCCCGGCACCGCGATCAGGCGCGCCTCCATCTGCGGCATGATGCGGCCAACGGTGCCCACTTTCGTCGCCAGCGGCACGTTAATGGAGACCACCGGCGCGCACTCGGTCACGCCATAGCCTTCCAGGATGCGGATGCCGTATTTGTCCTGGTAGATCTGTTTGGTGCTGTCCGCCAGTTTTTCCGCGCCGGCCACCACGTAGCGCAGGCGGGCGAAATCATACGGATGCGCGAAGCGCGCATAGTTGTTGAGGAAGGTCGCCGTGCCGAACAGCACCGTGCAGTTGCGGTCATACACCAGCTCCGGCACCACGCGATAATGAAGTGGGCTGGGGTAGAGAAAAATGCGGCTGCCGGTGATCAGCGGCGTGAGCAGCCCCACCGTCAGACCGAACGAGTGGAACAGCGGCAGCGACGACATGAAGCGGTCGCGCGGCGTGAAGTCGGCGATGGTGCGAATTTGTTCTACGTTGGCCAGCAGGCTGGCGTGCGAATGCACCACGCCCTTGGGGTGGCCTTCGGAACCGGAAGTGAACAGGATCAGCGCCGCGTCTTCCGGGCGTTGCGGCAACGCCGCGCGCTGCGGCTGCAGCAAATGCCGCAAAATCCACAGCTTGTCCGCCAGCGTGACCGTATCTTTCAAATCTTCCAGATACACCCAGTTGGCCTGCGGCACCTGTTCCGGCAGGTGAGTCAGCTTGCCCTTTTCCAGAAACTGGCGCGAGGTGACGATGGTCTTGATGTCGGCGGCAGTCATCGCGCTGTTCAGACCGTTGGCGCCGGCGGTGTAGTTGAGCATCGCCGGGATACGGTTGCGCAGCGAAGCGCCGAAGATCGCCGCCGCGGTGATGGTGGCGTTCGGCAACAGCAGGCCGACGTGTTCCCCTTCGGCGGTAAAGCGCTGCAGAATACGGCTGACGCCCAGCGATTTCTTGATCAACGTCTGGTAACTGTCTTCTTTGAAAGCGATGTCTTCGATACAGGGCTTGCGGCGCCCGTAGCGGTGCTGCGCCGCCAGCAAGGCATGGAACAGCGTCTGCGGTTCACGCGTATCCATCCGCGCCCGCATCATGATCTGCATCAGCCGATCGCCCGCCAGCGCCCGGCGTTCACGCGCGCGCGGCGCTTCCGGCATCGGCAGCGTGGTCGGCGGCAAGATGCGGATGCTGATTCGCGGGAACCAGCGGATCTTGAATACCCCGGCCATGCGGCCGAACGGGCTGAATTCGGGGCCGTCGATCCGCACCGGCACCACGGTGGCGCCCGATTTGGCGGCGATAAACGCCGCGCCATCGTAGATTTTCATCAGCGCGCCGGTCACGGTGATACGCCCTTCAGGGAACACCACGATCGGCCGCCCCTGCTCGACCATCCGCACCAGCTGTTTGATGGCCATCGGCTTGGTGGGATCGAGCGAGACGAAATCGATGTAGGGCCGCAGCCAGCGCATAAACCAGCTCTCGCCGATGCTGGCGTAAACCGCAAACACCGGTTTAATCGGCAGAAACAGCGCCAGCAGCACGCCGTCGAGGAAAGAGACGTGGTTCGGCGTAATCAGCAGTTTTTGCCGCTCGAAGTGCTGGATATCCCCTTCGACCCGAACCCGAAACAGCAGGCGAAACAGCGCGCGCAGCAGTGAAAAGATCATGCCCTTCTCCCTTGGCCATGGAGGCGTAAATCGTTGTAGGGAAAAGAATACTATATGGCAGGCAAAAAAAAACCTACGCATCCGCGTAGGTTGGTGCAATTGAAAATGGCTTCAACATACAGAGTATGCTGATTTCTCACCAATCAATACCTCTGGGATCACCTACTCTAGAGAGATGGCGTGCAGGAAACTACCGGCGAATCGCAAGAGTTCTGCTCCAAATGCAACCAGCTGTAAATTTCCCGCGATCTGCTGTAATAACTCAATGAAACTTAAACCTTCCCGCAGCGGCGAAAAAAATAAATATAACAACGACGGCGAGCCGGTTATCCCGACGTGAAATCGTCATTCATCGCGCGCTGACCTCCACCAGGCAGCTCATGGCGTTCGGCCCCTGCGTCAACGATGAGGTGCCGATATCCAGCGTCAGCACGTTCGGGTTGCCCGCCTGTTCGACCGGCCGGCGCTGCGCGTCGTAACCCGGCTCGAACCAGGCGCCGGTCGCCATCAGCACCACGCCGCGCGTCACGCCGTCGGTGAGGGACGCCCCTGCCAGGCAGCTGCCGCGCGCATTGCTGACCAGCACTTCGCTACCCTCTGCCACGCCGCGCTGCGCCGCGTCTTCCGGATGCATATACAGGGTTTCGCGCCCGGCGGTCTTATTGCCCTGCGCCAGCGGCGCCGGATCCATCTGGCTGTGCAGACGATCGCTCGGCTGGATGGAGATCAAATGCAGCGGCCAGGTTTTGGCCTGCGGCGCGCCCAGCCACTCCACCGGCGGCCGCCACTGCGGATGCGGCGCGAAATCCTCGTAGCGATAACCGGCGATCCGCTCGCTGAACAGTTCGATCTTGCCGCTGGGCGTCTGCAGCGGACTAGCCTGCGGATCGGCGCGGAACGCGTCAAAAAAGACGAATTCCTTGGCCGGCGCGGGCAGTTCGACATAGCCCCGGTGCCAAAAATCCTCAAACTCGGGCCAGGCGACGCCGGCACGCCGCTGCGCCACGCCGCATTGCCGATAGATCTCTTCGATCCAGGCCCGCTCGTCGCGGTTTTCGGTAAAGCGTTCGCGATAACCCAGGCGCTCCGCCAGATCGGCGAAGATATCAAAATCGTTGCGCGCCTGATGCTGCGGCGCAATCGCCTGATGCATCGCCAGCACGTAGCGATCGCGCGAGGAGCCGCCGATATCGTTGCGCTCCAGCGAGCTGGTGACCGGCAACACGATATCCGCCATTTTGGCCGCCGCCGTCCACCAGATATCTTGTACGATCACCGTATCCGGCTTCTGCCAGCCTTCCACCAGCCGGTTCAGCTGCTGATGATGATGGAACGGGTTGCCGCCGGCCCAGTGCACCAGGTGGACATCCGGGTACTGGCGCGTCTCGCCGCAAAATTGATAGGCTTCGCCGGGGTGCAGCAGCATGTCGCAGATGCGCGCCACCGGGATCGCCAGCCCGGCCGGGTTATCCCCTACCGGCATGGTCGGCGCGGGGGTGTCCACGCGCGGGTTACCGACGCCGTTCATCGATCCGTGACCGAAGGAAAAGCCGCCGCCCGGCAGCCCCACCTGGCCCAGCATCGCCGACAGCGCGATCATCATCCAATAGGGTTGCTCACCGCGGTGCGCCCGCTGCACCGAGTAGGAACAGGTGATGAAGCTGCGCACGCCGATCAGCTGCCGCGCCAGCCGCGCGATGCGCGCCGCCGGAATGCCGGTAATGGCGCTGGCCCAGGCCGGCGTTTTTACCACGCCGTCGCTCACGCCGTTCAGGTAATCCGCCAGCTGTTGATAGCCTACGCAGTGGCTGTGCAGGAAGGCTTCGTCGTGCGCACCCAGCTGCTGGATTTCGTAAGCCAGCGCCAGCATCAGCGCCACGTCGGTATTCGGCCGGATCGGGATCCACTCCGCGTTGACGAACCCGGGGCAGTCGTCGCGCATCGGGCTGATGTTGACAACCGGCGTGCCCTTCTGCGCCAGCTTTTGCAGCCAGGGCTTGAGCGCATGCTCCGCCGCGCCGCCGGAAGAGACCTGGGCGTTTTTCAGCGCCAGCCCGCCAAACGCCACAAACAGCTCGCAATGCTCCACCACGCTCGGCCAGCTGGTGACGCGCCCGGTCAACGGCGAAAAAGTGCCGATCACATACGGCAGGAAAAACTGCGCCGCGCCCCAGCTGTAGTTGCCCTGCTGATCGACCCCGCCGCCGCCGCTGAAATAGAACCGCCGTACCAGCGAACGCGCATGATGCAAACGCCCGGCCGACGACCAGCCATAAGAGCCGGTAAACAGCCCGGAGGCACCGTAGCGATCGCGCACCCGGCGGTTCTCCTGCGCCACCAAATCGAGCGCCAGCTCCCAGTCCACCTCGACGAAGTCTTCCCTGCCGCGCAGCGTGCGGTCGCTGCCCTCGCGCTTTTGCAGCCACGAGCGGCGCACCGCCGGCTTGCGAATACGTTTGTCGGAGTAAACCATCGGTGCGATGGAATCGAGCAATGGCGAAGGATCGGGATCGTCGGCGAAGGGTTCACAGCGGATAAGCCGGCCGTCTTCAACCACGGCGGTATAAGCGCCCCAATGGGCGAGCTGCGGATAGCGTTTAATGGACATGGCGTTCTCGGCGCAAATCGGAATGCACAGACGTTACCTCAGCCCGCCGCCAGAGCCAACGTACAAATTGCGCTATCGTTCGGCAGCCGATGGTTATGCGTACAGACGCGAAGAGATTCTGCAACGGCCGCCACAAGTTGCGCACGAGACCGCTTGCAGCCCCGGTTTTTTTCCGCAAAACTGAGGGATGTAAGCGATTACCCAGGATGTGTTGACTGATATGGCTACGATAAAGGATGTTGCCAGGCTGGCGGGAGTTTCCGTGGCCACGGTATCCCGCGTGATAAATAATTCCCCCAAGGCCAGCGAAGGGTCGCGCACCGCGGTGCTGGCCGCCATGGAACAGCTGCAGTATCACCCTAACGCCAACGCTCGGGCGCTGGCGCAGCAATCCACCGAGACGCTGGGCCTGATCGTCTCCGACGTTTCCGACCCCTTCTTCGGCGCGATGGTCAAAGCGGTCGAGCAGGTGGCCTACGCCACCCACAATTTTCTGCTGATTGGCAACGGTTACCACGACGCCGAAAAAGAGCGCCAGGCGATTGAACAGCTGGTGCGGCACCGCTGCGAGGCGCTGGTGGTGCACGCCAAGAGACTGAGCGATCGGGAACTTTGCGGCTGGATGCAACAGATCCCGGGCATGGTGCTGATCAACCGCACGCTGCCGGGTTTTGAAACGCGCTGCGTGGCGCTCGACGATCGCTACGGCGCCTGGCTGGCGACCCGGCATCTGATCCAGCAAGGGCATCAGCGCATCGCCATCATCTGCTCCACCCACCAGATTTCCGACGCCACCGATCGCCTGCAGGGCTATCTCGACGCGCTGCAGGAGCACGGCATTGCGGTGGATGAAAAGCTGATCGCCTACGGCGAGCCGGACGAGATCGGCGGCGAACAGGCGATGACTGAATTGCTCGGCCGCGGCCGTTCGTTCTCCGCCGTTACCTGCTACAACGATCCGATGGCCGCCGGCGCGCTGTCGGTGCTGAGCGACAACAGCGTCGACGTGCCGGGGGAAATTTCGCTGATCGGTTTCGACGACGTGCTGATTTCGCGCTACCTGCGGCCGCGCCTGACCACCATTCGCTACCCGATCGTAGCGATGGCCACCCAGGCGGCGGAACTCGCCCTGGCCTTGGCCAATCGCCAACCGCTGCCGGAAATCACCAACATGTTCAGCCCGACGCTGGTGCGCCGCCACTCGGTCGCCACCCTCAACAACGCGCACGAACAGCCGTAATTCGCGCCGCCGCATGACGCTGTAAAGCGGGCGCAGCACGCCCGCCCGCTTATTAGATAAGCTCCAGCGCGATCAGTTCTTCGATGGTTTGCCGGCGGCGGATCAGGCGCGGCTCGCCGTTTTCGAACAGCACTTCAGGCAACAGCGGACGGCTGTTGTAGTTGGAGGACATCGATGCGCCGTAGGCGCCGGTGTCGTGGAACACCAGATAATCACCGATCTGAACCGGCGGCAGCTCGCGAGTTTCCACGCCGCCGCCCGCCTGCTGGGTGAACACGTCACCGGATTCGCACAGCGGCCCGGCGATCACCGTTTCGCGCAGCGGTTGCCCCGAGGTATCGCGCCCATCGGCCGGCAACAGCGAAATATGATGATAGCTGCCGTACATCGCCGGGCGCATCAAATCGTTAAAACCGGCGTCCACCAGCACGAAGTGGCGGCTGCCCATGTCTTTTACCGCCCGCACTTCGGCCACCAAGACGCCCGCTTCCGCCATCAGGAAACGCCCCGGTTCGATCTCCAGCTGCACCGGATGCCCCAGATGCGCGGCGATGCGTTCACGCGCCCGGTTCCACAAACCGAAATAGTGTTCGGTATCGATCGCCTCTTCGCCGTACTGGTACGGGATAGACAGGCCACCGCCGGCGGAAATGGCGCTGATGTCATGACCGAGATCGATCACCTGCTGCACCATCGCATCGCAGACCCGTTCCAGATGCTGGTAATCGACGCCGGAACCGATGTGCATGTGCACGCCGATCAGCTTCAGGCCGTAGCGGCGGATTTTCTCCACCGCCTGCGGCAGGTCGGCATACCAGATACCGTGCTTGCTGTTCTCGCCGCCGGTGTTGGTTTTCTGGCTATGGCCGTGGCCAAACCCCGGGTTAATGCGCAGCCACACCGGGTGCCCTGCGGAAACCTGGCCGAGCTGATCCAGCATGTCGATGGAACCGGCGTTGACCGGGATCTTCAATTCGCTGACGCGCGCCAGCGTGGCGTGATCCAACACGTCCGCAGTAAACACGATCTCGCTCGGTTCGCCGCCCGGCTGAAAACCGGCCCGCAGCGCCCGCTCGATCTCGCCCAGCGACACCGAATCCACCTTCACGCCCTGCTCGCGCATCAAGCGCAAAATATGAATGTTCGAACAGGCCTTCTGCGCGAAACGGACGGTATCGAAATGGCGCAGCTGAGCGATGCGCTGGCTGATGATGTCCGCATCATAGGCCCAGACCGGGCAGCCGAAACGCTGCGGCAAGGCCAACAGGTTAGCGGCGTTCAACGCGGTGGAGGTGTCGTGCAACGGGCGTGGCATGGCGATATTCCCAATTCGAAAATGACGGCAGATAACGCCATAGTGCCGCACGCTGAATCGGGTGGAAAATATCTATTTAGCCGTAGTCTATTCATTTATGATATGGCTTTCCCCTTAATCGAGCGGCCTCACCATGCACAGCATCTCTTTGCGGCAGATCGAAATTTTTCGGGCGGTGATGACCACCGGCAACCTGACCGAGGCGGCGGCCCTGCTGCAGACCTCGCAACCGACCGTCAGCCGCGAGCTGGCGCGCTTTGAGAAGCTGATCCGGCTGCAGCTGTTCGACCGGGTGCGCGGTCGCTTGTCCCCCACGGTGCAGGGCCTACGGTTGTTCGAAGAGGTGCAGCGCTCCTATTACGGCCTCGATCGCATCGTCAACGCCGCCGCCGGCATTCGCCAGTTTCAGCAGGCACAGCTGTCGATCGTGTGCCTACCGGTATTTTCTCAATCGCTGCTGCCGGCGGTGTGTCGGCCCTTTATCGAACGTTACCCGGAAGTCAGCTTCAGCGTCATCCCGCAAGAGTCGCCGCTGCTGGAAGAGTGGCTGTCTGCCCAGCGTCACGATCTCGGGCTGACGGAAACCACCCTGACGCCGGCGGGCACCGAGCGGGTGACGTTGATGACGTTGAACGAAGTCTGCGTGCTGCCGACGGGCCACCCGTTGCTGGTGAAAGATCGGCTGACGCCGCAGGACTTCGCCGGGCAGAACTTTATCAGCCTGTCGAGCACCGACAGCTATCGCCACCTGCTGGATGCGCTGTTCGGCGAACAGGGCGTCGAGCGCCGCATGGTGATGGAAACGCACAGCGCGGCGTCGGTGTGCGCCATGGTGAGGGCCGGCGTGGGGGTGTCGATCGTCAACCCGCTGACGGCGCTCGACTATGCCGGTAACGGTGTGCACGTGCGGCCGTTCAGCATCGACGTGCCGTTCACCGTCAGCCTGATCCGGCCGCTGCACCGCCCTTCATCGGCGCTGGTCACCGCCTTTATCGACCACCTTCATCAGCAGGCCGCCGCCTTTGCCGCCCGGCTGGCCGCCGCCGTCAGGCGCTGAAATCGGCGTGGGAATATTGCCGAAGCATCAGCGCAGCGTCGCCTGCCACTGCGGATCGGTGGCGAACCACTCCACCAGAAAGTCCAGCATGGTGCGCAAGGTGGCGGGCATCTGGCGGCGTGAGGTATAGATGCCGTAGATGCCCATCGACTGCGGCCGGTAATCCGGCAGCAGTTCGACCAGCTCGCCGCTGGCCAGCAGCGGCGCCGCCGAATAATAGGGCTGCATGGAAATGCCTGCCCCCTGCACCGTGCCGGCCATCAGCACCACCGACTCGTTGGCGCTCAGGTTGCCGCTGACCGCCACCGCCGATTTCACGCCCTGAGCATCGAAGTGCCACAGGCTTTTGCCGAAATAGGAGTAGGTCAGGCAGTTGTGCAACGCCAGGTCCTGCGGTTGACGCGGGGTGCCGTGCGCCGCCAGATACGCCGGCGCGGCGCACACCACCGATGCGCAGGTGGACAGCGGGCGGGCGATCAGGTTGGGATCCAGCTCGTTGGTGATGCGCAGCGCCAGATCGATGCGCTCTTCCACCAGGTTCACCGCCCGGTTGTTCATCTGCAGATCGACCGCCACCTGCGGGTGACGCTTCAGATACTGAGCGGCGGCCCCCACCAGCGCCGTTTGCCCGAGCGACTGCGAACAGGTGATGCGCAGCAGGCCGCGCAGCTCATCGCTCTGCCCTTCCTCCACCAGGTCGATCTCCCCCGCCAGCGCCAGCATTTGCCGGCAGCGTTCCAGAGTACGCTCCCCGGCGTCGGTCAGACTAAGCTTACGGGTAGTGCGGTGCAGTAAACGCGCCCCGGCCCATTGCTCCATCTGTGCCAGGTAGCGCGTCACCATCGCGCGCGACATCTCCAGCGTTTCCGCGGCGGCGATCATGCTGCCGCGATCGACGATGGTGACAAAAACCTCAGCGGCGGTAATGCGATCCATGATTAGTCCGATTTATGCAACGAATAATTGCTTATTATCCGGTTTTTCTATCGCTTTATGCAACCTAACATCATTACAACATTAACCGATACCCAAGGACCTCTGCCCATGTTTAAGAAATCACTGTTAACTCTGGCCTTCACCGGCGTCGCCACCCTCAGCACCTACGCCACCGCGGCCGATACCCTGACCATGGAAGTGTATAACCCGGGCGAGAAAAGCGTGTTCCCGGTGTCTTCCGAAATCATCAGCGGCAAACACGAAGTGGCGCTGATCGACGCTCAGTTCCAGCGTAACGATGCCGAAGCGCTGGTGAAAAAGATCAAGGCGACCGGCAAGAAACTGACCACCGTTTATATCAGCCACTCAGACCCGGATTTCTATTTCGGTCTGGACGTGATTAAAGCGGCCTTCCCGGAGGCGAAAATCATCGCTTCGCCAGGCACCATCAAGGACATCAACGCCACCAAAGACGGTAAAGTCGCCTATTGGGGCCCGATCCTGAAAGACAACGCGCCGAAAACCGTGATCGTGCCGCAGCCGCTGCAGGGCGACAGCTTCACCATCGACGGCCAGAAAGTGGAAGTGAAAGGCCTGAACGGCCCGACCCCCGATCGCACCTTCGTGTGGATCCCGGCGCTGAAGGCGGTCGTAGGCGGTGTCGCGGTCGCCGGTGACAACATCCACCCGTGGATCGCCGACAACCAGAGCGTGGAATCGCGCCAGCACTGGCAGCAGACGCTGAAAAACATCGAAGCGCTGAAGCCGCAGGTCGTCGTGCCGGGCCACTTCCTGCCGGGCGCAGCGCAAACGCTGGCATCGGTGCACTTTACCCAGAAATACCTGACCACGCTGGAAGCCGAACTGCCGAAAGCCAAGGATTCCGCCGCGCTGATTGAAGCGATGAAAAAGCACTACCCGACGCTGAAAGACGAGTCGAGCCTGGAACTGAGCGCGAAAGTGCTGAAAGGCGAGATGAAGTGGCCGCAATAAGCGCCCGTGCGTGATTGAACCAGCCCTGGCGCCGCGGTGAGCTGCCGCGCGCCAGGCGAGGAGTAAAGATGACCGAAACCACTCTGCATTACATTTTCGATCCGCTGTGCGGCTGGTGCTACGGCGCCGCGCCGCTGGTGAAAGCGGCTCAGAGCCTCCCCGGGCTGAAGGTCGTGCCGCACGCCGGCGGCATGATGACCGGCAACAACCGCCGCCAAATTACCGACGAATGGCGCAACTACGTCATTCCGCACGACAAACGCATCGCCGAGATGACGGGCCAGCCTTTTGGCGAAGCCTATTTCAACGGCCTGCTGCGCGACACCACGGCGGTGATGGATTCCGAGCCGCCGATCACCGCTATCCTGGCGGCGGAAAAGCTGGCGGGACGCGGGCTGGACATGCTGCACCGCATTCAGCAGGCACACTATCAGGAAGGCCGACGCATCGCCGACACGCCGGTGCTGGAAGCGTTGGCGAAAGAGCTGGGGTTGCCTTCGGCGGCGTTTATCGCCGAAATGCGTTTCAGCAGCGGCGCGCCGACCGCGCAACACATCGCGGAAAGCCGGGCGCTGCTGGCCAAAGTGCAAGGCCAGGGCTTCCCGACCTTTGCGCTACAGGACAGCGAAGGCCGCCTGCATCTGCTGCCGGCCGGCAACTATCTGGGTAATGTAGAAGCCTGGAAAAACCTGCTGGGCGCCGCCGCGCTGGCGTAACCAACCTTTCTCGCCCCGACTGCCGGGGCGGGTCATTCGACCCGTACGAACCGCCCTTCAGCCCGCACGTTGTGACCGAACCCGCAATCCCCGCGCGTGTGCATCTCCAACGTTTGCTCACCAAACGCCAAAGTGACGTCGCAGACCTGTGCGCTTTCCGAGTCATGCTGATGATAAACAGCTTTGCCGTGCTCGATCGGCAGTTCGGCGGTGAAGTCGCCCATGTTCGGGCCGTAATACAGCCCCATCTGCGGCATGGCGTAGCCGGAGAAATCGATCAGCCAGCGCTCGCCCTGCGGCTTCACCACCACTTCGCTCCACACGCCGCGCCCGGCGTATTGCCAATACACGCCGCCCGGCCCCTGCGGCTGCGGCCGCTGCGCCAGCCGTTGGCGCAACAGGCTCATGTTGTGCTGCGATTTGTCATCGTGCGGCGCCAGCGCCAGATAGGCCTGCGCCTTGAGCAATTCGCCGGCGTGCATCAGCGACAGCGCCACGTTGTTGTAGGCCGTGGCGACGGCCTGCTCGCTCAGGCCGCAAAACTCGCTCCAGGCCGCCTGATCGCGAAAGATGTCGGCAGCTTTGGCGTAATCCTGCCGCTGATAGGCCTTTTTTCCCAGCTCGGCGTAGCTCGCCACCTTTTGGCAGTCGGCGGCGATGTCCGGCTCGTCAATGTGCGCCCAGGCCCGGGCGCTGGCGAAGACGCCGCAGGTCAGCAACAGGGGAACCCAAGCCTTCATCGTTTATCCTTTCTGCAAAAATTCGGCGCCAGTATAACCGCCCGGCGGCGGAGTGTATGCCGCAATTGCGCCCATCTGCGCACCGCTGACGATTCAACCGCCTTATTTCAAACGGTTAGCGAGGTCAAAACTGCTTACAGTCGCGGTTTGTTTGTTACCGGCCCGCGGCCCATGCTGAACAAAATGCCGCAATTAACGAGTCGCTATGAACGCAACCCCCTTGCAGAAACACGCCGTTTGGCAGTTGATCAAACCCTTTTGGGTGTCGGAGGAGCGATGGCGCGCCTGGATGATGCTGATCGCCATCGTCGTCCTGTCGCTCGGCCTGGTCTATATCAGCGTGCAGATCAACCAATGGAACCAGGTGTTCTACGATGCGCTGCAGAACAAAAACTACCCGGTATTCAAGGCGCAGCTGTGGCGCTTTACCTATCTGGCGCTGATCTTCATCGTGCTGGCGGTCTACAAGATCTACCTGACTCAGGGGCTGCAGATGCGCTGGCGGCGCTGGATGACGGAAAAGTTCATGGAAAAATGGCTGGCGCACCAGGCGTATTACCACACCGAGCAGCAGCAGATCGTCGATAACCCCGATCAGCGTATTGCCGAAGATCTCAACGTATTGACCCAATATACCCTGTCGCTGTCGCTCGGGCTGCTCTCCAGCCTGGTGACGCTGTTTTCCTTTATCGACATCTTGTGGCACGTCAGCGGGCCGATGACCTTCGCGCTCGGCCAGCACGCCATCACGCTGCCCGGTTATATGGTGTGGTTCGCGCTGCTGTATGCGGTGCTGGGATCGCTGCTGATCTGGTGGGTCGGCAAACCGCTGGTCATGCTGGGCTTCAATCAGGAACGGTACGAGGCGAACTTCCGTTTCGGCCTGATCCGCATCCGCGAAAACAACGACGCCATCGCGCTGTACCACGGCGAACCGCGCGAGGCGCAGCAGCTGGGCGATCGTTTCGACACCATTCGCAGCAACTGGTGGGCAATTATGCGCATCACCCGGCGGCTGAACATCGCCACCAACTTCTACGGCCAGTTCGCCATCGTGTTTCCCCTGCTGGTGGCCGCGCCGCGCTACTTCTCCGGCGCCATTCAGATGGGCGGCCTGATGCAGATAGCCTCAGCCTTCGGCCAGGTGCAAGGTGCGCTGTCATGGTTTATCGACGCGTTTAACGATTTGGCGACCTGGAAAGCCTGCGTCAACCGTTTGGCCGGCTTCAACGCCGCCGTCGATCAGGTGCATCATCAGCCGCGCGGCGTTCAGCTGCGGGAAGAGACCGCCCATCCGTTAACGCTGGATAACCTCAGCCTGAACTTGCCCGACGGCCAGCCGCTGCTGGCCGGCGCCGAGATGACGCTGCAACGCGGCGAACGCCTGCTGATCGTCGGCCCTTCCGGCTGCGGCAAGTCGACGCTGCTGCGGGCCATCGCCGGTATCTGGCCTTACGGCGCGGGGGCTATCGGGGTAGCGGCCAACGCCAACACGCTGTTCCTGCCGCAGCGCAGCTACATTCCGATCGGCACGCTGCGCGAAGCGTTGAGCTACCCGAGCCTGGCATCGGAATACAGCGATCCGCAGCTGATGCGGGTGCTGGAAAACTGCCGCCTGAAGCACCTGCAGCGCTGGCTGGATACCTCCGCCAACTGGAGCCATCGCCTGTCGCCGGGCGAGCAACAGCGGCTGGCGTTCGCTCGTGCCCTGTTGATTCGCCCGAGCATCCTGTTCCTCGACGAGGCCACCAGCGCGCTGGACGACGAAACCGAACAGTTGATGTACTGCCTGCTGGTGGATGAACTGCCGGACGTAACGCTGATCAGCGTGGCGCACCGCAACAGCGTGGCGAAGTACCACCAGACCTGCTGGCGCTTCAGCCGCAGCGAAGATCAACCGGCGCGCCTGGCGCTGAGCCCGCTGCCGGTATAACCCGCAGACCGACGGCGTTCGTTCAGATGCCGTCGGTTTGCACGTCTTCGCATTTCACCCGGCGGCGCTCATGCCACAGGCTCGTCAGGCCGCGTTTGCCGCACGCCAGCGCCACCTCGCGAAACTCATCCAGGCTCAACCCGTCGCGCTCCAGCATCATTTCCGCCGCCAGCTGCATATTGACGCCGGTCAGCACTTCGCAATCGCCCTGCGCATCCGCCAGTTCGCAGGCGCTGCGGAACGGCGAGCCGCCGAGCATGTCGGTGAGAAACACCACGCCGTCCGGTTGCGCCACCGCCGCCAGCGCCGAGCGCAAGGCGTCGTTGAGCTGCGCGGTGCTCATCTGTTCAGGGAAATCGACCGCCGCGCAGTGCGGCTGCCGCCCCACCACCTGCTCCACCGCCTGCAACAGCCCGGTGGCGAAGCCGCCGTGGCCGGTAATCACAATGCCTGGCATACCCCACTCCTCACAAAATGCCGATAAATTTGCCCGCTACGCCGATCGCTACGGTGACGCCAATCAGCTTCACCGGCGAGAAGCCGCGCTTCATCAGGAAGAAAATGAGCAGCGTGAAGCACAGCGGCAACAGGTTGGGCATCAACTTGTCCAACACGTCTGTCTGCAGCGCTACGCTGGCCTTGCCGGCATGCATGACCAGCGGCGTGGACAGGTGCACATACGAGGCCACCAGTGCGCCGATCACCGTCATGCCGACGATCGACGCGGCATGAGAAATGCGCCGGGTGTGGGTCTTCAACAGCGCCAGCGCGCTGGTGCCGGCCTGATAGCCGTAGTGCGCCAGCCCAAAGCGCAGGCCGAAGTGAAACAGGTTGAACAGCAGCAGGAAGACGATCGGCCCGAACAGGCTGCCCTCCAGCGCCAGCGAAGCGCCTATCCCGGCGCAAATTGGCAGCAGCGTCAGCCAAAACAGCGCGTCGCCGATGCCGCCGAGCGGCCCCATCAGCGCCACTTTCACCGCGCGAATGGTGGAGATCTTCTCCTTGTTCTGTTCCATCGCCAGCACCAGGCCGGACAGGAAGGTGACGTCGAACGGGTGCACGTTGATAAATTCCATGTGCATCTTCATCGAGTTGGCCAGATCCTGCGGGTTGCGGTGGATCTTGCGCAGCCCGGGGATCAGCTGATACAGCCAGCCGCCGGCCTGCATACGTTCATAGTTGAACGACGCCTGCAGCAGCAGCGAACGCCAGGCCATGCGGTTGATGTCGCCGCGCGTCAGCGCTTCGGCGGGTTGGCTGTCCAGATAGTCATCCTGCTCCACCTGGCTGGTGGCCAGCGCCTGCGCCATGCGTTGCTCGGCCTTTTGCGCCAGCAGATCGTCGGAATCGTTAAATGCCATCTTCGGCGTCCTCCTGCGGAGCGGGCCGGGCCGTCGCCTCTGCCGCGCCGCGTTGCGTGTTGAAGAAGTCGATCAGGGCGATCGCCAGGGCACCCAGCGCCACCGCCAGGATCGGCAGCTTGAGGAACGTGACCGAGATGAAGCCAAGGATAAAATAGGCCACGTAGGTTTTTTTCATCATCACCTTCATCAGCAGCGAGAAGCCGATCGCCGGCATCATGCCGCCCGCCACCGCCAACCCGTCCAGCAGCCAGCCTGGCGCCTTCTGCACCATGGCGCTGGCCGCATCGGCGCCGAAGTAAATTGGCAGGAATGCCACCACGAAATAGAAGATGAACAGGATGCTGATGCCGAGATAGTTCACCCGTTCGATGCCGCGCCAGTTCAGCTCCTTCACCATGCGATCGCAGCGGTGCATCATCGGCGAGAACAGCGTAAACAGCAGCGTGATGCAGCCCTGCACCGCAATCGAGAACGGTACCGCCACGCCGATCGCCACTTTCGGGTCGGCCTTGGTCAGAATGGCGAACGCGGTGCCGATCACCCCGCCAATCACCACGTTAGGCGGTTGGGCGCCCGCCAGCGGCACCATCCCCATCCACACCAACTCCAGCGTGCCGCCCACCAGCAACCCGGTGTAGACATCGCCCAAAATCAGCCCCACCAGCGGCCCCATCACCACCGGCCGGTGGAAGTGGGTCAGGCCGTCGAACAGGTCAACCCCCGCCAGCCCGGCCAACAGCGCAATCAATAACGCATCCGTCAACATGCTTTCCCCCTGGCTCAAAAGAGCAGTTTGCCGATCGCCTCGCCCGCCTCATCCGGCACCCGGCGCACTTCGCACTCCACGCCCAGCGCCGCCAGCGCGCGAAACGCGGCCACGTCGCCGTCGTCCAGCGACACCGTTTTGTGCACCTGCCGCTTCCCCTCGGCGAAGTGCATGTTGCCGACGTTGACGAACCGGATCGGCACCCCGCCACGCACCAGCGTCAACACGTCCTGCGGCGTTTTGCACACCAGAAAAATCTTCTGCCGATCCGCCGCCTTGTGGATCACGTCGATGGTTTTCTGCAGCGTGAAGTAGCGGGTCTGCACCCCTTCCGCCACCACCATGTCCATCAGGTTCTGCTGCACCGGATCGGCGGCCGCCTCGTCGTTGGCCACCACCACCAGGTTGGCGCCGAGGGTGTTGGTCCAGGTCACGCCCACCTGGCCGTGCACCAGGCGGTTGTCGATGCGGGTCATTAAAATGTTCGGCATGCTAGCGGCCCTCCGGGTAGCAGGCGGCGTGATAATCGTCGAGCACCTGCGTCACTTTATGCAGCACCCACTCCTGCGGATCGGCGCTCAATTCGCCGGCGTTCATCGCCCTCGCCTGATCCGGCAGGTACTGGCTGAGCAGCGCCAGCGGCGCCGGGCTGCGGCGCAGGTTGTCCAGCAAACCGTCGACCGCCTGCTGCACCTGCGGCTGCGGCCAGTAGTAACGCACCCGATCGCTCAGGCTGTAGTGGCGATCGAGATACTGCTGGTGCGGCGTGCCGTGGTAGTAGCGGCTCCACTGCTGCGGCTGCTCGCGCATCACCTGCTCCAGCGTGGCGCACAGCTGCGCCGACTGGCGTTCCCCCAGCCATTCACGCTCGATGCGATCGAGGGCGAACAGCGCTTCGCGCAGCGCGAAGGTCAGCGCCGGCCCCACCTTCAGGATGGCGAAGTGATCGCGCACCAGTTGGCGGTAGGCCTGCGGTGGTTGGTAGTCCGTAGAGTGCGCTTCATAGATCATGCCCGGCTGCCGTTCGATGAAATGGCTCAATGCGTCGGCGCGCTGCGGTTGGTAATGCTCAACGCTGTGGTGATCGAACTCGACGCCCGGCTGTACCACCAGCGCGATAGTTCGCTGCCAGGCATCGTTCAGCTCGGCTTTTTGCCAGGCGATGCGGTGCGTTTCCAGCGTTTGCGCCACCGCCTGCGGCGTGGTGACCTGCAGACCCGCCAGCGCCTCCTGCGCGCCGCCCGGCACCGGCACTTCGGTGCCGATCACATAAACCGGCGCTTCGCCGCCGCTCTGCGCCCAGGCCCGCTCCGCCACCGCGCACAGGCGCGCCGCACGCTCGGCGACCGTGGCATCCCCCAGGGGCGAGGGATCGCCGGCGCACGACATGGAACAATCGAGGTGAATTTTGCGAAATCCGGCGCGAACGTAATCGTCGATCAAGGTTTCCGCCAGCGCCATCGCCTCCTGAGCCGGGCGATCTTGCCAGGCGTTGGGCCCCAGATGATCGCCGCCCAGCCACACTCTCTCGCGCGCCAGGCCAACCTCATCCGCCAGGCGCCACAGCGCATCGCGGAACTGGGCCGCCGTTTGGCCGGTATAGCCGCCGAACTGATTGACCTGGTTGGACGTCGCCTCTACCAATACCGGCGTGCCGCGCGCTTTGGCCTGCCGCAGCGCGGCCTTCAGAACCCAGGGATGGGCGGAACAGACGGAAAAGATCCCGACCGGCATACCGGCCTTGTGCTGCTCGACAAGCTGTAACAACTGCTGCATGAAGCCCCCATGCAGGCGCCCTGCTACCGATCGGCGATGATGACCTCCACGCCCAGCTCGGTTAACGCCCGCTCGTAATCGTCCGGAAGACGGCTGTCGGTGATCAGCCGATGGATTTGTCCGGCTTCGCGAATCATGCAAAAGCTCTTGCGACCGAATTTGCTGGCATCCGCCACCGCGATAATCTCGCGCGCCACCTCGCACATTACGCGATTGAGGTGCGCCTCACCGGGGTGAGGCGTGGTGATGCCGGCGCTCAGATCGAACCCGTCGACGCCCAAAAACAGCTTGTCGAAGCGGTACTGACGCAATTGCTGCTCGGCAGCCGGACCGTAGAGCGAGTAAGAGTTGCGACGCACGCTGCCCCCCAGCACCATGACCTCCACCCCGTCGTTTCCCGAAAGCTCGTAGGCAATGTTCAGCGCATTGGTCATCACCACCAGATCGCGCCGCCCCTTCAGGAACGGCACGATCTGCGCGGTGGTGGAACCGGAATCGAGGATCAGCGCATCGCCGTCGCGCACATAGCCGGCCGCCGCGTTGGCGATCAGCGTTTTGACGTCGCGATTCAACCGCCCTTTGTCCCGCAGCGGCCGATCGAAAGCGAATTGCTGATTGAGCATCGCGCCGCCGTAAGCGCGCAGCGCACACCCTTTTCGTTCCAGAAAGCGCAGATCGTTGCGGATCGTCACCGTGGATACCGCAAACTGTTTGCTGAGCTGCTCCACGCGCACGCTGCCGTGCTCGCATAACAGATCGATGATGTGTTCACGTCGCTTTGCGGTATTCACTGGCATGAGCTGCGGTCCTCAGGTTTCCGGCATCGCCGGGGAGAAGATGGCTTTCGCTCTACTGCGCTGGCATTACAGCAAAGCGAAAGCAATGAAATTGTGATCGGGCTTACAGCCCCGTTTTAGCAAAAAAACCGCCAAAAAACCTTTCGAATCGAAACGGATCGAAAAGCCAAAAAGCGGAAAGGGGGAAAAGTGAAATGCCATGACGGGCGCGAACGCCGGGGGGCCACGGAGCCGGCGGTGAGGAAAGCGAAAGCGGCGCATGGCGCGCCCCGCGCCATGACTTTTAGTTCACTCAGTGACCAGGATCACATAATGGCAATTATCCTGCGGCCGGCAGGGGTTAACCGCCATCATCCCGCCGGCCCGTCCCCTTGTCAGCGTGAGCCATCTTCCCTACACTTGCGATCGGATACCGCCAATTTGTCGGTACGTAAGCGTTAACGTCAATCAACGCATCACGCCATGCAGCACTGATTGACTGCATGCCCTGGTGCGAGGAACCCATGCCGCAACCCGCTTCATCCCCAACGTCCACCGCGACCCCGCGTCGCCGTTTACACCGCCCTGTCCTGCTGATCGTCGGCATTATGCTGATCGCGGCCAACCTGCGCGCCGCCCTGACCAGCGTCGGCCCACTGTTGGAGCAGATCCAGCAACAGCTGGCGTTGTCCGCCACCGCCGCCGGCCTGATCAACTCGTTGCCGCTGATCCTGTTCGCCGTTCTCTCGCCATTGACTCCGGCGCTGGCGAAACGCATCGGCATCGAGCGCACCCTGGGCCTCGCCCTCGCGCTGCTGGTCTGCGGCATCGCGCTACGTTCCCTGCCGCAAGACGCCATGCTCTGGCCGGGCAGCATCCTGATCGGCGCCGCCATTGCCTTCGCCAACGTGGTGCTGCCGACGCTGGTGAAAAGAGATTTCCCGCATCGGGCCGCCGCGATGATCGCCGCCTATGCGGCGGTGATGTCACTGGTTGCCGCCATCGCCTCCGGTCTGGCGGTGCCGCTGGCTGCCCTGGCCGACCTCGGCTGGCGGTTCTCTTTGCTGTTCTGGGGTTTGCCCGCCTTGCTGGCGCTGCTGGTGTGGCTGCCGCAGCTACGGCGCTTGGCCACTCCCGCCACCAAAGAACCGAAGCCGACGGAGCCACAGCGCTATCGTTCTCCCTGGGGCAGCGCGCTGGGCTGGCAAGTGGCGATGTTCATGGGGCTGCAATCGATCGCCTTCTACACCATCATCGGTTGGTTCAGCGCCTTTGCCGCCAGCCACGGCACTTCCGCCCAGCAGGCAGGATTCGAGCTGTTCGTTTACCAGGTGGTCGCGATCGTCGCCAACTTTGTCATGGTGGTGATTTTGCCGCGGGCGCGCGATCAGCGGGCAATCGCGCTGGGCAGTTCCCTGCTGATCTTTATCGGCGTCGGAGGATTATTGGTGCAACCCGCCAGTTCACTGGTGTGGCTGACGTTTGCCGGGTTGGGGGCGGGGAGTTCGCTGGTGCTGGCACTGTCGTTTTTTGGCTTACGCAGTCAGCATCATCATCAGGCGACGCTGCTGTCGGGTATGGCGCAATCCGTCGGCTATTTGTTGGCGGCGCTGGGGCCCACGTTGTTCGGCCTGCTGCACGATCTGACGGATGGCTGGCGTTTGCCGCTGATCGTCCTGCTGTGCCTGACCGTTTTGCAAATGCTGTTCGGCGCGCTGGCCGGCCGCAGCCGCGTGATCAGCTAGCGCCGTTGGGCGATGGGCCGTGCCGGCTCAGGCGCGCTATCCTGCCACAAGTCTTCAATGAAGGCGCGTTGCTCATCGCTCAACACCCACGAAGGCGGAATTTTGGACTGCGCACGACGCTGTGCGCCCTCACGGTTTTTAGCCTGCTTTTTGTTCACAAGTCGCCTTCCTGCTTAACCTACTTAATTCAGTAACCAATAAATCACGGCGCCGATGAGTAGCCAAAACAGCCCACTCCCGATAAATACGCACAGCCATGCTTTACGTTTGATATCTGATCCATCCTTGCTCACCACAGCGCCCTCAACCAATAGATTAAACCATTCAAATTGAGATTATTGATCTATTTTAACGATCGATAAAGTCGTTTTTTCCTATGGCATTTTAAAAAACTGCTGCTACCCATAGACCTGCACTGCAGCCTCAGTAAGGACGGCACCGTGGATACCCTTGTTATCGGCAGCCGTTAACTTGTATTGATAGGCGAACGAATGTGCAGTGTGCCACACCTTGAGAGGTCAAAATTAAACCACTGGTAAATAATTCAGCAGTCAATTATTTGACTGGTCATAAGGCAAATCGGCAACAGACCGCGCTGAAGGGGGGAGAGAAAATGAAGCGACGTACTGAAATCCTGCGGGGGAGCACCGGCCCGTTTTAGTCTCGCCCGGGCCGGCGTGAGTTAACCGATTCTACTGACGGAATCCCGGCTGGCGTGTTCACGCTCAATGCCGGTCAACTCGCGTAAATGGCCTGAGCGCATCTCAAGCAGCCGATCGGCGTGTTCAAAGTAGTGATCGTCATGGCTGATGGCAAACACCGTTTTGCCCAGCGCGCGCAATTCAGGCAACAGCTCGCGATAGAAAATCCGCCGGAACTGCGGATCCTGATCTGCGGCCCATTCATCCAACAGCAGAATATCGCGCTGCTCTGCCACCGCCAACAGCAGAGCCAGGCGTTTACGCTGCCCCTGCGACAGCTGCGGGTTGGTCACCCTGGTGCCGTCGAACTGCAGTTTGCTTTTCATATTCAACCGCTCGAGCCAGCCGGCGACCAATTCCGCATCGGGTTCACCACCTTCCGGCCCCTGCAAGCGATCGAACTGATGAAAATCGGTGAAAATCGCCGAAAACAGCCGACGGTAGTCCGGCATATCCGCCGCGGTCTGTGCGACGCCATCCAGAACGATGTGCCCGCTCACCGGTTGGTACAACCCGGTCAACAACATCGCCAGCGTTGACTTGCCGCTGCCGTTGCCGCCGATCAGAAAGACCAACTCACCACGGCGCAGCGTCAGATTGAGCGGCCCGACGGCAAAACCGGGCTGCTGTTCGGTATCCGCATAGTGAAAAACCACGTCGCGTAGCTCCAGCGTCTGCCAGGAACGGCCAACGGCGGCAGGAAACGCCGCTTGATACTCGGCCAGGCGCAGCGTCTTCAGCTTGTTAAAGGCCACTTCGGCGCTGACCAGCGTCGGAAACGCCCCGACCGCCTGCAGTAATGGCGTGCGCAAGAACAGCAGCGTCAGTGAATAGGTAGCGGCCACCGCCGAGTCCGCCCATCCCAGACTGTTGGCCATAAAGAACACCAGCCCAATCGCGCCCAACATCATGATATTTGACCAGTTGAGCGCGCTCAGATGGAAGGTGTCGGCGCGAATGATATGGTAGCGATAAGCTTGCGCATCGGGCTGATAGGCCTGTTCGTACAGCGCCTGCGCCCGCTTGCGGTTCAACGTCAGCTCCTTACGACCGTCAATCACCGACTCATAACGATGATAGAGACGCTCTTCAGACTCACGCAAACTGGCCATATGACGATAAACCCGTGACACCAGGCAGCCGCTGCCCACGACGGTCACTGCCACCCAGACTGCCGTGACCGCCAGCATTTTCGGTGATAGCCACCCCAGATAGGCCGCCGCCCCCAGGGTTAAAATCACCCCTTGAACCAGCTCAGGCAAGCGCACGAAGGCGACGGTAATATTGCGGATATCGCTGGACAGGCTGGCCAACAATGAGGCGCTACCCAATTGTTCAAGGCGTTCAATATCGGTATCCAAAATGCGCTTCACCAGCTGCCCACGCAGGCGATAGACGAAGTAATGGCCCAATGTCGTCAGCGCCAATTGCGAGCCCAGCGTGACCGCCATCAGCAATGCCAGCAGGGCGAGAAACATCGGCAGCACGGCCAATGCATTGCCGCCGGCCTCCATCAGGTATTGATTGATAAATGCAATGATACCGATGCCTAAACCGGCGCTGGCCAGGGTCAGCGCCATGACAGCCAGAAATGGCCAACGGTACTGGTGATAAACCACCCGTAGCAGTTCCATGAAAAAACCTCTGAAGTCGCGATCTGGCAGGCATTGTAAGCGGCGTGAGAATGAGATCAAGACGAATTCTCATCACAATTTATCAAGCACCGATCAGAGAGAGAGGGTATCTCATGGCTGTCTGACGGATGAAAACTCTCCATGGGGCTCTTACAGAGATGCTAAATATTCGCTAATTAAATAGCCTCATGAAACAAATAAAATAACCATATAAAATACAAAATATATTCACTTGAAAAATGAAAAAATAGAAAAGATAAAAAAACCATCTATTAAAAAATGAAATTATTTATTTCCTTTGCCGCCCATTATGCTCCAATGCTTTAATAAAACTTCATGATATAAATCGCCAACATCAAAGACGCAGGAAAGAAAAATGAAAAAAAGGAAATTTCTCAGTCAGGTTGAAATTGAGCAACTGATTGCTGCCGTGCATGAGGGGAAAAATAGCATTCGAGATCGTTGTCTACTATTAATGTGCTTTATTCACGGTTTGCGGGTTAGCGAACTGCGTGCTTTACGCCTGGAGGATATTGAGCTTACCTCCAATCGGATCCATATATCCCGGCTGAAAAACGGGTTTTCCGTTCAGCATCCGATCCAACCGCGAGAACGGCAGGCGCTGTTACATTGGTTGGCCCAGCGGACGAGCTATCCTGACGCAGAAGCTCCATGGTTATTCCTGTCGCGCCACGGCGGACAAATATCACGTCAGCAGCTGTATCGATTAATGAGAATGTATGGCGAAATGGCCGGTATTAGCGTTCAGGTCCATCCTCACATGTTGCGACACTCCTGCGGCTACGCCCTTGCGGATAAGGGGATCGATACGCGTTTGATTCAAGATTATTTAGGACACAAAAATATCCAGAATACGGTGATCTACACCGCGACCAACGTAGAACGATTCCGCGCAATCAGCATTTAATCTCACAATGAGAATAACTACGCGGGACCTCGTCCTTTGCTAAACAGCGCATCGAGTTTGGTACAAACATCAGATGGGAAGATGCAGCCCGGCACGTCATCAACGGCCTACTCCAGCACGACTTTAACGCCGAGCTGCTTTTCATGCCTCAGCGCCCAGGGGCACGCCGCACTGGTTATGCTAGCGGTAAACCTGCCGATAAATCATAACGCCATACCCTTTCATTAAAGGCTAGGTCCCCTTTGACCATTTCCCCCCCAATTGCCGCGTAATATTGCCGTGCAAAGAAAACAGTTCGCTGTCATTCTTTACCTGCAGTTTACGCATGGCGCTGCATTTATGCGCGCTGATCGTCTTGATGCTGCGGCGTTGCAACTCGGCGATTTGCCGCAGGCTCATACCGTTAAACAAAAAGGCCAAAACGTCGCTCTCACAGCGGGTCAACTTTCGCGTGCTAACCTCCTCTCCACTCACGGAAGGCGCCAGAAAAGCCCCAATCTGCGGACTCAACACACGTTCCCCCAGCAACACGCGATTAAAAAACTCCGCCACCAGCGGCAAAGCGTCATCTCTGGCAACGATGCTGACATTAGGCTGGTTCAACAGGCGCCCTAACTCTTCTGCATTCTGGCAGCAGGTATAGACGATTACCCGCAAGTCGGGCAGCTGCGTGCTCAGAGCCAGCAATGTTTCTCTGCCCTGAGCCACGGTCTCATCTTCGCCGTCCATTTCGGTAATCAGCACGTCGGCCTGCTGATAGACCACGCTGTCCGCCACCGCGCGGACGCTGGTTTCCTTTACGACGACTTTTGCCTGGGTTGGCAGCGTTTTTAAAAAACTCGCCAACCCTTCCAACGTTAATGGACATCTGTCCATTATCGCTATGTTCAGCGGTTGCTGACGCCATAAATGCATAATCTGCTCCTGTGCTTGCTTAGCCGAAAGGCATTTCGCGCATGCCTAGCGAACAAAGGATGAACCTTGCGCAGCCATCCATTTCCCCTGAAGGTACAATTCCCCATCGCTGTGAAATCCCAACTTCAACATCGCATTGCGTTTATGGGTGCTGACGGTGCGTATATCACGGCACATCGTTAACGCCACGTTGGTTACGCTTTTACCGGAAAACAGCTGGGTCAGCACATCCAACTCCTTCGCCGTCAGGGGCTTGTCAGCCGTCGCTTCATGCAACTGACGTTGACGCACCCGATGGCTGAAACTGCTGCAGCCCGTCAAAACCTGTTGGACGCAGTGAGTCAACGCAATGGCCGGCTCCTGCTTCAACATCAGGCCGCTGATGCCGGAGGCGATCAGTTGCCGCAGCAGTCTGGGTTCATCCAGCGCCGTGCAAATGACTATCGCGGTGTCCGGCGAGTTTTCGCGGACTTCAGCGATCAACCGGAAACCGTCCAATACCGACTCTGATTTACCGCACAAATCCATCACCAATAAGCGGTGCACATGCTGAGTGAATAAGGTTCTCAATGCCACCAGGTTAGTCACCTGCCGAACGTTGTCGGGCTGCAGGCCGCAGGACTCAATCAAGCGATTTCTCATCCCCAACGCCGTGATGAGGCAGGGCTCCATGATGGCCACGGCCCCCGTCGTTGCCTTACCGGCCGCCAAAGTCGCTCTTGATGGATAATTACTATTCATATCATCACCTTAAATCTGTCGTTAGCATTCCACTTAGGACGGTCTTTTTGTCTACTGATAGACAAAAGTGACCTGCAGGACACCCTCTATCGAGCCAGGCGTAGAACCGCCATTGGTGCTGTATGCCCGCGCCCGCAAATTGAATTTGGCTTCATGCGTCGCCTGATTAACTGACTGGGTCATGCTCTTGCCATTGCCCAGGTTCGCTCCCTGGTTGTTTTGCAATTCAATTTGGACCCGACGAGAACCGCCGGTGCTTTTATATAAGCTGGTGCTTTCCTCAGCGGCCGTCCCGCTGAAGGTCGCGACAACTGACGTGGTGGTACTCGGACAGTTTTTTAGCGTCAAAGGGAACTCCACCCAAGGGCTGGAGGCCCCGGAGGTCGCCAGGACGGCGGCGGAAATGTCATCCCCCAGATTGACCGAAATCGAGCCGTTTGCGCCGTCGATTTCGCAGGGCGCCGCTTTGATGTTGCCGGTAATGACGAGTTTTGATGTGGCTTGCGCTGTCGGCATGGCCAAGAGCAACAGGCCAGCCAGCGCCAATTTGCAGCTGATACCGCTAATAACCTTCCCCATACTTTATTCCTTCTCGTTAAACGCCGGGCACGGCCCGCTACCGTTGAAATATCCGTTTATTGAATTTCTGCCTGAATGGTCGCCGTTGCATTGAACTGCCCGACGGCAGGGAGCTGGCCGGTGGTGTTGATCGGATAGATGCTGATCCGTGAACTGCCACTCTGATTGGGATATTGGAAGTTATCGATTGGCAAGCGCCCGCTCTGAGGCCGAATCACATTGCCCTGCATATCCTTAATCATCACGCCAATGTCGCGATTGCTGGTTTTCAGCGCCTCAGGCATGCTGCCGTCAGCCTCGCCGCGGAATGACAGGCTGACCTTGACGCCGGCGGAAATATTGCGACAGGCCAGCGTCAGCGTTCTCTCTTCTGGAGTAAAACGGGGCGGCATCGCGCCCTTGGTTTGGATATTCGAGGTCAAGATGTCGCCAAAATTGACCGTAACCACTTGCGGATCGATAACACAACTCTGCGGCACGGTGACGGTGCCACTCATGGATATCGTGGAGACCGGCACATCGCTTTTCACGCCACTCGCCACCGAGACATAGGTGTCCACCAGGCGGGTGCTGGGGATTGTGGTCACGCCAACGAAAGGGCGGCGGAAATACAGATGAATTCGCCCGCGAGCGCCGCTGTTGTAGGGCGTGCTGGCACAGGATTCGTCATCGCCATCCATATCGGTCTTAAAGTTAGACTCATTGGTGAACGGTGCGGCAATAAACTCATTGCGATATCCCGCCACGAAAACTTCGCTCGCGACCCCCAGGTATTCATTCAACGCGTAATACGTTAACCCCCCGCTGCTGAATACCGGCTCGCTCAGCAGCATTTTGGCGGTGACATAAGACGCCGTACGCGTCTGGCATTCGCACTTCACCCGATAAGAACCGGGCAAATTCCAGTTGCCGCCGTCAGCATTCTTAATAATCCGCCCCACCACGTTTTGCGACGGGTCGGTTAAAACCGGGGAAAAGAGGAATGAAAACCCATGAGTCCCCGAAATAGGAGCACACTGCCCGAAAGCCGCCTGTACTTGTGGTGCGCTGAACGTTGCGCACGCCAATAGCCCGCCGACGATGATCCCTCGTTGAATCGATATTCCTGTCGCCATCATATGTACCTTATAAACACTGCCCGTTAACGAGACGAATCCCACCGCTCTCGAGCTGATTAGCCAATTGATAGTTGACCTGACATTGCTGAGCCGCGTCATTGCCCCACTTCACCCGCAGCTGCCCACTCTCCGCCAGGCCGGCCAGATAAACCTGGCCACCGTCGCCGACGATGCCGGCATTGTCAGAGGGGCTGTTGAGATTGCTGACGGTGGCGCCGAACGGCACCGGGTCACCGCTGCGCGTCAGCAAGGTCAGCAACACGCGGGCACCGACGTCCGGATTGAAGCGGGCACGCACCACGGCGCCGCGGGTTGGGATCACCGTTTGGCTGCTCAGCGTCATGTCGACATCTTCAGCAAAAGATTCACCGTCCAATCCGACGATATTGCGCCGGTAAGGCGTCAGGTAAGGCACGACCGCATAGCCGCGCCAATCGGTGCTCACCCCGGTTTGGTTCAGGACATCCACCCCTGACGCGCCGGGCGCCTGCACCAACGCCACCGTATCGCCCAGCGGCTGCGACAGCGTGACGCCGTTTTGGTGCACCAGAACGCCACCCTGTACGCCGTAGTTCACCTGCCGGCGATGGCGATCGTAGCCATACCCCAGGTTCCACTCGGCGAGGGCGCCTTTGTAGTCTGCCTGAATATTGCCGTTCGCCCCCACGCCCCTGCCGGTATAGCCCTGGTTGATGCTGTAGTTGAGGTTATTGCCCGGCAAGGCGGTACCGCTCAACCCAAGGTTATTGCTGGTAGCGCCATTGCGGCTGGCGTTCATGCTGTAGGTGGCATAGCTGCCCGGCAGCCATTTGCTGAGCGGTACGCTGACGTTGAACGCTACGATATGGTCACGAATACTGCTGCGATTGCCGTTACTGTCGTAGCCGTTCTGGTTGAAGGTGTAATTCAGCCCGTAACTGACGGCCTCCCAGCTGTTGTTGTAGCTGAGGCTGACAGACTGCGAACGGCGGTTATCGTCCCAGTAGTCTTCGTTAAACAAGCTGAGCGACAACGTTCCCCCCTGCTCCCACAGGCTTTGGCTCATCGTCAGCTCGGCGCGACTCTTCTTGTGATCGTTATAGATAGCGCTGTTGCCGCCGTAGCTCTCCAGCGCCTCTTGCAGGTTATAAAAACCGCGCGTGGAATAGCGGTAGCTGGCCAGACTAAAGTTGGTGCCGGTTTCAATGAAGTTCTTGCCGTAACGCAAACGCCATGACTGCCCCTGCTCCTTCGGCCGGGTTTCCTGCTTGGTCCAGGCCTGGGTGACATCGGCAGACAGCGCGCCCACCGCCCCCAGGTTCTGCCCCCAACCCAGCGCCAGGGACTGATACTTACTGGCCGCCTGCACGCCGCCATACAGCGTGGCCCCCCACGGAAGACCGTAGATCCCGGTCGCCTGGCTGAACGGGCGTTCATCAACGCCACCGCCGTATGAACGGTATTTCCCGCTGGTCAGGCTGTATTTAAAACGCCCTTCGCGCTGCAATACCGGCACCACGGCGTACGGCACCACAAAATGCTGCTCCTGGCCGTCAGCCTCACGCACGTTCACATTCAAGTCGCCGCTGCCGCCCGTGGGATACAGATCGGTAATTTCAAATGCCCCCGGCGGCACATAGCTTTGATAAATCACATAGCCGTTTTGCCGGATTACGATTTGCGCATTAGTACGCGCGATCCCGCGCACCACCGGCGAGTACCCTTTCATGCTGTCCGGCAGGATGTCGTCCTCAGAGGCCAATTGCCCCCCACGGAACTGCACGCTATCGAACACATCGCTGGGCGTTGTGCTGTCCCCCAGGGTCAGGCGGCTTTGCAACGCAACGATATCGCGCTGCAGGTAGGTGTTGATTGAGCGCCAGGAAGAAGAACCGCCGGTGTAATGGTTCCAGATCGAATAGTTACGCAGGCGCCAGGCGCCCCAGTTGATGCCCGAGCGCAGATTGAGGTAATAGTTATTGTTGTTTTGCCGTTCGCTGTCGCGCATCTGGTTATTGGCGCCGCTGAAGTTGTAATTGACCAACAGCGCCGGTATGCCGGAGTCCCATTTATCCGGGGAAACGTAGTCGCGCGCATTCAAGCGCAGTGCCGCTTGCGGGATGCTCAAATTCAGCCTCAGCTGATTGAACAGGAATACCGCAGAGGCCTGTGGAATGGTCTGTGCCAGGTTGACGCAGCTATCCCCGGGCACCATCGCCGGAAACATGGCCACCCTCACGCCCAGTTCCGCCAATTTTTCCGTGCTGAAACAAGGCTGCAGCGCTTGCTTCCCGTCGGCTCCCGGCATAAGCCGAAACTCGACGTCAAGGCTGTCGATCTGTTCGCCGTTAAGGTAAAGATCGACCCGGTAGTTCCCGGGCGCCTGGCTGCTGTTCTCCTCAAACACCGAGAGATCGGCGCCGCGCAGCGCCGGATTATCAATTTCCAGCAGCGCCGGGTTGAAATAATCGCGCGCATGAGCCGTGCCGATCGAGCTCAGCAGCGCCATTTGGCAAGATATCAGGCCGGCCAGAACCGATCGCGCCCCTGGTAAACCAATGCAATTCGGGTTATTCATCCTTTTAACTCCCTGTCCCGATTGGCTCGGCCCGACGAAGAATCAGGTAAGCCGAACGCCTGCTCCAGCGTTATCCCAGAGCAAAAAAACACGCACCGCGGCCCGGTTATAACGTGCTGGTGAAGGTCTGGCCGGTGCCGCCATAGTCGTTGATGATTTGCCAGCTCAGGCTGCCACCTGCGCCACTTGCCGTCGGCAACGGGAAACTGGCGCTCGCCTGCGGCGCCACCATGGTGTTGCCGGTAATGGCGCGGCCATTCAGCTTCAAATTGAAAAAGGTGAGGTAGTAGGGAGAAGGGTTGGTCACCTGCAAACGATCGCCGCTGCGCCGCCACGTCACTTTACCGGCCGCCTCTTCCAGATTGCCGACGAGCCCCTGCGGGCGATAAATCAGCTTGATGCGGGTCTTGATCGCAATTTGCAGCGTGTTCTCTTTCTTTTCCACCGAAGGAATAGCCTTCACATTCAGCCAATACAGCGACTCTCTGTCCGTCGGTAAATTGCCGCCCGCACGTACCACGCGCAGCAGGTTATTTTGGCCCCCGTCTAAGCGAAATAGCGGCGGCGTGATAATAAAAGGTGCTTTCGCGCTATCGCCCTCTTGCGCATCGACCCAGGATTGGATCAGATAAGGCACCGCATCCGGATTGTTGATATTCAGAGCAGACTCTTTTTTACCGCCGTCATAGATGAGGCGCGTCCCACCCACTACCACGCCGGCCTGTACCGGAGCCCAAAGCGTCATCAACAACGCCGCCGTCAGCGCAAAGTATCCAGCTTTCATCTCTTTCTTCCCGTTCCCATCACCGATGAACAAGAGCCAGAGAACACGCCCTCTGGCTCATTTTTCTAACTGTTTCGCCGCCGTGACGGCATAGCCTTACTGATAAACGATGGTGAAGTTGGCCGTAGCGTTGGCGCTACCGACGGAAACGTCGTCATAAGCGAAATAGCGCGCGACAAAGCCCAGAACGTTGTCTTTGTTCTCTGCCAGCGTATAGACGCGGGAATCGTTGCCGATATTGAGCACGTTGCTGCCGTCGTCCAGCAGCTGTACGCCAATACCGCCCGCGACCCCGGCACTGCCGGCACCGGTCAGTTGCAACAGCCCGGACTGCCCCTGCACCTGAGTGCCGTCAAAACGCACGGTGGCGCCGGTGACGGTGGCCGGGCAGTTTTTCAGCACCAGGTTGAAGGCTTTGGCGCCGGCGGTTTTAGACAGGGTGAATGCGTCTTTAGCGATCTTACCCAGAGCGACCTGCTTGTTCTGGGAGTCCGGATCGACGGTGCAAGACTGATCGGTAATGGTGCCAGTGATATTCAGCGCGCCGTCAGCAGCAAATGCAGAGGGGATAAATGCGGACGCGGTCAATACAGCTACAGCCAACAGATTCTTTTTCATCCTACTTTCCTTAAAATTATGCAAAATATGCATGGGTTTATTTCCGACATATCCTTAATGTCATTCCTTTTATTTAGTTCCATGAATGTGAAGGGCCGTAGCCAGACTGATTAATGGCTTCGGGCTTATTCACCCAAACGATTCATTTTGAACTAAAGTGACTCCTTTGGTTTTTAAAACCAATAAAAACCCATTTAACAGGATTTAAAACCAGCTGAGTAACAAAGTGATATTAAATCAGACTAAAAAACCAAGACGTAAACTCAATGATTTAAATCCGCGGATTTTTGATTAGGATTTTGCTTAGATTAAGAGGAGGTAGGGGATACGAGAAAAAATCACAACACACTGTTTTCAAAAAGAATTAAGCTTTAAGCAGGAAAGAGGGCATGGGAATATTGACATTGTTTTTACGCGTCCTTACAGTATGTTTCAGTTTAGTTCAAAGTGACTCCTTATCGTTATTAACTTAAATCACACTTACCAAATTTCCTTAAAGCGCTGTGCATTGCTGGCGGTATAAATCACCGTATTCTGGATATTTCGGTGCCCGAGGTAATCCTGAATTAAACGGGTGTCGATACCGCGGTCCGCCAATGCAAATCCGCAGCCATGCCGCAGCATATGTGGATGAGCGTTGACCTCCAATTTGGCCACCTTGCTGTAATGGCGAATCAACCCGTAAATACGTTGGCGCGACAGACGGCCACCGCGGTTGGACAGGAACAGCCACTCTTGATCGGCCCAGCGGTGCCGTTGACGCTTATCCAACCAGCGCCGCAGACATTGTCTTTCGCGCAGATAGAGCGGATGGACGGTGGAAAAGCCATTTTTCAACCGATGTACATAGATATTACCGCCTTCCAGATCGATATCCGATAAGCGCCACCCCCCTATTTCGCTGGCGCGACACCCATGAATAAAACACATATAAATCAAACAATAATCGCGTTCTGGATTCTTTCCCTGCAGCGTGACCTCAAGCAGTCTCTCCACTTCGGAAGGCGTCAGATGTTTACGATTAGACATACAACCTCATTACTTTGCTCGGAAAAATGTGGCTGTCATTTTCCTTTTACGTCACCACAATGGACACTCAGGGTAGCCCCTGGCTTATGGATAGGTTCCTGCATCCAGCGCGGAGTATAGCGGATTTGCCGAATGCGAACAGCGCGACAGGCGTTATTATCACGGGCATCAACCACCCTTGTGAGTCGCTCTTGCGAATGGGTTCCGCAGATTCCCGGCATTATCACCACACGGCTTCCTGTTTGCTTTAGCTTGCGTTATCACTGCCTGGCACGATGTGGCGTAAGATTGATAAATTAACCGGCAAAACAAAGAATATTCCTAAAAAATATTGCCATGTCATTAACACTCGCCATTAATAACACCGCCAAAATGAGAATGAAAAACCGCCATCACGGGTTCATATTAACCTGACGGATAAGCATTAATAATTATGGATATCGATAACAGAGTGAAACTGGAAGGGTAAGAGATGAAATGGCAGTCACAACAGACGAAAAAAACCCAGGCCTGACCTCAACAAGCGATCGCCTGGGGGGATGAAATTATTGACGGATTATCACGTGGCACAATTCACCGAGCGTCAACTCAGGGTGTTCGATAAGCATTTCCGCAGTGAGCGTAATGCCGAATTCTCGCCGAACCACCAGCATCAGCTCCATATAATCCAGGCTGTCCAGCCCAAGCTGTTGTAGCGGCATATCTGCCGACAGCTGCGTTCTCTCCAGCCCTCTGGCTTCGTACAACATGCCGCAAATCGTCTCATATAACCGATGATACTTTTCCATAGGCCCTATCGCTATTCATTGTGATAACCAAATACCAGCGCCGCATTGGCGCCGCCGAAACCGAAGCTGAGGCTCATGACATTACGCAGACGGCCATGCCGATGCCCCTCGCGAATATAATCAAGATCGCATTCGGGATCGGTCTCGTGCAAATGGCAGGTTGCCGGCATCATTTGTTGCTGTAACGCTTGCAGGCAGACGATGGCCTCAAAACTGCCGGATGCGCCAAGCAGGTGCCCAGTATAGGATTTCGTGCTGGAAATCGGCGTGCGGTAAGCATCGCGCCCCAGAGCCGCCTTGATCGCCTCGGTTTCGCTCACATCGTTTTGCAGCGTAGAGGTGCCATGCGCATTGATATAGTCGATTTTATGACTGTCGAGCTTCGCCTGCTCTAAAGCCCGTCGTATGGTTTTCACTTTCGCCTGCTGATCCTCCGCCGGGGCGGTAAGATCGAAAGCGTCTGAAAAATTGCCGTACCCTTTGATCTCCCCCAGGATCGTCGCACCACGCGCTAAAGCCGCTTCCCGTTCCTCAAGGCATAACACGGCGGCCCCCTCCGCCAGGACGAAACCGTTGCGATCCCGGCTGAACGGGCAGCTGGCTTTGGTGATATCTTTCTGCTCCCGGCTCAACAAACGCAACGCATCCATATTCCAGATCGCACCGTTGCCGCTCAGCGATTCCGACGCGCCAGCCAGCATCATTGCGGCGCGGCCGCTGCGAATCACTTCAAACGCATCGCCAATCGCGATGCCGCCAGTCGCACAGGCCGCCGCCGGCGAGCCTTGATAACCCCGTAGCAGCCAATGCTGGCCGCATATGGCGGTCGCGATATTGGGCATCGCGTGAAAACAGCCAAACAACTGCCCCAATCCGGATTGCAGATAGTCCGCATTGTTTTGCATGATCTCATCCTGCCCTCCCCAGCCGCTGCCGATAATCGCCCCGCACTCCAACGACGAATAAAAGTGCGCAGGCCCCCTGTAAGAGGATGAAAACGCCATTTCGATCGCCTCTGCGGCGGCGGCAAGCGCCAACCTGGCGAATCTGGGTAGCCGGCGACTTACCCGCGCAGCAACGCCCTCCAGCGGCGGTTCAGACTCCAGCAAAGCAAAAAAGCGCGCGTGGATCCCTGCCGCCGATTTATCGTGATAGCGATAGGCCAGGCGGCTGGCCATGATAGCCTGCCAGTTTTGCTGCGCGTTGCCGCCCAGCGCGGTGACGGCACCGTAACCGGTGACCACCACTCGTCTTATTTTCTCCATGCTTATTCTCCTTGCCCCGATGCGAAAGCCTCGTTGCCGCCCAGCGCCAGCCAGAGCTGCATCGTGGCGTTCAGGTAGCGGTATTGCAGCGCCGACAGCGAATTTTCGCTGGTCAACACCGCCTCTTGCGCATCCAGCAGAGTTTGCAGCGCGACGGAACCGGCCTGATATTGATGCCGCGCCAACGCCACGGCTTGCCGGCTCATCGCCAGATGCCGCCGCTGGTTGCCGATTTGCCGCTGTGCTTCCAGGCGTTGTCGCATGGCGTTGTCCACATCGGCCAGCGCGCGGTAGACCGCATCGCGAAATTGAATCTCCGCCCGCTGCGCCTGCAACGCCGCTTTGTCACTGGACAAGCGCATCTTGCGCCATTCGATAAACGGCAGCGTCAACGTGGCCCCCAGCGAACGCGAAGGTTCACTGAACCACCGGCGGAAAAGCCCACTGCCGGCATCCAACCCGGCTTCCAGGCTCAGCGTCGGATAAAAACTCAACCTGGCCGCCTCGGCACCGGCCAGCGCCGCTCTCAGGCGGCGCTCTGCCGCCTGAACATCCGGCCTGCGTGCAATCACCGCCGCCGGCAGGCGCTGCGCGATAGCCACCTCTTCAAGCGGCAACGAACGCCGTTCGCTATAGCGCAGCAGCGGCGATCGCCCAAACAATAACGCCAGCGAGTTACGCGCGTCTTCCCGCTGCCGCTCCAGCTCATGCAGCTGATTCTCTCTCGCCAACAGGTTCTGTTCCGCCTGCAACAGCTCGAATCGGCCAACATCGCCCGCGGTGTGACGTGCCGCCACCAGCCGCAAAGTTTCACGCGCGATCGTCACCATCCGTTGCTGATGGATAACTTGCTGATTCAAATCGGCAATCTGCCAATACCCGCGCGCGGTAGCCCCTATCAAGGTCAACGCGGTATTGCGCCGGTCCAACGCCGAGGCGACGGCCTGCCATTCTGCCTGTTCGCGAATGCGCGCCAGCTTGCCCCATAAATCCAGTTCATAGCTCAGAGAAAGCCCTGCACGGTAGCTTTCCTGCGGCGTAGTCGTGCCCCGCAGCGCTCGGGTATTGCGGCCACTCAGGCTGGCGGCCAGATCCGGCGTCAAATTGCCCTGCGCTAATCCGGCCTCCAACATGGCCTCACGCCACTGCAATCCGGCCAGCGCCAGATCCTGATTCGCAATCAGCACGCCGTCGATCAGCGCCGACAGTTGCGGATCGTTGAAGTTTTCCCACCAGGCGATGCCCGCGCGCAGTGAACCGGAGCGCTCATCGACCACGCGCCACTGCGGCGGCAACGACGGTGGCGCCGTGGCGTCGATCGGCTGCCATCCGCAGGCGCTCAGCGACAGCATCACCAGCCCACAAACCCAAAGTCGGCTCATTCTCGCGCCAGCGCCTCCACCGGCTGCAGGCGCGCGGCGGTGCGGGCGGGAAAGAACCCGAACCCGACACCGATCAACGCCGAGAATCCGCAGGCCAGCAACAGCGGCGGCCAGGTAAAGATCATCGTCACCTGCGGCGCCAATCCGCTCAGAGCCCCTTTAACCAACGCGGCGCAGGCGATCCCCAACACGCCCCCCAGGCTGCAGATCACCACCGCCTCGATCAGAAACTGCCGCATAATGTCTCTCTCAGCAGCGCCCACCGCCAATCGAATGCCGATCTCATGGGTCCGTTCCGTCACCGAAACCAGCATGATGTTCATTACCCCCACACCGCCCACCAGCAGCGAGATGGCGGCAATCGCGGTAATCAGCAGCTGCATGGAGTCTGAGGCGCGCTGAATGGATTGCATCAGCTGATCGTCGGTCAGGGTGAAGAAATCCCGCCGCCCGTGTTCTACGATCAAACGCCGGGTCGCATCCCGCCCCGCCTCTTCCAGCGTCAGTTTTTCATTCACTCGCATCACAATGGATTCCAGCGGCATATCGCCGGCGATGCGGCCGGTGAGGGAGGTATAGGGCAGCCAGGCAAGCGGTTGAGAGCCGGCGTATTGAGCGCCGCGACGCTGCGCGACGCCAATCACCCGATAAGGCACGCCCGCTATCAGCAATACCGCGCCTACCGGGTCTAGCCGGGAAGAAAACAGCGCCTGCTTTAACAAGGGATCAATCACCGCTACCGGTGCACGCTCACTCAGATCCTGCGCGGTTAACAGGCCGCCGGAAAGCAGGCGAATGCCCTGCGTGCGGAAATACCCTTCGCCGACGCCCATCACGGCGAGTGGCACCTGTTTGCCTTCGCGAACGGCCAGCAGTTGGGTGCCGATCACCGGCGAGACGCTGTCGACGTAAGGCAGCGCCGCCAACAATGCAGCATCGCGCGCGCTCAGCGAACGCGCGAAATCAGGGCGCGATTTTTCCCACCCGAGGCCAGGGCGAATCTCCAACGTGCTGGTGCCAAGCTGGCTGATTTCCTTGAGAATATTACGCCGTGTGCCCTCCCCGATGGCGATGGCGGAGACCACCGCCGCAATGCCGATAATGATGCCGAGCATCGACAACACGGCCCGGACCCGATGCCCCAGCAATGCTCGCCAGGCCATACCGACAGCCTCTTTCAGCGCCACACCCGGTGCCATGCGCTTCAGGGGGGCTACCGGCGATAGCGGCCGTTCGAACGTAGCAGGCTGTCGGGAGGCCTCATGGCGACGATCCGCCACGATCTCGCCGTCGCCGATCTCAATGATCCGCCGTGCCTGCTCGGCGATCCGCCGATCGTGCGTCACGATAACGACGGTGTGCCCGACCGCGTTCAGCTCGTGCAAAATGGCCATCAACGCCTGACCGCTGGCGCTATCCAGCGCGCCGGTCGGTTCATCGGCCAAAATGATTTCCGCACCGTTCATCAGGGCACGGGCAATACTGACCCGCTGCTGTTGCCCACCGGAAAGCTGCGCCGGGCGATGACCGCCGCGCTGCGCCAACCCGAGCCGAGCCAACAAATACGCTGCCCGCTGGCGGCGCTCTGCGGCCGGCATGGCGGTATACAACGCCGGGATCGCCACATTCTCGCCGGCGGTCAGATAGGGCATCAGATGATAGCGCTGGAAGATAAAGCCGATATGCCGGCTGCGAAGCTGCGCCAGGCGATCGCCGTCGGCTTGCCCAATAGCCACCCCGTTGATGTACACATTGCCCTGAGAAGGCTTGTCCAGACAGCCGATGATGTTCATCAGCGTCGATTTTCCAGAACCGGAGGCGCCGACGATAGCGACCAATTCCCCCCGCTGAATGCTCAGGGATACGCGCTTGAGGACCGCAATTTTCTGCTCCCCGGCCTGAAACTCGCGCGAGACGTTTTCCAACGCAATAATGGGCTCGGCGTTAGCTGACATGGCCTTCCTCCGCATCAGGCTGCTGATCCAGCAGCACCCGTTCCCCTGCGCTCAGTCCTTCCAGCACTTCGGCATAGCGACGATCGCGGGTACCGATACGCACTCGGCGTACCACGGTCTGCTCGCCTTCCAACACCTTGACCTGGTAATCCCCTTCATCCAATGCCTCGCCCAGCGCAGCGATCGGCACCCGCACCACGCCCTGCGCGCGTTCGGTAATGATAAATACCTGCGCCGTCATCGAGGTGCGCAGTCGGCGTTCATCGTTGGCGACGGCAAACACGCCGTTGTAATACACCGCCGCCGTTTGCTGGCTTGAGTTCCTGCCCAGCGGGTCGGTTTCCAGCGCCTCCGCCGGCGCCTGCTGTATCGCACCCATGGCCCCCTCATATCGGCGGCTGGAATCGGCGGCGACGTAAAACCACAGCGGCTGCCCCGTCTTCACCTGCAAGATGTCATTTTCCGATATGCGGGTGTGCACCATCATGGTATCCACGTCTGCCATCACCAAAATGGTCGGCGCGCTTTGCGACGAGACGATGGTCTGCCCTTCCTGGGTGACAATGCCCAGCACCTCGCCGTCGATAGGGGCGGTAATACGGGTAAAAGCCAGATTGGCCCTGGCGGTTTCCTGCGCCACTTCGGCCTGGACGATCTGCGACTCGTTCACTTTCAACTGCGCCAGTTGCGCGTCGCGCTGCGCCTGCGCTTTTTCCAAATCGCTGGCCACGCCGGCGCGGTCGCGCGCCAGCGCCCTTTGCCGCGTCAGTTCCAGCTGGTACTGCTTCAGCTGCGCCTGGCTCGCCAGTTTCTGTGCCTGTGCGCTGCGTAATTCGGCCTGTGACTTGCGCAGCTCGTTAAGCTGCAGCGTCGGATCTATCTCGGCCAACAGCTGCCCCTGGGTCACCCTGTCCCCCTGTTTGACATACAGTTTTTTCAACTGCCCGTTGACCTGTGCGCCAACGTTCACCTGCCGGATCGGTTTTAGAATACCGGTCGCCAACACGCTTTTTTCGATGTCCCCGCGCTCGACGCGCGCCGTTTGCGGTGGTTGCATGTCAGGAGACCGATTCAGCAACGACAGCCCGCCAACCACCGCCACCAAAACGCCCAGCGCCAGCGCCACTCGCCGCCAGCGTCTCTTCCCGGACTCGTCACTCCACCGCAGCACAATCATTCATCCTGACGTCATGGGGGAATTCAGGCACCAACCGCCCCTGGGACATGCGCAAGACCCGATCGAACAACGGCAACAGCCGCGGATTATGGGTGACCGTCACCAGGGTTTTACGATTTTCACGGCAATGCGCTACCAGAGCCGACATCACCGTCGCCGCGGTCTTTTCATCCAGATTTGCCGTCGGCTCGTCCAGCACCAACACCGGGCAACGGCTGTACATGGCGCGCGCCAACAACAGACGCTGGCGTTGCCCCAGCGACAGCCCGGCATGGCTCTCCCGCACCAGGGCATTCACGCCCCCCGGCAGCTGCGCCACCGCGTCCGCCAACCCCAGGCTGCGCAGCGCCTGCTCCACCTGCCGTTGCTGGCCCGGCGCCGACGGCGCGAACAGCGTGATGTTCTGCAACACCGAGGCATTGAACAGAATGTCCTCCTGGCTTTGCAGGAAAAACAACCGCTGCGCGGCGGCGCTTGCCAGCACGCGCCCATCCAGCGCCAGCGCCCCCTGCTGCGGCGTCAGCAGACAGGCGAGCACCTTCAGCAACGTGCTTTTACCCGCGCCGGAACCGCCGCAAATGGCAATACACTCTCCCCGTTCCAGCGTCAGAGACAAATCGCGCAACACCGGTTGGCCGGCGTCGTAAGCGAAGGTCACCCCCCGATACGCCAGCTGCGCGTCAAAATGGCTCACGCTTTCGTCCTCAGACGGTGCCCGAACGGATACCGCAGGAAACAGGTCCCGCGCGCGTTCATCGATGACGTGCATCTGGTTTTTCTGCAAAACGGCGAAAAAGATCTTGCTGCTGTACGAGGTAAAGATTTCGCGCAGAAAGCTGTAGGCGAAGAATGCCCCCAGGCTGAGCTCGCCCTCCTTGAGCAGCGGCAACGCCAGCAGCATGAACAACACCATCTCCAGACTGCCGATCAGCTGGTAAATGCTGCCCTTTATCTGCTCATAGATCTTTTGCTGCTGCAGGCAGTTGAACAGCGAGCGGGCATGTTCGGCGAACCCTTCCTGCCGCTGGCCGGCCAGGCCGGCGGACTTGATGGTCGAAAACCCCTGGATGGTTTCCAGGATGAAGTCATTTTGCACCGCGCCTCGCACCTGCAGCTGCTGGGTGTAATGCCGATCGCGGTAGATGGCCCACACGCTGACCGCCCCCATCAGCAGCACGCCGACAACCGGCACCAGTGCCAGCATCGGGCTCAGATACCCCATCACCGCCAGCGCGATGGCCCCAATGATCCAGTCGGTGCGCAGGCCGTTATCCAGTTCGATTTTCTGGCCGGCGGCCATCTGCCAACTGGTGAAACGGCTGAAGATCTCGCCGGGGGCGCGTTTGCTGAAGAAATTGAGCGAGTTTTCCAGCAGGCGAGAAAAACCGGCGGCGCCGTGCAACAACACGAAATTTTTGATGAAGCGTTCGGTAAAGATGCGAGCAACCAGCGCCAACGCCGTGGACGCCACGAACGCCAATAGATAGTAGGCATAGGGGAACGCGACCTCGCCGGCCATGGCGAACACCTGATTGATCGCGCTGGCGACCATCATCGGCATGATGAACAGCGTCAGCGAGATAAAAAACGTCATCGCCGCCAGGCGATAAATGCCGGTGATGCCGGCGGTATCCTTCAGGCTTAAGCTGGCGAAAGCGCGCCGGCGGCCGCTGCGCGGGGCCGGTGCACCAGCCGGTATCTCATCGCGATCCAGCACCAACGCATAACCGCTGATTTCCGCTTTCAGGGCAGCGTACGGCAGCAGTTGCTGCCCCAATGCCGGATTCATTACGCATACGTACCCCCCCTGGCGATACGCCAGCAACACATAGTGGCCTGCGCCGTAATGCAAAATGGCCGGTAAAGGCAGCGCCGCCAGATCCTGATGCTCAAACGCCACCGGATAAGCCGGTAGCGCCAGCTCTCCCAAAATGGCGCACAGCGTCGCCAGCGAAGTGCCGTGCTGCGAAGCGGGATAACGCTCCCGCAGTTCCGTCAACGGTGCGCGAATGCCCTGAGTTTCCGCCAGCATGGCGATACAGGCCAGCCCGCACTCATTGATTTCGCTCTGCAAGACCGGCGTAGGAAGGATGTTTTCCATACGTAGTGATATTCCTGACTTATTCGTTGATGAAAAATAAAGAGTGCGAATGCCATAACAGCCAATCATCCGCATGCCGCCGGAGGGTTCGCTCGACGATCGCCGGCATGGCGCGGCCGACCCGGTCTGCAGCGACCGGCTCTTCGATGTGAATGCGGATGCCGCGATCGAAATAAAGCGAATAGAACACCACCTGAGCCCGTAGCGCCCGGGACAGCCGAACGAGGCCGCTGTGCAAATGCGCCGGCCGGCCGAACAGATGACAGGCCAGTTTGGCCGCAGCATCCTGATTGCTGTGCAGGGTGTAATCTGGCGTGATGTCCGGGAAGAGGATGATGTTGCGCCGATGTTCCGCCGCTTCCAGCATCGCCTGCGATAAGGTGCCGGCGATGTGCCGCGGATCGTCGTGAATCGAGCAATAGTCGAGCTGCTGCCGCCATTCGTCTTCCGATGCTCGCCGCGCAAACGCCTGCACATCGCCGGAAACGATCACCGTGGCTCGTCTGGGATAAACATTCGCACCGACCAGCGTCGCCAACACGTCGGAGACCGTATGCATCGGCGCCAGCAGCACCGGCACGCCCGCGCGATGCAGAGGTTCCACGACCCGATCGAGCTGCGCGGAACAGTGCGCCAAATGCTTCATCAGCGCCGCATTGCGAGCATAGACCGCCGCGAGATCCAGCCACTGCCGCCGCTGCATCAGCCAGGCGAAGTCCAGCTTGCCCTCCCCCAACAGGCTCTGGCGGTTCGCCAGCGCTACCGCATGCCGGTGGCGAAAGCGACGCTGCGGTCTGCTTCCCCTCAACCGCCGGCGCACTTCCAGCCACAGGCGATAATCCACGCGCCGCAGCACAGCACACGTCAGGCGGTTGCCCATCCCGGCCCCCGTTGCCGATAAGCGGGCCATCGCGTCCAGGCCGTTGCGCCAGGCCAAATACCCCCGAACCGCGAGCAGGCGCATCACGGGGCCAGCGGCTTATCGTGCTGCAGCAGCGACAGCAGCTGCCGGCTGAAAGCGGCAAACTCACGATCTTGCAGCGCCAGCCATTTGCGATTGACGATAAAACTGGGGGTCGCGTTGATCTGGTAATAACGGCTCACTGCCGTCATATACGCCAACAGCTCTTTGACCCGCTCTGACTCTCTGGCCTGCTGATAGGCGGCCTCATCGATACCGTTGGCCGTCAGCCAGGCGCTGAGCTGTTTGTCGTCCGCCAGGTTGAGGTTTTCTTTGATAATGGCGCGGTAAGCGGCGGGGCGATGCTGCGCTTCGATCCCCATGATCGTCAGCGTGGCGAACAGGGGCGCAAAGGCCGCCATGCCGGCTTGACTGTCGTCGCTGAGGTGCAAGCGCACCAATTTGGCCCCCGCCGGTAAACTTTTTTCCAGCTCGGCCACGCCGCTTTCGTTGACTTCACAATAGTGGCAGGCATAAGAGAAGACTTCGACAATAGTATTATCGTCTTGCAACGGGCTTTGCTCGATTTTTTCCGGGGCGATAAAGCTCAGGCTTTCTGCCTCCGGCGGTTGCATGACGTAATATTTAAAATAAAAGGCGGTCAGAAAAGAAGAGGAAAAAATAATGACAAGCGTGTAGCTAATGAAAAGCAAGGGACGTTTATACATAACGGACGCATCCTGCGCATATATTAATACTCACCCGGCAGGGTGAATACATGAAAAAGAGTTAATACCGTAAATAATGAGAACGTAAAGATGACTTTTCGCCCGGTATCAGGCGGGCCAGCGCGAACGCTGCCCGCCGACCCACCGCTAATCTAAATGCAGGGGATTAACCCGCCTCAGCTTGGCGTGGTTGGGTTAGACGGGCAGCTTGCTACCGGCGCCGGGTGATAAGTCTTTCTCACACCGCCAAACTTATCGGCACAGGTGGTGACCAGCTGGCAGGTGCGGTTATTGCCGCTGCCCACCCAGGCAAACTCCCTGGTACAAACAAAAGTACCGCCGACGATGTTTCCCGCTTCTGACAGATTGATTTTCTTCATTACAATATCCTTATATATATTAAAATATAAACACACTACCCATTACTCTGTCGGCAGACAGAGCAATTCTTCAATACATTTTAAAACCATCTAACTAATAACAATGAGAGCGCTTCGGGAAAAAGCATAGCCATCCCAAACGAGCAGATCAATACAATTATTTACACTGCAAGAGAAAGTTAATCGAATAAGTAAGCCGTGAACACAGGACTATTCCAATTTAAATTGGTCTAAAAACAAGAAAAGTAGATCAAAGCCTATTAAAGCAAGAAAAACATAAAAGGATATTTCTCAATAAAATGAAAAAACAAATAAGAAAAATTCAGATCTGACCAGTTGGCGACGACGTGCAACACGCTGAAAAGATTGCTTCCTGCCGCGCCGGATTTACACTGGGCAGCAGGACTCTCACTCTACAGGATGCCCATGCTCGCCACTCACGAATACGCCAACGACCTGATTCTGTTCGCCCTGATTGTCGACTGCGGCTCGTTCAGCAAGGCCGCAGAGAGCGCCGGCATCACCAGCTCGGTGATCAGTAAACGCATCGGGCGGCTGGAAAAATCGCTGGGTGCCCGGCTGTTATACCGCACCACCCGCAGCCTGACGCTGACCGAAAGCGGCCAGGCGCTCTACCAGCAGGCCAAAGAGATCGGCGCCAAAGTGCAGGAGGCGCTGTACGCCGTCAGCGAAAAGAGCGAAGAGTTGACCGGCACCATTCGCATGTCGGTGCCGACCATTTCCGGCGAGCTGCTGCTGAGCGAGAGCGTGGCGGAATTTTGCGCTCTGCACCCCAGCCTGAAGGTCGAGATGCGGCTGGAAAACCGCTTTGTCGATCTGGTGGAAGAAGGTATCGATCTGGCGATCCGCACCGGCACCATGCCGGATTCGAGCCTGATTGCCCGGCCGATCTTCGATTCCCGCTGGGTGATCGTCTGCTCGCCGGGGTACCTGGAAAGCCACCCGGAACCGCGTAGCGCCGAAGACCTGCTTGGCCACAACTGCCTGACCTACACCTACCAGGAGAGCGGCACCGCCAACTGGCTGATGAAACGACCGGGACGCAACGAAATCTACGAGCTGCAGGTTAACGGCAACCTGTCGGCCAACAATGCGCGAGCGATCCGCAAAGCGGTGATCGGCGGCCACGGTATCGCCATGGTGCCGCGCTGCATGGTGTATGAAGATTTGCAGGACGGCAAGCTGACCGAGATCTTGGCCGGCCACTGCGGCAAAGTATTGGGCATTTACGCCGTCTATCCTTACACCCGCAATCTGCCGTTAAAAACCCGTCTGCTGATCGAACATATCATCGGTTCCTACCAAAATATCAGCCATTATTTTTGAGTTCCCTGCTCTGATTATTTCCCCGCGGCCGCAAAAAGCCGCGGGGATTACCGCATTTTTGGACATAATCTATTGAACATTACCGCTTAATTAATGTGAACCCACGCATTTATCACACAAAATCGCTTCCTATCAAACTGATTTTAAAGCAGTTAATTTAACCCCTTCTGCCGGCCAGTTTCCCACCGCCGCCGCCGTTCGCCGATGTTAAAAAAATACCGCATGGCATCGTCACCAACGTTGTGATTAGAATGAAAATGTTGCGGTAATTAACCTTTCAGCTACATATCTCTGCCCATAAAAATAATAACCCTGAGGATCTTATGCCCCTGCTTTTCAGTATTGCGCCCATCGTCCTGCTGATTTGGATGATGACCAAAAGGAATGGCGTGCCCTCTTACCTCGCCCTGCCGCTGACGGCCGCCGTGGTGTATGCCGTACAGCTCCTGTGGTTCGATGCCTCGCTGCGGCTGCTGCATGCCAATATCATCACCGCGCTGGTGTCGACGCTGACGCCGATCACCATCATCGCCGGCGCCATCCTGCTCAACAAACTGATGCAGATAAGCGGCGCGGAAAACGTGGTGCGGCGCTGGCTGGAAACCATCAGCCCCAATCCCGTGGCCCAGCTGATGATTATAGGCTGGGCCTTCGCCTTTATGATTGAGGGCGCCAGCGGCTTTGGCACACCGGCCGCCATCGCCGCGCCGATTCTGGTCGGGCTGGGCTTCAACCCGCTGCGCGTCGCCCTGCTGACGCTGGTGATGAACTCGGTACCGGTCTCCTTCGGCGCCGTGGGCACCCCCACCTGGTTCGGCTTTGCCAACCTCGGTCTGTCGGACGCCAGCCTGCTGGAGATCGGCCGGCAGACCGCGCTGATCCACTTTGTCGCCGGCTTCGTCATTCCTCTGCTGGCGCTGCGCTTTATCGTTTCCTGGCAGGATATCCGCCGCAACCTGCCGTTTATCCTGCTCAGCGTGCTGAGTTGCACCGTGCCCTATCTGCTGCTGGCTCAGGTGAACTATGAATTCCCGGCGCTGGTCGGCGGCGCGATCGGCCTGGCGCTCTCGGTACTGTTGGCACGCTGCGGCATCGGCCTCACCCGCAGCGACAAATCGCAGAGCGCCGGGCAGGCGGTGCCGTTCTTACAGGTGGTCAAGGCCATGACCCCGACCCTGCTGCTGATTGCTATTCTGATAGTGACACGCGTCCACCAGCTGGGCCTTAAAGCGCTGCTCAACAACACCGCGCTGCTGTGGCAGGAAAACCTCGGCTGGCTCGGGGAACTGCGCATCAGCCGGGCGCTGATCGTCGAACTGCAGCAGGTGCTGGGTACCTCCGCCGCTGCCGGCTACAAAACGCTGTATGTCCCGGCGCTGATCCCGTTCCTGCTGGTGGTGCTGCTGTGTATTCCTCTGTTCCGCCTGAATGGCGACCAGGTGCGGCAAATGTTCAGCGAAACCGGCGGGCGCGTCGCACGGCCCTTTATCGCCCTGTTCGGCGCGCTGGTGATGGTCAACCTGATGATGCAGGGCGGCGACAACGCGCCGGTGATCCTGATCGGCAAAGCGTTGGCGGCGCTGACCGGCGAGAGCTGGCTGCTGTTCTCGTCGTTCCTCGGCGCGCTGGGCTCGTTCTTCTCCGGTTCCAATACCGTCTCGAACCTGACCTTCGGCGGCATTCAGCAGTCGATCGCCCGGAGCAGCGGCCTTGACGTCAATCTGACGCTGGCCTTGCAGTCCGTCGGCGGCGCCATGGGCAACATGGTGTGCCTGAACAACATTATCGCCGTCTGTTCGATCCTCGGGATCGGCAACGCCGAAGGCAAAATCATCAGAAAGACCGTGCTGCCGATGCTGGCGTACGGCGGGATTGCGGCCGGTATGGCAGCGATCCTCACGCTCTGACTGAACACTCGTTATCGCAAGCAAGACAAGAAGGTAAACACTATGATCATCTCCGCGTCAACCGACTACCGGGCCGCCGCCCAGGCCAAACTGCCACCGTTTCTGTTTCACTACATCGACGGCGGGGCCTACGCGGAGCATACGCTGAAGCGCAATACCGCAGATCTGGCCGATATTGCCTTGCGCCAGCGCGTGCTGCGCAATATGTCCGAACTCAGCCTGGAGACCACGCTGTTCGGCGAGCAGCTGGCGATGCCAGTGGCGCTGGGGCCGGTGGGGTTGACCGGCATGTACGCCCGCCGCGGCGAAGTGCAGGCCGCGCGCGCCGCGGCTAAAAAAGGCATTCCGTTCACGCTGTCCACCGTGTCGGTCTGCCCGATCGAAGAGGTGGCGCCGGCGATCGATCGGCCGATGTGGTTCCAGCTTTACGTGCTGAAAGATCGCGGCTTTATGCGCAATGCGCTGGAGCGCGCCAAGGCCGCCGGCGTGAAAACGCTGGTGTTTACCGTCGACATGCCGGTGCCGGGCGCCCGTTACCGCGACGCCCACTCAGGGATGAGCGGCCCTAACGCCGCGCTGCGCCGCGTGCTGCAGGCGTTTGCCCATCCGCAGTGGGCCTGGGATGTCGGCCTGCTCGGCAAGCCGCACGATCTGGGCAACGTCTCGGCCTACCGCGGCAAACCCACCAGCCTGGAAGACTACATCGGCTGGCTGGGTGCCAACTTCGATCCGTCAATTTCCTGGAAAGATCTGGAGTGGATCCGCGAATTCTGGGACGGCCCGATGATCATCAAAGGCATTCTGGATCCGGAGGACGCCAAAGACGCGGTGCGCTTCGGCGCCGACGGCATCATCGTCTCCAACCACGGCGGCCGCCAGCTGGACGGCGTGCTGTCGACCGCGCGCGCCATGCCGGCGATCGCCGACGCGGTGAAAGGCGACATCACCCTGTTGGCCGACTCCGGCATCCGCAGCGGTCTGGACGTGGTGCGCATGATCGCCCTGGGGGCCGACAGCGTGCTGCTGGGGCGCGCCTTCGTCTATGCGCTGGCGGCGGCCGGCGAAGCCGGGGTGGCTAACTTGCTGGATCTGATCGACAAGGAAATGCGCGTCGCCATGACGCTCACCGGCGCGAAAACCATCGCGGAGATCAACGCCGGATCGCTGGTCAGAAACGCCTGAATCAAAGCGGCTGCACGCCTTCTGGGTAGGCGTTGTAGCTCATCTTGCTGATGAAGGCCCCGGCCGGTGACACCAACACCCGGCCGGCGGCGTCCAGCCCGAGGAAGGTACCGGTGCAGCGCCCGGAAATAAAGTCGAAGAAGAACACCGAGCACACCGGGATAATCTTTTCCCGGAAGGTGAACAGGAACATCTCGTCCTCAAACTTGTAGTAGGTGGCGTAGTCCATATCGCCGTGGCCGAATTGCTCGCCGCGCAGGTTTTGCCAGGCATAGCGCTCGGTATTGACGTAGAAGTGTTCGTAATAGTGGTTGGGGCTGTAGACATTCAGCGTACGATAGCCGATCAGCTCGCGGGTCAGATGCGGCGCGACGCCACTCGGCGTGACGCCGACAATCCGGCCGACGTGGAAGCTTTGCTTGAGGCGCGAGCCCTTTTCCACCGTCTGTTCCGGCAACAGCGTGCTGCGCACCAGCAGCGCCCGGCCGCTGTCACGATTGAGTACCAGCGTCAGGCACTCGTTGCCCGGTGACTGCAGCGGAATATTGAAGAAATAGCGTGCGGCGGAGGTTTGCACCTCTTCGTAAGCGTCCTCACCGCTCTCCCCTCCCCAGGCCCACAGCACCCGTTGCCGATCGGCACTGAAGCGCAGCGTGATTTCCCCGTCGTTGTCAAAGGCGATCTGCAGCGTTTTGCCCCGCCAGTCCTGGGTGCCCGGCAGGCGGTTAGTGTCGATACCGCGCGCGAAATCGTCGTAATTCTTCCAGTCCGGCTCGGCATTTTGATTCAGTACGGATTGTTCTGCTGACATCTTCGCTCTCCTTGATTGAATGGGATGAAAACCGCCTCAAACGTCGGCGACGCTCGCCGGTTTCACCGCTCTGCGGCTCACCACCGCGGGGGCGGTTTCATCGAGAAAACAACTCAGTACGCCGGCGCACACGGCGCCCGCGGCCGCCAGCCACATCACGCTGACCAGCCCGTAGCGATCGGCGATCAGCCCGGCGATAAACGGCGCCAGACAGCCGCCAATCACCTCGCCAATCCCCATCACCAGCCCCAACGCGGTGGCGATACGGGCCGGCGATACCGTTTCCGACGGGATGGTGGCCATAAACAGCGTGAAGCAGCCAAGGCCGGTATAAGACAGGAACACCAGCACGCCCAGCAGCCACGGGTTATCGACGTAGCTCAGGAACAGCGGGCAGCACACCGCCAGCAGCGAAAAGAAGATCAGCGTCGGCTTGCGGCCGAGGCGATCGGAAATCGCCGGCACCGCCACGCCCCAGAACACCCAGGCGGCGCCGATGGCGCTCATGATGCCGCCCATCGTGCCTTCGCCGAAGCCGCGGTCGGTCACCAAAAAGTTGGGGGTGAAGGTAATGATGATCATGAACCAGGTGACGAACACGCAGGAGATCAGAATGCACAGCGCCACATTCTTGATTTTAAACAGCTCGCCGTAAGCGGCTTTGTTCGCCGCCTTGCCGGCCGCCGGCGCGGCGCTGAAAGCGGGATCCTTCTTGCCGTTCACATAGCGATAGATCAGCCACGCCAGAATGATGCCCGGCACGGCGGTCAGATGAAACGCCATGCTCCAGCCCCATTTCTGCGCCAGATAGATGATCAACGGCGGCGCGATAATGCCGCCCAGCAGCCCCGGCGCCGCCCCCTGGATCAGCCCCATGTTGAAGCCACGGCGCTGCGGCTGCGATTTTTCCACCATCAGCGATTGCGCGATCGGCAGCACCGGCCCTTCGGCGATCCCCATCAGCGCGCGGAAGATCAATAACATGGCAAAGCCGCTGACCAGCCCCGACAGCGCGGAGAACAGCGAAAACACCAGGATCGACAGGATCAGCATCGGTTTACGGATATTGAAGCGATCGGCAATCGCCCCCAGCCCCGCCCCGGACAGCGCCCAGGTCAATGCCAGCACCGCCGACAGCGTGCCAAGATGCACGTTGCTCAGCTTCAAATCGGCGGCGATCATCGGAAACAGGAAAGAGATAGTCAGGCGATCGACGAACACGCAGCCGAACACGAAGAATAAAATAATCAGCAATCGGTTCTCTTCGCTCAATCGCGAGCGCTGCCCTGGCGAGTTATTCATAGCGTCATTGGTCCATAAGTTAACTTATGAATGGCGAGCGGCCATGGCATAAGTCGATTAAGCGCGCAGCCAAGAGAAGCATTGGCCATCGGTCACGATAACAACTCATTAACATGTTAACGATATAAACTTATCTCAAGTAACGGGCATGTCAAACGGCCGTTGAAAACGACGACCGGGTGGCAAATCAGGTATTTTTCACAGAGCGCGAATGACATGAAAATAAATCAACATTATGTTTTTACTGATTTAAATAAAATTACCCGGCACTTTTTACTTTTATTGAAAAAGCCAAAATGCCGTGATTTATAAACAGGTTAATAAATAAAACTTAACCTTACCTTATAAATTGACGCTATTTCCCTTTTCATCGGTCGTATTACCCCACCCGCTTTATTATTTGAATCCGTTTGCTTTATCGCGGTTATGGCGCGAATGATTAACTCCATTGTGTTAATCAATAATCACGTCATGACATTATCAATGCTGAATAATAATAAAAGCGTAGGCCGTGACAGGAATCACAAACAGAACGCCCTTTAACGCCCTGTGAATGGGTTATTACCGGCGCGGCTAGCTTATGCCAACTCGATCCAACCCCGGATGAAAAAACGGCGGCATGATAAACGGCAGGTAACCAGCAAGGAGATGAACATGACGACAGCACTGACAAAAGCCGGTTTCTGGCGCAAAACCGCCGACTCTTCATCGCTGCGTGAGCCACGCGTGCTGATTCGGGTCTACGTTGGCGAAGGCGAAATCGATCGCACCATCGCGTTTTACGAGCAGCTGCACGGCGTAACGGCGGACATGCGCTTCGATTTTCCCGAGCATCGGCTGGTATTGGCGGCGGTGGGGCCGTTTCTGATCCTGGAGGGGGCGGAAGAGCAATTGCGCCCTTTCCGCAGCACCGTCGGCACGCTGCTGGTCGATGACATTTATCCCTACCACCAGCGGCTGCTGGCCGCCGGAGCAGAGATTTTCTTCGGCCCGGTGGAGGTGCCCACCGGCGCCTGTTTCAATGCGCGCCTGCCGGACGGCACGACTGTCGAGTACGTGCATCACCGGCCGCGTGCAGACGAATAAACCGCCTCAGGGCAGCACCGGCTTCATGGCGTAACGACACAGATCCTTGCGCAGGCTGACCATGTACAGCACGATCACCGCCGAGAACGGCAGGCCGCACAGCACCACCGCCGTCTGCATCGCGCTGAAACTGCCGGCATACAGCAGGCCGGCGCATACCAGCGTAGTCACCGCCGCCCAGAATACCCGCAACCAGGCCGGCGCGTCATCATGGGCGGAACCGCCCTGGCAGGAGAGGTTCGCTATCATCAGCGTGCCGGAATCGACCGGCGTCAGGAACAGCACGAAGCTTATCACCACCACAAAGCCGGCGGTCAGCTGGGTATAGGGCAAGTATTCGAACAGCTTGAACACCGCCATCGGCGGATCGCTTTGCGCCACCTGCCCCAGGATCGCCTGTCCGCCTTCCAGCACCAGGCTGATGGCGGTATTGCCGAAGATGGACAGCCACGCCAGCGTGAAGCCCAGCGGAATCAGCAGCACGCCGAAAATCAGTTCGCGAATGGTGCGCCCTTTGGAAATGCGCGCGATGAACAGCCCGACGAACGGCGCCCACGCCACCCACCAGGCCCAGTAGAACAGCGTCCAGGCGCCCTGCCACTGGCGCGCCTTGCCGTACAGATACATATCGAAGCTGCGGCTGACCAGCGAGGTCAGATAATCGCCGAGGTTCTGCAACATGCCGTTCAGCAGATTCAGCGTCGGCCCGGCCAGAAACACGAACAGCAGCAGCAGGCACAGGAAGCCGACGTTGATGTTCGACAACATGGCGATGCCCTTCTCGACGCCGGTGACCGCCGCCAGCGTGGCCACCACCATCATCACCACGATCAGGGCCAGCAGCACGCCGGTGCTTTGCGGAATATCGAATAGATAAAACAGCCCCGAGTTCACCAGCAGCGCACCGATCCCCAGGTTGGTTACCATCGAGATCACCGTCACCAGAATGCCGAAACTGTCCACCAGATGACCGACGCCGCCGTGGATGCGTTCACCGAAGATCGGGTATAACGCAGAGCGCAGCGCCAGCGGCAGGCCGCGACAATAGGCGAAATAGGCCAGCGCGGTGGCGATCAGCGCATACAGCGCCCAGCCGTGCAGCCCCCAGTGCAAAAAGGTCAGCGCCATCGCCTGTCGCGCCGCCTGCACGGTGCCGCCGCTGCCTTCCGGTGGCGACAGGAAGTGATCCAGCGGTTCATAAGCGCCGTAGTACACCAGCGCAATGCCGATGCCCGACGAGAACAGCATCGCCACCCACGAGGGATAGCTGAACTGCGGCGGCTCGTCATCCTGGCTGAGGCGAATATGGCCGAAGCGCGACAGCGCCAGCCAGAAGACGAATGCCATACAGGCGACCATCAACAGCATGTAGTACCAACCGAACACGTCGGCGACCCAGCTTTGCGCGGCGTTCAGCCACAGTTTGCTGGCGGAGGGAAACAGCACGACCAGCGATCCCAGCAGCAGGATCACCGCCGCCGAGCCGAAAAATACCGGAGCATTCAATCTGACAGGTTCTTCGTCAAGCGATGGAGGAGTTTTTGTTGTCATTGGCAGGCTTCCATGTTGCGAAAGACAGACGATTTCAATGCAACCTTCAGTTAACATTTTATCGTCATTTATTTGACATTTTTGCAGCATATAGAGTATTGATTGACCGTTCAATCAATCAAATCCAAAGTGTGATTGGCCTATCAGTTGGGGAAAATATGTACCGCAGAGATATTCCGGAGCAGCGTAAGGAGCAGCTGATTAACGCCGCCTTCGAGACCATTAACGTCGTCGGGCTGGCCGGCGTCACCCTGTCTCAGGTGGCGAAAGAAGCCGGGCTGTCGACCGGCATCGTCAGCCACTATTTTGGCGATAAAGAGGGGTTGCTGAGCGCCACCATGCGCAAAATCCTGCGCGATCTGCGCGACGCAGTGGCCGAATGCCGCGCGCAGGCGGCGAGCGACAGCCAGTCACAGCTGTTCGCCATTATCCAGGGCAACTTCCATCCCAGCCAAACCAACGCCGTGTCCATGCGCGCCTGGCTCGACTTCTGGGCCGCCAGCATGCACCAGCCGGTGCTGCGCCGCCTGCAGCGCGCCAACGATCGGCGACTCTATTCCAACATTTGCTGCCAGTTCCGCCGCGAGCTGCCGCTGCGGCAGGCGCGTGATGCCGCGCGCGGGCTGGCGGCAATGATCGATGGGCTCTGGCTGCGCGGCAACCTGGCCGGCGACGAGACAGACCTGAAGCAGGACTGCCGCATCGCCTGCGACTACGTGGCACAGCGGCTCAATGCCGCGCAGCCGCTGGGGTGAACGCCCTCGTCAGCGCGATTCCTGCTCTTCGCTGTACTGGGTTTGCCACATCGCGGCGTAGCGGCCGTTCGCGGCCAGCAGCGCCTCGTGCCCCCCGCGCTCGACGATCGCCCCCGCCTCCAGCACGATGATCTCATCGGCGTCCACCACGGTGGAGAGCCGGTGGGCGATCACCAGCGTGGTGTGGTTGCGGCTCACCTCGCGCAGGTGCCCCTGGATTTCGCGTTCGGTCTGGGTATCCAGCGCGCTGGTCGCCTCGTCGAACACCAGGATGGCCGGATTTTTCAGAATGGTGCGCGCGATCGCCACCCGCTGCTTTTCACCACCTGACAGCTTCAGCCCGCGCTCGCCCACCCGGGTGTCGTAACCGTCGGGCAGACCGACGATAAAATCATGGATATGCGCCAGCCGCGCCGCCCGCTCGATTTCTTCATCGCTGGAGCCGGTTTTGCCGTAGCCGATATTGTAGCGCAGCGTATCGTTGAACAGCACCGTATCCTGCGGCACGATGCCGATCGCCTGCCGCAGGCTGGCCTGGGTCAGTTGGCGAATGTCCTGGCCGTCGAGGGTAATGGCGCCGCTCTGCACGTCGTAGAAGCGAAACAGCAGGCGCGACAGCGTGGACTTGCCCGCGCCGGAGGCGCCGACCACCGCCACCGTGTGGCCCGCCGGAATGGTAAAACTCACCTGCTTGAGGATCGGCCGGCGCGTGTCGTAACCGAAGCTGACCGCATCGAACCGCACTTCGCCGCGATCGAGGCGCAGCGGCTGCGCATCCGGGCTATCGACGATTTCACGCTTTTCCTGCAGCAGATCGAACATGTTCTCCATGTCGATCAGCGCCTGGCGCACCTCGGAATAAATAAAGCCGAAGAAGTTCAGCGGCTGATACAGCTGCAGCAGGTAGGCGTTGACCAGCACGAAGTCGCCGACCGTCATCGTCCCCTGCGTAATGCCCTGCGCCGCCATGGCCATCATCACGATCAGTCCGATCGAAATAATGGAGGTTTGCCCCAGGTTGATCGCCGTAAAACTGAATTGGTTCTTGATGGCCGCGTATTCGTACAGCCGGCGCGACAGGTCGAAACGCTCGGCTTCGAATTCTTCATTGCCGAAGTACTTTACGGTCTCATAGTTCAGCAGGCTGTCGATGGATTTGCTGTTGGCGTCGGCGTTGGCCTTGTTGAGCTCGCGGCGAAAGCGGGTGCGCCAGCTGACCGCCAGTACGGTAAACAGGATGTAGCAGCCGACCGTCGTCAGGATCGCCAGCGCGAACCAGCCGTTCAGCATATGCCACATGATCGCCGTGACCAGCGAGAGCTCGAACAGGATCGGCACGATGGAGAACAACAAGCGCGACAGCACCGTGGACACCGCCTGGGTGCCGCGCTCGATGGACAACGACAGCCCGCCGGTCTGGCGCTCCAGATGGAAGCGCAGACTCAGCGCATGCAGCTGGCGAAACACCCGCACGCCCAGCAGGCGCGTGGCGTTCTGGCTGACGTGGATGAACATCACGTTGCGCAGTTCCTCAAACAGCGCGCCGCCCACCCGCGCCACGCCGTAGGCGACGATCAGCCCCAGCGGCACCGCCAGCATTTTCGCCGTCTCGCCGCTCAGCGCATCGACCATCGCTTTGTAGGCCAGCGGCACCAGCGTGGTGCTGACCTTGGCCGCCACCATGAACACGAAGGCCACCACCAGATACCCCCGCAGGCGCGGGTTGTCTTTCGGCCACAGGTAGGGCAGCAGGAATTTCAGCAAACGGGAACGATCCATCATGTAATATTCATCTTCTCGGTCGGGATCGCGGCACACGGCCGCGCGGGGGTTATGAGTTTGGCCTGGCCGGCGGCAAACGCCGCAGCCATCCCGTTGTCCTGCGGCGGCAACTCAGCATCATCCGTCAGGAGAAGCGGCGGCGGCTCGGGCAAAGTTCAGGCATGGAGGAGACAATCACATGACCCAGACGTATGCAAAGCGCTTTGCGCAGGTCTTTGACTATATCGATCGCCACCTGGACGAGGCGCTCACCGTCGAAAAACTGAGCGAAGTGGCCCACTTTTCGCGCTTTCACTTTCAACGCCAGTTTAGCGCGTATTGCGGCATCTCGGTGTGGCGTTATATCCAGTGGATGAGGCTCAAACGCGCCTCGTACCGCCTGGCGTATAACCCGCTGGAGCCGGTGATTGACATCGCGCTGGACGCCGGTTTTCAAAACCCGGAGTCCTTCAGCCGCGCCTTCAAACAGGCGTTCAGCCAAACGCCAAGCCAGTTTCGCAAACGGCCGGCCTGGATCGATTGGCAGCAGCGCTTTCCCGAGCCGAAACACAAAAGGAAACAACCCATGAAGGTAGACATTGTCGACTTCCCGGCCACGCCGGTGGCGATGATCGAACATCGCGGCCCGTCCGCGCTGGTCAACGAAACCGCCGCGCGCTTTATCGAGTGGCGCAAAACCAGCGGCCTGTCGCCGGTCAGAAGCAGCCGTACTTTCGGCATCGCACCGCACGATCCGGCCACCACCGAAGCGCAGGACTTCCGCTTCTTCATTTGCGGCGAGGTTACTGCGCCGATCCCCGAGGACAATGCCTTCGGCGTGGTGAACAGTACGCTGCCAGCCGGGCGCTGCGCGCTGCTGCGCCATCACGGCTCGCTGGATGGGCTCTCGGAAAGTGCCCATTATCTGTACCGCGAGTGGTTGCCGGCCAGCGGCGAGGAGCTGCGCGATTTTCCGCTCTATTTCCACTACCACAACTTCGTGCACGAAGTGGCGGAATATGAACTGGTGACCGATCTTTACCTGCCGCTGAAGTAACTGACATCTGGCTCCGCAAGGAGCCAGATTGACGTTAACAGGACGGCGACGAACCTTGCGGCGGCAGATAGCGCTGCGGATCGAGTGCGGTGGCGCGGTAGCGGATCTGGAAATGCAGGAACACCGAATCGGTGCCGGTGCTGCCCATGGTGCCGATCTTCTGCCCCGCCTTCACATCCTGGCCGTTGCGCACCAGCGTGGTGTCGTTGTGCGCATAGGCGGTAATGAAGTCTTCGCCGTGCTTAATCATGATCAGGTTGCCGTAGCCGCGCAGCTGGTTGCCGACGTACACCACTTTGCCCTTGGCGGAAGCGTAGATCGGCTGGCCGCGTTTGCCGGCGATGTCGATGCCCTTGTTGCCGCCATCTGAATTGGAGTAGGCCTGCACGATCCGGCCGCTGGTCGGCCAACGCCAACAGCGGGCAGCGCCCGGCGGCGGCGTTTGCTTGGCGATCGCGGCGGAAGACGAAGAGGTTTTACGGCGCGTTGCGGCGGTTTTGGTCGGTGCGCTGCCGCTCAGCCGCAGTTTCTGCCCCACTTCCAGGCTATAGGGCGGGCGTATCTTGTTGATTCTGGCGAGATCGCTGACTTCGCTGTCGGTGATCCAGGCAATGTAGTACAGCGTATCGCCCCGTTTGACGGTGTAGGACTTGCCGGTGTAGCTGCCCTTCGGCAGTTTGTCGTAATCGCGGTTGTAGGTGTTTTTACCCGAACACCCGGCCAACAACAGCCCCAATGTCAGACACACCGCGATGCGGCGCCACCCAGCCCATTTGCTTCCTGTGCTCAAATCCAGTCCTCAGTCGTCGTTTCGGTTCTGATACGCGTCAGCCGCACAGTGTAACATTTGCGCCGGGTCAGTCAAAAACCCCCAGACGGTCTATGCTAAACAGGTAAGGATGACTGATTAATTACCCAACGACGAAATGGAGTACTGTCATGTTGAACCTCGACCGCAATAATCTGCCCCTCCTGAGCGAAGAACTGCTCAAAAAGCAACGCACCACCCTGCTGATCATCGCCTTCCTGCTGCTGGCGGGCGGGATACTGTGCCTGGTCAATCCTTTCGCCTCCGGCGCAGCGCTGAGCATCGTGGTTGGCATCCTGCTGCTGTTGAGCGGCGCCGGGCTGATTATCGCCATGATCGCTAACCGGGCGCAGAATACCTGGCCGATGATCGGCGGCATTTTGCTGGGCGTAGCCTACCTGATTATCGGCTATGTGTTCATCACCAGCCCGCTGGCGGGCATTCTGGCGCTGGCGGTGTACCTCGCCGTGCTGTTCGCGCTCGGCGGCATCGCGCGCCTGGCGGCGGGCTACATGCGCCGCGGGCTGCCGGGCAACTGGCTGCAGTTCGTTATCGGCGTGCTCGATTTGATCATCGCCTGGATGCTGATCGGCTCAGGCCCGGCGGCATCGGTCACGCTGGTGACGGCCATCGTCGGCATCGAGATGCTGGTCAGCTCCTTTGCGCTGTTCCAGGCGGCGAATCTGTTTAAACGCGCCTGACGCTACCGGCCCGCCGCCGCGGGCCTCATCGCTTTCGTTGTTTCCAGACAAAACAAGGCGATACCCCCTCTGCTTGTCCGTGGTTATCTTCATCGGTAAGTGCCAATATAGGCGCAGACAAGGGAGCTGAAACCGATGACAACCCATTCCAACCCGTTAAACTCGCGGGAAGTCTGCCTGCAATTACGCCACTTCAATCAGGTAATCGGGCAACAATGCCGCAATATGGCGCGCCAAAAAACCACCTGCCCATGCTGCCTGACGGACATTGCCACCGGCTGCGACGCCGGTATCAAACTATGCGGGCAACAGTTAGCCAAACCCAGCCCGCAAACCCCGTTATTCCAGCAGATTCGCAACTTGCTGCTCGATCTGCGCGCCGAAGCGAAAGGGGTTCGCCGAATCGAGACGCTTAATCGCACCAACAACGAAATATCCTGGCTGTTGCGCGAGCTGTATTTCGAGACGTTCTGACCCCGCCTTTGTCGGGGCAGCTAAAGCGCCAGACTGTAGTAATGTTCTTCCTTTTCAATCTTGCCGGTAAAGCGAAAGCCGAAGGTGAGATACAGGCTTTTGGCGACGAGATTATGTTCATCAATCATTAGCGTCACCTGCTCTATGCCGTGCAACCTAAAATCCGCGAGTATCGCGGCGAAGCTCTCACGCCCCAATCCCTGCCCCATAAACTTATGGTCAAGCATATAGCGACACAGCTCGGCCTCATGTGGGTTATGCGGCCAGCACTTGTACATGAAAAAACCGATGAGCTCGCCGTCGCGGTAAAGCGCGCGGGGCTGGCATTCCGGAAAAAACGCCGCCTCGGAAATAGAGATGGCGTTACAGCAAATAAACGCCTCGAACACGGTGCCAACGCCGTCTTGATTCGACGTCAGTTCGCACACGTCAAACAGGTTATCGCGGTTAATCTCGCGTATTTCAATCATAACGGTATCCCAGTAGAAGTAAGCGGCGAACTCCAGCATTCACCCTGGCGCTAACCATTGCTCTGCAGTCAGCTCGCTACTTTAACGCATCGCCGCCGGCATACAACGCTCCCACTGTTCACCCCACTTTACGACCGCCGTCACACCTCACCACCGCCAAATTGCGTTGGTTATAGAGTCGTCTACAATTCAATCGAATTACCCCCTACAACATCAGAAATTATTATTATTAGAGGTGATTATGTTACAGAAACACGAAAACGTAATAAGTATGACTGTACTAAGCCCGCAAGCCACCCAACAACTGATGCCTTCGTTTTCCTCCTTGCCCCACACGCAACACGCCGACGGCAAATATCGCCTGCGCCGTTATTCGGTCGTCAAATACCTCAACCCCAACGTCGCCGAAGTGGGGCCGCGTACCTTCATGCAGTCCGATCAGATCAACCACTTCCAAGGCAACGTGGTGCGCCGCTTCGAGCCTATCGACAGCGCCGTGCTGCAGAGCGCCGGCATGGCGGAGATGTGCAACCTGTTTGCCGAAAATAACGAACTGCCGGAGGGTGCCGAGATAGAGATCCACCAAATGCGCGTGGTCGCCATCCAGAAAGATACGCTGGTGGCGCCGGAAGGCATTCACCAGGACGGTTTCGACCATATCGCCATGATCGCCATTCACCGGCACAACATCGTCGGCGGTGAAATCATGCTGTACGACGACAGCCACCACGATCCCTTCTTTAAAAAAGCGCTGGCGGACGGTGAGGCCGTGCTGCTGGCAGACAGCAAACTGTGGCACAACGCCACGCCGATCAACGCCGTAAGCCCGAAAGAAGAAGGCTATCTGGATCTCTTCGTCCTCACCGCGCGGGGAGAGAAAGCATGACCTTTACGCCCGAGCTCGCCCGCGCCCAGTTCAGCGCCCTGTCCCAGCACATCGACGGCAAGCCGGCGATCTTTTTCGACGGCCCCGGCGGCGCACAGGTTTCACGGGGCGTGCTGGAAAAGATGACGGACTACCTGGGGAAATACAACGCCAACCTGGGTGGCCACTACTTCTCCAGCCGAGTCACCGGCGAAGTGATGGGCCAGGCGCGAGAATCGGTGCGCGCCTTGTTAAATGCGCCTTCGCCCGACAACATCGTTTTCGGCATGAATATGACCACGCTGACTTTCCATCTCAGCCGCATCATCAGCCGCGACTGGCAAGCCGGCGATGAGGTCATCGTCACCGCGCTCGATCACTACGCCAACGTCTCCAGCTGGCAGCAGGCCGCCGCAGACCAAGGGGCCGTGGTGCATCAGATACCGCTGGAGAGCGCCGACTGCGCATTGGACGCCGCAAAGGTGTGTGAGCGCATCAACGCCAATACCCGCCTGGTGGCGGTCAGCTACGCTTCCAACGTCACCGGCAGCATCGTCGATATCAAAACCATCGTCGAAGCTGCGCATCGGGTCGGCGCGCAGGTGTATGTCGACGCCGTGCACTATGCGCCGCATAACCTGATTGACGTGCAGGCGCTGGGCTGTGATTTCCTGGTGTGCTCCGCCTACAAGTTCTTTGGCCCGCACGTCGGCATGGCCTATATCGCGCCGCAGTGGCTGCAAAGCCTGCGGCCGTACAAAGTCGAGCCGGCCACCGATGTCGGCCCCGGCCGTTTCGAGACCGGCACGCAAAGCTTCGAGGCGCTGGCCGGCGTCGCGGCGGCGATCGACTATCTGGCGCAGTGGGGGACGCCGGGCGCGCCGTTAAGGCAGCGTTTGCAGGAGAGTTTCGCCGCCTACCACCGGCATGAAGAGGCGCTGTGCCGCCACTTTTTGCAACGGCTGCAGCAACTCGACGGCGTGCGGCTCTACGGCCATTCACAGGCGGACAGCACGCGCCGCACGCCAACCTTCGCCCTGACCTTCAGCGGCCAGACGCCTGACGCGATCGCCCGCCGCCTGGGGCAGCACAACATCTGCGCCGGCAGCGGGCATTTCTATGCGCTGGGCCTGATCCAGCAGCTGGGGTTGCAAGACGGCGGCGTGCTGCGCATCGGCATGATGCACTACAACACCCAAGGCGAAATAGACACGCTGTTTAAGGTGATCGCCGAAGATATCCTCAGTTAACTCGCCACATCGGCCCGCTTACCTTATTGAGCGGGCCATCGCGGCACGCTGGGGGTAGAATCAAGGGAATTTTATTTTAGAAATGGATTTTTATTTTGCGAAAATATGCAGTTATCGCCGCCGCATTGATGATGTCTTCCTGTGCCACGCCGGAGAAATGGGAAGCGCAAACGGCAACCCCAACGCCCCTTGACGCGGCCAGAACCCACTGCCGGCAAGAAGCCGAACAGCGCTATCCCGTGAACCTGTCTTTGCACGCCAGCTCGCCGACCTTCTCCTCCATGACGATCAACGGCACGGAGATCCCCAACGCCGGTAGCGGCGCTTTCCCCTCGGACAGCAATGAAATGCGCAGAACAGAATTCGTTAATGCCTGCATGAAATTGGAAGGATGGGAAAATAAAAATAAGGTGACGGGATTATTGGCATTTTTATTTAACTAACGGCAACACAGAATAACTCGGAATTACCGCGCTCAGGCAGCGGTAATTCCGCCCTATTGACCGGCACCGACAGCCTGACTATTTTGCTACGATATAACAGGTTACACCTCTCCTCCATTCAGGGCGATAATCAAACAAATGGAATAAATCAATTTATGAGTGAGAAAGACACCCCCCTAAAAAAGCCGCAGAGCCATATCAACAAAGCGGTATTCTTCACCTCTGCAGTCCTCATTTTTCTTCTGGTCGCGTTCGCCGCCTTTTTCCCCGACGTCGCCGACAAGAACTTCAAGCTTCTGCAGCAACAAATTTTCACCAACGCCAGCTGGTTTTATATTTTGGCCGTGGCGCTGATTTTGCTCAGCGTGACGTTTCTGGGGCTTTCCCGCTACGGCGACATCAAACTTGGCCCCGATCATGCGCAACCCGATTTTCGCTACCACTCATGGTTTGCCATGCTGTTTTCAGCGGGGATGGGCATCGGCCTGATGTTCTTCGGCGTGGCAGAACCGGTTATGCACTATCTCTCGCCACCGGTCGGCACGCCCGAGAGCGTCGAGGCGGCCAAACAGGCCATGCGCCTGACCTTTTTCCACTGGGGGCTGCACGCCTGGGCGATCTACGCCATCGTGGCGTTGATTCTGGCCTTCTTCAGCTATCGGCATGGCCTGCCGTTGACTCTGCGCTCTGCGCTTTATCCGATCATCGGCGAACGTATTTATGGCCCTATCGGCCATGCCGTCGATATCTTCGCCGTCATCGGCACCGTATTCGGGGTCGCAACCTCGCTGGGTTATGGCGTGTTGCAGGTCAACGCCGGGCTTAACCACCTGTTTGGCGTGCCGATCAACGAAACCGTTCAGGTGATCTTGATCGTGGTGATTACCGGGCTGGCCACCATTTCCGTGGTTTCAGGGCTGGAGAAAGGCATACGCTTTCTGTCAGAGCTGAACCTTGGCCTGGCGCTGTTGCTCCTGGCCCTGGTCTTGCTGTTGGGGCCAACCGTCCTGCTGTTGAAATCCTTTGTGGAAAATACCGGCGGCTATCTGTCCGAGCTGGTCAGCAAGACGTTCAATCTGTATGCCTACGAGCCAAAATCCAGCAACTGGTTAGGCGGATGGACGCTGCTCTACTGGGGGTGGTGGCTCTCCTGGTCGCCTTTCGTCGGTATGTTCATCGCTCGGGTTTCCCGCGGCCGAACCATCCGCGAATTTGTCACGGGCGTGCTGTTCGTCCCGGCAGGCTTCACCCTCATGTGGATGACGGTGTTCGGCAACAGCGCCATTTACCTCATCATGGAACAGGGCGCGACAGACCTCGCCACTACGGTACAGCAAGATGTGGCGTTGGCGTTGTTTAACTTCCTGGAGCATTTCCCGTTCTCCAGCGTGCTTTCGTTTATCGCCATGGCGATGGTGATCGTCTTTTTTGTCACGTCCGCCGATTCCGGCGCCATGGTCGTAGATACGCTGGCTTCGGGCGGCTCCAGCAACACGCCGGTTTGGCAACGCATTTTCTGGGCGTCGCTGATGGGCATCGTCGCCATCGCCTTGCTGATCGCCGGGGGGCTCAGCGCGCTGCAAACCGTCACCATCGCCAGCGCATTGCCGTTCTCGGCCATCTTGCTGATATCCATTTACGGTTTGCTTAAAGCGCTGCGCCGCGACCTGACCAAGCGCGACAGCCAAAATATGGCCACCATCGCCCCCACCGCCGCCCGCAACCCCATTCCCTGGCAGCGCAGGCTGCGCAATATCGCCTATCTGCCAAAACGCTCGCTGGTTAAACGCTTTATGGATGAGGTTATCCAACCGGCCATGACGCTGGTGCAGGAAGAGCTGAGTAAACAAAACACGCTCAGCAGCATCAACGCCACCGCGGAAGACCGCATTCGTTTCGAGGTCGATTTGGGCGATGAGCTTAACTTTATCTATGAAGTCAGACTGCGCGGCTACAGTTCGCCGACGTTCGCCCTCGCCGGGCTGGATAACGATGAACAGCAAGCCGAGCAGCACAAGTATTATCGCGCGGAGATCTACCTGAAAGAAGGTGGCCAGAACTACGATGTCATGGGCTGGAATCAGGAGCAGTTGATCAACGATATTCTCGACCAGTACGAAAAACACCTGCATTTCTTGCATCTGGTGCGCTAAAGGCCGACATGCCGTCCCGAGGGGCGGCATTTTTTTGCCCTGCTTTCTTCACCACGGCGCTGATGATGCTGGTGGGATAGCGGACAACCAGTGATAACGCTTACAGGGGCAAAGGATTGGGTTGGGGTAATCTTTCGGAGAATCAGGATATTTTCAGGAGGGAGTGCTGGAGCGGGTGAAGGGAGTAGAACAAACCCATTAAAAAATTGAAATTATGAAATTTCAAGTTATATCTTTACTTATCCACCCAAACTTTAGGGCAGGATCGTCTACCGGGGTGGGGTCAGTCCAAACCTCTCGACAGAATCCGTAGGGACTATCTATCTGAAGTTGGTCTCACAGCATATTTTTCAGGGTGATACTCGTGAGCAGGATCTAGCTGGTGAAAACTGACTTTTAAATGATGTCTGGTATGAAATAAAAACAGCTGAATTTAATGAGCAGTTAAACAGTAAAATTGTACATTCTATCCGGAACTACCTCGCACGGACGGCACAGTTTAGTTCCCAGTGACGTCACCACAATCGGACGGTTAATCAGAGTCGGATGTTGCAACATAAAGTCGATGAGCTGATCGTCAGTAAATTTATCTTCTGCAAGAATCAGTTCCTCATAAGGCTCGACGTTTTTACGCAGCAACGCCCGGACTGAAATGCCCATATCTCCAATGAGTTTGACTAGCTCATCGCGTGAAGGTGGAGTCTCAAGGTAAAGAATTACGGTCGGCTCATTACCGCTATTGCGGATCATCTCCAGCGTATTACGCGACGTGCCGCAGGCTGGATTTTGATAAATGGTGATGTTGCTCATATCAGTATCTCATTACAAAGTGAAAGAGAGACGTAGCACCAGCGCGGCCAGCGTTACAAACAACACAGGCAGAGTCATGACGATCCCGGTGCGGAAATAGTATCCCCAGGTGATGGTCATGTTCTTCTGTGAAAGGTCATGTAGCCAGAGCAGCGTTGCCAGACTACCAATAGGTGTAATTTTCGGTCCCTGATATCATGTTGGCAGAGATCATCGCCACTTTGATAACGTCGGTTGCGGTGTTTCTTGTGGTGGGAGTTCTAGATCATTAGATCTATTCGACAGTGGCTAATGAACCACTCACACTGTCCCTTCGGAAGAATTATTACTAAAAACGAGATATTCACTTTATGAAATTTTAAACACTCATGAATATTTATTGTGAAAGTATAATTAAGTTCAACTATTTATATAACAATTGATTTAATTGAGTTGTAATGTTAGCATATGTAAACATGGTTATCATTTCATAAAATCCCATCAGGATTCCCTGAGGGCGGTAGCGTTTCTTGATTAAACCTCTCTGACAAGGATTATCTAAGTGACAAAGAAAAGAAAAAAAGGAATGAGTCTTGCGACTAAAATAAAACAACATGCAACCGCTCTAATTAAAAGAAATATCAATAACCGCTCAGTCATAAAAAAAGACAGAAAGGGTCGATTAATTATCCCTAAAAAAGGTATTAATGGTGCGGGCTTGCTTTCAGGTTTGAGGGATAAGGACTACAACGAATCGCTACACGAGTTGAAAAACACTTTAGAAAATAAGGATGTACGAAATTCAATTATACCATACGCCTTCCCTCATACTGTTGAAATAAAAGAAAGCGTTAGGTATAAAGATTCATTGCTTGGGTTATTTTACGACCTTGAATTTGAAACTATAATCCTCAATGCTTTTTCAGATGAAATAAAATATTTTCTAGAGTTACAACATGAATTTGATTGCTTGCTACTGAATAGTAGATTAGGTGAAGCTTCAGAAACTCTCCAAAAAATATTCGATAACTTTGGGTATAGTAATTGGTATATTTCTTCAAAGCTAAATTTATTTTTTGAAATGGGGAATTCAAAGGGTTTCTTAGAATACCATAAAAAAATAATATCCATGTTCAAAGAAAACCAATACAACAATTTATCAGAAGTTCATCTGAGTTACCCTTTCATAAGATGCGATAAAGGTGTTTCATTCGAAAGATATACGTTTGCAATTCAACACCAATCTGAAGAGTTCAAGATTTCTCGTAACGGCACAGCCATAGAACAAATTGATTTTTCACATTGTTACTCCCCGGAAAAAAATTATAACCACCTGTCTAAAATAATATGCGAGAATTCATCGAGCAACATAATTGATCGCTATTTGAATTTTAGAAGAATAATAATAAGTTGCCAACTTCATAATCGACTTGATGGATTCAATTTCTCAAGCATCAGAGATTTATATTATAATATCGACGATTCAATTCTGAGAAATATTCTATGTGCTAATAAAGTACTGGAGTTCAAGTATAATGTAAACGATGAGCGAATTGCTAAGGTTGGAGAACTCTATTTCAAGGGCCATTATGATGACGCCGCCATCCTATGTGAAAAAATACTTGATGAAAACCCGCTGTCGACTTCAATCATAGAAATTTATGTAAAATCATTAATCAGGTGTGGCCGTCGTTGTGAAAAAAAATCACTCCTAAATAATATAGTTAATAAAATTATTGATTTATATACTGAAAGTAATAAAAGTGAGTTAGTTAAGTTGCTAATGAAGGACTTTTTGCGTCTATATCATTGTAATTGGGCTTTTTTTATAAAACTCCAGTGTGAGAAATTTACAGTGACTTCTGAAAGCGATCCTAGCGAGTATTTATATAGTTTTTTAGATTTCCATACTTCACTCGCTAATTTATTTGGCAACGAGAATATAGAAATCAATCATTGTGGACAAGAAGTTATATACAAAAGAATTTTGTCGCTAAATGATGATGAGATAAATAATGATACATTCATTGATAAAGGTCGAAAACTAAAAACCCTCGGCGACAAATATTTTCAACAAAAAGAATATAACACTGCATATCAATACTACAATGAACTAGCCAACATTGAAGATCCATTATATAGTGAACACGCACTTTCACGCTTGGCTATGTGCCTTTTTAAGGAGAACCATATAGATCAAGCGTTTAATCGCATAGCAAATCTCATAAAAACGTCCTCCAACTCCATTTACTCTTGCCTTAAAGAATTCTCAATATTCATAATTAATAGTAATAATAATGATGTGGATTTAGAGCAGTTAATGGATAGAGTAATTATATTAAACACCTTTAACAATCTAAAAAACAATGAATATTCATATATCTTAACTTTAATCTGTGAAGATATCCTTGAACGGTTAGATATCTCACGCGCTGAAGAAATATATATTGACGCTAATAATTCCCACTTCTTCGAAAACGTGCTCAGTGAAGATATAATGGAAACATTTGATATATTCGAAAACAATAAAGAAATATTACTTTTCCGGATGGTTACATTACAAAAATTAGTTTCTTTTGATAATAAAAGTGATGAAGAAATAGATATATTAAGAGTAGAGATGTTTCGAACCTTGGAGAAGCTTGTTAAAGAAATATGCGTAACTGATTGCGGTTCAGGAAGAATTGAAGTTGACACAATATCAGTGAAAATAAATGCCGCCAGTAAATTCTCAGATGATTTTGAATCAATAAAAAAATCAGAAAAAATTCCATTTAGGGACTCAGATTACACCGAGATAACTAAGGATTACGAAAGTTTCAGCTACAGTTCCAATAATTACTATTCGAAAGTGTTAGATCTATTCTATAAAATCAGAGATGAATATACCATCAGCCCTCTTTATGGGTTGGATAACTTTCTCAATCTTAACATCCGGCATGGTGGAATAATAAACTTACTCTTAGGTCCAATTAAAGCTCACAAGTTATTCTATCTCAAAAATGACAAAGGTATTTATGAAAGAGAAAGCTATTGGTTTGAACAGTATGTATATTTGAGCAAAGTTAATCGTGAGTTAATTGATGATGCCTTTAGACAATTCTCAAGATCTATTGATAAAGAAGTGCAAACTGCCAAGGGATGGATTCATATCAACACTGGTGAGTTTAATGAAGGTGAAAAAGTATTCAACTTTTTCTCCGTTCCAGGTGTCATAGAAAAACTAGGCGAACATATAGATGACCAATCTAACTTCGAGGATTTTGTTAATTTAATTATAGATTACTTAATATCACAAACAAATGACGCTCTTGAAATCTTAAAAAATAAAGTTGATACCGACCTTAGAAAAAATATAAATAACTGTTTTGAGGTTTTATCTGCCGATATCACAAATATATCTAGACTTGATGAACTAAAAAGAAAAATTCGGCTATCACAGCGAGAGGCTAATGAAAAAATCAATGAGCTAATATCTTGGTTAGATTGGAAAAATGAGACAAACAATCCATTTTTAATAGGCTCAAGCTTTGATGCTGCGTTAGATATGACTGAGAGCTTGCATCCAAATGTTAATCTAGAAACTAATTTCATTGATGACACACATATAACAATTAAAGGTGATTACTTTAGACGATTTGTAACTATATTCTTAATATTAATTGAAAATTCAATAAATCACTCCTGCATGAAAGATGCCATCGCCATAAATATTGCCGTGACAAATTATGACTCAGAAAATATACTTATCAGCTTTTCTAACAAAGCATCTCTCGAAGCATTACAGAAAATAAAAGACAAAATTGAAAAACTTAACTCTTCAATAAATAGCAACTATATCATCGGAGCCAACGGTGAATCCGGAAGTGGATTATATAAAATAAAAAAATTGCTTTCCTACGATATGAGAGTTAAAAACCACCTAGATATATCCCTTGACTTCGATAATGAATCATTCAACCTATCACTTTATTTAATTCAGGAGCAGATTAATGCAAATCAAAATATTGTTAGCTGATGATAGCCCTGAAAAAATAACTTACATAAAAGAAGCCTTAGATAAAAATATCATCTATGATTCATTGGACATTACTAAGTCTTACAAAAGCACAATGATGGCTATTAAGGATAATACATATGATCTACTAATCTTAGATATGTCAATGCCGACTTTTGAATCTCGAGACGATAAGACGATGCTAACGCCAAGACCACTTGCAGGAAAAGATATATTAAGCAAATTGCATTATAGAAAAGTTAAACTCCCTGTCATCGTTCTAACTCAGTTTGATGTATTTGGTAGGCTAGTTGATGCCATAGGCTTAAGTGATTTAACAGAAGATTTGTCAAAATCATTTCCCAACAATTTTAAAGGATGCGTATTTTACGATCCGCAAAGCTCCAAATGGGTAAATGAACTTGTTTCAATAATAAATGGAATTGAATTCAGTGAGTAAATATCTAATTATTGAAGATGAGAAGAACAAGGCTGACGTAATTAAAGCTGAACTTTTAGATTTTGGCATTCATGAAACATCAATTAATCATGTAAAATCTATAAAGAGTGGTTTGGAATGTTTAAGGACTACTAAATATCGATTAGTCATTCTAGACTTGAACATTCCTGCAAAAGATGATGAAACCCCCAAAGAAAATGGAGGGGTTATTTTTTTAGGGAAGCTAATTCGAGATAAGAGTCGATATATCAGACCTAATCAGATCATTGGTCTGACGGCTTATCCAAAACTTATATCTCTTTACGAAACAAAATTTTCTGAGCTGGATTTCTCACTAAAAGATTTTTCATCTTCCTCATGGAAAACAACGATTAGAAATCGCATTGAATGGAGCGCTGAATCTTTTATTGGGAAGGAAAGATCTCCTGGTAAAAATATTATAGTGTCTATACACGGCATACGAACTTTAGGGAAATGGCAAAATAAATTTGAGAGTGAAGTAGCAAGTGAGTTACCTGAATTTATAATAAAAACTTATCGTTATAATTACTTTTCTTGCATTCAGCTATTATTACCTTTTGCCAGAGATAGGATTATAAAACATTTTAGAGAGGAGCTAATCCATATCATCAATAGCTATCCAAATGCAGAATTTCATTTTATTTCTCATAGCTTTGGTACATACGTGTTAGCCAATGGGATTGTCACCCTTCCTATAGATACAGAATTGAAAATTAAAAACATTATTTTAGCCAGCAGTGTTTTAAAAGAAAATTTTCAATGGACATCATTAAAAAACAAGTTTGACATAGAAAACATAATTAATGAATGTGGTTATAACGATAATGTATTACTTTTATCAAAAATCGCATGTATTGACATGGGGATGGCGGGACGCCGAGGGTTCATGGGTTGCGATGAAGTAGTTAACAGATTCTATCATGGAGGACATGATTTTTTTGATCGAGAATCAAATTTCATGAGAAAATATTGGCTTCCTTTTTTTGGTGGAGATGTAACTGCTCACGATGAACGGGATTTTGGAAATTTTCGCGAGAACATTGAGATACTTCTATCAACCAGAATAAATATCTTCTTAATTATACTGGCAATATGTCTTTTACTTATTTTCATCTAACCTCAATCCTTCATCAATGTTAATGAGTGTACTATTTTGGATTATTCCTTAAGCTAATACTTTGTAAAGTTTATTTTTGTATTCGCTTACTAGTTAAAGACGGTCCTCCAGCACAATAACACTGAAACTGACTAAACATTTAAGTACTTTATGCTGGTGATGGTATCGTGCACTGTGGCTAAAAAAGCGAAAAAATATTTTTCATGATCAATATAATTGACCATCCATTTTACCTATAAAAATGGATGAAAATAATACCTGCAGGATAATAATGCTCTACTTAAGATAAAAAGCTGAAACTAATGCTGCCATTTTGGATAATCTCAATGGCGGCATTGTTTTATAGAACAAAGTATCTAAAAGTGATTCCCCTCCTTCAGAGCGAGTGAATTTAGCGACAGACACCCATTAAACACTAAAAAATTGATGTGCCTGTAAAAATGGACATCAATGACAAAATATTAAGCCATTTAAATAAAATAACTTACCTAAAAAAGTTTAATTACAGTCAAAAAGAGTTAGGTTTTTTTTATCGAAGGTGATACACATCTACATTCTTGGAGCACAAAAAACATCTACAATTAGTCAATTAAATAAATAGCCTAGAAAAACCAGACTATTTTTACTTTCACTTAAATTCGTCAACCTTTTCTGCCAGAGATTAAATAGTCGGATTACCGCTGCATCATCTCCCTTCCAAATACTGAGCATGATTATACATTCCACGAATTGAGTTCTTATCAACATGGGCCAGTTGCAGTTCTATCCAAGCCGAATTGCCCCCCTGCTCATGCAAAATCGTACTCATAGTTTACGGTTAGCGCTGCCATAAATTAGCAGTTGTCATAGAGGGGAAAACTTTTTGTTTTCCCCGTTCCCCAGTAGTGAGTAGTTAATACCTAAGCGTTCTTTTTGTCCCGATTTTCGATGCCCAGCCGTGGTCCCTCAGGCATGCTCTGGAACATCGCTTCAATCTCTTTAGGTCTCGTGATTCGGTCATCTACAATGATGTTCAACAACTTAAAGAGGCCATGCGTTAACTGTGAGTCATCATCAAGATTAATCTCTCCAGGATGGACCGCCTGATTGCCAACGATACGACAGATGTCTGCTGCTTGCTGGATTCGTACAGGTAGACCTTTCTCAACGAGAGACTTAATGTCGTCGTTAATGTTTTTCCCCGGCTTGCCGAAGTTGACCATGAGTTTCTGAAGACACAGACGGAGAAGTGCTGCGGCTCCTTTAGGAGACAGATTAATGATACTTCTGGCTTCCATGTAGTCGGCCTTACAGTCATCCGGCATATCTGGATTAGGCATCTCAACTGTGGAGCTTTGAGGGATTATTAGCTTCTCGCCGTACCAGTATCCCTTTTCTTCACAACAAGAACAAATACTTAAATCCATATACGCATTGTATCCAGCATTTCTTGTTGAATACACTAAACCAAACCATTCTTGCTTTGCATAGGCCCCACAGTATGGGCAATTAAATGCCGCTTCACGGTACCCAGGTGCTGTGTACGGTATCGTCATTTACTCCAGTCTCCTTATAAACTTCAACAAAAACATTAACCTATCTATCAACCTCTTTGGCGTAGCGGTCATAAGTAATAGACCCGAAGCTATGCCCCATAATCGCCTGAGCATACGCCAATTCGACACCATGTTGTTTTAACTGTGTCGCAACTGTGTGTCTGAGCGAATGGAAAGCCAATCCGTCACGGTCAGGAATCACCTTAGGTAATAACGTCCGGTTAAACCATTTGCTCACCTGCTTATCGTAGCCGTTCTTCATCAAACGCAGACCATCGAACACCATAGCGTCATCACCAGCAGCGCCTCTACGGTCCTCTACAAGTGCCATAAAGTCAGCCAATACAAAACCGTAGGCTCCTTCAACCAAAGGCACATAGCGATCACTGTGAACGTTCTTGATGCTCTTATCCTGCAGGCCGCTATCGTCTTCATTGATATGGATATAGACGGTCCCGACTCCAGTGGTCCTAACGCCTTTTACCTGAAGTTAAGCCACTTCATTGAGCCTTGCCCCAGTGATGGCAGCCAAAGAGGTAACGTAGTAGTGATAAGGTTTCCCTGAAGCCTTCTGAGAGTATGACTTAGCGGCAACCAGCAGTTGCCCTACCTGCTTTGTATAGAAAGCAGGTAGGGCCGCTGAGGCTTTACGTTGGGAAACCTTCAGTTACAGCCCCTCGGTCATATTCTTCGTTATCAGGTCATTACGGACACCCAACTTGAAGACAGCCGCCATCTTAATAAGGTATTTGTTATTGATGGTGACCACGTCCAGACAATCATTCTTATCTTCACGATTCAACTGGTCTACCAATGGTGTATCCTTAAAGCGCTGCTTACGGTTCTTGGGTAACTGCTGAAGCACATCACGGCCCCTGAGCATGTCTGCTCTACTGGTTTCAACATTGAGGCTCAGATAGTCGAATATTTCGATTAACGCAGTGTGGGACGCTTTGTTTTCTCTTAAGGTGGCTGGTTTCCAGTTTCTGAGCGTTCTCCGCTTCGTATTGCTTAAAGAGGCTCGCTACGGTGACGCTGAGTGTAACTTCTTGTTTTACTTCTGGAGCACTAACAGATAGGGACACAGGGGCTTGGTCATCTTACCGATCAATATCATTAAAACGATCGACGTAATCTATCAGAGGCTGACTGTCTCCCGCTTCGATACGCTTCATGCAAGCCTTAAGTACCTTCAGGGCCTCATTGATGTAGCGGTGCTGGTCAATACTCAGCAGCTCACTAGCCAAGCATCGGTAAGACTCCCGCCAAGTTCTCCGTACTGGTCCCCATAGATATCTCTAATGTCAGGCTCAAAGAGGTCTGAACGGCCCATAGACAGTTCAACACTCAGCGATGTCCTTAAGGTGGTCCCTCATTTCCTCATAGGTGGCGTTGGGCCTGTCTACATGGATTACCTTGAGTGCTGCTTTGATCTGCCGTGAGTGAGCCATAGCGGTATGTCTATCCTTGGTCAGTAAAGATACTGAGATCATTCGATCATTATTTGATTGTCTGGTTCGAAGACGGAAATAGTAGACACCGTTGCGCTGATAAGGATGGGCGACAATTGGGAGTTTGTTACTAGGGGTGCTAGATAGCTGAATCATCTGTCTGTATGCCCTGTTAGGGTTACACAGTGGGTTAAAGTAAGTAACTCTGTAAGGAAGCGTTAGGCCATATCCCTTAGGATTCAGTAGATTGAAGTACTTTAAGAAGTGTCATGGAGCGGGTGAAGGGAATCGAACCCTCGTATGCAGCTTGGGAAGCTGCCGTTCTACCATTGAACTACACCCGCATCGGTGTGCGACAGGCATTATAACCGGTTATCGGCGGCGGGCAAGCGGAGATGGCGCGTAACTGTCGATGTTTTAAGCGGTTAAGTCCGGTGGGCGAAAAAAAACCGGCGCAGTTGCCTGCACCGGTGGTTTCACGCTAAACGGAATTATTTCTGTGGGCGCATCGCCGGGAACAGAATCACGTCGCGGATGGTATGGCTGTTGGTGAACAGCATCACCATACGGTCGATACCGATGCCCAGACCGGCGGTCGGCGGCAGGCCGTGCTCCAGCGCGGTGACGTAGTCTTCGTCGTAGAACATCGCTTCGTCGTCGCCGGCGTCTTTGGCGTTCACCTGATCGGCAAAGCGCTGTGCCTGATCTTCGGCGTCGTTCAGCTCGGAGAAGCCGTTGCCGATTTCACGGCCGCCGATGAAGAACTCGAAGCGGTCGGTGATTTCCGGGTTCACGTCGTTGCGGCGCGCCAGCGGCGACACTTCAGCCGGGTACTCGGTGATGAAGGTCGGCTGAATCAGATGGCTTTCCGCCACTTCTTCGAAGATCTCGGTCACGACGCGGCCCAGGCCCCAGCTTTTCTCAATCTTGATGCCGATGGATTCGGCGATGGCCACCGCTTTGCCCATGTCGGCCAGGTCAGCCAGATCGGTTTCCGGGCGGTATTTCTTGATCGCCTCGGTCATGGTCAGCTTCTCGAACGGCTTGCCGAAGTCGAACACTTCGTCGCCGTACTGTACCTGAGAGGTGCCCAGCACTTTCTCGGTCAGGGTGCGGAACAGCGTCTCGGTCAGTTCGATCAGGTCTTTGTAATCCGCGTAAGCCATGTAGAGTTCCATCATGGTGAACTCTGGGTTGTGACGCGGAGAAACGCCTTCGTTACGGAAGTTGCGGTTGATTTCGAACACGCGCTCAAAGCCGCCGACCACCAGACGCTTCAGATACAGTTCCGGCGCGATGCGCAGGTACATGTCGATATCCAGCGCATTGTGGTGCGTGATGAACGGACGCGCGGACGCGCCGCCCGGGATCACCTGCATCATCGGAGTTTCGACTTCCATGAAGCCGCGTTCCACCATGAAGTTGCGGATAGCCGACATCACCTGAGAACGCACCTTGAAGGTGTTGCGCGATTCTTCGTTGGCGATCAGGTCCAGGTAACGCTGGCGGTAACGGGTTTCCTGATCCGCCAGGCCGTGGAATTTGTCCGGCAGCGGGCGCAGCGCTTTGGTCAGCAGACGCAGCTCGGTGCAGTGGATCGACAGTTCGCCGGTCTTGGTTTTGAACAGCTTGCCGCGTGCGCCGAGGATATCGCCCAGGTCCCACTTCTTGAACTGGTCGTTGTACACGCCTTCAGCCAGATCGTCGCGCGCGACGTACAGCTGAATGCGGCCGCCCACGTCCTGCAGCGTGACGAAGGATGCCTTGCCCATAATACGGCGGGTCATCATGCGGCCGGCGACGGTCACTTCTACGCCCAGCGCTTCCAGCTCTTCGTTGTCTTTATCACCGTACGCGGCGTGCAGTTTGTCGGAGGTGGAGTCACGACGGAAGTCGTTCGGGAACGCAATGCCGTTCTCGCGCAGGCCGGCCAGTTTCTCGCGGCGGGACTGCAGTTCGTTATTGAGATCCAGCGCCTGATCGGCGCCCTGTACTTGTTGTTCAGACATTTCTATTCCTCATAACCCGGCTTTCAAACTTGCCTCAATGAATTTATCCAGGTCGCCATCCAGTACGGCCTGCGTGTTACGCGTTTCAACGTTGGTGCGCAAATCCTTGATGCGGGAGTCATCCAGCACGTAAGAACGGATTTGGCTGCCCCAGCCGATGTCGGACTTGTTGTCTTCCATCGTCTGCTTATCAGCATTTTTCTTTTGCATCTCAAACTCGTACAGCTTGGCTCGCAGCTGTTTAAACGCTTGATCCTTGTTCTTATGCTGAGAACGATCGTTCTGGCACTGCACCACGATGTTGGTTGGCAGGTGAGTAATACGTACGGCGGATTCGGTTTTGTTGACGTGCTGACCGCCCGCACCGGAGGCGCGGTACACGTCGATACGCAGATCCGCCGGGTTGATTTCGATATCGATATCGTCGTCGACTTCCGGGTAGATGAACACCGAGCTGAACGAGGTGTGGCGACGGCCGCCGGAGTCGAACGGGCTCTTGCGCACCAGGCGGTGAACGCCGGTTTCAGTGCGCAACCAGCCGAACGCGTAGTCGCCGATGATCTTGATGGTGGCAGACTTCAGGCCCGCGACGTCGCCGTCGGACTCTTCGATCACTTCGGTCTTGAAGCCCTTGGCTTCAGCCCAGCGCAGGTACATGCGCAGCAGCATGCTGGCCCAGTCCTGCGCTTCGGTGCCGCCGGAGCCGGCCTGGATATCCAGGTAGCAGTCGGCGCTGTCGTATTCGCCGGAGAACATGCGGCGGAATTCCAACTGATCCAGCTTGCTCATCAGTTGATCCAGCTCGGCGACCGCTTCGTTGAAGGTCTCTTCATCGTCGGCTTCCACCGCCAGTTCCAGCAGCCCGCCGACGTCTTCGCCGCCCTGCTCCAGCTGATCGATGGTTTCAACGATGGCTTCCAGCGCGGCGCGCTCTTTGCCGAGCGCCTGTGCGCGCTCCGGCTCGTTCCAAACGTCCGGCTGCTCCAGCTCGGCGTTGACCTCTTCTAGGCGTTCCTTCTTGGCATCATAGTCAAAGATACCCCCTAAGAACCGCAGTCCGCTCGGACAGGTCCTGAATTCGGTTTTTTACCGGGTTAATTTCAAACATGGTTTCGTTCTTTTACGTTGATGTCGTCGATGGCGGAATGCCATTGGAACCGCTAATTCTAACGGATCCGGGCGGCAGTTTATAGCGAGTTGGTCAGTTTTTGTGGCGATCGGGCGACAAAGCGGGTGGCAGGGAGAGCAGGAATTTCGCCAGCGTTTTATTACCGGTGCCCCCCACGCCGCTAAGCTGTTCAAGTATTGAGCAAGGTGGTCATTGAGACTATAGTCGCTATGATGACTCACAGGGACAGGCGGTGCCAAAATGGACATTTTCGTCACGGATGATTTCGACAAATTTATGAAGAAAAATCGCATCGTCGATCAAAAGATTTGCACGGCGGCTCACGAACTCGCGCACGGTAACCATGACGGCGATCTGGGCGGTGGCGTCTACAAGAAGCGCATTTCGCTCAATCGGGGTAAACGGGGTGGAGCCCGATCCATCGTGGCGTTTAAACGCGGACATCATCAGTATTTTGTTGATGGGTGGCTGAAAAACGCCGTAAAACAGAGCGGTGCAAAAGAAATCAACGATGATGAATTGGCAACCTATCGCGAGCTCGCCAGAGATTTTCTTGCCATGCCGCCGGAAATTATCAAACGAGCCATCGATAGCGGCTACTTGCGAGAGGTGAAATGCGATGACTGATAATCGCCTGCTCAGACTGCAAAAAATGGCACAGCGTTTTAATGAGGTCGGTGCCGTGTCAGACGACACAATGCGCAACATCACTGCGCGAGTTCAGGCGCAGGAACAACATGCCCGGCGTGAACAGCATGAGCAAATGGACGGCGCACGCATCAAAATGCTGCGCAGACGGCTCGGCCTGAGCCAGGCCGATTTGGCGGCCGTGGTCAACATGTCGACCACCAGCGTACAAAAATGGGAACGTAACGCGGTAAAACCCCAGGGAGCCGCGCTCAGAATGCTGGAGATTATCGAACAGAAAGGGGTCGCCAGCCTGATCATCTCGCCACGAAACTGATGGGCGTTCGTGCACCGTTCACTTACCGCTGCACGAACGTCAATTTCACTTCAGCGCGGCCAAAGATGCTGGATCAGCAGCTGCACGTTGCGGTTGCCGCGAAACTCGTTGACGTCGAGCTTGTAGGCCAGTTCGACCTCGCGCACGCTGCTGTCCGGCCACAGCGTGGTGTCCACGTTGAACGCGATGCCGTCGAGCAGCGGGCCGCCGCCGAGCGGTTCCACCATCAGCTTCAGGTGTTTCTCGCCCACCAGCCGCTGCTGCAGGATGCGGAATTTGCCGTCAAAGGTCGGTTCCGGGAACGCCTGGCCCCACGGGCCGCCCTCGCGCAGCAGCTCCGCCGTCGTCAGCGACAGCTCCTGCATCGCCAGTTCGCCGTCGGACCAGATCACCCCTTCCAGCATCGCCGGATCGAGCCATTCTCCCACCAGCTCGCCGAAGCGCTGGCGGAACTCGTCGAACCTGGCCTCTTCCAGCGACAGCCCGGCCGCCATCGCGTGGCCGCCAAACTTCATCATCAGGCCGGGGTTCAGCATATCCAGCCGCTCCAGCGCGTCGCGCATGTGCAGGCCGGGCACCGACCGGCCGGAGCCTTTCAGGATGCCGTCACCCGCCGGCGCGAACGCGATCACCGGACGGTGGAAACGCTCTTTGATACGCGAGGCGAGGATACCCACCACGCCCTGGTGCCATTCCGGGTGATACATCGCCAGCCCGTAAGGCAGCTCGGTGCTGGTGCGCTCCAACTGGTCGCACAGCTGCAGGGCTTCCACCTGCATGCCCTGCTCAATCTCGCGCCGCGTCTGGTTCAACGCGTCGAGATCGTTGGCCAGCATACGCGCCTGCGCGATGTCGTCGCTCAGCAGCAGCGCCACGCCGATCGACATGTCGTCCAGCCTGCCGGCGGCGTTGAGACGCGGGCCGAGGGCGAAACCGAGATCGTTGGCCGCCAGCTGGCGGGCATCGCGGTTAGCTACCTCAAGCAGCGCGCGGATGCCCGGACGGCATTTGCCGGCTCGGATGCGGTTTAACCCCTGATACACCAGAATGCGGTTGTTGGCGTCCAGCGGCACCACGTCGGCCACGGTGCCGAGCGCCACCAGATCCAGCAGTTCCGCCAGATTGGGCATCGCCAGCGCGCGCTGTTCGAACCAGCCGCTGTCCCGCAGCCGGGCGCGCAGCGCCAGCATCAGGTAGAACGCGACGCCCACTCCGGCCAGCGATTTGGACGGGAAGGCGCAGCCGCGCAGGTTGGGATTGACGATCGCTTCGGCCGCCGGCAGGGTCTCGCCCGGCAGGTGGTGATCGGTCACCAGCACCTGCATGCCCTTGGCGTGCGCCACGTCGACGCCGGCGTGCGAGGAGATGCCGTTATCGACGGTGACGATCAGCTCCGCGCCGCGCGCCGCCGCCTGCTCCACCACTTCGGGGCTCAGGCCGTAGCCGTCTTCAAAGCGGTTCGGCACCAGGTAGTCGACGGTTGCGCCGCCCATGCTGCGCAGCGCCAGCACCGTCAGCGCGGTGCTGGTGGCGCCGTCGGCGTCGAAATCGCCCACCACCATGATGCGGCGACCGTCGGTCAGCGCCTGTTGCAGCAGGCTGACGGCGTCGTCGATGCCGTCCAGCTGTTGCCAGGGCAGCATGCCCTTGACGCCGCGCTCCAGCTCCTGCTCACCCTGCACGCCGCGCAGGGCGTAAAGCCGGCGCAGCAGCGGCGGCAAACTGGCGGGCAGATGCGTGTCGTCCGCCGCCGGACGGCGGCGTAGTTGCGTTTTAATACTCACCGGCGATTAACCACCGGCTTTGGTGGCGGCCTGGTGCGCATCCAGCATGGCGGCCATTTCTTTTGGCCCCTGATAGCCCGGGATCATCATGCCGTTTTCCAGAATGATCGCCGGCGTGCCCTGAATGCCGAACTGCACGCCCAGCTCGTAATGCTTGCTGATGTCAGTTTTGCAGCTGGCCGGAGAGATGGCGTCGCCCTTCATGGCGGCGTCGAACGCCTTGGCCTTGTCGGCGGTACACCAGATAGACTTCATGTCTTTCTCAGCCTGGGAAGCCAGCCCCTGACGCGGGAACGCCAAATAACGCACGGTGATGCCCAGATCGTTGTACTCTTTCATCTGCTGGTGCAGCTTATGGCAGTAACCGCAGGTGATATCGGTGAACACGGTGATCACGTGTTTCTCTTTCGGCGCTTTGTAGACGATCATTTGATCTTTCAGCGCGTCCATCTTGCTGCTCAGCAGTTGGTTGGTCACGTTGACCGGCTCTTTGCCGCTGACGTCGAACAACGGGCCCTGCAGGATGTGCTTGCCGTCTTCGGAGGCGTACAGCACGCCGCTGTCGGTCAGCACGGTTTTCAGGCCGTTGACCGGTGAAGGCTGCACGTCCGCCTGCTGGATGCCCAGGCTGGCGAGCGCTTTTTTGATCGCCGCGTCATCGGCATGGGCGGCACCGGTCACCGAAGCCACCAGCAGAGAGAGCAGCATTAAACCTTTTTTCATTGTTCCAATCCTTTCGAACCCGCCGCTCAGGCGCGCGGGTGATGCTGTTGATGTAGCTGTTTCAGTCGTTCGGTCGCTACATGAGTATAAATTTGCGTGGTCGAGAGATCGCTGTGCCCTAACAACATCTGTACGACACGGAGATCGGCCCCATGGTTCAGCAAATGGGTGGCGAACGCGTGCCGCAACACGTGCGGCGACAGACGTTCGCTGTCGATGCCCGCAAGGATGGCATAGTGTTTGATGCGATGCCAGAACGTCTGTCGGGTCATTTGCTGGCAACGGGTGCTGGGGAACAGCACATCCAGCGTCTGGCCGTTGACCAGCCAAGGGCGGCCATGTTCCAGATAATTTTCGATCCAGTAGACCGCCTCTTCACCCAGCGGCACCAGCCGCTCCTTGTTGCCCTTGCCGATCACCCGCACCACGCCCTGGCGCAGGCTGACGTCGCTGATGCTCAGCCCCACCAGTTCGGAAACCCGCAGCCCGGTGGCGTACAACACTTCGAGCATCGCCTTGTCGCGCAGCTCCAGCGGTTGATCGACGCAGGGCGCCTGCAACAGCGCATCGACCTGCGCCTCGCTCAGATCCTTCGGCAAACGCTGCGGCAGTTTGGGAGACGCCAGCTGCGCGGTGGGATCGTCGGCGCGCAGTTTTTCGCGATACAGGTACTGAAACAGGCGGCGCATGGCGCTCAGCAAACGCGCGGAGCTGGTGGCCTTGTAGCCGCCGTCCACCCGCTCGGCGAGAAAGGCCTGCAGATCCAACGCCTGCGCCTGCAGCAAGGTGGTGTTTTGATGGCCAAGCCAGGTGCCCAGGGCCTGCAAATCCAGCCGGTAGGAGGCCAGCGTATTTTCCGCCAGATTGCGCTCAAGCCACAGCGCATCCAGGAATTGTTCAATCAGCACATTGTCTTGCTGTTGCACGCGGTCCTCTCTTTGTTGCATTTCCACCCGCGCCATTATGCCTTAAGCCGACGCAAATCAGGTATACTCGTTGCAATTCTCTAAACAGCAACGTAACGGTTTACACATGAAGATTGGTCTGTTTTACGGCTCCAGCACCTGCTACACCGAGATGGCGGCAGAAAAAATCCGTGAGATTCTGGGTGAAGACCTGGTCGACCTGCACAACCTGAAAGACGTCTCTCCCAAGCTGATGGAGGACTATTCCATTCTGATCCTCGGTATCCCGACCTGGGATTTCGGCGAACTGCAGGAAGACTGGGAAGCGATCTGGCCGCAGCTGCCGGCGCTGGATCTGAAAGGCAAGATCGTCGCCATGTACGGCATGGGCGATCAACTCGGTTACGGTGAGTGGTTCCTCGACGCGCTGGGCATGCTGCACGATCAGATCGCGCCGCTGGGCGTGCAGTTCGTCGGCTTCTGGCCGACCGACGGCTTCGAGTTCACCAGCCCCAAACCGCTGAGCGCCGACGGCAAACACTTCGTTGGCCTGGCGCTCGATGAGGTCAACCAATACGATCTGAGCGAAGAGCGCCTGCAGCAATGGTGCGAGCAGATCCTGTTGGAGATGGAGCCGCTGCTGTAGCCGCTGTCGGGCGCTGAGCGCGCCCGATTTCCCCGCTTATTTCCACAGACGGAAGCGTGGCTCCTCTTCCCCAGCAGGTGTCTCTTTGGTCAACCGCGCCGGATCCGCCACCTGATACCAGTCCAGCTTGCGCGTCAACAGCATAATGCCCGCCAGAATGGCGAACAGCAGCCCCGCCCCCAACACCAACGCATTGTCCTCCGACTGCAACAGCAAATAGAGTACGCCGTACAACAGCAATAGGCTCGCGGCGAACAGCGCACCGCGCAGCTTGCCGCGCAGTACGGCGCTCAGATAGAAGCCGATCAGACCGCTGCAGGCGATGCTGGCCGCCAGGTAAGCGAGAGCGAATCCCAGGTGTTCGGAGAAGGCCAGCAGAATCAGGTAGAACAACACCAGCGCCGCGCCTACCAACAGGTACTGAATTGGGTGCACCCGCAGCCCGGTCAGGGTTTCGAACAGGAAAAACGCCATAAACGTCAGCCCGATAAACAGCAGCGCGTATTTGACCGCGCGCTCGGCCAGCTGATAGTGATCGACCGGTTCGACCAGGCTGGCGCTGAAGGCCGGCAGCTTGTCCTCATCGATAATGCTATCGTCGTAATGGAACGCACTGTTGATATTGTTGGCGAACCAGGTGCTGCGCCAGCGAGCGCTAAACCCTTGCTCCGTCACCTTGCGTTCATCCGGCAGGAAGTTGCCGAGGAAATTCGGGTGCGGCCAGTTGCTTTGCAGCTGCAATTCGCTGCTGCGCCCCAGCGGCACCAGCGACAGGCTGCTGGTGCCCGCCAGCGCCAGGGTGAAGTCGGCGTTCAGCCCCTCTTTTTGTTGCAGCGCCGCCAGCGTCAACGGTGCGTGGATCCCCTGACGCAACGATCCCACGCCGGTGCCCGGTTCAAACGCCACCGGCTGCGGTATTTCCAGAGGAGAAATGCTCTTGATGCCGCGAGAGTCGCTCAGCGCCACCAGCAGGAACGGCTGGCCGAGGGTCACGTTGGCACGTTGCAAATCCGCCAGTTCCGGCTGGCCGAAACGCACCTTGAAGTTCAGCGGCCCCTGGTAAACCTGCGTCTGATAAATGCCCAGTTTACGCACCTCTACTTTCGGCGCCCCCAGCACCTGAAGCGACTCCGGCAGCAAATAGCGGTAATGCTGCACTCGCTGCACTACCGTTTGTCCTTTCTCGTCTTTCTTCTCTTCTCGTTCGACGTAGGGAATGACAATCAACGGGCCGAGCACGCGCTGTGCCCCGCTGGTGCTTTCGCTTACCTGCCCGACCACGCTTTGCCGATAGCCGCTGCGTTCGTCGATCACGCTCATCAGTTGGGCGATGGGGATCAACATCACCACCATCAATCCCAGCAGCGTGGTTATTTTCCAGAAAAGTACCGATTTCATCATGCTCGCTCCTCATGGGTAATGAGGCCACGATAAAACCCGCAGGTGAAATCAGAATGTGGTTATGTGAAGGGAAGGTGAAGTCACAGCGATAACCTGAAAGTCGCTTCCACCCCGTGCGGCCGGCGGTTGCGCAGGTGAATGCCGCCATGATGCAGGCGGGCGACCTCCTGCACGAAGTTCAGCCCCAGCCCGCTGCTTTTTGGCCGTTCGGCGCGCGGCAGCGAATAAAAACGTTCGAACACCTTATCGAGCGCATAGTCCGGAATGCCGCTGCCGTCATCGCAAACGCTGATGCAGTAGTGCTGTTCCCGCCGTTCGCCTCGTACGCTGACGCAACCGCCCGGCGGGGTAAAGTCGATCGCGTTGTCCAGCAGGTTGGTCAGCGCCTGGCTGATCAGCAACGCATCGCCGTTCAGCGTCACCTCTGCCAGCGCCTCCAATTGTAACCTGACGCCGCGCTGCGTCGCCTGCGCCTCTTTGCCCGCCACCGTCTGGCTGACCAGCGCCGCGATCGCGATGGGCGCGGTCTCCATGTCTGGCCGACTCTCCAGCCGCGCCTGCACCAGCAGTTTGTCCACCAGCTGCTGGATGCGTGCGCTTTGCTGCTCGATATTGGTGAGAAAACGCCGGGCGGTCTCCGGCGGCGGCAACTCTTGCAACAGCTCTGCCGCGCCCCTGATCGCCGCCAGCGGGCTTTTCAGCTCATGCGTCAGGGTATGTGCATACTGTTCGATATATGCTTTGCCTTCCAGCTTCAGTCGCATGCTCTCCAGCGCCTGCGCCAGCTGCGTCAATTCCCGGCCGCCCACTTTGGGCAGCGGCGCGGTTTCCCCTTGCGCCACCCCGTCGGCATAGCGCACCAGCCGGCCTATCGAACGGGTGATCCACCAGACGAATACCGCCCCGATCAGCAGCGCGATCCCCAGCAGCAACGCGCCGGCCCACAGAATGCGCCGTTCGCTGCGTTTGATCACCGGCGCCATGGTGCTGTTGGGTTTGCCCACGGTGAGCACGCCAATAATACGCCCTTGTTCTATCACCGGCGCGGCCACATACATCACCGAACTGTTTTCATCTTCTGGATCGCTGCGGGTACTGCGAGCGCCGTACTCACCGCGCAGCGTCCGATAAACGTCATTCCAGCGCGAATAGTCCTGCCCCTGCGCGCGGCCGGCAGAATCGAAGATAACCCGCCCCTGGGCATCGGTCAGATAGACGTGGTATTCGCTGCGATCCTTGCGGATGCCGGAGATATTGGCGCCGATCGGCCGCTGATTAAGCTGCGTGAACGCCTGCGCCAGTTGGCCATGCGCCGCATCGCCGCGCTGCATGTCCTGACGGGCGATCTGCGCCAGCAGGTTGGCGGTATCCACCAGCGTGCCTTCGGTAGCGCGCCGCACGCCGGGCTTCACTTCCTGGACGAAAATGCTCAGCACGAAGTACCCGGCCACCGCCACGATCAGAAAATATCCCAGCAGCAGGCGCAGGCCAATTTTCATGGCTGGCGGCTCACGCTGTAGCCCAATCCGCGGTGGGTGTGGATGGGCGGCTCACCGGGTTCCACCGCACGCAGCTTGGCGCGCAGCGTTTTGATGTGGGTGTCGACGGTGCGATCCAGGCTTTCTTCCGCCTGCGCCCAAACGCTTTCCATCAGTTGCTGCCGCGAGAACACCCGTCCGGGCGCCAACAGCAGAGTCTTCAGCAGCAGGTATTCGTAACGGGTCAGCGGCAGCGGCCGCTGATGGTAGGAGATGGTGGCCGCGTCTTCGTCGAGCGTGAAAGCGCCGAAATGGTAGCGGGCGCTCTGTTGCAAGCGCTGCTGCTTATACAGGCGGCGCAAAATGGTGCGCACCCGTGCGCTAACCTCGCGAGGGGAGAACGGCTTGGCGACATAGTCGTCGGCGCCGATCTCCAGCCCGATCAGGCGATCTACTTCATCACTGCGGGCGGTAAGAAACAGAATCGGCAGATCGGCCGCCTGAGCCAGCAGGCGGCGACACAATTCAAAGCCGTTGATATCCGGCAAACCGACATCGAGGATAGCGAGCGCGGGCGCGCCTTGCGCCAGCGCCTGCAACGCCGGTTCCGCGCGTTCGAACCAGCGCACCTCGAAGCCTTCGCTCTCCAGCGTGTAAACCAGCGTATCGGCAATGCTGGGTTCATCCTCCACCAACCAGAGTACGGGTTTCATCAGGCCTCCTCGCCGTCACCCGCCGGCGGATACAGCAACAGCTGCCGCAGGTGGCGCCACTCCTCTTTGCTCATGCAGTCGGAAGCCAGCCACAGCCGGCGGCGCTTTTTGCCCTCCGTCGGCTGCAGCGTCAGCAGCATGCCGTAACCCGGCATCCACGGTTTTTTCGCCAGCCGCCACTCGCGGCCGTGCCAGCTGAAGCGCCGGTCCGCCAGCAGCCGCAGCTCGCCCTGCACCGCGGCGATGCGCTTCTGGCTGCGAATGCACTGAAACACCACCAGCGTCAGCAACACCAGCCAGAGCGGGCCCAAGCCTTCCGGCCAGGGCGAAATCAGGATCAGCAGGATCAGAACGCCGTGGGTCAACAGGGAAAACAGCTGAGTGCGCCAGGAAATGCGGATATCACATCGCCACTGGGCCACGGTCTTTATTTCGCGTTTGGATCAGGGTCACCATTCTCTGCAGCTCGCTGTCCTGCGGCGCGCCATGATTCATCAGCCAGTTGAACAAATCGGGATCGTCGCACTCCAGCAGGCGGATGAACAACGCCTTGTCCGCGTCATTCAGGCTGTCGTATTCGTATTCGAAGAACGGCATGATGGAGATGTCCAGCTCGCGCATGCCACGGCGGCAAGCCCAGTGAATACGTGCTTTGTTGTTAATATCCATGTTGTTATGACTCACCTCTTTTCAGCGCGGCAGCGCCAGCGCAGGGTTCAAATGACACACTGTATGGCAACGCCGTCGCAATATAATTCCATCAGCCGGGGATCTGTCTGCAAGGGTGCCCAGGCCGCAAGCCTATAGAGTAACAATTTGACATACACGCCGGGAAGGCGCTTTGCTGCGGAAAACGTAATAAAGCGCAAAATGCCAAAAAAAGCGCACCCCGGCCCCACGGCGCGAATAACAGTTTGCAAAGCCCGCCGCCTCTTTTACCATGGGTTCAATACCCTTCAGGTAAGCTAAACGTTGAGCAGGAACTTACTATGGCGCATAACATTCCATTCCCACCCCGTCAGCCCTCCGCTTCCACCCATCTGCCCCTGACGCTGATCTCGCTGGAAGATTGGGCGCTGGTGACGCTGAACGGGCCGGACACGGTGAAATATCTCCAGGGCCAGGTGACAGCGGACATCGACGCGCTGGCGGCCGATCGGCACGTGCTGTGCGCCCACTGCGACGCCAAAGGCAAAATGTGGAGCAACCTGCGCCTGTTCCACCGTGGCGAAGGCTTCGCCTATCTGGAACGCCGCAGCGTGCTGGACAGCCAGCTGGCTGAAATCAAAAAATACGCGGTATTCTCCAAAGTCACCATCGCCGCCGATAACGATGCGGTGTTGCTGGGCGTCGCCGGTTTCCAGGCGCGCGCTGCGCTGGCGGGCCTGTTCGCTACGCTGCCGGATGCCGAACACCCGGTGGTGCAGGACAGCGAGACCACGATTCTGCACTTCAGTGCACCGGCGGAACGTTTTCTGCTGGTGACCCGCCCCGCCGTGGCCGAACAGCTGATCGGCAAACTGCATGACCAGGCGGAACTGAATGACAGCGGCCAGTGGCTGGCGCTGGAGATCGAAGCCGGCTATCCGGTTATCGACGCCGCCAACAGCGCGCAGCTGATCCCGCAGGCCACCAACCTGCAGGCGCTGGAAGGCATCAGCTTCAGCAAGGGCTGCTATACCGGTCAGGAGATGGTGGCGCGCGCCAAATTCCGCGGTGCCAACAAGCGTGCGCTCTACTGGCTGGAAGGTAAGGCGGCCCGCGCCCCGCAGGCGGCGGAAGATCTGGAGCTGCAGCTGGGTGAAAACTGGCGCCGCACCGGCACCGTACTGGCGTCGAGCCAACTGGCCGACGGCACGCTGTGGGTACAGGTGGTGATGAACAACGATTTGGACGCCGACAGCAAGCTGCGGGTGCGCGACGATGCCGCCAGCCAGCTGGCGATCAAACCCTTGCCGTACTCGCTGGCCGAAGAGAAATAATCCATCGGCCGCAGGCGCCCCGCCTGCGGCCGTCTTCGTTACTCGTCCAACTCCCCGTCGCGCTGCACCAGATAGATCAGCACCAGGATGATGGTGACGAAGAAGCGAAACGCATCGGGCACGCCGTTCCATTGTTTCGACATCCACATGCCAAACCACTCTCCCCCAATCGACATAAAGCCGACCTGCCAGGTGAGGAAGCCCAGCGTCAGCCCCACTACCGCCAGTTTTTTCCGGCCGTTGAAGGTTTTAGCGGGCAGTTTCAGGCCGCACAGCAGGCGCAGGCCGCCGATCCAGCACAGCAGCGCGGTCAGGCTCTCCAGCGCGATGATGAAGATATAGCCGGCGTGATGCAGCCACGGCGTCTGTATCGAACGGTAGCCAATGGTGGCGTCGGGAAAAATGGTGTCCATCATAAAGACGTGGCGCACAAAGGCGAAGTTGGAGCCGTAATCGGTGATATTGCCGAAGGCCACCAGCGAAGCGAACAAAGCGATAGCGCAGACCAGCAGCGCTTTGGATAAGCGAACGATCATCGTGATGAGTCCTGAACAAAGTTAAGAGAAAGAGTATGCGGGCTCAGAAATGAAAGAACGGGCTTGCTGGATACCCGAAAGAAGCAAGCGCCTCTTTTTTAAAACAAAAGAGGCGCCTGTTCAATACGCATTCAGACGTAGCGATAACGTTTATACGTAGAGATAGATCGCCATGAAATGGCAGGCGCTGCCGCCGAGCACGAAGGCGTGCCAGATGGCGTGGCCAAAGCGGATGCGCTTGGAAGCGTAGAAAATCACGCCGAGGGTATAGACCACCCCGCCTATCGCCAGCAGCGTGACGCCGCCGGCCTCCAGCCGCGTAACCAGCTGATAAATCACGATCAGCGACAGCCAGCCCATCGTCAGGTAGGTCACCAGCGACAGGGCTTCAAAACGGTGGGCGAAGGCCAGCTTGAACAGCACGCCGAGCAGCGCCAACCCCCAGATTACCGCCATCAGGCCCTTCGCCAGCGGCGAATCCAGCCCCACCAGCAAAAACGGGGTGTAAGTCCCGGCAATCAGGAGATAAATGGCGCAGTGGTCAAATTTTTTCAGCCAATGCTTGGCCTTCTGATGCGGGATCGCATGGTACAGCGTGGAAGCGAGAAACAGCAGGATCATGCTGCCGCCGTACAGGCTGTAACTGGTGATGGCCGTCGCATCCGCGCCGGTATTCACCGCCTGCACCAACAGCAACACCAGGCCGACGATACCGAACACCAGCCCGATGCCGTGGCTGATGCTGTTGGCGATCTCTTCCGCCCACGGATAAGCCGCGGCGACAATCTTATTGTTCCCGGCTTTCACTACGTCCGTTTTCCCCATAACGCGCAACCCCTCAAAATGCCCTGCTTTGTGCGAAATTAACGCAAAGCAGCTTAACTGAGAATAATTCCAGTGTACACGTGTACGCTAAAATAAAAATGTGAACGCGTGTAACCATCGAAATCGCTCGCCCGGTGGTCTACAATCGTCAGGCTTCAACCCACCCACCTTGAGGTTTACACCATGTCATCCGCTGTACCCGCGTTAGATTTCGGCTCAATGACCCAGGTCATCCAGTTCCTGATGGAAATCGATAAGTTGAAAGGCGTGCAACGCCGCACCAAAGTGCTGGGCACCCAGCGCCAGGAAAACTCCGCCGAACACAGTTGGCATTTCGCCATCGCCGCCATGAGCCTGGCGCCCTACGCCGGTGATGACGTAAACATTCAGCGCGTGATCCAGATGGCGCTGCTGCATGACATCGTGGAAATCGACGCCGGCGACGTGCTGGTCTACGATCTGGCGGCCCGCGCGGCGATCCACGATCAGGAAGTGGCGGCGGCGCGCCGTCTGTTCGGCATGTTGCCGGAGGCTCAGCGCGAGTATTTCACCGCTTTATGGCAGGAATATGAAGATGGCGAAAGCGCCGATGCACGCTTCGCTTTGCTGCTGGATCGCACCATGCCGATGCTGATGAACCTGCACAATGAAGGCCAGAGCTGGGTAGAGAACGGCATCAGCCTGGAGCAGGTGCTGGCGCGCAATGCATCGATCGCCGACGTGCACCCCGAGCTGTGGCACCACATGGAACAGCACCTGCGCGATGCGCAGCGCAAAGGCTGGTTGAAGTAAGTGAACCGGGCTGCCGCGGCAGCCCTTCAACGTCAAGCGAACGCCCGCTGGCGTTCCAACGCCTCCTCATAGCTCGGCATCGACCCCGCCGCCCCGGCGCGCTCCACGCAGACCGCCGCGTAGGCGGCGGCAAAGCGCACCGCATCGGCTAACGGCACCTGATTCGCCAGCTGCGCCGCCAGGGCGCCGTTAAACGCATCGCCCGCGCCAGTGGTGTCTTTCGGCTGCGCTGGAAACGCCGGGATCAGCTCGCTGTTTTCCCCGTCCGAGAACAACGCCCCTTGCGTGCCCAAGGTCACGATCAGTAAGCGAATGCCTTTGGCATGCAGCACCTGCGCCGCCTGGCGCGCCGAAGCCACATCCCGCACCGGCACGCCGGTCAGCAACGTACACTCGGTGGCGTTGGGCGTCAGCATATCGACCTGTGCCAGCAGGCTGTCCGGCACCGGCTGAAACGGCGCCGGGTTGAGAATGATGAACGTCTGCGCCTCACGGGCGATGGCGATCACCTGCTCAATCGCCGGCAGATTGTTCTCCAGTTGGGTCAACAGAATGTCCGCCGCGGCGATCGCCGGCCGACACTGGCGCACCTCGTCTTCGCTGACCGTCAGGTTGGCGCCGGGATCGACGGCGATCATGTTCTCCGCCTCCTCACCGGCAACGTAGATAAGCGCATTGCCGGTCGGGCAATCGCCGGTCGAGAACAGCGTCACCGCATCGAAACCAGCGGCGGCGAGGTGGCGCCGGGCGAAGGTGCCGAAGTCATCGCGCCCCACCTTGCCGATATAATGCACCCTTGCCCCAGCGCGCAGCGCAGCGGTGGCCTGGTTGGCCCCCTTACCGCCCGCGCCCATCATGCTGTTGCGGGCGATCAGCGATTCGCCGGGCTGCGGAAAGCGCGCCATGCCGGCGACGATATCCAGGTTGAACGAACCGAACACGCAGACTTTGCCTTTCATTGCGGGTACTCCCTGCTCAATTGGAGGTGGCGCCGGGCGGCCAGGCAGGCGCCTTTGCTGCCGGTTTCATCGGTCAGGCGGCTGATGGAGATCGCCAGCCCCTGCGCCGGCTGCGGCCCGCGCAAATGGCGGCGGATCTCTTGTTCCAGAAGTGCCAACGGGAAACCGCTCATGGCGATCACGCCGCCGCCCAGGATCAGCTGCTGGGGATCGAGCACGTTCATTTCGATGGCGATGGTCTGCGCCAATCGTTCGACGAAGCGCCGCAGATCCGGATGTTCGCCGTGGCGTTCGAACAGCCGTTCGAACGGCGTTTGCGCCGCGTTGGCGCGCGCCCAGCCGGTCAGCCAGTGGCCCGAGGTCAGGCTCTCGACGCAGCCCCGTTTACCGCACGGGCACTCACCCTGATGGCCCGGCCAGGGAATGTGCCCCAGCTCACCGGCGGCGCCGTGCGCCCCGTGATAAAAGTCGCCGTTCAGCCACAGGCTGTTGCCCATGCCGGTGCCCAGATACAGCCCCACCGCCACCTGCGGCAGCGCCGGCAGCTGCTGCAAGTCCCACCACAGCAGGTGATTGACGTCTTTATCCATCCGCACCGGCAGCGCCAGCGCATCGGCCAACAGCGCCGCCACCGGCTGGGCGTCCAGCGCTGGGATAAACGGCAGCGACAGCACCCGCGAGCGATCCCGGCTGAGGATCCCCGGCAGCCCGAGCATCACCTGCGCCACCTGACGATCTTTGCAATGCCCGGCGATCAGGCGGCCCAACGCCACCAGCGGATCGGCCTGCCGTGCCCAATCGGCGGTCGCTATCTTGCGGTACCCGCTGAACTCGCCGTCATCATCCATCAACAGCAGGCGGGTATTGGTGCCGCCGACGTCTACGCCAAGAAAATGCCGCATCATGTCCCCCGCCTCAGGCCGCCTGTCGCATCTGATCCAGCATTTTTTCCCATGCCGTCTCCAGATCCGGATCGAGGTTGAACAGCCCGGAGCTGCCGACGATCAAGACTTCCGCGCCGGCGCCCATCAGATCGCGGTAGGTGCGCTGATTACAAGATCCGTCGATCTCGATCAGATAGCTCAGGTTTTGTTGGCGTTTCAGATCGCGCAACTGGCGGATCTTTTCCAGCATTTCGGGAATGAACGGCTGCCCGGCATAGCCCGGATCGACGGTCATCACGGTGATCTTGTCCAGCAGATGAAGGTAGTGGCGGATAAACTCCACCGGCGTAGCCGGGTTCAGCACTACCCCCACTTTTTTACCCAGCGCGCGGATCTGGTTGATCACCCGGAACGCATCGCGGTTGATGGTTTCGGCGTGCGGGCAGATAAAGTCCGCGCCGGCACGGGCGATCGGGTCGATAAAATCGGTCGGGTTCTCCACCATCAGATGCACGTCCAGCAGCAACGAGGTGTGCGGGCGGATCTGTTCGATAAAGAACGGCGACAGCGTGATGTTTTTAACGTAGTGCCCGTCCATGATGTCGATATGTAGCATATCGGCGCGGCGGTTCAGCACCGCCAATTGCTGGCGGATATCCATCAGGTTCATGCACATCAGTGAAGGTGAAATCTGGTATTTCATTAGCGTTATCCTGCGCAAAAGGGAAAAGGATCAGTGGCCCGCTGCGGCTCTGGCCTGGGCCGCGCTGCGGCGCATCGCCCGCCGCTGCCGATAGCGATGGCGGAAAAACTTCAGCGCCAGCACTGCGATCAGCACCGCGCCCCACATCGCCAGGCTGAAATGCGGGCTGACGTTCATCAGGTTCAAACCGGTGGCGATCACTTGCAGCACCACCAGCGCCAGGACCACGCCGCTGACCCGACCAAAACCGCCGAACGGATCGGTGCCGCCCAAAATGATCGCCAGTACCGTCAGCAGCAGATAAGAGTCGCCGTAGCCCATGCGCGCCGAGTTGAAGCGCGCCATCATCACCAGCCCGGCGATCACGCACAGCAGGCTGGAGAGGGTGTAAATGGCGATCAACACCCGATGGGTATTCACGCCGCTGAAGTGGGTGGCGTTGATGTTGCTGCCACTCATGTAGATGCATTTGCCGAGCCGGGTTTTCTGCAAGAACAGCGCCAGCAGCACGGCAACCGCCAGGAAGATCCACAGCGGTACCGGTACGCCCAGCACGCGCTCGGCGCCGATAAACCGCACGATCTCCGGCATGCCGCTCAGGGCCGCACCGCGCGTCAGATAGATACCGATGCCGTTGACCGTGGTCATGGTGGCCAGCGTCACCAGAATCGGATGCGCGCCGACGTAGGCCACCAACGCGCCGGTCGCCGCGCCGATCATCACGGCCAGCAGCATCGCCGCCGCCAGCGCCAACACCAGCCACAGCGCCTGTAGCCCCAGCCCGGCGTCCGGCGGTAGATAGCTGATGAACAGCCAGGCCATCAGCAGGCTGGTCAGGTTGGCGCTGGCGATAATGCACAGGTTCAGGCCGCCGCTGAGGATCGGGATGAACATCGCCAGGGTCAGCAGGCCCAGCTCCGGCAGCTGGAACGCCACGCTGGTGAAGGTGGCGCCGCTGAAGAAGCGCCCCGGCATCAGCAGGCTGAAGGCCAGCACCACCGCCACCAGTAGCGCCAACAGGCCGACGGCAGTGCCGTCCGGACGAAATTTCAGGTAGTTGCCCATCAGGCGCTCCTCAGGCGAAACCGACGTCGGTTTCTTTGCGTTTCTTGTAGTGGGTGACGGTAATCGCCGCGACGATCACCAGGCCGATCACCACGTTCATGAAGTAGCTGGACACGCCGATCAGGTTGAGACCGTTTTTCAGCACACCGATCAGGAATACGCCCATCAGCGTGCCGATCACGCTGCCCTTGCCGCCGTTCAGGCTGGCGCCGCCCAGCACCGCCGCCGCCAGTACATCGAGCTCACCGCCCACCAGCGCATTGGGCACCACCTCCCCCATGCGGTACACCTGCACCAGGCCGCCGATCGCCGCCATCACGCCCAGATAGCCATAGGCGAACAGGTGCAGCAGGCCGACGCGGATGCCGATGCGCCGCGCCGACTCCGCATCGCCGCCGACGGCAAACAGCTGACGCCCGAGGTGCGTCTTGTTCAGCAGCAGCCAGGTCAACAGCGCCACCGCCAGCATCACCAGCGTCGGCAAACCGAGCTGATAGCTCTGCTCACCCAGCTGAAACGGCAGCACGCTGCGCGGCAGCGTCCACCAGTCCGGCAGCGCGTACAGGCTGCGGCCGTTGGTCAGCCACATCAGCATGCCGAACAACAACGCCTGCATACTGATGGTGACGATGATCGAGACGATGCGCAGGCAGTAGATCAACAGCGCGTTGACCATGCCCAGCGCGGCGCCGATCGCCAACGCCAGCAGAATGCTGCCCGCCGGGCTGGCCAGCCCGTAGTGGGTCGCCAGCGTGGCGATCAGGTACTGCACCACCGAGGCCACCGCCGCGAAGGAGATATCGATACCGCCGGTCACCAGCACCACGAACAGGCCGAGGGCGAAAATGCCGCTCACCGCATAGCTTTCGCTGAGATCGAGCAGGTTTTGCACCGTCAAAAACCGATCGCTGAGCAGCGAAAAAACGATGACCGTCAGCAGCAGTACCCAGGCCAGGTAGCCTTCGTTGCCGCGCGGTTTCAGGCTGAATCTACGCATTGACCGCCTCCGCCAGCTGTTGCTGGCTCACCTGCCCCGGCAGGTATTCGCCGATCACGCTGCCGCCGCTGAAGTGCAGCACCCGATCGCAGTTGTAATACACCTCCGGCACCTCGTCGGAGATCAGTAAAATGGCGATCCCCTCCTGCGCCAGCAGATGGATCAGTTGATAGATGCTGGCCTTGGCGCCAACGTCGACGCCGACGGTCGGCGAGTCGAGGATCAAGATCCGCGGCTGGGTCAGCACCCACTTGGCCAACACGATCTTTTGCTGATTGCCGCCGGACAGCGTCGAAACCGCCTGCTCCGGATCCGCCACCCGCACGCCAAGCTTGGCGATCCACTCCGCGACGATGCGATTCTTGCGGTAGTCGTCAATCAGGCGAAAACGCCCGCGCAGCTTATCGAGAATGGTCAGCACCGCGTTGTCCGCCACCGACTGTTGCTGCACCAGGCCGAGCGTCAGGCGATCCTCCGAGACGTAGCCGATACCGGCCTTGATCGCGTCCTCATGGCCGCGAAAGCGCACCGGTTTGCTGTCGAGGTAGAGCTTGCCGCTGTCCGGCCGGGTCATGCCGAACAGGCTCAGCGCCAGCTCGGTGCGCCCGGAGCCGAGCAGGCCGCATAGACCGAGCACCTCGCCCTGATGCAGCCGGAAGCTCACGTCCTGATACTGCCCGGTGCGGCTGAGGCGATCCGCCTCCAACATCACCCGATCCTTATTCATGCTCGGTGACTTCAGGCGATAGTCCAGCTTCAGACCGGTCATCAACTCGGTCAGACGATCGCCGGTGATCTCCGCCGCCGGCCAGGTGCCGATCTTGTTGCCGTCGCGGATCACCGTGACGCGATCCGAAATTTCCAGCACCTCGTCCAGCCGGTGGCTGACGAACACCACGCAGATGCCTTTCGCTTTCAGGTAATCCACCGTGCGCAGCAGCTGATTGACCTCGGTGCGGGTCAGCGAGGCGGTTGGTTCATCCATGATCACCAGCCGCGCCTCCGCCACCAGCGCGCGGCAGATCGCCACCTGCTGGCGCTGGGCGATCGGCAGCTCCGCCACCCGTTTGTCGAGATCCAGATGGAAACTCAGCTCCTGCAACAGCCGCTCGGCGGTGCGCCGCAGCCGTGCCGGGCGGTACCATCCCAGCAGCCCATGCAGGTTGTGCTCGAAGGCGATGTTTTCCGCCACCGTCAGGTTGGGAAACAGCGACAGATCCTGGTAGATCACCTGAATGCCGAAGGCGCGCGCCTGATCCGGCGACAGCCGACCGAAGGTTTGCCCGTCGATGGTGATGCGGCTGCCGTCGTCCGGTTGATACACGCCGGCGATCGCCTTGATCAACGTACTCTTGCCGCAGCCGTTGGTACCCGCCAGGCAGTGCACTTCCCCCGGCAGCAGCGCCAGCGAGATAGCGTTCAGCGCACGCTGGCCGCCAAAGGTCATCGACAGCTGCTGCAGCGCGATCAGCGGCGCGCCCTGCGTTGCCGTATTACCGGAAATCGCCATGATTACAGCCCCATCTTCACCAGCTTCGGCAGGTTTTGCTTATCCAGGCTTTCGGTGGCGTTGCCGAGAATGGTGTGCTGCTGCGCATCCACCTGCACCTTGCCCATGCCTTCGATGGTCATGCCGTCGGTGATTTTTTCTCCCTTATGCATCATGTCGGCGATGCGCACGAACACTTCGCCCGCCACCAGCGGATTCCAGATATAGCCACCCTTGATGGCGCCACGGTTGACCAGCGAAGCGCCCTGGCCCGGGCTGAACGGCCCGATGACGCAGATATCGTTGCTTTTGCCGCGGTTGAGCACCGCGCGCCCGGCGCCGATCGGCCCCTGTGAACCAAAGGCCAGCACGCCTTTCAGATCGGGATATTTGGCCATCAGATCGTTGGTGGTGCGCACGCTGTCATCCAGCGATTCGCCCACGCCGAACTTGTCGCCCACCAGCTGCATGTTCGGGTAGTGCTGCTTCTGGTAGTTGATCGCCGAGTCTGACCAGGTGATGTGCAGCGGCACCGTCAGGCTGCCGACATACACCGCGTACTTGCCCTGCTCTTTCATGCAGGCGGCCAGCGCTTTCATGTGGTTGACGCCGTGCTGCGAGGCGTCCACCAGCTCAAAGTCCCAGTCGGCGTACTTTTGGCCGGGGGATTCGTGCACGATCACCTTGATGCCCGCTTCCTGCGCGCGCTTGAGCACCGGCTCCAGCACCCGGGCGTCGTTCGGCACCACGCCGATGATGTCCACCTTCTGCGCGATCAGATCTTCGATGGCGCGCACCTGCAGCGCCGGGTCCGCCGCCGTCGGCCCGACCATCCAGGCGTCGATGCCGCGTTTGGCGCCCTCGCTTTTGATGCCGGCCTCCATGGCGTTGAACCAGGGAATGCCGCCGATCTTCACTACCACGCCCATTTTCAGCTTGTCCGCCGCCTGCGCGGAGACCGAAAGCAGCAGCGAGGCAAACAGACCGACCAGTACGGATTTTTTCATTGTTCTCTCTCCACAAGTGTTGGCTGTAATAAGGGTTTTCGTTGTTGTTATCGCGCCGCCTTTTTCGCGGCGGGTGAAACTTCAATCACGTCTACGTTGTTCCAGGCCAGTTCCTGACGAAATTCGTCGTCGCTGAGCCGATCGGTGATTAAGGTATCTATCTCCCGGTAGTGGCAGATGCGCGCGAACGAGCGGCGGCCGAACTTGTTGCTATCCACCAGCAGGAACTTGCGCTCCGACGCCAGCAGCATCTGCTGCTTCAACCGCGCATGGTGCTCGTTGCTCTCGCGGATGCCGCCGTCCTGACAGATGCCGTGGCAGGAGAAGAACAGCTTGTTGATCACAAACTCCTTCAACATCTGTTCCGCCAGCACGCCGATAAAATCCTCGTACTTGGCGGAATACTCGCCCCCCAGTCCGATGGTGCGCACGTTGGCCTTGCAGGCCAGCGTCTGGATGATGTGCAGCGAGTTGGTCAATACCACCAGAGAGATATCCGGCAGTTGGCGCGCCAAAAACCAGCTGGTGGAGCTGCTGTCCAGCAGCAGACAATCCCCCGGCGCGATAAATTCCAGCGCGCGTTTGGCGATGCGCGTTTTCTGCTCCGGCGCCTCGTTGCTGCGCTGGCGGAAAGATTCCCCCTGGTCTATCTCGGCGGGCACATAGGTTTTCTCCACCGCCGGCGGCTCGACGAACACCGCACCGCCGTGGCTGCGCAGCAGCAGGCCGCGCCGTTCCAGCAAGGCCAAATCACGCCGCGCCGTCTCGATAGAGATATGGCACAGCTGCGCCACCTCCTGCACCATCACGCGGCCGCGCTGGCTCAAGACTTCGGTGATAAAGCGATGACGTTCTACAGGCAGCATGTTTCTTTTCTCCTCCAGGACGATGATTACGATATCGATTTGCCGCGCCGCGTTTTGCGCGCAGACGCAAAGCGCATCGCCCCGCGATCGGTCAACGATGGCGGTGTGATAGTTGTCAAAAAAATCGGGAAGGAAATGAAATGAATAATTACGAAAGTGTGGAGTAACAGGCAGTTATGATGCGTGTGCGTCTTAGACAGACAGGAGAGAAACGGTAAACGGTCACAATTCCACGTTCCGCAACATGACCGTTAATGACCGTTTTTGTGGTTTTGACCGAACGCTGCCGAGCGGCAGCTAATGCTGGTAGGCAATACACTCCGCACGACGGGATGTCAAAACCCCCTCATGCGTTCAACGCCCGCCTGCGGCCTCGATAAAAGTGCCGGTCACGTAAGACGCAGCGTCAGACAGCAGCCAGGCGATCGCCTCCGCCACTTCCTGCGGCTGCCCGCCGCGCTGCATCGGTAAACTGTCCTTCACGCGATCCACCCGGCCGGGCTCGCCGCCGCTGGCGTGCATCTCGGTATAGATGAATCCGGGCCGCACGCCGTTGACGCGGATGCCCTGCGCCGCCACCTCGCGTGATAACCCGATGGTCAGGGTATCGACGGCGCCTTTCGAGGCGGCGTAATCGACGTATTCTCCGGCAGCCCCCAACCGGGACGCCGCGGAGGAAACGTTGACGATAGCGCCTCCCTGCCCGCCATGGCGCAGCGCCATGCGCTTCACCGCCTCGCGGCAACACAGGAAGTAACCGGTCACGTTGGTGCCGAGCACCTGATTGATGCGCTCGGCGGTTAATTGTTCAATGTTCGCCTGCTGGAACAGAATCCCGGCATTGTTGACCAGCGCGCTGAGCGTGCCCAGCCCGGCGTCCAGCGCAGCGAACATCGCCATCACCTGTGCTTCATCGGCCACGTCGGCCTGCAGCGCCAGCGCCTTGCCGCCCTGCGCCTCAATCTCCGCCACCACCTGCCGCGCCGCGCTTTCGTCGCGCAGGTAATTCACCCCCACCGTATAGCCCTGCCGGGCCAGCAGCAAAGCGGTCGCACGACCAATTCCCCGGCTCGCGCCTGTGACCAATGCCACTTTCGTCATATTGTTTTTCTCTGCTTGGCGATATCAACACAGCGGCCTGTGCACAGGCGCCCCGTTTGCCCGTCAGAGTATAGAGCCGCGCGCTAAAAAACGCTTTAAAGCTGAGCCAGGCGGCGCAGCTGCTTTTTAATGCGCGCTTTGACGCAGCCGTAGGCGTCCGGCGTCGTCACCTGATGCCCCCGTTGTAAGCCGGCAGCATGCAGGCCGCTATGGCCATGGCTCTGGGCGTCGCCGCGAAAAGACAGCATCAACAGAACGAGCACGGCCGCCACGCCTGCATATATCAGCCGCCGCGAGGTGCCCGCGAGCGGGGAACCGTCAGTCTGCATGTTTCGCTCCTTCTGTTGTGGTATCGAATGGCAGCAAAATAACTGAAATTCCACCGCGTTCCCTTAACGCGAGATTAAAGCCAGATTAAGGTTTGCTTAAGAACGCGCAGGCAAAGCGAGTTTCCCCGTTGTCTTCCCGGCAGGGTTATAGTTAGATAATCGCGACTTGAAGATCTCAGCGGAACAAACGTGAACATACTGTTGGTGGAAGACGACCTGCAATTAGGCAAGGCGCTGTGCCGCGCATTGGAGCTCACCGGCTTTAATTTGTGCTGGGTGCGCCTGCTCGCGGACGCGGAAAATAAACTTTCACCCGGCGGGTTCGATCTGATGCTGTTGGATCTTACGCTGCCGGACGGCGACGGTTTGCAAAAGCTAATCGCCTGGCGCGCCGCCGGGCAAAATATCCCCATCATCATCCTGACCGCCCGCGACCGCATCGAAAGCCTGGTGAACAGCCTGGATTCCGGCGCGGACGACTTTCTGGCCAAACCCTTTGCGCTGCCCGAGCTCATCTCACGCGTCAAGGCGGTCAACCGACGCATGGCGGGCTTCGCTTCGCAAACCTGGAGCCTCGGCACGCTGTATCTCGACCCGGTAAACCATCAGGTGACGCTGGATAACGAACTGCTGATGCTGTCGAAAAAAGAGTATCACCTGCTGCACGAGCTGATGCGCTGTGCCGGCACCGTGGTGCGCAAAGCGGTGTTGGAACAGCGGCTGTTCGGCCACGGCGACAGCGTGGAAAGCAACTCGCTGGAAGTGCACATGCATAATTTACGGCGCAAGATCGGTAAAGAAAGAATTATTACCGTACGCGGCATTGGTTATTTGCTGAAGAAAGAGTAGCAGGATGATCGGTTTCAAATCCTTCTTTATGCGCACCATTATTTTCCAGGTCCTGGCCATTTTATTATTGTGGGGGATCCTCGTCGCCTGGGTGAAATATTGGTATTACCCCGACATGGAAAAATATTTCGATAACCAGCAACGCATTGTCGCCGTGGGTATCGCCAATATTCTCGATGAAACCGGCACCGACAATATCGATTACCGCGGCATCATCAAGACCATTGAAGGCATGTACATTGATTCCATCAATAACGGCATGCAGGATCAAATCGATTACCACCCGCTGTTCGTGGTTTACGATCGGGACAACCGGGTGCTTTACAGTTCGCAAACGCAGGGAGAACCGCTGCGCCTGCCGCCTTCGGTGCTGTCCGGCTCCGTTAAGTACGCCGGCGCCAACTGGCATCTTGCCGGCAGCTGGAGCGAAAAGCGCCAATATCGGGTGATCGTCGGCGAGTCGTTCAACGATCGCACCACGCTGTTCGGTAACCCGGCGGAAAGCACCGCCATGCCGCTGCTGGGCATTCTGGCGGCGATCATCATCACCCTGCTGTTTACCGCCTACTTCAGCCTGCGACCGCTGCGCCAGATCGCCCGCACCATCTCCGATCGCCAGCCGGGTAACCTGTCGCCGATCAACGTCAGCGAGCAGTATCAGGAAATCCGGCCGGTGGTGGTGGAGGTCAACAAGCTGATGGCGCGCATCGACGCCGCCAACCAGCGCGAAAAACGCTTTATGGCCGATGCGGCGCACGAACTGCGCACGCCGATCGCCGCCGTGCTGGCGCAGCTGCATCTGCTGACCCAGGTCTCGGAGCAACAGGAGCGCCGGGAGATCATCGGCGACATGCAGCAGGGGCTGGATCGCGCGGCGTCGCTGTCGCGCCAGCTGATCAACCTGGCCAAGCTGGAGGCGGAGGATTTTCCGCTGAAAATCGAGGCGGTGGACATCTACGCCGACATTGGCAAATGCATCGCGCAGCACGTCCCCTATGCGCTGGAAAAGGATGTGGAACTTTCACTCGACGGCAGCGAGGACGTGGTGATAAACACCGATCGCCATGCGCTGATCGCCATCTTCACCAATCTGCTGGACAACGCGCTCAAGTACGCGCCGCCCGGTAGCCGCATCGAAGCCAATATCCGTTCGCTGGCACCGCTCGGCTGCTATATTACGTTGCGCGACAACGGCCCCGGAGTGAGCGAAGAGCACCTTCCGCGCCTGTTTGAACGCTTTTACCGCGTGCCCGGCACGCAGCAAACCGGCAGCGGGCTGGGATTGGCCATCGCCCGGAACCTGGCCGACAAAATCGGCGCGCAGCTGCGCGTCACCGAAGGCCTCGACGATCGCGGCATCGGTTTTATTATCGATTTGCCGGAAAGTTACCGGCCACAGACTGAGAGTGAATAACGATCATGAGCGCCCCTGTTCTGCTGCAACGGCAGCAACTCGACCGCCTATGGGATATCGACCGCAGTGAAGTCATCGACACCCTGTATCGCCTGCAGGACGGCAAGCTGCAAGCCTACCCGGACTACTACGACGTGCGCGGTTGGGATCCGCACGACCAGGAAACCTATACGCCAATCCACGAAGCCTGCTTCGATCGCGGCGGCGCGTTCTTCGCGCGGTTCGAAGGCGAGGAGATCGTCGCGGCGGCGGCGCTGGACACCGAGCCGCGCGGCCCGCAGCGGGATCTGCGCCAGCTGCTGTTCTTTTACGTCAGCGCGCACCAACGCGGCCTGGGGCTGGGCAAGCAGCTGTTTCAACTCTGCCTGCGTCAGGCGGCGCAGGAAGGCGCCGCCGGGCTATACGTCTCCTCCATCCCTAACAAAAGCACCGTAGACTTCTATCTGGCGCAAGGCTGCCGGCTCATCGAGCGCCCGGATGCCGAGCTGTTCGCCCGCGAGCCGGAGGATATTCACCTGGTCTGCCCTTGCCGTTAACGGCAAGGGCCTAACGGGCGATGCGTATCACCGAACGCACGTCGCTTTTCTTGTTCAGATCCCACACCTCGGCGATCTCCGCCAACGCGTGCTCCTGCGTCTCGATAGTGAGCGCGCCCGTCGCCGCCAGCGCCAGAATTTCGGTCGCGTAGCGCTGCATCTCCGGGATCGGCGGGAAGTTGCCGGTGCCGCTGCCAAGGATCTGCAGCTGATTGCTGCGCAATACCGCCGCCGGCAGCCGGATGTCCGGCGCGGCCATCGAGCCGACGTTGACCAGGCGAATGCCGCGCCCGCCGGCGTAAGACGAGAGATCGTGATTATTGAGCGTCGCGAGCAGCGCTTCGGTCGCCGGGCCCCAGATATAATCGACGATCACCTGATAACCGCCCGGCCCCGCCGCCGCCGCGAAGGCCTGCGTCAGCGCCTCGCCCTGCAGGCTCAGATCCACCGTGGCATCCACGCCCAACGCCTCCAACACGCTCAGCCGACGGCCGGCGGCAACGATGCGCCCGGCTCCCGCCTGACGCGCCGCCGCAACCGCCAGTTTGCCCGAGGTGCCGGTAGCGCCGATGATCAGCACCGTTTCACCGGGCTGCAGATCCGCTCGCCAGCGCAGCGGTAGCCAGGCGGCGAAGGCCGGATTGATCAGCGCCGCCGCCGTGGCGTCGTCTACCGCCTCCGGCACCGGCACCGTCCATGACGCGACGCTGCGCTCAGCCATCGCGCCGTAAGGGCGGCGGAAGGAGGCGAAATAGACCCGTTGCCCGTCGGCCGTCCGGCCCACGCCGTCGGTGCCGGGCACGATCGGCAACTGCTTGGGGCTGGAGTAATGGGTGCCGGCGACGGTAGCGCGATCCAGCTGTTTGATGCCGGCCGCCAGAACCTCGATCGGCACTTCATTCGCCTGCGCCAGGGGCTCCTCAAAGGTGCCGAAAACCGGGGCTTGCCCCAGCGCTGTTACGATTGCCGCTTGCATGGTGACTCCTCAAATCGTGGGAACGTACAGGAAAGAATAGGCCGCAATAAAATAAAAAGGGACACCGCATGATGCGGTGTCCCCCGAACACAAACTTTGCCGAACGTGTTATTCGTAATCGCTCATCGGCACGCAAGAACAGAACAGGTTACGGTCGCCGTACACGTCGTCCAGGCGCTTAACGCTCGGCCAGTACTTGTTCTCGCGCACGCCGGCCACCGGGAACACCGCCAGCTCGCGGCTGTACGGGTGCTGCCAGTCGCTGACCAGCTCCGCCTGCACGTGCGGCGCATTCACCAGCGGGTTATCTTCCAGCGGCCATTCGCCTTTGGCGACGCGATCGATCTCGCTGCGGATCGCCAGCATCGCATCGATAAAGCGATCCAGTTCCACCTTGCTTTCCGACTCGGTCGGCTCAACCATCAGCGTGCCCGCGACCGGGAACGACATGGTCGGTGCGTGGAAGCCGAAGTCGATCAGGCGCTTGGCGATGTCCATTTCGCTGATGCCGGTCTCTTCCTTCAGCGGACGAATATCGAGGATACATTCGTGCGCCACGCGGTGATCGCGGCCGGTATACAGAATCGGGTATGCGCCTTTCAGGCGGGTAGCGATGTAGTTGGCGTTCAGGATCGCCATCTGGCTGGCCTGCTTCAGGCCTTCCGCGCCCATCATGCGGATGTACATCCAGCTGATAGGCAGGATGGAGGCGCTGCCGAACGGCGCTGCGGAAACTGCGCCCTGCTGGGTGGTTACGCCGTCGATCTGCACGACGCTGTGGCCCGGCACGAACGGCGCCAGGTGCGCTTTCACGCCGATCGGGCCCATGCCCGGGCCGCCGCCGCCGTGCGGGATGCAGAAGGTTTTATGCAGGTTGAGGTGCGAAACGTCCGCGCCGATGTAGCCTGGCGTGGTGATGCCCACCTGGGCGTTCATGTTAGCGCCGTCCAGATACACCTGACCGCCGAACTGATGCACGATCTGGCACACTTCGCGGATGGTTTCTTCATACACGCCGTGGGTCGACGGGTAGGTCACCATGATGCAATAGAGTTCTTCGCCCGCCTGCTCTGCCTTGACGCGCAGATCGTGCAGATCGATGTTACCGTTCTTGTCGCAGGCGACCACCACCACGCTCATGCCCGCCATTTGGGCAGAGGCCGGGTTGGTGCCGTGTGCCGAGCTCGGGATCAGGCAGACGTGGCGGCCCGCTTCGTTACGGCTTTCGTGGTAGCGACGGATCGCCAGCAGGCCGGCGTATTCGCCCTGCGCGCCGGAGTTCGGCTGCATGCACACCGCGTCATAACCGGTCAGCTGTACCAGCCACTGAGACAGTTGGCCGATCATCTGCTGGTAGCCGGCAGCCTGCTCCGGCGGGCAGAACGGATGCAGCTCGGAGAATTCAGGCCAGGTGATCGGGATCATCTCCGCCGCGGCGTTCAATTTCATGGTGCAAGAACCCAGCGGGATCATCGCCTGGTTCAGCGCCAGATCCTTACGTTCCAAACGGTGCATGTAACGCATCATCTCGGTTTCGCTGTGATAGCGATTGAATACCGGATGGGTCAGGATCGGATCCTGACGCAGCATGGCGGCCGGGATCGATTGGCTGCTCTTGCTCACCGCCGCGTCCAGCGCGTCGATGTCCAGGCCGTGGTTGTCGCCGGCCAGCAGTGCGAACAGCGTCTGCACGTCTTCACGCGAGGTGGCTTCGTCCAGCGTGATGCCTACGGCGCCGTGGATATCGGTACGCAGGTTGATGCCGAAGCTCAGCGCGCGTTCCAGCACCGCCGCTTTGTCTTTCACTTCAACGGTCAGGGTGTCGAACCAGGTGTTGTGACGCAGCGTCAGGCCGGCCTTCTGCAGCCCGGCGGCCAGAATGTCGGTCAGGCGATGGATACGCCCGGCGATGCGCTGCAACCCCTGTGGGCCGTGGTACACCGCGTACAGGCTGGCGATGTTGGCCAGCAGCACCTGCGAGGTACAGATATTCGAGTTGGCCTTCTCGCGGCGGATATGCTGCTCGCGGGTCTGCATCGCCATGCGCAGCGCGGTGTTGCCGGCGGCATCACGGGAAACGCCGATGATGCGGCCCGGCATCGAGCGCTTGAACTCGTCGCGGCAGGCGAAGAAGGCGGCGTGCGGGCCGCCGTAGCCCATCGGCACGCCGAAGCGCTGCGCGGAGCCGAACACCACGTCGGCGCCCTGCTTGCCCGGCGCGGTCAGCAGCACCAGGGCCATGATGTCGGCGGCCACGCTGGTGATGATTTTGCGCGATTTCAATTCGGCCAGCAGCGCGCTGTAGTCGTGCAGCTCGCCGGTGGTGCCCACCTGTTGCAGCAGCACGCCGAACACGCCGTCCAGCTCCAGCACTTTTTCCGCTTTATCGACGATGACGTCGAAGCCGAAGGTTTCCGCGCGGGTGCGCACCACGTCCAGCGTCTGTGGATGCACGTCGTCAGCCACGAAGAAGCGGTTGGCGTCTTTCAGCTTGCTGGCGCGTTTGGCCAAGGCCATCGCTTCGGCGGCGGCGGTGGCTTCATCCAGCAGCGAAGCGGAAGCCAGATCCAGGCCGGTCAGATCGAGGGTCACGGTCTGGAAGTTCAGCAGCGCTTCCAGGCGGCCCTGCGACACTTCCGGCTGATAAGGGGTATAAGCGGTGTACCAACCCGGATTTTCCAGCATGTTGCGCAGGATCACCGGCGGCGTCAGCACGGCGCTGTAGCCCATGCCGATATAGGATTTGTAGCGCTGATTTTGCGAGGCGATCGCCTTCAGCTCAGCCAGCGCCTGGTGTTCGGTCGCCGCGTCGCCGACCGGCGGCGGCCCCGGCAGCTGAATGTCCGCCGGCACGATCTGTTGGATCAGCGCGCTGAGCGAGCGAGCGCCCACCGCTGCCAGCAACTCCTGGCGTTGTTCCGCAGAAGAGCCGATGTGGCGTTCAATGAACGCTTCGCTGTGTTCGAGTTGGCTGAGTGTCTGAGTCATTGCTACAAATTCCTGAATGCTTGCGTGATACGGGATATAGCTTGAGCGGTAACTAAAACGCCCCGGCCAAAAGGCCTGGGGCGTGGTCACGATTACTCGTCGATCGAGGCCTGATAAGCCGCGGCGTCCAGCAGGTTCGCCAGCTCGCCTTCGTCGGCGGCTTTAATCTGGAACAGGAAGCCGTCACCGTAAGGCTCGCTGTTCACCAGCTCCGGGGAGCTTTCCAGCTCGCCGTTCACCGCCACGATTTCGCCGCTGATCGGCGCGTAAATGTCCGACGCCGCCTTGACGGACTCCGCCACGGCGCAATCTTCACCGGCGGCGACTTTGCGGCCCACTTCCGGCAGATCGACAAACACCATATCGCCCAGCAGTTCCTGCGCGTGTTCGGTGATGCCTACGGTGTAAACGCCGTTACCTTCTGAACGAACCCACTCGTGGGAGGATGCGTATTTCAATTCTGTTGGCACATTGCTCATCGCCGGTTACTCCTTCGAAGAAATAAAAGAATCAATCAATAAAAAATCAATTTGTCAGCGGCTTGCCGGCGCGAACGAAACCGGGCTTGGTCACTTTGACCGGCATTTCACGGTTGCGGATCTGCACGATGGCCTGCTCGCCGATACCTGCCGGCACGCGCGCCAGCGCGATGCTGAAGCCCAGCGTCGGAGAGAACGAACCGCTGGTGATCACGCCTTCGTGGGTTTGCCCCGCCGCGTCGGTGAAACGCACCGGCAGCTCATTACGTAATACGCCTTTTTCCGTCATGATCAAGCCGACCAGTTGCTCGGTGCCCTGCTCGCGCTGTTGTTCCAGCGCTTCGCGGCCGATGAAACGACGATCTTCCGGCTGCCAGGCGATGGTCCAGCCCATGTTGGCGGCCAGCGGTGAAACGCCTTCGTCCATCTCTTGCCCGTAGAGGTTCATGCCCGCTTCCAGACGCAGCGTGTCGCGCGCGCCCAGACCGGCCGGCTTGACGCCCGCGGCCAGCAATTTTTGCCAGAAATCCGCCGCCTGCTCTTTCGGCAGCGCGATCTCATAGCCGGCCTCGCCGGTGTAACCGGTGGTGGCGATGAACAGCTCGCCGGCCTGCACGCCGAAGAACGGCTTCATGCCTTCGACCGCACTTTTTTGTTCCGGGGTGAACAGCGTGCCGGCACGCTCTTTGGCCTGCGGGCCCTGTACCGCGATCAGCGCCAGATCGTCGCGCACCGTCAGCGCAACGCCATACGGCGCGGCGTGCTCTTCAATCCAGGCCAGGTCTTTGTCGCGCGTGGCGGAGTTCACCACCAGGCGGAAATAGTCTTCAGTGAGGAAATAAACGATCAGGTCGTCGATCACGCCGCCGGAGGCATTCAGCATGCCGGTGTACAGCGCCTTGCCGGGTTGGGTCAGTTTGGCGACGTCGTTCGCCAGCAGGTAGCGCAGGAACTCTCGGGTGCGGGCGCCGTGTAGATCCACGATGGTCATGTGAGACACGTCGAACATGCCGGCATCCTGACGCACCGCGTGGTGCTCATCGAGCTGCGAGCCGTAGTGCAGCGGCATCATCCAGCCGTGAAAGTCTACCATGCGCGCACCGCACGCCACGTGCTGGTCGTACAGTGGGGTTTGCTTTGCCATCTTTTCCCTCTTTCCACTCGTCGCTAGAAGTTAGGGTGCTGCCACGCAATGCGGCGGAGCCTGGCTCGCGGCCCGATCGCCATGGCGCACTGACTGCTCAACACAAATGCTGCGCCGGGACGGGCGGAAACTGCGTGCAACCGCCGTGACGCAAACGATACCTTTCCCTCGAACTTATCACCGAACGACCACATTAACCATAAGTTAAAATAGGCTCATCGCCGTTCCAGGGCGGTAAAATGCCGGGCTAGTGTGCAGAGTTTTTCACTGGAAAAATGCGCTTTAAGGCACAAAATTAACAATTAAAGCGGCAAAACTCCGAAGTTATATAACAAACCGACGGCCGCGCATGAGATTCCGACTTTTGATAACCGAACATGGAATTAGAAAAAGTAATGATAAAAAGAGGCTGAAATTAGATTATTTCAAATGAAGGGTTATATAAGGAAAGACGATGGCATAAGGCGAGAAGCGCGAGCCCGCTGGGGGCTCGCAGAAGGCAGGTATCAGGCAAGCCACTCGGGCAGATCGTTCAGGCCCATCGCCTGACGCACCAGCTTTGGCTTGACGCCCGGCAGGCTGTCCGCCAGCCGCAGTCCCACGTCGCGCAGCAGCTTTTTGGCCGGGTGGTTGCCGTCGAACAGTTCGCGGAAACCCTGCATGCTGGCCAGCATCACCGCCGCGCCATGTTTGCGGCGGCGCTCATAGCGGCGCAGATAGAGGTGCTGGCCGATATCCTTGCCCTGCCGCTGCAGGCGGCGCAGTTCGGCAATCAGCTCGGCGGCGTCCATAAAGCCCAGGTTCACGCCCTGCCCGGCCAGCGGATGCACGGTATGCGCCGCATCGCCCACCAGCGCCAGGCGGTGCGCGGCGAAGCTGCGCGCATAGCGGCCGGTCAGCGGGAACGCCAACCGTTCGCTTTCCAGGCTGCAGGCGCCCAGACGCATATCGAAGGCCATCGCCAGTTCGCGGTTGAACTGCTCCGGCTCAAGCTGTTTGAGCCGCTCGGCGTCTTCCGGCGTCACCGACCAGACGATGGAACTCAAATACGGATCGCTGAACGGCAGGAACGCCAGAATGCCGTCGCCGTGGAAAATTTGCCGCGCCGTCGCCTGATGCGGCTCTTCGGTGCGAATGGTGGCAACCAGCGCATGGTGGCGGTAATCCCAGAAGGTGAGCGGGATGTCGGCGTGCTGGCGCAGCCACGACTGGGCGCCGTCGGCGCCGATCACCAGACGGGCGGTCAGCATGCGCCCGTCCTCCAGCGTAACGAAGGCATCGTTCTCGCCCCACGCCACTTGCTTGAGCGCGGCCGGGGTAATCAGCGTGATGTCCGACAGGCTTTCGGCGCGTTTCCACAGCGCCTGCTGGATCACCGAGTTTTCGATGATGTGGCCGAGATGGCTGAAGCCGCACTCGTCGCCGCGGAAGGCGATTTTGCCGAAGCTGTCGCGCTCCCACACTTCCATCGCGTTGTAAGCGCTGGCGCGCTGCTGGAGAATGTCGTCCCACACGCCGATGTGCTGCAGCAAACGCTCGCTGGCGGCATTGATGGCGGAGACGCGCAGCGCAGGCTGCTCCGACGGCGGCGCCATGTCCGGCTGGCGTTGTTCCAGCACCGCCACGCGCAGCCCGCTGCCCTGCAGGCCGCAGGCCAACGCCAGCCCCACCATACCGCCACCGGCGATAATCACGTCAAATGATTGCATGCTGCTCGATTTCCTTAAATAACGCGCGACGCCTTGCCGCGCCGCGTTTTGGGCGCGCCACAGGGCGCCCGATTCTGTGTCTAACGTTCCACCCAGCCCAGCGTGCGCTTGGCGAAGGCGTCGCGCACCGCCGGCAAACGCTCCATCGCCATCAGCCCCAGATTACGGCCGACCACCAGCGGGACATAACGGTTGGCGAACAGGCGGATCAATCCGTCGGTCACGCCGATCGTCGCCTGCTGATCGTTTTGCCGCCGCTGCTGATAGCGACTCAGCAGCGCATAACCGCCGGCGTCTTCGCCGCTGTCTACCGCTTCCGCCAGCGTTTCCGCCAGCGACATCACGTCGCGCAGGCCGAGGTTGAACCCCTGCCCGGCGATCGGATGCAGCGTCTGCGCCGCGTTGCCCACCAGCGCCAGACGATGGCTGACATGGCGATCGGCGGTCAGCAGGCTGAGCGGATAACTGTGCCGTTTACCGGCCTTGAGGATACGCCCCAGCCGCCAGCCGAAGGCCTGTTGCAGCTCGGCGATAAAACGCTCGTCGTCCCAGGCATCCACCCGGGCGCGATCTTCGCGCGCATGGCACCACACCAGCGAACTGCGCCCCTGCGACATCGGCAGCAGCGCCAGCGGCCCGTAGCGGGTAAAACGCTCGAAGGCGCGCCCCTGCGGATCTTCCGCCGTGGTGACGTTGGCGATGGTGGCGAACTGCGGATACTCCTCCTGCCGCCACTGCACGTTGCAGGCCTGCGCCAGCGCCGAACGTGAACCGTCGGCCGCCACCAGCAGCTGCCCGCACAGGCGCAGACCGGTATCCAGTTGTACTTCCGCCCGCTCTGCGGTGCGAATCACGTCCACCACCCGCGCGGGGCAATGCAGCGTAACGCCCGGCGCCTTCGCCAGCAGCGCGAACAGCCGCTGCCCGGCGTCGTGCAGTTCGATCACCTGGCCAAGCGCATCGACCTGATAATCCTGCGCCTGCAGATTCACGAAACCGGCATGGCCGCGATCGCTGACGTGCACCTGAGTGATCGGGGTGGCGCAGTCGCGCAGCGCCGGCCAAACGCCGATGCGTGCCAGCTGTTGGCAGGTGCCCTGCGCCAATGCGATGGCGCGGGCGTCAAAGCCCGGATGGCTGCGGTCATCCGGCCGAGTCGCCTCGACCAGATCCACGGCCATTCTTCCCTGAGTAAGCGACGAGATAGCCAGCGCCAGCGTCGCGCCAGCCATACCGCCACCAACGATAATTACGCTCATTCCGTTACCTTGCCGCCGCCATCAAAGCCTCGATGGCATCGGCGTCTTTCACCACGGTGGCGGTCAGGTTTTCGTTGCCGTCGGCGGTGATCACGATGTCGTCCTCGATGCGGATGCCGATGCCGCGGTATTCCGCCGGCACGTCCGCATCCGGCGCAATGTACAGCCCCGGTTCCACGGTCAGCACCATGCCCGGCTCCAGCAGCCGATCGCGGCTCGGCGTGCCGTAGTGGCCGACGTCGTGCACGTCGAGGCCCAGCCAGTGGCTCAGCCCGTGCATGAAGAACTGCCGGTGCGCTTGTTCGGCGAGCAGCTGGTCGACTTCACCTTTCAATACACCCAGTTCCACCAGCCCGACCACCATGATGCGCACCACTTCGTCGTTGACTTCGCGGATGCTGGTGCCGGGTTTGAACAATGCCAAAGCGCGCAGCAGCGACGCCAGCACAATGTCGTACACCGCGCGCTGCGGCTTGCTGAACTTACCGTTAACCGGGAAGGTGCGGGTAATGTCGCCGGCGTACCCCTGATACTCGCAGCCGGCGTCGATCAGCACCAAATCGCCCTCGCGCATCTGGCTCTCGTTCTCGGTGTAGTGCAAGATGCAGCCGTTTTCGCCGCTGCCGACGATGGTGTTGTAAGATGGGTAGCGGGCGCCGAGGCGGGTGAATTCATGGTGAATTTCCGCTTCCAGCTGGTATTCGAACATGCCCGGGCGGCATTTTTCCATCGCGCGGGTATGCGCCAGCGCGCTGATCTCACCGGCGCGGCGCATCACCGCCAGCTCTTCCGGCGATTTGAACAGGCGCATGTCGTGCAGCCACGGCCGCCAGTCGGTCACGGTGGCCGGCGCCTGCAGATTCTGGCGGAACCCCTTGCGCAGTTTGTCCAGCGCACCGAACAGGATCTGATCGGCGTATGCGTATTCGCCCTGCGCGTGGTAGACCACGTCCAGGCCATTGAGCAGCAGGTGCAGCTGATCATTGATTTCATCGAACGGCAGCGCGCGATCCACGCCCAGCTTCGCCGGCGCAGCGTCTTGCCCCAGGCGGCGGCCAAACCAGATTTCCGCCGTCAGATCGCGCACCCGGTTGAACAGCACGCTGTGGTTGTGCGTTTCGTCGCTTTTGATCAGCACCAGCACCGCTTCCGGCTCATTGAAGCCGGTCAGGTACCAAAAGTCGCTGTTCTGCCGATAGGGATAGTCTGAATCTGCACTGCGCGTCGTTTCCGGCGCAGAGAAAATAACCGCCGCGCTGGCCGGCGCCATTTTCGCCAACAGCGCCTGACGGCGGTTGTTGAATTCCTGCTGAGTCATTACCTTCTCCTGAAATCATGCCATCCGCACCGCCGGCGGAGGGGCGATAAGACGCTTAGTGCAACGTCGGTTTGATGTTTTCCGGCGCCGTTGGCTTGTGACGGGTGAATTCGCCGTGGCACATGATGGCGGCAACCCGCACATACTCCGCCACTTCTTCCAGCGACTGCTCCAATTCTTCCTGATCTTCATCTTCGTCGTAGCCCAGCTGCGCGATGTTGCGCAGATCGTCGATCGCTTCCCCAACTTCGTCTTTCACCTGGGCCAGCTTCGGCTGCATCATCCCCAGGCCGAGCAGGAAGTGGTTGACCCAACCGGCCAGCGCGTCGGCGCGATCGAACACGCTGACGATCTCCCCTTCCGGCAGCATCAGTTGGAACAGGAATTCGTCGTCTTCGAGCGTTTCGCGCGTCACTTCATACAGCTGTTGCAGCGGTTGGCTGAGCGCCTGCGGGAAGGCGACGCCTTCGTTGGTCAGATCGTGCACCAGCGCCTGCCAGCCGGCATCACGGCTGCCGCCGCACAACAGGCCGCTGATCAGGCCATGCATTTCTGCCGCGGTCAGCGCCACCGACTGCTGGTTGAGGGCCACGGTCAAAGATTGGTAACTTGGAAATGTATTCTGTATAGACATGCGCATTCGTCATCGTTGGCAGGATAAGTTCGTGTTATGCTACCACCAAGGTCCGTCGCTATACCAGATAAGCGCGACACCTCAGTGGCTAGTTATAATCGCGATGTGGCAGGTTTCACACTGCGCCGTCGGGTGGCGAAAGTGCGGTAAATACGCATTTTGAAACCCTTTTTTGACTGGCAATGTGCGCCACAGTAGATTACAACCAGGTACTGAAAAAGGGGTTGTATCTTGGTACCGAGGTATATATAGTGGCGCCCGCTTTGACGGCCCGGCCAGGGCGGACAAGGCTGGCGCGAAATTTAGGCAGGAAGGTGGCATGTCTGCACAACCGGTAGATATTCAAATTTTTGGCCGCTCGTTAAGAGTCAATTGCCCGCCAGAACAACAAGATGCGTTGAATATGGCGGCGGACGATCTTAACCAACGGTTGCAAGATCTTAAAGTTCGCACTAGAGTCTCCAATACTGAGCAACTGGTTTTCATCGCGGCATTGAACGTCTGTCACGAACTTGCTCAAGAACGGTTGAAAACCCGTGACTATGCGTCCAATATGGAACAACGCATACGGATGCTGCAGCAGACCATTGAACAAGCGCTGCTTGAACAAGGTCGCATCTCTGAACGTCAGGATGCACAATTCGAATAACTTAAGTTGTTGAAATCACAGTTTCGGCAACGAGTACAAAATTTCTCTGAGATGTTCGCCAGCGGGCCAGTCCCCTGAGCCGATATTTAGTACAAACAGAATGTGTTGCTCCGCGATCGGTGAGCACGCTCGGTGCGCCGAGAAGCCTTAAGATTGCGACGGCACGTTCACCTTGAACCATGGGTTCAAGGGTTACAGCCTGCGACGGCATCTCGGAGATTCCCCTTTTCAGCGGTTTATGTGTGCCGAACGCCACACTGAGCAAGCCTGATACGATGCCTTTTCAACCCCAATTCGCGCAGCAGCGCCAAGCCATTCGTCAACTGATTCGCCAACGTCGGCGCGAGCTTACGCCGGGCCAGCAACGCTTTGCCGCAGAGAAAATAGCCGAGCGCCTCGTCGCGCATGCGCACATTAAGGCGGCGCACAGCATCGCGGTATTCCTGTCGTTTGACGGTGAACTCGATACCGTGCCGCTGATAGAGCAGCTGTGGACGCTCGGAAAACGGGTTTACCTGCCGGTGCTGCATCCGTTCAGCCCGGGCCACCTGCTGTTCCTGCGCTATGCGCCGGAAACGCCACTGGTGCGCAATCGCTTCAATATTCTTGAACCGCGCCTCGATGTGCGCCAGGTGTTGCCGCTGGGCGAGCTGGACGTCGTGCTGACGCCGCTGGTGGCATTCGATCATACCGGGCAACGTCTGGGTATGGGTGGCGGCTTTTACGATCGCACCCTGCAAAACTGGCAGAGCGACGGCCCTTATCCCATCGGGCTGGCCCATGATTGCCAGCAGGTGGAGCACCTGCCGACCGAGCACTGGGATATCCCGCTGCCGGAAATCCTCACCCCGCTCTGCAGCTGGGCGTGGCACGAACCTAAATAGCAAAAGGCCGGATCGCTCCGGCCTTTTTCGTTGCGGCATGCCGCCTAATCAGAACAGCAGACGGGCGCGAATAGTGCCGTCGATGGCCTTCATGCGCTGCAGCGCGGCGTCGGCGCGCGCGGTTTCCGCTTCGATGTCGATCACCACGTAGCCGATTTCCGGGCCGGTTTGCAGATACTGCGCGGCGATGTTAACCCCCTCTTCGGCAAAGATCTGGTTAATCTGCGTCAGCACGCCCGGACGGTTTTCGTGGATGTGCAGCAGGCGGCTGGCGTTCGGGCCATGCGCCGGCAGCGACACTTCCGGGAAGTTGACGGCGGACAGGGTCGATCCGTTGTCGGAGTATTTCGCCAGCTTGCCGGCCACTTCGTCGCCGATGTTCTCCTGCGCTTCCTGAGTGGAGCCGCCGATGTGCGGCGTCAACAACACGTTGTCGAACTCACACAGCGGCGAGTTGAACGGATCGCTGTTGGTTGCCGGCTCTTCCGGGAAGACGTCGATCGCCGCGCCCGCCAGGTGATTGCTGGCCAGCGCATCGCACAGCGCGGGAATATCCACCACGGTGCCGCGCGAGGCGTTGATCAGAATGGCGCCTGGTTTCATCAGCGCCAGCTCTTCCGCTCCCATCATGTTCTTGGTGGCCAGCGTTTCCGGCACGTGCAGCGTCACCACGTCGCTCATATTGAGCAGATCGGACAGATGGCGCACCTGCTGCGCATTACCTAACGGCAGCTTGTTCTCGATATCGTAGAAGAACACCTTCATGCCCAGCCCTTCGGCCAGAATGCCAAGCTGGGTGCCGATATGGCCGTAGCCGATGATACCCAGCTTTTTACCGCGCGCCTCATAGGAGCCCACGGCCAGTTTGTGCCACACGCCGCGGTGCGCCTTGGCGTTGGCGGCCGGAATGCCGCGCAGCATCAACAGCAGCTCGCCCAGCACCATTTCGGCCACGGATCGGGTATTGGAGAAGGGGGCGTTGAAGACCGGAATACCGCGCTTGGTCGCCGCTTTCAGATCAACCTGGTTGGTGCCGATGCAGAAGCAGCCCACCGCCACCAGTTTTTCTGCGGCGGCAAACACCTCTTCGGTCAGATGCGTACGCGATCGGATGCCGACGAAGTGTGCATCGCGGATGGATGCCTTCAGCGATTCGGTGTCTAACGCACCCTTGTGGTATTCGATGTTGGTATAACCGGCGGCACGTAAATTATCGACCGTGCTCTGATGAACCCCTTCCACCAACAGGAATTTAATCCTGTCTTTCTCCAATGATACTTTTGCCATTTACCCGACCCTATGTTCAGACTTCAGAAGCGGCTGTGACGACACAGCTCCCATCCAACATAACAAAAATAACGCGGGCGGCAATACAAACGATTGCCTGCCCGGCAGGACAAGGCGCAGCGTTGATGGCGGTTTACGGCAGAAAATGCCATAGGGAAAGTTTTCGGCAGAAGCTTTGGGGAGTCAGGTTTCACAATGTGACATAAGTCACCAAATTTGCCGTTTTTCAGAAAAGATATTTTAACCGAAGAATTATGCGGCCCGGCGCTACCGGGCCACAGACGGCGGAGGCTTATTTGACCACTTTCACGCCTTCCGGGGTGCCGACCAGCGCCACGTCCGCGCCGCGGTTGGCGAACAGCCCCACGGTCACCACGCCGGCGATGCCGTTGATCTTGTTCTCCAGCGCGATGGCGTCGGTGATGCTCAGGTTATGCACATCGAGGATCACGTTGCCGTTGTCGGTCACCACGTTCTGACGATACTCCGGCAGGCCACCGAGTTTCACCAGCTCACGCGCCACGTAAGAGCGGGCCATCGGGATCACTTCCACCGGCAGCGGGAACTTGCCCAGCACGTCCACCTGCTTGCTGGCGTCGACGATGCAGATGAATTTCTTGGCGATGGCGGCGATGATCTTCTCGCGCGTCAGCGCAGCGCCGCCGCCCTTGATCATCTGCATATGGCCGTTGATTTCGTCCGCGCCGTCCACGTAAATATCGAGCGAATCCACTTCGTTGCTGTCGAACACGTGGATGCCGAGGCTTTTCAGCTTGGCGGTGGAGGCATCGGAGCTGGACACCGCGCCTTCGATCTGGTGCTTGATGGAGCCCAGCGCGTCAATAAAGTGGGCGGCGGTAGAGCCAGTGCCGACCCCGACGATGGTGCCCGGCGTCACGTATTCCAGCGCCGCCCAACCCACCGCTTTTTTCAGTTCATCCTGCGTCATAATATGTCCCTTGCCTCTGTACGAAAACGTGTGCGTATTATAGGGTAAAACGCTGTTTTTCACGCCGGCAGGATCACACTTATTTACCGCAGCCCGCATTTTTACCCGCTTGGCGGCGAGGTGGGGGCGTGATTTTCCACCTGCGCCGTGCGCAAAATGTGGCATAGTGCCGGTATCATTCTAATTTAAGGGATATCTTTCCGATGAAACGCCCAGACTATCGTACGCTGCAAGCGCTGGACGCGGTGATCCGTGAGCGCGGCTTCGAGCGCGCCGCTCAAAAACTCTGTATCACGCAATCGGCGGTATCCCAACGCATCAAACAGCTGGAAAACCTGTTCGGCCAACCGCTGCTGGTTCGTACCGTGCCGCCGCGCCCGACCGAACAAGGGCAAAAGCTGCTCGCGCTGCTGCATCAGGTGGAGTTGCTGGAAGAAGAGTGGCTGGGCAACGACACCGGCGTCGATACGCCGCTGCTGCTGTCGCTGGCGGTCAACGCCGACAGTCTGGCAACCTGGCTGCTGCCGGCGCTGAAGCCGGTGCTGGCGGACTCCCCCATTCGCCTGAATCTGCAGGTGGAAGATGAAACCCGCACCCAGGAGCGGCTGCGCCGTGGTGAGGTGGTGGGCGCGGTGAGTATTCAGCCGCAGCCGCTGCCGAGCTGCCTGGTGGATCGGCTGGGGGCGCTGGACTACCTGTTCGTCGCCTCCAGCGGCTTCGCCGAGCGCTACTTCCCGAGCGGCGTCACCCGCTCCGCGCTGCTGAAAGCGCCGGCGGTGGCCTTCGATCATCTCGACGACATGCACCAGGCGTTCCTGCAGCAGAACTTCGATCTGTCGCCGGGCAGCGTGCCCTGCCACATCGTGAACTCCTCGGAAGCCTTTGTGCAGCTGGCACGCCAGGGCACCACCTGCTGTATGATCCCTCACCTGCAGATCGAAAAGGAGCTGGCATCCGGTGAACTGATCGATCTGACGCCGGGGCTGTACCAGCGCCGCATGCTGTACTGGCACCGCTTCGCGCCGGAAAGCCGCATGATGCGCAAAGTGACCGACGCGCTGCTGGAACACGGCCACCAGGTGCTGCGTCAGGATTAAAACGAAAAAAGGTTCGCCGCAGCGAACCTTTTCTTCAATACGAACACATTACTGCGCGGCGTTGCGCTGCAGCTCGAACACCACATCCACCTGATCGTCGAAGTGAATGCTTTGCTGCTCATAGGTTTGCGCCGCGTCGCTTTCCGCCGCCGCACCGGCCGCCTTATACATCCGCGCCACCGGCATCGGCTGGTAGTTGGCAACCCGGTAGCGAATGCTGTACACCGGCCCCAGCTTGGCGTGGAAGCCTTTGGCCAGGGATTCGGCCTGCTGAGTCGCGTTCTCGATCGCTTTTTGCCGCGCCTGCTCGCGATACACGTCCGGCTTGGCGACGCCCAGCTCCACCGCGCGGATCTCGTTCAGGCCGGATTTCAGCGCGCCGTCCAGCAGCTCGTTCAGCTTGTCCAACTGACGCAGGGTCACCTGCACCTGGCGCACTGCCCGGTAGCCCTTCAGCACCGACTCGCCGGTTTTCAGGTAGTCATATTCCGGCTGGGTGCGCAGGTTGGCGGCGCTGATGTCTTTCTTCTCGATGTTATTTTTCTGCAGGAAATCAAAGTACTGCGCCACGCGCTCGTCCACCTGCTTCTTCGCCTGGGCGGCGTCTTTGGAGGAAACGCTTACTTCGATCGCCAGGGTGGCGATATCCGGCGTGGCGTCCACGCTGGCGGTGCCGGAGGTGACGACGTGCGGCCCTTCAGGCACTTCAGCCGCCTGCAGCGCCATCGGTAACGTCCCTAATCCGACCATTGCGGCCATAGCCAATGCTTTTAGCTTCACAGTGTCTCCTTAATGACAGGCTGTCTCTGATCGCCGGCTTTTCCCTGTAAGAACCGCCGGATTCCTGGCATCAAACGTAGCATATCACGCGGCGTTTTGAATTCGGATTAGTGACAAATTCTTATAAATTTGCCCCCTGCCAGGCCAGCTGCAGCGCGATGCCCCACATCACCAGCCCGACCAGCGCGTTGATGATGCGCTGCGCCCGCTGCGTGTTCAGCCACGGCGCCAGCCAGGAGGCCAGCAGCGCCAGCCCGAAGAACCACACCGCCGACGCGCTGACCGCCCCGAGCGCGAACCAGGAGCGCACGTCCGCCGTCAGCTGCCCGCCCAAACTGCCGAGCACCACAAAGGTATCCAGATAAACATGCGGGTTCAGCCAGGTGACCGCCAGCATAGTGACCACGATGCGCCAGCGGCTCTGCGCCAGCTCCTGCGCCGCGGCCTGCGCCGGTTGCGGGCTGAAGGCGGAACGGAACGCGCCCCACCCGTACCACAGCAGAAACGCCACCCCGCCCCAGGTGACCAGCGCCAGTAGCAGCGGCGAGCGGGTCAGCAAGGCGCTGCCGCCGAAAATACCGGCGCAGATCAGCACGATATCGCTCAATGCGCACAGCGAAGCAATCATCAGATGATACTGGCGGCGAATGCCCTGATTCATCACGAATACGTTCTGCGGGCCCAGCGGCAGGATCATGGCGGCGCTCAGGGCAAAGCCCTGCAGGAAGACGGCTAACATGGGGATTCCTCGAATGATAAAAGGCGCCGGACGAGGGCGCGTGTCGGTCAACACGCGCATCATACGAGGAAGCGATCATTAGGTGAAATTGATGTTTCTAATCCAGTATCAGCGACGCTAATACTCAAATCGGCGTGACGAAACCCAGCTCCTGCGAGATGCGTTGCGCGGTGGCCAGCACCGGTTTAATCAGGCTTTTGACGCCGATTTGCTGCAGCTTGGCGGTCGGCAGAGAAACCGACACCGCATAAGGCACGCGCTGTTGAATATCGAACACCGGCGCTGCCACGCAGGAGACCCCCAGCTCGTTTTCTTCGCGATCCATCGCCATGCCGCGCTGGCGAATATCGGCCAACTCCTCATGCATCTTCGGCAGCTCGGTGATGGTATTGCGCGTCAGCGTCTGAATCTCCTGCTGGTGAGTCTGCCAGTAGTGGGCCGGGTAATCATCGTTGCCGTAGGCCATGAAGATTTTCCCCATCGCCGAACAGTACAGCGGCATATGCTGACCGATATAGGCGCGGGTGCGCATCATGCCGGTGGTCGGCTCCAGCTTGTAGATCAGGATGACGTGGTCGTCTTCGCGGCTGGAGAAGTTGACCGTCTCGCCCACTTCCAGGTTCAGCTGTTCCAAATGCGGCGCAGCCACGTGAATGATATTGAGTGACGACAGCGCCTTCTGGCCGATGGAAATGAACTTGGTGGTCAGGCGGTAGCTGCCCGGCGACGGCGCCTGGGTCACATAGCCGCTGGTGTGCAACCCCTGCAGCAAGCGGTGCACCGTGCTCTTGTTCATGCCAGCCAGCTCGGACAGATGCGCCAGCGGACATCCGTTGGGGAAATTGCTCAGGATCTCAATCAACTGCAAACCGCGGAACAGGCTTTGGCTGCCCAGCGGTTTGTCTTTCTTGTCATCTTTCTCGTCGACGGCTTTCAGGCTCATAGCGAAAATCTCTCCAGTGTCGAACCGCCAACCGGCGCTGCGGCGAAGTCAGCAGGCTCTTTGCCGGGCATGTTACCCCAAGGCCTGCATCAGGTGAAGACGGAACGCCGTTTCATTGTCCGCAGCGGGCCAAGAATCCGCAATATTTCCCCCTCATTGAAGTGAGCCATCGGTCACACTTCCGCAAAGTAAAAAATAACTCATTGTTTAATATCAATAATTAAAACCTCATCGCCTTTGATTTAGCGCAACGAACGTCATATTATTTTTGAAATTGAATTTCGCATGTTGAAATTTAAAGACCAGATACTCACCAGCGGTTTAGCTGATTTGCCCGGCATCTTCGCACGGGCGCAACACCAGGGGCGCATCACATGACTATCGATAATGCGGCACAGCCCATCCTTACCCTCAGCCACATCGTCAAACGATTTGGCGGCAACGTGGCGGTCAACGACGTCAGCCTGCAGGTGATGCCGGGCGAGGTTCTGGCGCTGCTGGGCGAAAACGGCGCCGGCAAATCGACGCTGATCAAAGTGCTGGCGGGCGTCTACCCGCGCGACGGCGGCGATATTCGTTTTCAGGGCGCAAGCATCACCTCCGCCGCCGCGATAAAAAGCGCCAGCCGCCAGCCGATCGCCTTTATTCATCAGGATCTCGGCCTGATTGAATGGATGACGGTGGCGGAGAACATGGCGCTGGTGATGGGGTTTCCCCGCCGCTTTGGGTTGATCGACTGGCGCGCCATTCACCGCCGGGCGGCGCAGGCGCTGCAAGACGTCGGCATCGCGCTCGATCCCGATGCGCGCGTCTTCGAACTCTCGCGCACCGAAAAATCGCTGCTGGCGATCGCCCGCGCGGTGGCGGTCAATGCCGAGCTGCTGGTGCTGGATGAACCGACCGCCTCCCTGCCCGCCAACGACGTGCGTCATCTGTTCGCCGTGATCAACCGGCTGCGCGCCAAAAAGGTCGGCATGATTTACGTCACCCACCGCCTGGACGAAGTGATCGAAATCGCCGATCGGGTCTGCGTAATGCGCGACGGGCGCTATGTCGCCGGCGGCCGCACCGCCGACTACTCGCTGCGCGATCTGGTGCAAACCATCGTCGGCGAAGCGATGGCGGACGATCAGCGCGAACCGCTGCCGGAACATCGTCCGCCGGTGCTGCAGCTCGATAGCGTCACGGTGGGCGACATCGGCCCGGTGAGCTTCGATTTGCAGCCGGGCGAGATGCTGGCGCTGGCCGGCCTGCGCGGGGCCGGGCAAGAAGAGATTGGCCGGCTGCTGTTCGGGTTGCGCCAGGCCGACGGCGGCGCGATTCGGTTTCGCGATCGGCCCTATCAGGCGAGCTCCCCACAGCAGGCGATGGCCTGCGGCGTTTCGCTGGTCGCGGGCGATCGCACCGGCGAAAGCCTGGTGATGTCGATGAGCGTGCGTGAAAACCTGTTTATCAACCCCTGCGCCAGCGGCCACCGGCTGCTCTCCCGCTACGGGCGGCGAGCGGAGATCGGCGCCAGTTGGTGGAAGGTGCAGCTGTTCGACGTACGCCCCAAGGACGTCAATATCGATATCAGCGCGCTGTCCGGCGGCAACCAGCAAAAGGTGGTGATGGCGCGCTGGATGCATCTGGGGGCGCCGCTGCTGATCCTCGAAGATCCCACCGCCGGCGTGGACGTCGGCGCGCGAGCGGAAATCTACCACCTGCTGAATAAATCCCTGGCGGAAGGCGTGGCGGTGCTGGTGATCTCCAACGATTTCGAGGAGATCGCCCATATTTGCAACCGCGCACTGGTATTCAACCGCGGGAAAGTGGTCGGCGAGCTGAAAAATCAGCAGGTGTCATTCGCCAATTTATTGGAGCTGGCCTCTGCCAGCACCGGGGAAAGCGTCGCAATCACGTCAGAATCCGAGGTAGGCCATGTCTAAAACATCCGTTAAATCAACCGCGTTGGAGCAGCGCGTCAGTCTGGCGCAGGACGGCGCCGGTCCGTGGCTGATGCAGGTCCTCACCCGCTATGGCCTGCTGCTGCTGTGCATCGCGCTGGTCGTGCTGTTCTCACTGCTCACCCCCTCCTTCGCATCGATGCTGACGCTGCAGGCTATCTTGTCGAGCAAGGCCAAAATCGCCCTGTTGGCGCTGGCGGCGACCATCCCGATGATCGTAGGCAAGATCGATCTTAACGTCGGTTTCGGCATTGTGCTGTGGCACATTCTGGCGATCACGCTGCAGGTGGAATACGGCTTCTCCTGGCAGATGGCGGTGCTGACGGTGCTGGCGATCTCGGCGCTGTACGGGCTGCTGAACGGCATTCTGGTGGCGCTGGCCGATATCGACAGCTTCGTCGCCACTCTCGGCTCCGGCACCGTACTGTACGCCATTGCCCTGTGGTACTCCGGTGGGCGGCAGATCGTCGGCGACTTGCCGGATGCCTTTATCGCACTGCACCACACCGAGATCGCCGGCATTCCAATCGTGGCGTTTTACGTGCTGATCGTCGCGGTGGTGCTGTGGCTCATCACCGAACACACCCCGCTCGGCCGCTGCATGTATGCGGTGGGCGGCAACCCGGCGGCGGCGCGCCTGAACGGCATCTCGGTCAACCGCTTTACCATCGGCGCCTTCATCACCTCCAGCGTGCTCACCGGTTTCAGCGGCGTGTTGATCGCCGCCGAACAGGGCGTCGGCCAGGCCAGCGTCGGCATGGACTATCTGCTGCCGGCGCTGGTCGGCGCCTTCCTCGGCAGCACCACCATTCGCCCAGGGCGCGTCAACGTCTGGGGTACCGTGGTCGGCATCGCCATTCTGGCTATCGGCATCGCCGGCATTCAGCAGTTCGGCGGCGAATTCTGGGTCGAGCCGCTGTTCAACGGCGCGACGCTGTTGCTGTCGATCACCCTGGCCGGCTATGCCCAACGCCGTCGGCTGCTCAATCAGAAAGCGGTACAACGCAGCCAGGCGACGCCGGCTGACAACAACAATCAGACAGCGACCCACCCTTAAACCAGGAGCACACCATGAAACGCATTTGGCTGTTACCGGGGTTCACCACATTCTTGCTCGCCGCATCGCCGGCCTGGGCCGACGCCTATCTCGATCAGGCCACCGCCGCCGTCGCGAAGGCTACCGCCAGCGCCACCCAGTGGGACGGCCCCACCAGCGGCCCGCAGCTGCAGGCCAACAAGAAGATCATTTTTATCGCCTCCGACATGAAGAACGGCGGCGTGCAAGGGGTGCAACAGGGGTTGAGCGAAGCGGCGAAAGCCGCCGGCTGGAAGCTGGAAACGCTCGACGGCGGCGGCTCGGTGAAAGATCAGCTGGCATCGCTCAATCAGGCCATCGCCCAAAAACCGGACGGCATCGTGATCGGCGGCTGGAACCCTAACGTCGCCAAGATCCCGCTGAAAAAGGCCGTGCAGCAGGGCATCGTGCTGACCGCCTGGCACGCGGTGCCGGAACCGGGCCCCATCGCCAAATACAACGTGTTCTATAACGTCACGTCGGACTCCAACGAAGTGGCGCGCATCGCCGCGCAATACGCGGTGGTGCAGTCCGGCGGCAAGGCGAGCGTGCTGATCTTCACCGACTCGCTGTATCAAATCGCCTTGGACAAGGCCAACGTCATGAAAGACGAGATCGCCAAATGCAGCGGCTGCACGCTGCTGGAATTCATCGATACGCCGCTGGCCGATACCGCCAACCGCATGCCGGCAATGACCTTCAGTCTGCTGCAGAAGTACGGCGACAAATTCCAATATGCGCTGGCGATCAACGATCTGTACTTCGACTTTATGGCGCCGGCGCTGAAGACCGCCGGCAAAGGCGGCAAGAACGCACCTTACAACGTATCGGCCGGCGACGGTTCGATCTCCGCTTACCAGCGTATCCGCTCGGGCGACAGCCAGTCGGCGACGGTGCCGGAACCCTTGAAGCTGCACGGTTGGCAACTGCTGGACGAATTCAACCGCGCCTTCGCCAAGCAGCCGCCTTCCGGCTACGTGACCCCGGCGCATCTGGTGACCCGCGACAATATCGCCGCCGACGGCGGCGCCAATAACCTGTATGACCCGCAAAACGATTACCAGGGCCACTACAAAGCGATCTGGGGCGTGAAGTGAACGGCGATTCATTGCGCACGCACGCCCGGCTCGAGCGCCTGTGTTCGCCGGCGATCTGGGCCGAGGGGCCGGTCTGGCTGCCGCAGGAGGATGCGGTGGTGTTCAGCGACGTGAAAGGCAATCGCATGTTCCGCTGGTCGCGCCGGGGTGAGCTGACCCTATACCGCTCGCCGTCGCACTACGCCAACGGCAATGCGTGCGACGGCGAAGGGCGCGTGGTCAGCTGTGAACACGGGCGGCGCGGCATCAGCCGCACCGAAAGCGATGGCGAGGTGCGCCTGTTGATCGATCGCGTCGACGGCAAGCGCTTTAACTCGCCGAACGACGTGGCGGTGCGTTCCGACGGCACCCTGTGGTTCACCGATCCGCCCTACGGCATCATCGGCGACGAAGAGGGTTACAAATCGGAAAGCCAGGTGATCGGCTGTTATCTCTACAGCTTCGATCCGCGCGATGGTTCGCTGACCATCGCCGCCTGCGACCTGCAGCGCCCGAACGGCCTGGCGTTTTCACCGGATGAAAAATGGCTGTACGTTGCGGACATGTCGATCGTGGATTTTCCGACGCTGGGCCGCCGAGAGCTGCGCGTCTATGCGGTCAACGGCCGCGGGCTGGAAGCCGGCCGCCGTTTCGCGACGGTGGAGCCCGGTTTCCCGGACGGCTTCTGCGTCGATCGGGCCGGCAATCTGTTTTGCAGCTGTGCCGACGGCGTGCTGGTCTTTGATCCACAGGGGCGACAGATCGACAAAATCAGCGTGCCGGAACGCGTCTCCAATTGTACCTTCGGCGGCCCGAACGGCGATGAACTCTATATCACCGCCACCACCTCACTCTACCGCATGGTGCTGAACACCCGCGGTTAGCCGGGGTCTCGCAAGACGCAGGGTGGGTTTCGATCCGCCCTGCTTTGTCACGTCTGAAGCACGCCATCTCCACCAAAATGTGGCGACGATCACAAAATCACCACTCAATTTTAACGTCATGTTTTTCATGAATAATTTTACTCCCCCTTGCTTTGACTTCCCTGAATCGCCGGGATAGCATTTATTTGAAATGCAATTTCGTATATTGAAATTTAGCGAACCAAAAACAGGCGATTCGCACAGGTGGAGATCCGGCATGAGAGTGAGTTACAGCGAGTTAAAACACCAATTCAAACGCGTGCTGCTGGCGCGCGGCGTGGCGGAGCACACCGCCGATGACTGCGCCGGCATGTTCGCCGACACCACCGCCAGCGGCGTTTATTCCCACGGCGTTAACCGCTTTCCGCGCTTTATTCAGCAGCTGGACGCCGGTGATATCGTGCCAGACGCCGAACCCAGCAAACTGTTGTCTCTGGGGGCGATCGAGCAATGGGATGCGCACCAGGGCATCGGCAACCTTACCGCCCGCCGCATGATGGATCGCGCCATGCAATTAGCCGACGATCATGGCATCGGCCTGGTGGCGCTGCGCAACGCCAACCACTGGATGCGCGGCGGCGGCTACGGCTGGCAGGCGGCGGAGAAAGGCTATATCGGCATTTGCTGGACTAACTCGATCGCCGTGATGCCGCCGTGGGGCGCCAAAACGTGCCGTATCGGCACCAACCCGCTGATCGTCGCCGTACCCGGCAACCCGATCACCATGGTGGACATGTCGATGTCGATGTTTTCCTACGGCGCGCTGGAGCTGAACCGGCTGGCGGGCAAAACCCTGCCGGTGGACGGCGGCTTCGACAACGACGGCCGCCTGACCCGCGATCCGGCGACCATCGAGGAGAACCGGCGCATTCTACCGATGGGGTACTGGAAAGGATCGGCGCTGTCGATCGTGCTGGACATGATCGCCACCCTGCTGTCCGGCGGTGCCTCGGTGGCGGAAGTGACGGAAGATCACCGCGATGAATACGGCGTCTCGCAGGTGTTCATCGCGATTGAGATAGACCGGTTGATCGACGGCGACAGCCGCGATCAAAAACTGCAGCGCATCATGGATTACGTCACCAGCGCCGAACGGGACAATCCCGACGTCGCCATTCGCCTGCCGGGCCACAAGTTCCCGCGCATTCTGGAAGAAAACCTGCGCGACGGCATTCCGGTCGACGAACGGGTTTGGGCGCGCATTCAGGCGCTGTAACGGGAGGATCATCATGATATTCGGCCACATCGCCAACACCGCGCCCGAGCAGTACCCGGCGCCGGTCGCCAACGCCGTCGCCTATTTGCAGCGCACCGATTTCAGCGTCTTGCCCGCAGGGCGCTATGAAGATCCCGCCACCGGCTACGTGGTGCAAGTGCTGGATCTGCATACCCAACCGCCGGATGCGCTGCGCCCGGAAGTACACCGGCAAAACGTCGACGTGCAGTTTCTGGTCAGCGGTACCGAGCTTATCGGCGTAGCGGCGGACAACGGCGACAACGTCATTCATCAGGAGCTGCTGGCACAGCGCGACATCCTGTTTTATCAGGACGTGACCGACGAATCCTGGCTCACGATGCGGCCCGGCAACTTCGCGGTATTTTTTCCGCAGGACGTGCATCGCCCGGCCTGCATTAACCAACGCCCCTGCGCGATACGCAAGGTGGTGGTGAAGATACCGCTGGCGTCTTTTAGCGCCTGATAGACGCAACACCCGTAACGATAACAACACCGGTCCATGAGGCCTGTGCGGGCGCCCTTGCGCCCAAATCAAGCAAAACAATAACGCCCGACCCTACAAAAAGCGAACATCGAAAGAGGTCCTTATGAATACAGCCTCCGTTTCCGTCAGCCAAAGCCAGGCGATACCCAAGCTCCGCTGGCTGAGGATCGTGCCGCCGATCCTCATTACCTGCATCATTTCTTACATGGACCGGGTCAACATCGCCTTCGCCATGCCCGGTGGCATGGATGACGAACTCGGCATCACCGCCTCGATGGCCGGGCTGGCCGGCGGCATCTTCTTCATCGGTTACCTGTTTCTGCAGGTGCCCGGCGGCAAGCTGGCGGTATACGGCAACGGCAAGAAATTCATCGGCTGGTCACTGTTGGCCTGGGCGGTGATCTCGGTACTGACCGGCCTGGTCACCAACCAGTACCAGCTGCTGTTCCTGCGCTTCGCCCTCGGCGTTTCCGAAGGCGGCATGCTGCCGGTGGTGCTGACCATGATCAGCAACTGGTTCCCGGATAAGGAGCGCGGCCGCGCCAACGCCATCGTCATCATGTTCGTACCGATCGCCGGCATTCTCACCGCCCCGCTGTCGGGTTGGATCATCACCGCCTGGGACTGGCGCATGCTGTTCCTGGTGGAGGGCGCTCTCTCGCTGGTGGTGATGGCGCTGTGGTATTTCACCATCAGCAACCGGCCCCAAGAGGCCAAATGGATCTCGCAGGCGGAAAAAGAGTATCTGGTGAAGACCCTGCACGACGAACAGCTGCTGATCAAAGGAAAAACGGTGCGCAACGCCTCGCTGCGCCGGGTGCTGGGCGACCGGATCATGTGGCAGCTGATCCTGGTGAATTTCTTCTACCAGACCGGTATCTACGGCTACACCCTGTGGCTGCCGACCATTTTGAAAGGGCTGACCCACGGCGATATGGAGCAAGTGGGCCTGCTGGCTATCTTGCCCTATATCGGCGCCATCTTCGGCATGCTGATCATCTCCACCCTCTCCGATCGCACCGGCAAGCGCAAAGTCTTCGTCGCCCTGCCGTTAGCCTGCTTTGCCGCCTGCATGGCGCTGTCGGTGCTGCTGAAGGATCACGTCTGGTGGTCTTACGCTGCGCTGGTCGGCTGCGGCGTGTTTATTCAGGCGGCGGCCGGGGTGTTCTGGACCATCCCGCCCAAATTATTCAACGCTGAAGTGGCCGGCGGCGCGCGCGGCGTGATCAATGCGCTGGGCAACCTCGGCGGCTTTTGCGGCCCGTATATGGTCGGCGTCCTGATCAGCCTGTTCAGCAAGGATGTCGGCGTCTACAGCCTGGCAGCCTCGTTGGCGATCGCCTCCGTGCTGGCGTTGATGTTGCCCAATAAATGCGACCACAGCGCGAGGAGCGAATGATGGAATATTGGCTGGGGCTCGACTGCGGCGGCACCTTCATCAAGGCGGGTTTATACGACCGCAGGGGCCATGAACACGGCGTTGCGCGGCGCAATCTGGCGATCGTCGCGCCGCAGCCCGGCTGGGCCGAGCGCGATATGGCGTCGCTGTGGCGCACCGCCGCCGACGTGATCCGTGAAGTGCTGTCCGCCAGCGGCGTCGCCGCCGGCGCCATCCAGGCCATCGGCATCTCGGCGCAGGGTAAGGGGGCGTTTTTGCTGGATAAGCAGGGGCAGCCGCTGGGCAACGCCATGCTCTCTTCCGATCAGCGCGCGCTGGCGCTGGTGCAGGAATGGCAACGGCAGGGCGTGCCGCAGGCGCTGTATCCGCAAACGCGCCAAACGCTGTGGACCGGGCACCCGGTCTCGCTGCTGCGCTGGCTGAAGCGGCATCAGCCGGAACGTTACGCCCGCATCGGCAGCGTGCTGATGGCGCACGACTACCTGCGCTATTGCCTGACCGGCGAGCTGGCCTGCGAAGAAACCAATATCTCCGAATCCAACCTGTATCAGATGCGCAGCGGACGCTATGACCCGGCGCTGGCGCAGCTGCTGGGTATCGGCGACATCATGCCCGCCCTGCCGACGATTGTCGGTTCGGCCGAGATCGCCGGGCGCATCGAGGCAAACGCCGCGGCCATCACCGGCCTGCAAACCGGCACCCCGGTGGTCGGCGGGTTGTTCGACGTGGTGTCCACCGCGCTGTGCGCCGGACTGCAGGACGAAACCCGACTCAATGCGGTGATGGGGACCTGGTCGGTCACCAGCGGCATCACCGACGCCATCGTCGAGGGTTTCGATCATCCCTTTGTCTATGGCCGCCACGCCGAAAACGGCCAATACATCGTGCACGAAGCCAGCCCCACTTCCGCCGCCAACCTGGAATGGTTCTGTCACCAATGGGGGCTGCAGGACTACGACCAGCTTAACCGCTGGGTCGCCGCCCTGCCGAAAGCCGCCGGCGATCTGCTGTTCGCCCCTTTCCTGTATGGCTCCAACGCCGGCCTGGGGCTGAGCGCCAGCTTCTACGGTCTGCAGGCCTTCCACCAGCGCGAGCACCTGGTGCAGGCGATCTACGAAGGTGTGGTGTTCTGCCACATGACGCACCTTAACCGCATGCGCCGGCGTTTCCCTGAGGCGCAGGCGCTGCGCGTGACCGGCGGCCCCGCCAAATCCCTCCCCTGGATGCAAATGTTCGCCGACGTCAGCGGCCTGCCGGTTGAGCTGCCGCAGGTGGAAGAAACCGGCTGTCTGGGCGCGGCGATGGCGGCCATGGTCGGCAGCGGCGTCTTCAACGATTTCACCGCCGCCCAGCACCGGCTGGCGCCGCGTATCGAGCGGCTGCTGCCGGATGCGGCCGCTGCCGAAGCTTACGACAACAAACACCAACGTTATCAGGCGCTGATTGCTGCATTGCAACATCTGCAGCCCGCCAACAAGGAGGCCCCATGAGCACGAAACCGCGCCTGCAGCTGGCGCTCGATCAAACCCGTTTGGATACGGCGCTGCGCACCGCCGAGACCCTCAGCCCCCATGTGGACATCATCGAGGCCGGTACCATTTTGTGCATCAGCGCCGGCATTCAGGCGGTTAGCGCGCTGCGCGAGCGCTGTCCGCAGCACACGCTGGTGGCCGATCTCAAGGTAGCCGACGCCGGTGCGACGCTGGCCGAGCAGGCCTTCGGCCAGGGCGCGAACTGGATGACGGTGATCTGCGCCGCGCCGTTGGCCACCATGGCCAGCGCGCGGGAGGTCGCCGAGCGTCACGGCGGTGAAATCCAGATCGAACTGTTCGGCCGCTGGACATTGGAGGATGCGCGGCAATGGCGCGGCCTCGGCATCCGCCAGGCGATCTATCACCGCGGCCGCGACGCGCAGGCCAGCGGGCAAACCTGGGGCCGGCAGGATTTGGATCGGATGAAGGCGCTGTCCGATCTGGGCATCGAGCTGTCGGTGACCGGCGGCATCACGCCCGCCGACCTGCCGCTGTTTAAAGAGATCGCCGTCACCGCCTTTATCGCCGGCCGCGCGCTGGCCGAGGCCGGCGATCCGCCGGCGGCCGCCAGGCAGTTCCGCACCGCCATCGATGACATCTGGAGATCATGATATGCGTCAGCACCCGTTGGGAATTTACGAGAAAGCGCTGCCGAAACACCTGAGCTGGCCCGAACGCCTGGCGCTGGCCAAGGCTTGCGGCTTCGACTTCGTCGAAATGTCGGTGGACGAAAGCGATGAACGTCTGGCGCGCCTGAGCTGGAGCAAAGCTCAGCGCCTGGCACTGGTGGACGCCATGCTGGAAACCGGCATCCGCATTCCGTCTATGTGCCTCTCCGGCCACCGGCGCTTCCCGTTTGGCAGCCACGATCCGGCGCTGCGACAGCGCGCCTTCGACGTGATGGAACAGGCCATTCAGCTGGCCAAAGATGTCGGTATCCGGACGATCCAGCTGGCCGGCTACGACGTGTATTACGAAGAGCAGGACGAGGGGACGCTGGCGCGCTTTAGCGAAGGCATGCAGTGGGCGGTAGACCGTGCCGCCGCCGCCCAGGTGATGCTGGCGGTGGAAATTATGGATACCGCCTTTATGAACTCGATCGGGAAATGGAAAGCCTGGGACACCCTGTTGGCCTCGCCGTGGTTCACGGTGTATCCGGACGTCGGCAACCTCAGCGCCTGGGGCAACGACGTGCCGCGTGAATTGGAGTTGGGCATCGATCGCATCGCCGCCATTCACCTGAAAGACACCTACCCGGTCACCGCCACTTCGCCGGGGCAATTCCGTGACGTGCCGTTTGGCGAAGGCTGCGTCGACTTCGTCGAGGTGTTTCGCACGCTGCAGCGCCTCAATTACCGCGGCGCATTCCTGATTGAGATGTGGACAGAAAAAGCCGAGGAGCCGGTGGCCGAGATCGTTCAGGCCCGCCGCTGGATCGAACAGAAAATGCAACAAGGGGGCATGACATGCTGACTCAGTTAAAACAACAGGTGCTGGAGGCCAATCTCGATCTGCCGCGCCATAATCTGGTGACCTTTACCTGGGGCAACGTCAGCGCGGTGGATCGCGAACGCGGTCTGGTGGTGATCAAGCCTTCCGGCGTTGAATACGAGCATATGACGGCGGAGGATATGGTGGTGGTCGATCTGGCCAGCGGCCGCACCGTCGAGGGGGCAAAAAAACCGTCGTCGGACACCGCCACCCATCTGGCGCTGTACCGCGAATTTGCCGATATCGGCGGCATCGTCCACACCCATTCGCGCCACGCCACCATCTGGGCGCAGGCCGGGCTGGACATCCCCGCCTGGGGAACCACCCACGCCGACTATTTTTATGGCGCGATCCCCTGCACTCGCCTGATGACCCAGGATGAAATTGAGCACGATTACGAACTGGAAACCGGCAACGTGATTATCGAAACCTTCCGCCGGCGCGATATCAATCCCAACGCTATCCCAGCGGTACTGGTCAATGCCCACGGCCCCTTCGCCTGGGGCAAAGACGCCCACAACGCGGTGCATAATGCGGTGGTGCTGGAAGAAATTGCCTACATGGGCATTTTCTCGCGCCAGCTGACGCCGGGCATTCACAGCATGCAGCGCGAGCTGTTGGACAAACACTATCTGCGCAAACACGGCCAAAACGCCTACTACGGGCAGTAGGTCCGCCGGGGCCCCAGCCGTTGCACCCGATGCTTTGCCGCATCGGGTGCAACGGGCATGAGGCGCAGTGTAGCGAAAACCGCATTCGCTCATCGACGCGAAATTCGCTATCATCCGCACCCATCCTCCAGCCGGCCGCCCGATGTCTACGATCACCGATACCTTTATCGCCCCGCCATGCCATGACCAAATAGAGATCCTCTATCAGGACGATCATCTGGCGCTGATCAATAAGCCGGCCGGGCTGCTCAGCCTCTCGGGCAAGAATCCGCAGAATCTCGATTCGGTACACCATCGGCTGGTACAGATCTTCCCCGGCTGCGCCCTGGTGCACCGCCTGGATTTCGGCACGTCCGGGTTGATGGTGGTGGCCCGCAACAAGGCCGCCAACGCCGCGCTCTGCCGGCAGTTCAGCGAGCGCACCGTCAGCAAAGTGTACAGCGCGCTGCTCTGCGGCCATCTGGCGGATAACGAAGGGGTCATAGACGCGGCAATCGCCAAAGATCCGGCGCTGTTCCCGCTGATGTCAATTTGCGCCCTCCACGGCAAACCCGCCCGCTCCCACTATCGGGTCATCGAGCGTTTTTATCGTGAAGCGGAGGGCGGGATCTCGCTGCCGCTGACGCGGGTGCAGCTCACCCCAGAGACCGGGCGCACCCACCAGCTGCGTATTCACAGCCGGCAGTTGGGCCACCCTATTTTAGGCTGCGATCTGTATGGCGGGCGTCTGCTGCCGGGTACCGAACAGACGCCGCGGCTGATGCTGCACGCCAGCGAGCTGGACTTTGTGCACCCCATCAGCGGAGCGCGGATCGCCGCTCGTCACGCCGCGCCGTTCTGAACGCGGTTTACCACATCAAATCGTCAGGCACTTTGAAGTCGGCGTACGGATCGTCTTCATCCTGCTCTTCCTGACTCAGCGCGCTGTGCAGCACAATGCTGGCTGCATCGCGCTGCGCGATTTTATCGGCGACGCTCGCAGGGATAATCGCGTATTCACACTCTTCGCGGTTCTCGACCACCAAGCGGGCAATGGCGAGACGGCCATTGATCAGCTGGGTCTGCGTCGCCTTATCCACCAGGATTTTCTTGATCAGGTTACCGTCGGTGAAGTTGAAACCGATATCGCCTTTCGCCAGGACGATGCGGTTCATCTCGATCAGCTGCTTCACCTGCGCCTTGTATTCTTTGGACAGCGCGGCCTGCTTTTGCTGTTCGCTCAGCTGCTTATCGCGCTCAAGCTGTGCTTTTTTGTTCTCTTCCACCGCCTCTCTGGCCTCACGGGCCTGAACGCGTGATTTTTTAGCCGTTCTTTGGACTTTGGCCATTTTCTTGCTGGTAACCAAGCCCGCTTTGAGCATCTGCTCTTGTAAGGTGAGTTTTGTCATGTTCGTGTCTGAAGCCGTGGGGTCATGGGGGGATTATACCCGTAATTTTTCAGGCTGCACCAGGTTGCCGGCCCGTACGTTGGCGGTTTGCGCCGCAGGGCAACGGCGGCAAACCGGCCCGAACGCCAGATCATGAATACCGCTCATGTAGTAATGAAATTAAGTCTCTTTCACTCCCATCGGGACTCTGGCAAAAATAGACCTCATTAACGACAGACAATATGAAATCGGCTGAATAAAAAAAGAGAAAAACAACCCATTGAAAGAAATGGATAAATCCAGCCTTCATATCATATAACAGGATGCTATAAGACGATGAATAGAGACTTTGCCTTTACGATTAAGAGCAGTTCTTTCGATGAAGATTATAACCCTTCTGAAAGTACGCGTATCACCACCAACTTCGCCAATTTGGCCAGAGGGGAAAACCGCCGGGAGAACCTGCGCAACACGCTGGTGATGATTAACAATCGCTTCAATTCGTTGGCGCATTGGGATAACCCCAAGGCCGACCGCTATTCGGTTGAGCTTGAAATCATTTCGGTTGAGATGCGCGTTGAAGTTAAGGGTGCCAGCTTCCCGGTGATTGAAATCCTGAAAACCAACATCATTGATAAAAAAACGCAAAAGCGTCTTGAGGGCATCGTCGGGAATAACTTCTCGTCTTACGTGCGCGATTACGACTTTAGCGTCTTGCTGCCGGCGCACAATAAAAACACGGCGGAATTCAACATTCCGGATGATTTCGGCGATTTGCACGGCAATATCTTTAAGCACTTCGTCAATTCAAACGCATACCATGAGAATTTCAGCAAACCGCCGGTGATCTGCCTCAGCGTGTCCAGCAAAGACACCTATCATCGGACGGGCAATCAACATCCGGTGTTGGGCGACGAATATCGGCAAGACGGCGTTTCGCTGACCGACCGGTATTTTAAAAAAATGGGCCTGCAGGTGCGCTACTTCATGCCGAAAAATAGCGTTGCGCCCCTGGCGTTTTATTTCCCCGGAGATTTGCTGAGCGATTACACCGATCTGGAACTGATCGGCACCATCAGCACGATGGAGACCTTCCAAAAAATCTATCGGCCTGAAATTTACAATGCCAACTCGGCGGCAGGGCAATGCTATCAGCCAAGCCTGAATAACCAGGATCATTCATTAACCAAGATTGTTTACGATCGCGAAGAGCGTAGCCGGTTAGCGATTGAGCAGGGGAAATTTACGGAAGAGCAATTTATCAAGCCCTACAAGCCCATTCTTGAGCAATGGTCTGCTCACTACGCGCTTTGATTCACTTAAATACAGGTCATCTATTATGAAAATATTGCTCCCTACCTCGACCGCCGGCAGCTTGCCTAAACCTTCCTGGCTGGCCCAGCCGGAAACCCTGTGGTCGCCCTGGAAATTGCAGAATGAAGAATTAATCGAAGGGAAACAGGACGCTCTGCGTTTGTCGCTGGCTGAACAACAACAGGCCGGCATCGATATCGTCAGCGATGGCGAGCAAACGCGCCAGCACTTCGTCACGACGTTTATCGAGCACCTCAGCGGCGTCGATTTCGAGAAACGCGAAGTGGTTAAAATTCGCAATCGCTATGAGGCGAGCGTGCCAACCGTCGTGGGTGCGGTCGCGCGCCAAAAGCCCGTGTTCGTTGAAGACGCCAAATTTTTACGCCAGCTGACCAAGCAGCCGATTAAATGGGCCCTGCCGGGGCCGATGACCATGATCGACACGCTCTATGACAACCACTATAAAAGCCGCGAAAAATTGGCCTGGGAATTCGCCAAGATCCTCAATCAGGAAGCCAAAGAGCTCGAGGCCGCCGGCGTCGACATTATTCAGTTTGATGAGCCCGCATTTAACGTGTTCTTTGACGAAGTGAATGACTGGGGCATCGCCGCCCTGGAAAGGGCCGTTGAGGGCCTTAAGTGTGAAACGGCGGTACATATCTGCTATGGATACGGCATTAAGGCCAACACCGACTGGAAAAAGACGCTGGGCTCAGAGTGGCGGCAATATGAAGAGGCGTTCCCCAAGCTGCAAACGTCTACTATCGATATTATCTCGCTGGAGTGCCATAACTCGCACGTCCCGATGGATCTGCTTGAACTGATTCGCGGTAAGAAAGTGATGGTTGGCGCCATTGATGTGGCGAATCATACCGTTGAGACGCCGGAAGAAGTGGCCGCTACGCTGCGCAAAGCGCTACAGTTTGTCGATGCCGACAAACTCTACCCGTCGACCAACTGCGGCATGGCTCCCCTGCCTCGTCAGGTCGCCAGCGGCAAGCTGAATGCCTTGAGTGCGGGCGCTGAGATCGTGCGCCGGGAACTGCTGGCCAAATAACCTCGCCAGCGCCTGCCGCAGGAGCCTCCTGCGGTGGGCGATGATCATCGACTCCCTCTCCCCGCAACGTCCCCCCTCTGGTGTATACTCGGGTTTCTACGCGATGCCAGCCACAGCGGCCTGAACGGCCCCTCAGCCAGCCCACAACAGCTTAATAACAGTGGAACCCTCATGAGCCCAGATACCGCTCGCATCAGCGAAATTATCGATCGCGCCAGGATCTCGCCCTATCAAATCCTCATCCTCACCCTGTGTTTCCTGATCGCCCTGCTGGACGGCTTCGATACCGCCATCATCGGCTATATCGCCCCGGCGCTGCGTGAAGAGTGGGGCCTGCACCCCTCGCAGCTTTCTCCCGCCTTCGGCGCGGGGCTGTTCGGCCTGCTGATCGGCAGCCTGCTGTTCGGGCCGATCGCCGACGCCATCGGCCGCAAACGCGTGCTGCTCGTCGCGGTGCTGGTGTTTGGCGGCTGCACCCTGGCTTCGGCCTATACGCAATCGATAGAATCCCTGACCTTGCTGCGCTTCATCACCGGCATTGGCCTCGGGGGCGCGATACCGACCTGCATTACCCTCAGCTCGGAGTACTCACCGGCGCGCCGCCGCATGCTGATGGTCACCCTGAGCTGGAGCGGCTTTACCGCTGGGCTGGCCCTGGGCGGCCTGCTGGCCGGGCAGATCATCCCGGCGTTCGGCTGGCGCGGCGTGCTGCTGGTCGGCGGCATTGCGCCATTGGCGCTGCTGCCGCTGCTGGCCTGGCAGATGCCCGAGTCGGTACGCTTTATGGTTGCCAACGCCAAACATGCCGATCGGCTGCGTCGGGTGGTCGAGCGTATCACCGGCCGGCGTTGGACGGGGGTCACCATCGTCGATGACGAACGCCCGGCACAGGCCAAGTCGCCGATCTCGCACCTGTTTATCGAAGGGCGCGCCGTGCGCACCCTGCTGCTGTGGGCGGCGTTCTTCTGCTCGCTGTTCGTGTTCTACCTGCTCACCAGCTGGCTGCCGACGATCCTCAAAGACGCCGGTTACGATATCGCCCACGCCTCGCGCATCGGGGCGATGGTGCCGCTCGGCGGCACCCTGGGCGCCATCCTGATGGCGCTGCTGATGGATCGGATCGGGCCCTACCGCGTGCTGGCCGTCTCCTATCTGGGTGCCGCGCTGGTGATCGGCGCGACCGGGTATCTGATGGGCGACGTCTATACGCTGGCCGCCGTCGTGTTCCTGATTGGCTTCGGCGTGGCCGGTGCGCAAAACGGCCTGAACCTGGTCTCCGCCACCCTTTACCCGACCGCTGCCCGCGTGACCGGCGTCAGCTGGGCCATGGCCAATGGCCGCTTCGGTTCGATCGTCGGCTCGATGCTCGGCGCCTGGATGATGACCGCCGCCGGATCGGCGGAAGTGTTCTTCCTCTGGCTAGCGCTGCCGGCGCTGCTGGGCGCGGTCGCTATCTTCCTGCTCTATCGCCTCAGCCTGCATCGTCGCGCGCCGCTCGCGGAACCGGCCGCTGGCGCCTGACCTCGCGGAAAAGAAAAGGCCGAGACGCCATCGATGGCGTCTCGGCCTCTCATGAGAAACCCTTAACCTATAGGTTATTTTTCAAAAGCGCGTGCCGCTATAGTGCACTGTTTTCCTTGTCATTGGCTTCCTTTATGCACTCATCGACATTTTTAAAATCATATTGCAGATAAACGCTCCCAATCCCACTATTGACGGCGGTCGCTTCAAGCATAATCCCCTGCAAATCGTTCTTGAACGGTTTATCTTTTTTCTCTTCCCAGTCAAAACCGAAATAGCGTTCTTTTTTAAGCAGCCCTATCATCCAATCACCAGGCTCTTTCCATAACGACCCCGGCAGCAGCACATCAGTGGCTTTTCCTTTGCCATAATTAGCGGTCAATGATTCAGCAATGTCCTTCACCTTGGACTTTAACGCCAACCCATAACTGTCCGTATTGATATCACCGCTAAGCGCGCGAATTCGGCATAAACCAACCTTGGGAGAGATGAGCAAAATGTAGGTTTCAAAGGCGTTATACGTTTTGGGGACGACCTCCGTAGTATAAATATTAAGACTATTCGGTATTGCCGTTAAGGTAACGCCCGTCATGTCCTCGACGTTCTTTTTCGTTAACCCCATTTGCAGGCCAAACGGCCCAATGCCGGGCGGAAGCAACGCGTCTTTCGCCACCGGATCTTCCTGCTGATTGGATTTTGAAGCGGTTGATGTTACATGATGGGCTATCGTCGGGACGGCCAGGCCATATTTCGCCGACAGCAATTTTTGCTGCAACATCGCCAGACTTTGCTCTTGAGTGGCTATCGTTGCCTTTTTTATCGACCCCACCAGACCACCATCGTATTGTGCGGCCTCTTGTTTAGCGGTCGATATTTCCCGAGTCAGCGTTGCCAATTCAGCGGTGAGTTTTTCAGCCAGCTTCAGATCTGGCGACGTCTGGTTCGTGACAACCTCAACCTTTGCTCCAGACTCGATCGCATTGATTCGTTGCTGAATAAGCGCCTTGTTCGTTTTCAGAATTTCCAGTCGCGCCATCACCAGAGATTTAATCAAGCCGCCGTTTAACGTGTCCTGCTGTTTAGCTGCGTTTTCAATCTCGGCATCCGTACTCACCAGCTCTGACTTTAAATCGGCTACCTGCTGTATTTGTTCAGGCGACAATGCTTTTGGCCCGCATCCAGAGATCAAGACGCTCAATAATGCGGCAATAACAGCCCTTTTCATTTCATCCTTTTCCTATCGACAATCCACAAGGAAGCTATGGTATCAGAGGAGGAAACAGTAACAACGAAAAGTCGTTTTTACCGCGACTTATTGAGCTTCTCGCTATTACGCCCGCATCTGTTTGTCACAGGCCGCAATTTCCGAAAGCGCATATCGGCTTGGCGCTAATATCGATACAGCGGAGACAGAGTGAATGGCTGCCTGGCTAATACGGGGAAAATGGCAATAAAAAAAGGGGCCAAGGCCCCCTTCTCTGTTATTCCGCCTTGGCGGAAGCGTCTTCGGTGCGATACAGGTGCACGTCCATCTGCGGGAACGGAATGCCGATGTTGTGGGCATCCAGCGCGCGCTTGAAGTTTTCCATCAGATCGAAGTACACGTTCCAGTATTCCGCGTTGGTGGTCCAGGAGCGGGTGACGAAGTTCAGGGAAGACGGTGCCATCTCGTTCAGACGCACAGTCACGCCTTTGGCATGCATGATTCGCTTGTCGGCGGCGATCACGTCGCCCAGCACCTTCTTCACCACGTCGATATCGGCATTGTAGGCCACGCCTACCACGATATCCACGCGGCGGTTCGGTTCACGGGAATAGTTGATGATGTTGCCGGCGATGATTTTACCGTTCGGCACCACGATGGTTTTGTTGTCTGCGGTACGCAGGGTGGTGGAGAAAATCTGCACCTGATCGACGGTACCGGCCACGCCACCCAGATCGACATATTCACCCACGCGCAGCGGGCGGAAGATCACCAGCAGCACGCCGGCGGCGAAGTTGGACAGCGACCCTTGCAGCGCCAGACCGACGGCCAAACCGGCGGCACCCAGCACGGCGATCACCGAGGTGGTCTGCACGCCAACGCGCCCCAGCACCGCGATGAAGGTGAACGCCAGCACGCCGTAGCGCACGATCGCCGACAGAAAGTCTGCCACCGTGGCGTCGATGCCGCGCAGCTTCATCACGCGGTTCAGCGCATTACCGACCACGCGGGCCACGATCGAACCGATGATCAGGATAACGATGGCGGCGACGATATTCACCGCGTACTGGATCAACAGATCCTGGTTCTTCACCAACCAGTCGCCGGCACCGTTGATGCCGTCTACTACATTCAAATCTTTCATTCGTGTCGTCCTAACTCAGTCCCTAACGGGAGAAACTCGCAAAAATACACTGGCCTCGGCGGCCAGTAGGAAACCACCGCCTAAGGGTAACCAACATTAAAGGCTCATGCCAACCGTCAGCGTTAAAAATAGCCGAAACCGCCCGCCGCTTCTTCTATGCTGAGAACAGCGCGTTGGCCATTTCACGACAAGGGATCCGTTAATCATGCACATTCGCTCTTCGCTCAAACACTATTGGCAAGTGCGGCCCAGGCTGCTGTTTTCCGTCGGCGCCGGGCTGCTGTGCTTTCTGCTGCTGCCCGCCCAACTTTCGCTGCTGCAGCGCCTGATGATCGGCTGGAATACGCTGGCCTGGCTCTACCTGCTGTTTCTCTGGCGGCTGATGCTGATCAGCACGCCGCAGCACATTCGCCAGATCGCCCGGCGGCAGGATGAAAGCGCCAGTATGGTGCTGACGCTGGTCAGCCTCGGTTGCCTGGTCAGTTTACTCGCGATCCTGTTTGAACTGAGCAGCGCCAAACAGGTGGCCGGCTCTCTGAAGACGCTGCATTTGCTGCTGACCGGTGCCACGCTGGTGGTCTCCTGGCTGCTGCTGCCGACCGCCTTCACCATGCACTATGCCCACCAGTTTTATCGCCAGGGTGCACAGCAGGATCCTTTGCCGCTGCTGTTCCCCGGTAACCTCACCGAGCCGACCTATCTGGATTTCGCCTACTTCTCCTTCACCATTGCGGTGGCGTCACAAACCGCCGATGTGGCGGTCGGAGCAGCGGAGGTGCGTAAGGTCACCCTGCTGCAGTCGGTGATCTCCTTCGCGTTCAACATGCTGATCCTGGGCCTGTCTATCAACGTCGGCGCCGGCCTGCTGGGCTGAAAACGAAAAAGGCTCCCCGCAGGGAGCCTTTAACTCACCAACAAAGGAGGAAAAAACGTGGTTTTTCCTCCTTTGTGGTCATCAGCCGAAAATCAATGGCTTGATTTTCCTTATTTTTTATATTTTGCCAACGGCAAGCCAGGCAACGCTATCAGGCTTGTCATAAACAAAAAGGCTCCCCGCAGGGAGCCTTTTGCATCGTGCAACAGGTGCCGAAGATTACAGAACGTCTACCGCGTTCAGATCTTTGAAGGCCTGCTCCAGACGCGTCACCATGCTGGTCTGCGCTGCGCGCAGCCATACGCGTGGATCGTAGTATTTCTTGTTCGGCTGATCGGCGCCTTTCGGGTTGCCCAGCTGGCCCTGCAGGTAAGCTTCGTTCGCTTTGTAGTACTGCAGGATGCCGTCCCAGGTCGCCCATTGGGTGTCGGTGTCGATGTTCATCTTGATCACGCCGTAACCCACAGACTCTTTGATCTCTGCGTCGGTAGAACCGGAACCGCCGTGGAACACGAAGTTCAGGCTGTTGTGCGGCAGGTTGAATTTCTTGGACACGTAGTCCTGAGAATCACGCAGGATGGTCGGGGTCAGCTTGACGTTGCCTGGCTTGTACACGCCGTGTACGTTACCGAAGGAGGCAGCGATGGTGAAGCGCGGGCTGATGGCGTTCAGTTTTTCGTACGCGTAAGCCACGTCTTCCGGCTGGGTGTACAGAGCGGATGCGTCCATATGACTGTTGTCCACGCCATCTTCTTCACCGCCGGTGCAGCCCAGTTCGATTTCCAGCGTCATGCCGATTTTGGCCATGCGCTTCAGGTAGGCGCTGCAGATCTCGATGTTTTCTTCCAGAGATTCTTCAGACAGATCGATCATGTGGGAAGAGAACAGCGGTTTGCCGGTAGCGGCGAAGTGCTTCTCGCCGGCGTCCAGCAGGCCGTCCAGCCATGGCAGCAGTTTCTTCGCGCAGTGGTCGGTGTGCAGGATCACCGGCACGCCGTAGTGTTCAGCCATCTGGTGAACGTGGTGTGCGCCAGAGATGGCGCCCAGAATCGCTGCGCCCTGAGGCACATCGGTCTTCACGCCTTTGCCGGCGATGAACGCGGCGCCGCCGTTGGAGAACTGAACGATGACCGGCGCGCGCACTTTAGCCGCGGCTTCCAGCACTGCGTTGATGGAGTCGGTACCCACGCAGTTTACCGCTGGCAGCGCAAAGTTGTTCTCTTTAGCAACTGCGAAGACTTTCTGAACGTCATCACCCGTGATGACACCCGGTTTTACGAAATCAAAAATTTTAGACATGTTACTTTGTCCTGTTTCGTCGGCCGTAGATGGATGTAAATCGATGTTTTCACGCCGCGCAGCATTAGCCGCGCGGTATAAAACAAACGGGCGGCTTTCGCCTCCCGTTGTCTGAATTACTGCTTAGCGCGCTCTTCCAGCATCACGACTGCAGGCAGCGGTTTCCCTTCAACGAATTCCAGGAATGCGCCACCGCCGGTGGAGATGTAGGAAATTTTGTCAGCGATACCGAACAGATCGATGGCTGCCAGAGTGTCGCCGCCGCCAGCGATAGAGAAAGCGTCGCTATCGGCGATCGCGCGGGCGACAATTTCGGTGCCCTTACGGAAGTTAGGGAACTCGAATACGCCAACCGGGCCATTCCACAGAATGGTCTTGGCGTTCTTCAGGATAACGGCCAGACGCTCGGCAGAGACGTCGCCCATATCCAGAATTTGCTCGTTGTCCTGGATCTCGTTGGCCTGCTTCACGGTTGCGGTCGCGGTTTCGGAGAACTCAGTCGCGACGCGCACGTCGGTCGGAACCGGGATGTCGCAGGTTTCCAGCAGTTTCTGCGCGTTCGGGATCAGGTCAGGTTCGTACAGGGACTGGCCCACGTTGTTGCCCTGCGCCGCCACGAAGGTGTTGGCGATGCCGCCGCCGACGATCAGCTGATCGGCGATTTTGGACAGGGAATCCAGCACGGTCAGTTTGGTGGACACTTTAGAACCGCCCACGATGGCGACCATCGGACGGGCCGGGTTGCCCAGGGCCTTGCCCAGCGCTTCCAGCTCAGCGGACAGCAGCGGGCCGGCACAGGCGACAGGCGCAAACTTGCCCACGCCGTGGGTGGAAGCCTGCGCGCGGTGCGCGGTGCCGAACGCGTCCATCACGTACACGTCGCACAGCGCCGCGTATTTCTTGGACAGGGTTTCGTCGTCTTTCTTCTCGCCCTTATTGAAACGGACGTTTTCCAGCACCACCAGTTCGCCTTCGGCGACGTCGACGCCATCCAGATAATCCTTCGCCAGACGCACTGGGGATTTCAGGTGATCTTTCAGGTAGTTGACCACAGGCAGCAGGGAGAATTCTTCGTTGTACTCGCCTTCGGTAGGACGACCCAGGTGGGAGGTCACCATCACGCGGGCGCCTTGCTTCAGCGCAGCTTCGATAGTCGGCAGGGAAGCGCGGATACGCGCGTCGGAAGTCACTTTACCGTCTTTTACCGGCACGTTCAGATCGGAGCGGATCAGTACGCGTTTACCCGCCAGATCCAGATCGGTCATCTTAATTACAGACATGGTGAACCCTCTTTATTGAATCTCTATAAAATTGCCTGAGCAGCGCGCCTGTCACGCCGGCGCCGCCGTACTAGAAACCGCTGGCGGCCATTGCCCGTGTGGTATCCAACATCCGATTGGCAAAGCCCCATTCATTGTCGCACCAGACCAAGGTCTTTATCAGGTGCTGCCCGCTGACCCGGGTCTGCGTACCGTCGACGATAGCGCTGTGCGGGTCATGGTTAAAATCGATCGAGACCAATGGTAATTCCGTGTAGTCAACTATACCACGAAATGACTCCCGTGCGGCCTTTTGCAACAGCTGGTTGACCTCCGCCACCTTCACCGCGGCGCTCACGCTGACGCTAAGATCGATAGCCGTCACGTTGATGGTCGGCACGCGCACCGAGATAGCCTCGAAGCGATCGCAAAACTGCGGGAAGATACGGGTGATGCCCGCAGCCAGCTTGGTATCGACCGGAATGATCGACTGGCTCGCCGCACGGGTGCGCCGCAAATCCGCGTGATACGCGTCGATCACCGGCTGATCGTTCATCGCCGAGTGAATGGTGGTCACGGTGCCGGATTCGATGCTGTAGGCGTCGTCCAGCAGCTTGATCACCGGAATAATGCAGTTGGTGGTGCACGAGGCGTTGGACACGATGCGATGTTCCGCCAACAGCGTCTGATGGTTGACGCCGAACACGATGGTAGCGTCCAGATCGTTGCCGCCCGGATGGGCGAACAGCACTTTCTTCGCCCCCGCCGCCAGATGGGCTTCGCCATCCGCCCGGCTGCCGTACACGCCGCTGCAATCCAGCACCACGTCGACGCCCAGCTCGCCCCAGGGCAACTGCTCCACCGCCGGCTGATGCAACAGGCGAATCGCGTCGTCCCCGACGCTCAGCGTGTCGCACTCTTGCCGCACATCCCAGGCGAAGCGACCGTGGCTGGAATCGTACTTCAGCAGATGGGCCATGCCCTCGGCATTCGCCAGCTCGTTGATCGCCACCACGGAGATTTCCGCCCGTCGTCCCGATTCGTACAGTGCGCGCAATACGCTGCGGCCGATGCGGCCAAAGCCGTTTATCGCTATGCGGATGGTCATGCTGCTCCTGAAAAAGGGCCGTCCCCGCCGGGCTGACTCACCGGCGCCGGGCCGGCGCTGACTGGTTGTCTCACTAACCCGCATAGAGTAGTGGATCGCACCGCCCGCTGTGAATCGCCGCGTTTGCATTATTCCCGCGCTTCAGCGGCTTTTCGCCGCCGTCACATCGGCATTTCTGTCGAAGAGTGCTTCAACTGAAACGCTTCAGCTGAGCATAAACCAAAGTTTTGGCAAAAGGAACAGGTGCAACAGTTCCACAAGTAACGGAGGGGAGTTTTACGAGCATAAGATGATCTGGCGCACATTTTTGGCCTCAAGGCCGCGGCGGATTTTCGCTCGCCGCCCCCGTTTCGCCGTAGTGCTCACGGAAATAGTCGCGCAAAAATTCGACCGTCACCCGCACTTTCGCCGACGTTGCCAGCCGGGAAACGTACACCGCCCAGATGTTGGCCGGCTGAAAATACTCCGGCAGAATGTGCACCAACCTGCCGCTGTCGATGTTCTCTTTCACGTCCCAGGCGGAACGCAGCGCAACGCCCTGCCCGTCCAGGCACCACTGGTGCACGATTTCGCCGTGGTTCGACGCCAGCGCCCCCGTCACCTTCACCGTCTCTTCGCCGCCTGGCCCCTGCAACCGCCACAGCCCGAACGGGTGATCGCGCTCCTTGATCACCAGGCAAGCGCGGCCCGCCAGCTCCGCCACGCTTTTCGGCACGCCGTGGCGCTGCAGATACGCCGGCGAAGCGCACAGGATGCGCTGGTTGTCCGCCAGCTTGCGCGCGATCAGATTAGGGGCGATATCGTCGCCGATGCGGATATCCAGATCGAACCCTTCGCTGACCAGATCCACCAACCGATCGGACACGTCAAGCCGCAGCTCCAGCTGCGGATACTCCCGCGCCAGCGCCGACAGCGCCGGGGCCACGAAGCGCCGGCCGAAGCCGAAGCTGCTGACCACGCGCAGCATGCCCTGCGGCGCCTGACGCACCTCGGACAGCTCGTCCATCATCTGATCGACATCGTTGAGAATGCGCTGCGCCCATTCGTAGATGCGCTCGCCGTCCTCGGTGATCGCCACCCGCCGCGTGGTGCGGTGCAGCAGCGACACGTCCAGCGCCTTTTCCAGCAACGCGATGCGTTTGCTGATAAAGGCCGGCGACACGCCCAGCTCTTCGGCGGCGGCGGCAAACCCGGCGCGGCGCGCCACCAGCACGAACACCCGCAGGTCACTCAGGATCGGCATATTGTTCATGATTCGTGTTTTATGTTTCACCGTTTTCGAGATTGATTAACAGTTAGTCAATTATAGGATAACAGTGTTGTCAATCTCCCCTACCTACAAATGAGACCTCTGTATGAGCAAAAATTACAAGATTGCCGCTATCCCCGGGGACGGTATCGGGCGGGAAGTGTTGCCGGAAGGCATACGGGTATTGCAGGCGGCGGCGGCGCGCTGGGATCTGTCGCTGGAATTCAACACCTTCGAGTGGGCCAGCTGCGACTACTACCAGCACCACGGCCAGATGATGCCTGACGATTGGTTTGAGCAGCTCAAGGGCTTCGACGCCATCTATTTCGGCGCCGTCGGCTGGCCGGATACGGTGCCCGATCACATTTCGCTGTGGGGTTCGCTGCTGAAATTCCGCCGCGACTTCGAGCAGTACGTCAACCTGCGCCCGGTGCGGCTGTTTCCCGGCGTGCCCTGCCCGCTGGCGAACAAACAGCCGGGCGACATCGATTTCTACGTGGTGCGCGAAAATACCGAAGGGGAATACTCCTCGCTCGGCGGGCGGATGTTCGAAGGCACCGAACGCGAGATGGTGATCCAGGAATCGGTCTTCACCCGTCAGGGCGTGGACCGCATTCTGAAATACGCCTTCGAGCTGGCGCAGCAGCGCCCGCGCAAACGCCTGACCGCCGCCACCAAGTCCAACGGCATGGCCATCAGCATGCCGTACTGGGATGAGCGCGTGGCGGAGATGGCGCGCCAGTACCCCGATATCGCCTGGGACAAACAGCACATCGATATTCTGTGCGCGCGCTTCGTGCTGAACCCCGAACGCTTCGACGTGGTGGTGGCCTCCAACCTGTTCGGCGATATTTTGTCGGATCTCGGCCCGGCCTGCACCGGCACCATCGGCATTGCGCCGTCGGCCAACCTGAACCCGGAGCGCAACTTCCCGTCGCTGTTCGAACCGGTACACGGCTCGGCGCCGGACATTTTCGGCAAGAACATCGCCAACCCGATCGCCATGATCTGGAGCGGCGCGATGATGCTGGATTTCCTCGGCGACGGCGATGCCCGTTACCGCCAGGCGCACGACGGCATCCTGCAGGCGATCGAGCACATCATCGCCGACGGGCCGCGCACGCCGGACATGCGCGGCGATGCCTCCACCCAGCAAGTTGGCCAGGCGATCGCCGCCCTGCTGCAACGCTAAGCATCACCGGTTTTCCTGCGCAGGGCGCCCTTTCGCGCCCTGCTTTGCCACGTCCGTTTTTCCGCTTCGATCGCCGCCGCAAATCCGCTGAAAACCACCGCAGAAAGCACGCCAATACCCCGGCCAAGATCACAACAAATTGTTTACATACTGTGTTTTATCCTTTTACAGATGCCCCAATTGTGGCCCTCCTGTAATTTGTGCACACTCGAAAATGTTAATGAAGAGTAAATATTCTCGGCGGCGTTTTGCCGGGGCGTTTGCTCCTCGCGGTGTAACAAAACAAAGGGTTCAAACCAATAAGGCCCGGGCGCACCCTACGCTTCGCGCACCGGCCCACCACCGATAACAGGAGTTCACTCCCATGCAGAGCACCCCTAAAAAGGATGTCACGCTCATCGCCATCAGCCTGTGCAGTATTGCGCTGATCGCCATTTGCCTGATGCTCTTTCCGGCTCAATCCGCGCTTATCGCCAACACCATTTTCAACGGCGTCACCCGGCTGTTCGGTTCAACCATTCAAATCCTGGTGCTGATCGCCCTGCTGGTGGTGCTGTATCTGGCGTTGAGCAAATACGGCAACATCCGCCTCGGCGAAGGCAAACCGCAATACTCCACGCTGGCCTGGCTGTTCATGTTCATCTGCGCCGGCCTCGGCTCGTCCACCCTGTATTGGGGGGTAATGGAGTGGGCGTATTACTACCAGACGCCGGGGCTGAACATCGCGCCGCGCACCCCGAAGGCGCTGGAATACAGCATCAGCTACTCCTTCTTCCACTGGGGCCTGAGCGCCTGGGCAACCTATGCCCTCGCCTCGCTGATCATGGCCTACCACTTCCACGTGCGTAAGAACAAAGGGCTCAGCCTGTCGGGGATCATTTCCGCCATCACCGGCGTGCGCGCCAACGGCCCGATCGGGCGGATGGTGGATCTGATTTTCCTGGTCGCCACCGTCGGCGCCCTCACCATTTCGCTGGTGCTGACGGCTTCCACCTTTACTCGCGGGCTGACGGCGCTGACCGGCATCCCCGACAATTTCGTGGTGCAGGCGACGGTGATCCTGCTGGCGGCGGTGATTTTCTGCCTCAGCTCCTACATCGGCATCGACGGTGGCATGCAGCGCCTGAGCAAAATGGTCGGCTGGGGCGCTTTCGTCTTCGCCGGGTTGGTGCTGCTGGTCGGCCCCACCGAGTTCACCATCAACAACACCATCAACGCCATCGGCCTGACGGCGCAAAACTTCCTGCAGATGAGTCTGTTCACCGATCCGATGGGCGACGGCAGCTTCAGCCGCAGCTGGACGGTGTTCTACTGGCTGTGGTGGATCTCTTACACCCCGGGCGTGGCGATGTTCGTCACCCGCGTCTCGCGCGGCCGCAAGATTAAAGAGGTGATCTGGGCACTGTTGCTCGGCAGCACCCTCGGCTGCTGGTTCTTCTTCGGCTCGCTGGAAAGCTACGCCATGCACCAGTTCATCAGCGGGCAGCTCAACGTGCCGGAGATCCTCAGCACCCAGGGCGGCGAAACCGCCGTGCAGATGCTGCTGACGGCGCTGCCGCTCGGCAAGCTGTTCCTGGCTGCCTATCTGTTCATCATGATCATTTTCCTGGCCTCGCACATGGACGCGGTGGCCTACACCATGGCCGCCACCAGCACCCGCAACCTGCAGGAGGGGCAAGATCCCAGCCCGATGCTGCGCCTGTTCTGGTGCGTGGTGATCACCCTGATCCCGCTGTCGATCCTGTTCACCGGCGCCTCGCTGGACACCATGAAAACCACGGTGATCCTGACCGCGCTGCCGTTCCTGCTGGTGCTGCTGGTGAAAACCTACGGCTTTGCCCGCTGGCTGAAGCAGGACTACGCGGCCATTCCGGCTCACCTGATCGAAAGCAGCGCGCCGGCGCTGCCCGAGGTACTGCCCGAGGCGCCGCCGGCCGCCGAACTCTCCGCTCCATCGTCGTATCAACCGCGCCCTATGGCGAAATGACAATAAGAAAAGAGGAAGGTTAACTTATGAGCACTCTGATCCCTGAATTTACCTTACCGAAAGATTTCTGCGCCGACGCCCGCGAGGCTTACACCATTCCGGCCCGGTTCTATACCCACCAGGCGGCGTTCGAGCACGAAAAAGAGCAGGTGTTCGCCACCAGCTGGATTTGCGTGGCGCACCGCAGCGAGCTCGCCGAACCGAACGACTACATCACCCGCGAGATCATCGGTGAAAACATTCTGGTGGTGCGTGGCCGCGACAAAGTGCTGCGCGCCTTTTACAACGTCTGCCCACACCGCGGCCACCAGCTGCTGGCGGGCGACGGCCGGGCGAAAAACGTCATCACCTGCCCTTATCACGCCTGGGCGTTCAAGCTGGACGGCGAACTGGCACACGCGCGCAACTGCGAAAACGTGCAGAACTTCGATAAGGAAAACTCGCACCTGATGCCGGTGCGGGTCGAAGAGTATGCCGGGTTTATTTACGTCAATCTGGACTCGCAGGCCGGCACGGTGGAAGACCAGCTGCCGGGCCTCGGCGCCAAAGTGCGCGAAGCCTGCCCACAGGTCGACGATCTCAAGCTGGCGGCGCGCTTCGTCACCCGTACCCCGGCCAACTGGAAGAACATCGTCGACAACTATCTCGAGTGCTACCACTGCGGCCCGGCGCACCCCGGCTTCGCCGACTCGGTGCAGGTCGACCGCTACTGGCACACCCTGCACGGCAACTGGACGCTGCAGTTCGGCTACGCCCGCCCTTCCGAGCAGTCATTCAAGTTTGAAGAGGGTAAAGAAGCCAGCTTCCACGGCATCTGGCTGTGGCCGTGCACCATGTTCAACATGCCGCCGCTGGAAGGCATGATGACGGTGATCTATGAATTCCCGGTCGATGCAGAAACCACCCTGCAGCACTACGACATCTACTTCACCAACGCCGATTTGAGCGACGAGCAGCTCAAACTGATCGACTGGTACCGCGACGTGTTCCGCCCGGAAGATTTGCGGCTGGTGGAGAGCGTGCAAAAAGGCCTCAAATCGCGCGGCTATCGCGGCCAGGGGCGCATCATGGCCGACGGCGCCGGCAGCGGCGTCAGCGAACACGGCATCGCCCACTTCCACAACCTGCTGGCGCAGGTTTATCAACCCTGATGCGACGGGGCCCACGGGCCCCCTCCCCCTGACTTGTGAGGTTCTTTGTGAATATTTCCGATCGGGCGCTATTCCGCCAACAGGCCTACATCAACGGGCAATGGCGCGATGCCGACAACCAGGAAACCCTGCCGGTGAGCGATCCCGCCACCGGCCAACTCATCGGCAGCGTGCCCAACATGGCGACGGCCGAAACCCAACGGGCGATCGACGCCGCCCAGCAGGCGCTGGAAGGCTGGCGCGCGCTGCCGGCACAGCAACGCGCCCAGCTGCTGCGCCGCTGGTTCGAACTGATGCTGGAACACCAGCAGGATCTGGCCAGCCTGATGACGCTGGAGCAAGGCAAGCCGCTGGCGGAGTCGCTGGGCGAGATCCGCTACGCCGCTTCCTTTATCGAATGGTTCGCCGAACAGGCCAAGCGCACCAATGGCGACATTATTCCCTCGCCGAGCGGCGATAAACGCCTGATGGTGCTGAAGCAGGGCATCGGCGTGTGCGCGGCGATCACGCCCTGGAACTTCCCGGCGGCGATGATCACCCGCAAGGCCGCGCCGGCGCTGGCGGCCGGCTGCACGCTGGTGGTCAAACCCGCCAACGAAACCCCTTACTCGGCGCTGGCGATGGCCGAGCTGGCCGAGCGCGCCGGCATTCCCGCCGGGGTGTTCAACGTGGTGACCGGCAACTCGCAGGCGATCGGCGCCGAGCTGACCGGCCACCCGCAGGTGCGCAAGCTGAGCTTTACCGGCTCCACGCCGGTGGGCAGGCTGCTGATGCGCCAGAGCTCGGACACCATCAAGAAAGTGTCGCTGGAGCTGGGCGGCAACGCGCCGTTCATCGTGTTTGACGATGCGGACATCGATGCCGCGGTGGAAGGCGCGCTGATCGCCAAATACCGCAACGCCGGGCAGACCTGCGTTTGCGTCAATCGGTTCTATGTGCAGCGCGGCGTTTACCCACAGTTCGCCGAGAAGTTTGTCGCCCGCGTGGCGGCGCTGCAGGTCGGCAACGGCTTCGAACCCGGCGTGCAGATCGGCCCGCTGATCAACCGCAAGGCGCGCGACAAGGTGCTGGAACTGCTCGATGACGCGCTGAGCAAAGGCGCTCAGGTGCTGACCGGCGCCACGCCGCACGCGCTGGGCGGCAATTTCTTCACGCCAACGGTGCTGGGCGACGTGCAGCCTGGCTCGCTGCTGCTGGAAGAAGAGATCTTTGGCCCGGTCGCGCCGCTGGTGGTGTTCGATGACGAAGCCGAGGCGATCCGCCAGGCCAACGACACCATTTACGGCTTGGCCGCCTACTTCTACACCCGCGATGCGGCGCGCATCTGGCGCGTTTCGGAGCGGCTGGAGTACGGCATGGTCGGCATCAATACCGGCCTTATCTCCAACGAGGTAGCCCCGTTCGGCGGGGTGAAGCAGTCGGGTCTGGGGCGTGAAGGCTCCGAATACGGCATCGAAGACTATCTGGAGCTCAAATACCTGTGCCAGGCGGTATAACTTTTTCATGCGCGGGGACGCCCGCGCTTTGGAGCCAATGAATGACCAGCTATCAGATGCTTGATGTTCGCGTCGTCGACATCGAACCCGTCACCGCACAGGTCAAGCGCTTTACCCTGGCGGATCCGCAAGGCCGGCCGCTGCCCGCCTTCAGCGGCGGCAGCCACATCATCGTGCAAATGCAGGACGGCGAGCAGCGTTACAGCAACGCCTATTCGCTGCTGAGCTCACCGTTCGAGCTCGACCGTTACCAGATCGCCGTGCGCCGTGAGTCCCCTTCCAAAGGCGGTTCCGACTTCATGCACGATCGGCTGGCAATCGGCGATACGCTGACCATCAGCACCCCCAATAACCTGTTCGCGCTGGCACCGGAGGCGCAGCATCACGTGCTGATCGCCGGCGGCATCGGCATCACGCCGTTTATGGCCCATCTGCACGAGCTGCAGCGCAGCGGGCAACGCTATCATCTGCACTACTGCTTCCACAGCGAGGAACACAACGCCTTCCAGCAGCAGCTGACGCAAGCGCCGTTCACCGACAACGTCAGTTGCCATGTCTCCAGCCTTAACGGCCGGTTGGATCTGGCGCGCACGCTGGCCGACGTGGAGCCCGGTGCCCATATCTACGTCTGCGGCCCGGCGGCGCTGAACGAAGCGGTTTACCGGACCGCCGCCGAACTGGGCATCGCCTCCGGTCGCTTGCACAGCGAAGCCTTCGCCGCCGAAGACACGGCGGGCGGCGCCTTTACGCTGGTGCTGGCCCGCTCAGGTATTGAGCTTGAAGTGGCGGAAGACATGACCATCCTGCAGGCGCTGGAAAACAGCAAGGCCGCCAAGGTCGAATGCCTGTGCCGCGAAGGCATTTGCGGCACCTGCGAAACCCGCATCGTCGAAGGGGAAGCCGATCACCGCGATCAGTATCTCAGTGACGAAGAGCGCGCGGCGCAGCAAACCCTGTTGATCTGCTGCTCGCGCGCCAAAGGCAACCGGCTGGTGCTGGATCTGTAAACGGAGCGCCCGCGTCTGCGGGCGTCCTGACTAGGCTTTCGGGAATATCCACAGATGCTCAGCCGGCAGGGAGAGCCGGCAAAGCGCCTGACTGCGCGCCTCGTGACCATAGGCGCGCACCACGAAATCCTCGGCCACGGTGCGGAACAGGTATTCCCAGCGATCGCCGAGGTACATGCTGGTCAACAGCGGCAGCTCAAGCTGGTTGCCCTGCGGATCTTCGCCCAACCGCACGCGCTCCACGCGGATCACCGCCGAGCCCTCCTGGCCAACCTGCACGCCTTCGCCCGCTTTGCCCCACAGCGCCCAGTCCTTGCCTTCGATGCGCGCCCGGTCGCCTTCCAGCGCCACGATCTTGCCCGGCAAGCGGTTGTTACTGCCCATGAACTCAGCGGTGAACAGCGTAGTGGGTGAACCGTACATCTCCTGCGGCGTACCCTGCTGTTCGATTTTGCCGTTATTGAGCAGCAGGATGCGATCGGAGATGGCCATCGCCTCGTTCTGATCGTGGGTCACCATCAGCGCCGACAGGCCAAGCTTGATGATCAACTCGCGCAGGAATACCCGCGCCTCTTCGCGCAGCTTGGCGTCAAGGTTGGACAGCGGCTCGTCCAGCAGGATCACCGGCGGGTTGTAGACCAGCGCACGCCCAATCGCCACGCGCTGCTGCTGGCCGCCGGAAAGCTGGTGCGGATGGCGCTTGGCCAGATGCCCCAACCCGAGCTGATCCAGCACCGCCTGCACCCGCTGGGTGATTTCCGCCGAGGCGATCTTACGCAGCTTCAGCGGGTAAGCGACGTTCTCAAACACCGTTTTATGCGGCCACAGCGCGTAGGACTGAAACACCAGCCCCAGGTTGCGCTCTTCGGCGGGAATTTCGCTGCGCGCGCTGCCGTTGTACACCGCATTATTGCCGATGACGATTCGGCCCTGGCTCGGTTTCTCCAGCCCGGCCACCGCCCGCAGCAGCGTGGTTTTGCCGCTGCCCGACGGGCCCAGCAGCGAGACCACTTCGCCCCGTTTCAGCTCCATCGACACCCCTTTCAGCACCGGGTTGTCGCCATAGGTCAAATGCAGATTCTCTACCGAAAGTTCAATCATGTAGTTTCACTCCAAAGCGCAAGGCGATCCCCAACCCCAGCACCACCAGCAGGATATTGATGAACGACAGCGCGGCGACGATATCGATAGCGCCCGCGGCCCACAGGGAAACCAGCATCGAGCCGATGGTTTCCGTGCCCGGAGACAGCAGATACACCCCGGTAGAATATTCGCGCTCAAAGATCAGGAACATCAGCAGCCAAGAGCCGATCAGGCCGTAGCGCGACAGCGGAATGGTGACGTGGCGAGTGACCTGGCCGCGGCTGGCGCCGGCGCTACGCGCCGCCTCCTCCAGCTCCGGCCCCACCTGCAGCAGCGTGGAAGAGATCAGCCGCAGGCCGTAAGCCATCCACACCACGGTATACGCCAGCCAGACGCTGAAGATGGTGCTGCGCAGCGAACGCAGCCAGACGATCCAGTTAGCACGCAGCCACTCGGCCATCGGCAGCGCCGACAGCCAACCCTCCTTGAGCGATTTGTCCAGCCACATCGGCAGGAACAGAAACACCCACAGGAATGCCAGACCGGCCAGCAGCCCCGGCACCGCACGCGGCACCAGCACGCTGTAGTCGAGGAAGCGCGTGGCGCCATCCGGCTTGCGGTGCATGGCGATGCCGATAAACAGGTAGCACGCCACCGCCAACGCCCCGCCGATCACCCCAATCGCCATTGAGTTGACGATGGCGCGCAGCAGGTTGGGCTGCGCCCAGATGGTGCGGAAGGTGTTGATCGACAGCTCGTCCCAAACAGACACGCCCACGCCCCAGTTGGAGATAAAGGCGCGCAGCACCACGCCGATCAGCGGCACGCCGATGGTGACGGTCAGCCAAAACACCACCACCGCGCCGGCCACCCAGCGCCATTTGCCCAGCGGCAGCGCGCGGGCCTGCGAGGCTTTGCCCTTGACGGTGACGAAACGGTTGGCGGTACGCATCAGCCGGCGCTGCAGCATCACCAGCGGAATGGTGATGCAGATCAGCACCACCGCCACCGCCGCCATCAGGTGGTAAGACGGCGTACCCAGCTTGTTGGTCAACTGGTAAAGGTAGGTCGCCAGCACCAGGTTGCCCTCCGGATCCCCCAGCACCAGCATCAGGCCGAACACTTCCAGCCCGAGGAAGAACAGCAGCACTCCGGCATACAGGATAGACGGCCGCACCATCGGCAGACTGACGGCGGTCATGACCTGCAGCGGCGTGGCGCCGGCGGTGCGCGCCGCTTCTTCAACGTCGGAGCCCACGCTGCGCAGCGCCGAGGAGATATACAGATACGCGTGGGGCACGTGCGTCAATCCGGCAATCACCACGATGCTGGCCATCGAATAGATATTCCACGGCACGAAGCCCAGCAGCGCCTCCGCCCACAGCGAGAAGAAGCCCACCGGCCCCGCCGCCACCACGTAGCCGAAGCCCAGCACCATCGGCGACACGAAGATCGGCACCAGAATCAGCGGCTCGATGATCCGCCGCCCCGGCAGATCGGTGCGCACCATCAGGAAGGCCAAAATGCCGCCGAGCGGGATGGCGATGATCACCAGCCCGAATGCCAGAATAAAGCCGCTCTTCAGCGCCTTGTAGAAATCCGGATCGGTAAAGATGAACTCGAAGGCCTCCAGGCTGAAGACCTTGGAGGGAGAGAAGAACGGTGCCGAGAGGAAGCTTTGAATGATGATAAACGACAGGGGGACATAGATAACCAGTGCGGTTATCAACACCACCAGGCCGCGCGGCAGGCTCTGCCACTTTCTGCGCCATGCTTGCATAAATGCTCCCTATGGTTGTAAACGCCGACCAAAGGGCGCGCGCCTCTAAGGCAGGCGCGCGTCCGAATGCAGTCCCTGTTATTTCGCCGCAGCGGCGCGCCATTGTTTGATGTAGTCGAGGCGTTTGGCCGGCTGCAGGTATTCCAGCAGGCTATCGTCGACCGGGATCGGCTTGAGCGCGTTGCCCAGCAGCTTGGTCATGCCGTAAATGTCGTTCTTGCCTTCGATGTCGTTGCGGATCGAGGGGATATCCGCCTGATTGGCGAGAATATTTTGCCCTTTTTCCGACAGCACGTAGTCGAACCACAGCTTGGCGGCGTTAGGGTTGCCGGCCTCTTTGCTGATGAAGCTCACGCGCGACAGCACCAGGGTATAGTCTTTCGGATAGACGATGCCGAGCGACGGATCGCTCTTGGCGCGGGCCTCGGCGTACGAACCGAGGATATTGAAGCCGATCAGGTTTTCACCGGAGGAGACGCGCTCCATCATGGTGCCGGTGGAGGATTGTACCGCCAGCCCGCCCTTGGCCACGTCGGCCAGCGTTTTGAAGTAGTTAGGATCGGCCTTGAAGTCCTGCACCGACAGCATGAAGCCGACGCCAGATTTTTCGATGTCGTACGTGGTGACTTTCTTCTTGAATTTGTCCGTCTGGCCGGCGATCAGTTTAGCCAGCGCCGCGTGCGAATCCGGCACATCGCCTTGCGGGATCAGGCGTTTGTTATAGATAAACACCACCGGCTCATAGGTGGTGCCATACACCTTATCTTGCCATACCGCCCATTTCGGCAGCTGAGCCTGCTCGGGGGAGGCGTATTCCTGTGCGTAATCGCCCGCCAGTTTCAAAATGGTGTCCATCGACGAGCTCCACACCACGTCGCCGCTGGTGCCGCCGGCCGCCTGCTCGCTGATGAAGCGGTTATACAGTTCGGTACTGTTCATGTCGTTGTATTCCACCTTAATGCCCGGATACAACGCCTCGAACCCCTGGATCAGCGGCGCCGCCGCCTTGGTGTCGGTGGTCGAGTAAATCACCACCTTGCCTTCTTTCTTCGCGCCGTCGACCCGTTTCTGATAGTCGGCGGGGTAGCCCGCCGGGAAGGCTGCATAGGCGGAAACGGAGCCCAGTAAGGTGATTGCAGCTACGGTAGCGCTGATTTTTTTCATCATCATCATCCATCCCCTGATCACATTTAATAAACCAAAAATTAACATATAGTTAATAAGTGTGACGAGGCAACGGCGTTGCTTTGTTATCTTTCGGTTTTGTGAGGTTGGCCATTTTTCAGCCAATAAAAAAACCCGGCAGCGCGGGCTTTACGGCACTTCCTGTTGCAGACTATTCGGCCAGGCGAGAGCGCCGCAGCAGGCGAATTCGCTGTACGATGGCGACCCCCAGCAGCGTCAGCACAAATCCTGCCAGCTGCAGCAGCGACAGCGCCTCGCCAAACAGCACGTACGCCTGCAGTGCCGCCGCCGGCGGCACCAGCAGCATCAGCGCGGTAATGCGAGTCAAATCGCCGTGGCGCACCATCCAGATAAACAGCGCGGTGCCGCCCAGCGACAACACGCCGGCCGACCACAGCAGCGAGAACCACAGCGTCGGCGAATTGTCCCAGGCGCCGGAGCCCATCACGGCCGCCAGCACGCCGGTTACGATCGCGGCGCCGAGGTGCTGAATGGCGCCTGCCGCCCGCAGATCGGCCGCCGCCAGCGAAGACTTCTGCACCATGATGCCGATCGTCAGCGCGACGATGCTGCCAAACCCCATCAGAATCGGCAACAGCGCCATATTGCCGACGTCGATACCGGTCAGCCGAGGGGAGAGCACCAGCGCAACACCGATAAAACCGACCGCCAGCCCAGCCCAGGAACGCAATCCTATCGGCTTACGCAGCACCAGCGCGAAAATCAGCGCGGTGAACAGCGGCTGCAATCCGCCAATGAGCGACATCACCCCGGCCGCCAGGCCGTTCGCCACCGCCCACCAGCTTGCGGCGAGATAAACGCCGTTCATCAGCATGCCGGTCAGCAGGTGCATCACGAACTGTCGCCCCTTGGGCCAGGCGCAATGCAGCGCCAGCAGGGCGAATACCGCAGCGGCGATCAAAAAGCGCAAAGTCAGGAAAAGGTTGGGATCGGCATGATCCGCCACCGCCCGCGCGGCAATAAAACCGGTCGACCAAATTAATATCAGGAAAAACGGCGCGATAAATGCCTTTCGCCGATCGCGTTTTTCGCGCTGGGTTATTTCCATATCACTACCTGAAAAATGCGGCTGATGAGTTAATGCGGAACATACTAACCAATTTAACACCGGCTTAACAGCACCGACACCGCCCTCCCAAGCCTGCGTAATGAACACACTTGCGGGAAATCATGACGTTTCAATTTTATATAATTCACCAAGCTTATAATTAATCCCACCCCGTTACGACAATGTAAATTAATTGCTACATCCGGTATAACTATTCCCCTCCTGGCGGCGTTGTCGGAATAATTCCCCTTTGCTAGCCTTCCTGAAGCCACTTAATTAACTGGACTGACTTATGGCCGAAATCACTGATTTTATGAAACTGGATATGCGTATTGGCGAAATTATTTCCGTGGAATATAACGACAAGGCGTTAAAGCCCGCCTATAAGCTGCGCATTGATTTCGGCGAAGAAATTGGCATTAAAAACAGCTCGGCGCAATTATGCGAAAACTATCAGGAAGATGATCTGCTCGGCAAAAAAGTCATCTCCGTCGTTAATTTCCCCGCCAGGCGGGTTGCTGGATTTAAATCCGAAGTGCTGGTACTTGCCGCGGTCACCCGGGATCAAGGCACCGTCTTGCTGAAAACCGACTTCGACGTGGAGATCGGCAGCAAGATTTTATAATCGCCACATCATTCGTGAGGCCCCCGAGAAATGCGACAGTTATCCCTGCTTGATGAAGTTAAAAAGGCGTACCAGGAACACCGTTCAGCCTTTATCCCCGGTGCCACCATGCAAGCGATCCTGCTGGCGCTGGGCGCGCGGCCGGAAGATTTCGCCAAGCTGCAGCAGGTCAGCGGCAATCTGGCGGACGATCCCACGCTGCCTTTCCGCAAGTCCAGAAACGGCCGCTTCTGTTTCGACTTCGATCGCGCCCAGATTGAGCGGCTGGAGTTCCAACCTTTCGTGCTCTCGGTCGAGGAAGACTTCATCCGTTACGATTCGGGAAAGGTGCGCCACTTCCGCGGCATCAACGACGATCTGCAGTTGAATACGGCATTCCAGGCGCTGATGAAATTCAAAGCCTACGTGATCGATGGCGTGAGCGTGACGCCGCGCGCCCGGCTTAATCAGGAGATCAACAAATTCGTCTGCACGGTGTTCAACCTGCGCACCGTCACCACGCCGCAGATGCTGGGCGAACCGGCACTGGAAGGCGTGCACAGCGACGGCGTCGACCACACCATGACGACCTTCCTCGGCTGCGACAACATGACCGACGACAGCGCCAAGACCTTTATTCACGATATGCGCGAAACCAGCGGGATCAAATTCGATCGGGCCCGGCCAGAATGGATTTTGGGCGAAATACAGCATCGGCATTTCCTCGATACCCTGCTGATTGTCGATCATGAACGCAAACATAGCCTCTCACCGGTGGAAGCGCAGGACAAACGCCGGCATTCGACCCGCGATATGCTGATCTTTTTCACCCGCAAACCGGTCGAAGACGGCCACGTCTCTTTCGCGTATGACTCTTTCAAACCGCATATCGAAATCCCGCTGTCGATAGACATGGTGGCGCGCGCGAGCTAACGCGCAGCCGGGCCGGCCGCCATGATCCCTCTGTGCGGCCGGTTCACGCCAGGATAAACAGCGCTGGATTAATCAGGTTTTTGTCGCCGAATTATTATATCCTGCCAGACGAAAATTTTGCGGGCGCTCGCTGCCCTCTGCGCCTGCCCTCTGCAGTTATCCATTCCGCAGCAGGCCGTTTATTTCATGAATACAGGCAGTGCCATACCGTTATGACCAAGAATTTATCCCCGAAAGACATTATCGCCCTGGGCTTTATGACCTTCGCCCTGTTTGTCGGCGCCGGCAACATCATTTTCCCCCCGCTGGTGGGGCTGCAGTCCGGCGAACATCTGTGGCCGGCCGCCCTCGGGTTTATGGTGACCGCCGTCGCCTTGCCGGTGATCGCCGTGATCGCGCTGGCGCGCGTCGGCGGCAGCATCAGCCTGCTGACCGGCCCCATCGGCCGCACCGCCGGCCTGCTGTTGGCGACCGTCTGCTATCTGGCGCTCGGCCCGCTGTTCGCCACGCCGCGAACCGCCAATGTCTCTTTCGCCCTCGGCATCGCGCCCTTCACCGGCGACGGCGCCCTGCCGCAGTTCATCTACAGCCTGCTGTTCTTTACCCTGGCGATGATCGTCTCGCTGTATCCCGGCCGGTTGCTCGATAACGTCGGCCATATTCTGGCGCCGCTGAAAATCCTGGCGCTGGCCGCGCTCGGCATCGCCGCCCTGGTTTGGCCCGCCGGTGAACCGGTCTCCGCCGTCGGCAGCTATCAGGCATCGGCGTTTTCCACCGGCTTCGTGCAGGGTTATCAAACCATGGACACGCTGTCGGCGCTGATGTTCGGCTCGATTATCGTCACCGCCGCCCGCTCGCGTGGCGTCAGCGACAGCGGCCTGCTGCTGCGCTACACCCTGTGGGCCAGCCTGATCGCCGGCGTCGGCCTGACGCTGGTCTATATCTGCATGTTCAAACTCGGCGCCGGCAGCGGCAGCCTGGTCGAGAGTGGCGCTCAGGATGGCGCGGCAATCCTGCACGCTTATGTGCAACACACCTTCGGCGATCTGGGCAGCATCTTTATGGCAGTGCTGATGTTCATCGCCTGCCTGGTGACGGCGGTCGGCATGACCTGCGCCTGCGCGGACTTCTTCTCTCGCTACCTGCCGCTCTCTTACCGCACGCTGGTGGTTATCCTCGCCCTCTTCGCCATGCTGGTCTCCAACATGGGGCTGGCCAACCTGATCCGCGTCTCGCTACCGGTGCTGACGGCGATCTATCCGCCCTGCATCGCGCTGGTGTTGCTCAGCTTCAGCCAGAACCGCTGGCGCAGCGCCAAGCGCGTCTTCGCGCCGGTGATCGCCACCAGCCTGGTGTTTGGCCTCGCCGACGGCCTGAAAGCCTCCAGCTTCAGCGGCCTGCTGCCCGCCTGGTTCGATAAGCTGCCGCTGGCCGAACAGGGGCTGGTCTGGCTACAGCCTACGCTGCTGGTGCTGTTGCTGGCGGCGGCTTATGACCGGTTGCGCAGCGTCGAAAGCGCCAACGTCGCGTCGTAAGCGCGGGTTACGCCCATAAAAAAAGCCGGTCACGATGACCGGCTTTTTTATCGGCTTGCGCCAGGCCGCTTACTTCAGCAGCGCCTGCGCCTTGGCCACCACGTTGTCCACGGTGAAGCCGAACTCGGCGAACAGCTGCTCCGCCGGCGCCGACTCACCGAAGGTGGTCATGCCCACGATGGCGCCGTTCAGGCCCACGTACTTGTACCAGTAGTCCGCGATACCCGCTTCCACCGCCACGCGCGCCGTTACCGCCGCCGGCAGCACCGACTCGCGGTACGCCGCATCCTGCTTGTCGAACGCGTCGGTCGACGGCATCGACACCACGCGCACCTTGCGGCCCGCCGCGGTCAGCTTGTCCGCCGCTTCCACCGTGATGCCCACTTCGGAGCCGGTGGCAATCAGGATGACGTCCGGCGTGCCCGCGCAGTCTTTCAGCACGTAGCCGCCGCGGTACACGTTCGCCAGCTGCTCTGCGGTGCGCGGCTGCTGGGTCAGGTTCTGGCGCGAGAACACCAGGGTGGTCGGGCCGTCGTTGCGCTCGATGCCGTACTGCCACGCCACCGCCGACTCCACCTGGTCGCACGGGCGCCAGGTGCTCATGTTCGGGGTCACGCGCAGGCTCGCCAGCTGCTCCACCGGCTGGTGGGTCGGGCCGTCTTCGCCCAGACCGATGGAGTCGTGGGTGTAGACGAACACGTTGCGCAGCTTCATCAGCGCCGCCATGCGCACCGCGTTGCGGGCGTATTCCACGAACATCAGGAAGGTCGCCGAGTACGGCAGGAAGCCGCCGTGCAGCGCGATGCCGTTGGTGATGGCGGTCATGCCGAACTCGCGCACGCCGTAATGAATGTAGTTGCCCGCCGGGTCAACGTTCAGCGCTTTCGAGCCGGACCACATGGTCAGGTTGCTCGGCGCCAGGTCGGCAGAGCCGCCCAGGAACTCCGGCAGCACCTTGCCGAACGCTTCCAGCGCGTTCTGCGATGCCTTGCGGCTGGCGATGTTGGCCGGGTTGGCCTGCAGTTTTTCCACGAACGCCTTGGCGTCGGCTTTCCAGTCGGCCGGCAGCTCGCCGTTCATGCGGCGCTTGAACTCGGCAGCCTGCTCCGGGAAGGCCCTGGCGTAGGCGGCGAACTTGTCGTTCCAGGCCGCTTCTTTGGCCTGACCGGCTTCCTTGGCGTCCCACTGGGCGTAGATGTCCTGCGGGATTTCAAAGGCGGCGTATTTCCAGCCCAGCGCTTCGCGGGTGGCGGCCACTTCGGCGGCGCCCAGCGCGGCGCCGTGCACGTCATGGGTGCCGGCCTTGTTCGGCGAACCGAAGCCGATAACGGTCTTGCACATCAGCAGCGACGGCTTGTCGGTCACCTTGCGGGCTTCTTCAATCGCGGCCTTGATGGCGTCCGGGTTGTGGCCGTCAACGTTGCGCACCACGTGCCAGCCGTAGGCTTCGAAACGCAGGGCGGTGTCGTCGGTGAACCAGCCGTCGACGTGGCCGTCGATGGAGATGCCGTTGTCATCGTAGAAAGCGGTCAGCTTACCGAGCTTGAGGGTACCGGCCAGAGAGCAGACTTCGTGCGAGATGCCTTCCATCATGCAGCCGTCGCCCATGAAGGCGTAGGTGTGGTGGTCAACGATGTCGTGGCCCGGGCGGTTGAACTGCGCCGCCAGGGTGCGTTCGGCGATGGCGAAGCCGACGGCGTTGGCGATGCCCTGGCCCAGCGGGCCGGTGGTGGTTTCAACGCCTGGGGTGTAGCCGTACTCCGGGTGCCCTGGGGTTTTGGAGTGCAGCTGACGGAAGTTTTCCAGCTCGCGCATCGGCAGGTCGTAGCCGGTGAGGTGCAGGAGGCTGTAAATCAACATGGAGCCGTGACCGTTGGAGAGCACGAAACGGTCGCGGTCAGCCCAGTGCGGGTTAGTCGGGTTGTGGTTGAGGTAGTCACGCCACAGGACTTCGGCGATGTCCGCCATGCCCATAGGGGCACCCGGGTGGCCGGAATTTGCTTTTTGTACGGCGTCCATGCTGAGTGCGCGGATGGCGTTGGCAAGCTCTTTACGAGAGGACATGTTTTACTCCAGGTCGGATAAAAAAAGCAGTCAAGTTCCCTATTTTCTCAGACTCCACATCACAACGGCAATCCCTAATGCCAAATGAGAGCGAGTTCACCACTTATTAGCACGATTGGACGCTTTTTCGGAATAACACTATTCTCGCCCCGTCTGACGTACACTAGGCTCTTGCGACAAGATTTCCTCCAAGCAAAATGATTCTTTTACCTTGTTACCTTCACAGGAAGATGGCGTTATGAAGATCCGTACCTCTTTGATTGCGTTGGGCATTGCCACCTTGGCAACCGGCTGTCAAAACCTGAATACCGAAACCTTGATGCAGTCCGGCGCCCAGGCATTCCAGGCGGCGACCCTGAGCAACAACGACGTTAAGGCCCTGAGTGATAAATCCTGCGCCGAGATGGACAGCAAGGCACAAATCGCGCCGGCCGACAGCACCTACGCCAAGCGTCTCAACAAAATCGCCGCGGCGCTGGGCGACAACATCAACGGCACCCCGGCCAACTACAAGGTCTACGTGACCAAAGACGTCAACGCCTGGGCAATGGCCAACGGCTGCATCCGCGTCTACAGCGGCCTGATGGACATGATGAACGACAACGAAGTGGAAGGCGTGCTGGGCCATGAAATGGGCCACGTGGCGCTGGGCCACACCCGCAAGGCGATGCAGGTGGCTTACGGCACCGTGGCGCTGCGCACCGCGGCGTCCTCCGCCGGCGGCGTCATCGGCTCGCTGTCGCAGTCGCAGCTGGCAGACATCGGCGAGAAGCTGGTCAGCGCCCAGTTCTCGCAGAAGCAGGAAAGCGAAGCGGATGATTACTCGTTCGATCTGCTGAAAAAACGCGGCATCGATCCGAACGGCCTGGCCACCAGCTTCGAGAAGCTGGCCCAGATGGAAGCCGGCCGCCAGAGCAGCCTGTTCGACGACCACCCTTCTTCCCAAGCGCGTGCGCAGCACATCCGCGATCGCATCGCGGCAGAGAAATAATCACGAAAACGCCCGGCATCGCCGGGCGTTTTTTATCGTATTAATACAGCGTTTTCTGCGGCGGCCCGGCGAAAGTCAGCGGCCCGACCTGTTTCATGTCCACCTCGACCACCGACGGCCCCGGGTAGTTGATCGCTTCGGCCAGCACGCCGTTGAACTGTGCCGCTGCGTCCACCTTCCAGGCTTTCAGCCCCATCGCTTCGGCAATCTGGGTGAACGCCGGCGTATGCAGCTCGTTGTAATACTGGCGCCCGGCGAAGTACTTGTCCTGAATGCCGCGCATCACGCCATAACCGCCGTCGTTCATGATCAGCAGGGTGATATTCACCTGTTCCTGCGCCATGGTCGCCAACTCGCCCAAGCCCAGCGCCAGACCACCATCGCCCACCAGCCCCACCACCTTGCGCTGCGGGTTGGCAATCGCGGTGCCGATGGCCATCGGCAGCCCCATACCGATGGCACCCGCCAGCGAGTGAATGTTGCACAGCGGCGAGATCGCCCGGAACAACCGGCTGCCCCAGACGCTGCCGGAAACGGTGATATCGCGTACCAACAGCCCGTCCTGCGGCAGCGCGGCGTCGATGGCGTCGTTGAGTTTGGCGTATTCACCGGACTGCTGGCGCAGCGCGCTCTCCGCCTGCTGCACCGCCCCCGCGATCTCGGCATCCCACTCGGCGTTGACCTTCTCGCCGGGGGCCAGCCGCGCCGCCAGCGCCGCCAGCAGCGCCGCACAGTCGCCGTTGATCTGTTCATCGGCCAGATAGTTGCGGTTGGCCGCCGCCGGATCGATGTCAATCTGCACCAGCGGGCGCGGCAGCGGCAGCGTCCAGGTACGGGTTTCATTGCTGCGCAGGCGCGAACCGGCCACCAGCGTCAGATCGCACTGCGTCAGGATCGCTTCGATGCTCGGTGAGTTATGGAACGCCCGCAGGCTGCGCGGATGGCTGTCCGGCAGAATGCCGCGCCCGTGGGTGCTGGAGATCACCGCCACGCCGGCGTCCGCCAGCTTGCGCACCGCGTCGCCGCAGGCCAAGGCGCCGCCGCCCAACCACAGCAGCGGACGCTTGGCCTGTTTCAGCCGCTGATGCAGCCGTTCCACCGCCGCATCGTCCGCCTTCGGCAGCGGCGCCGGCGCCAACGGCTCGGTCAGCACCGAACGGGGAACCAGGCTGCTTTGAATATCGATCGGGATCTCGACCGCCACCGGGCCGCAGGGCACGGTTTGCGCATCCAGGATCGCCCGTTCGATCACCGCCACCGCCTGCTCCGGCGAATTGACCCGGTAAGCGCGCTTGGAGCAGGCGCGCAGGAAGCCGAGCTGATCGCGGGTTTCATGAATAAAACCGGCGTCGGCGTCCAGATAGGCTTTTTCCACCTGGCCGGTGATATGCAGCAGCGGCGTGTTGGCATTGAGCGCCTCAATCATCGCCCCCACCGCGTTGCCGGCGCCGGCGCCGGTGCTGGTCAACGCTACGCCCAGGCCGGAGAAACGCCCGTGCGCGTCGGCCATGGTGACCGCCCCCGCTTCGCCGCGCGCCGGCACGAAGCGAATTTTATCGCGCTGCCCCACCGCATCGGCGATCGGCAGATTATGAATCGAAATGATGCCGTACATCGCCGACACCGCATACTGTTCCAGAGTCCGGGCTATCGCCTCGCCAACCGTGATTTTATCGCTCATCATCTGCCTTCTTAGGGTATTCGTTATTAGGGTTATGCGTAGAGGTGTCGGCCTAGTCGCTCCAGCGGTTCACCTGATGGCTCAGCGCCAGATACACGCTTTTCTGCTGCATGTAGGCCTTGATGCCGTTCAGGCCCTTTTCGCGGCCCAGCCCGCTTTCCTTGAAACCGCCGAACGGCGTGGAAATCGAGAACGTTTTGTAGGTATTGACCCAGACGGTGCCGGTTTCCAGCCGCTCCGCCAGCGCCATCGCGCGAGGGAAGTCGCGGCTCCAGATGCCGGCCGCCAGGCCGTACACCGAGTCATTGGCCTGTTCGATCAGCTGTTGCTCATCGTCAAACGGCAGCGCCACCAGCACCGGGCCGAAGATCTCTTCCTGGCAGACGCGGGCGTCGTTGTTCAAGCCTTCAATAATGGTCGGCAGGTAATAGCTACCGCTCGCCAGCTGCGGATCGGCCGGCGCTTCGCCGCCGATGATCACCCGGCCGCCCTCCTGCCGCGCCAGCGCCACGTAGTCCGCCACGCTTTGCCGATGTTTGGCGCTGATCAGCGGGCCGAGATGCACGCCCGGCACCAGCGGGTTGCCGATGCGCAGCCCCGCCGTCAGTTCGGTCAAACGCGCCAGCAGCGGCTGATACAGCGAACGATGCACGAACAGCCGCGAACCGGCGATGCACGCCTGGCCGGCGGAGCTGAAAATGCCGTAGCAGATGCCGCGCGCCGCCTGCTCCAGATCGGCGTCCTCCAGCACGATGGTCGGCGATTTGCCGCCCAATTCCAGCGAAGTGGGGATCAGCTTGTCGGCGGCGATGTGCGCCAAATGGCGCCCGGTGCTGGTCCCGCCGGTAAAGGAGATCTTTTTCACCAGCGGATGGCGCGCCAACGCCTCGCCGATCACCGAACCTTTGCCCGGCAACACGCTGAGCAGCCCAGCCGGCAGGCCCGCCTGTTCGAACAGCTCGGCCAGCTTCAGCGCCATTAGCGGCGTGGCTTCGGCCGGTTTGAGCACCACCGCGTTGCCCGCCGCCAGCGCCGGCGCCACCTTCTGCATTTCGCTGGCGATCGGCGAGTTCCACGGCGTAATGGCGGCGATCACCCCCATCGGTTGATACTGGCTTATCGTCATCACCTCGGCGCTGCGCGGGGTCGGCAGCTCGCCTTCCAACACCTCGCAGGCGGCCGCGAAGTAGCGCGCGGTCGCCGCCGCGCTGGCCACCAGCCCGCGGGTTTCCGCCAGCGGCTTGCCGTTGTCGCGGGTCTGCAGCTCGGCCAACTGTTCCTGCTGCGCCAGAATCAGGTTGCTGACGCGGTAGAGGATCGAGGCGCGTTGGTGCGGCACCAGCCCACGCCATTCCGGCGCGCGCCAGGCGCGTTCCGCTGCTTCCACCGCCTCGTTCACGTCCTCGACGTTCGCGGCACGCAGCCGCGCGTTGACGCTGCCGTCGGCCGGGAATACCGAAGCCATCTCTTCGCCACGCCCTTCACGCCAGCGCCCGGCGACAAAAATATTCAATCGTTCCATGCTCCGCTCCTGCCGTTCAGGCAATAAAACCGCCGTCCACCAGACGGCGACAGGCTTGTACCGCGCTCAGCGCCGCCAGGGTTGATGTTTTGGGATTGCTCGCCAGCGGGGTGCCGCTCAGCTCGATGTGAAATTCGCCAAAGTCGCCGCACACCTGCAGACGATGGGTATTGCGCCGGGTGGCGGGATCGACCTGCAGGCGTACCCGGGTGGCGTCCATCCCCAGGCCGTTGAGCGCAATGGTGGCCGCCACGTTGGCATTGGCCGGGAACAAACGCGCCGCTTCGCGCGCCGACCCTTCAAAAAATACCTGCGCTTCGCTCACCGCATTGAGGTCGATCAGCTGCTCCGCCGGGCTGCCGCGCCAGCTGGCCGGGCTTTTGCTGGCCTGATAGGTCACGCTCTCCAGCCCGCCTTCGCGCGCCGACGCCAGCCCATCCATCCCCGCCACCGCACCGGACAACACGATCAACTGCCCGTGATGGCGGCGGCAAACCTGCTGCAGCCGCTGTTGCAATGCGGCGTCCGCCAGCGCGCCGGTCGAGATCAGCGCCAGCGGCCAACCGCGCTGCAGAACCGCTTCGCCGAACTCCGCCACCGCCTGCTGGCTGGCGCACTCCAGCACCAGATCCGGCCGCTGCAAACACTGCTCGGGATGGGTCAACGCCTGCACCCGCCCGCCAAAGGCCTCGGCGATCGCCGCATGATGAGCCGCGCGCGCCAGGATCCAACCGACCTCCACGCCTTCCGGCAAACGGGCGATCACTTCCTTCGCCATCGCGCCGTAGCCAATCATCATGATCTTCTTCATCTTTATCGGCCCCTGCTACACATGGCGGTTAAAGCCGCCGGATACGTCCAGCGCCGCGCCGGTGGTAAAGGAAGCCAGCGGCGAAGCGAGGAACAGCAGCGCCTGCGCCGGCTCCTGCGGCTTGCCGAGGCGCTTCATCGGGATGCCGCGGCGTTCGGCGATCGCCGCCGTCCACTGCTCCCAGCTTTGATCTTTATCGCTGCGCTCGTCGAAACGGCGGCGCCATTGGCCCGACTCCACCATCCCCAGCAAGATCGAGTTAACGCGAATGCCTTTGCCCACCAGCTCTTTCGACAGCGTCAGCGTCATGTTGAGCAGCGCGGCGCGCGCCGCCGAGGTGGCGATCATGTGTTCTTCCGGCTGCAGCGCCAGCAGCGAGTTCACGCAAGTGATCGACGCGATCGTCGACCGTTCCAGCGCCGGTAAGAACGCCTGCACCGGGTTGATCACGCCGAACAGCTTCAGCTCGGCCTCATGCAGCCAGGCTTCGCGCGGCGTTTGGTCAAAATGGGCGACGAAGCCCTGACCGGCGTTGTTGATCAGCAGATCCACGCCGCCGAAATGCGCCGTCACCTGGTCAGCGAACTGCGCCACCTGCTGCGCGTCCAGTACGTCGCAGCGCAGCGCCAGGATCTCCGCCTGCGGAAACTCCGCACGCAGGCTGGCTGCTGCGCCGGCCAGTTTGTCCGGATCGCGGCCGCAGAACGCCACCTTCGCCCCTTCGGCCAGCAGCAGTTTCAGGGTTTCGAAACCGATGCCCGACGAGCCGCCGGTTACCACCGCCACCCGATTCTCAAGCTGAAAATTCATCGTTGGATTGCTCCCGTAAAGTCCCGCAGATAGCGGTTGAAACACGCCGGCGCGTCGAGGTAGCTGGCATGGCCGGCGGCGGCGATCAAACGCAGCGTCGCGTCCTGCTCACGCGCCAGCTCGGCCGCCTTCTCCGGCGGCGTAATGCGATCCTGTTCACCGCACCAGACTTCCAGAGGGCCGCGATAGCGCGCCAGATAGCGGCCGATATCGTCGTTGGCCAGCATCCAGGCGGCGCTCAGAAAACCGTCGGGATCGAGCTGCTGCATGCCGTTGCGCACCCAGGCGATATCCTGCGGATCCGCCCCTTCACGCAGCAAGGCCGCCGCCCGCTGCTCGCCATAGCCCACCGGCCCCAGCGTCTCTATCATCTGTTGGCGCTGGCCGTACACCTGCCGACGTTTTTCCTCCGGCGCCGTGGCATAGCCCTGCGCCGGATCCGCCAACACCAATCCACATAACCCGTCCGGATAGCCGGCGGCATAGGCGCTGCCGATCAGCGCCCCCAGCGAATGGCCGACGATCAGCGGCTGCGCCAGCTGCAGCTCATCAATCAGCGCCGCCAACGCCGCCGCATAACCGGCGGCATCGGCCTGAGGATCCGCCAACGGCAGGCTGCCGCCGTAGCCCGGCGCATCCCACGCCAACAGACGGTGGCCGTCCGTCAGGCCGCTATCGTTGAGCTGCTTGATCCACGAGGCCGATCCGGAGCTGATGCCGTGCAGCAATACCACCGGCCGCCCCTGCCCGGCCTCGCGCCAGCTCAGGGTATACGCCCCGTAGCGCGCCCGTTGGCGTTGCGCCAGGCCGTTCATCAGTTGCGCTTCACTTTGGACAGCGGGTGATCCGCCGGATAGGTCGGGATCTCCGGTTTGGCGGTGCCGAGCATCACGCACATCAGCGCCTCTTCCTCGCCGTGGTTGAACAGGCCGCGATACACCCCCGCCGGCACCGAGATCAGATCGCGCTCTTTCAGCCGGGTTTCGTAATACTCTTCCCCATCCTGAATCATCAGCGTGATGCTGCCTTTCAGCATGAAGAACACTTCTTCCACGTCGTCGTGCAGGTGCAGCGGGCCCTCGCACTTCGACGGCAGCACCATGGTGGAGAAGGTGAAATTGCCCGCCGGAATGGTGTTGGCGTCGCTGGCCACGCCGGTAGCGCCGGTACCGATGTAGCGCATCTGCGCACGGCGGTATTTCGGGTCAAAGTCGGCCTGGAACTTCAGCGCGTTCCAGTCGTATTTACGGCCTTCGAAACGGGCGATGCGCGACTCCACCCAATTTTCCATCGACAGATCCTGCGGCTTGACGCCGGCTTTGTTCTCAACCTGAGACATGTTGTCACTCCTCTGTTGAATCGATTGATTAATCAGTACTTTCTCAGCAACGGCAGCAGAATGAGGCAGCCGACGAAAGCCATCACCACCAGGAACAGCAGGCCGTTATCCATATTGCCGGTGGCGGCGATCAACGCCCCCATCAGCACCGGCGCCAACGCGCCGGCAAAATTGCCCAACCCGTTGAAGATACCGCCGGCGGTAGCGCTGACCTTGCTGCTGGTCGCCTTCGCCAACAGCGCGAAAATATTCGGCGCGCCGGCGCCCCACATAAAGGTGCTGAAGGCCATGGCGGCGATCACGCTGTAGGTGCCCTGCAGGTGCAGCACCACCGCCAGACCGAGGCCGGCACCGCACAGCGACAGGAAGCAGGCCAGCGCGCGCCGATCCAGCTTGTCCGACAGCCAGGCGCCCAGCACTTCGCCGAGCAGCATGGCGATGAACGGCAGCGAAGAGAGATAACCGGCATGCTCCAGATGAATGCCTTTCCCCTTGATCAGGTAGCTCGGCAACCAGCCGTTCATGCCCCACAGGTAGGTCAGGAAGGCGATGTTGAACAGGCAGATCATCCAAAAGTGCGGGCTGCGCAGCAGCTCGCGGCGATGCTGTTGGCGTTCCGACACCGCCGGCTTGGTCGCCGCCGCCGGGCGCGCGACGTTCAGGTGGCGCATGCCGAACAGCACCAGCAACATCACCGGCAACGTCAGAAACGCCATAAAGAAGAAGGTGGCCTGCCAGTCGAAGGTATTGAGGATGTACAGGGTGACCGGGAAGCCAAGCGCGGCGCCCAGCGGCGTGCCGAGCAGCCACAGCATGGTGGCGCGCGCCTGCAGCTGCGGCGGGAAGGCCTGACGAATAATGGCGTAGGCCATCGGCAGCAGCGGCCCTTCGGCGATACCGAGCAGAATGCGCAGCGTCATCATGGCGTGATAGGAACGCACCATCCCCATCAACACCATCAGCACGCCCCACACCACCATCATGCCAATCAATACCTTGACCGGATTAAGCCGATCGCCGATGCCGCTGAGCAGCATCGAGGAAATGCCGTAGGAGAACAGAAACGCGCTCATCAGCAAGCCCAGCCGCGCCGGGTCAAAACCGATCCCTAACGCCTGCTGGAACTCGCTATCGGAAAACAGCGCCGCGATGCTGATCTTGTCGAAAAACGCCAACAGCACGCAGGCAAACAGCGCGATCGGCACCGACCAGCGCACCCGCTGCTGCGGATTTTCGGCAACGGCTTCCCCCGCCCGTCCAGCGCGGGCGTCAATGTCTTGCGTAGTCATAAAACGCTCCCGAGGTTCGGGCGTTATTTCAACGCCATCAAAGAAAACTCCGCATCCGCCAACTGCTGCGGATCCAGCACCCGGCCGCTCGCCAACCAACGCTTGCCGAGCTTGATGGTGCGCGCGTCGTTGAACGCCACCATCTGCACCAGCTGCCGATCGGCGTTCAGCGTGAAGAACACCTGCGACTGCGGCGTGCGGCGCACCACATGGTGCACGCCGCCACTCGGCACGCCGAGGATCTGGATATTAGCGTCGTATTGATCCGACCAAAGCCAGGCCACGTCGTCATACGGGGCGGCGAAGGCGTCGAGCATCGCACAGGCGGTGCTGATGGCCTGATTTTGTGCGTAGGCCCAGGACTGCAGGCACAGGCCAAGCGTCGGGTGGCGCGCCACATCGCCGGCGGCGAAGATCGCCGGATGGCTGGTGCGCCCCTGGCCGTCGACCACGATGCCGGAGTCGATCGCCAGCCCGGCGCTGCGCGCCAGTTCGAGATTCAGCTCGACGCCGATCCCCACCACCACCAGATCGAAGGCCTGCGGATCGCTGACTTCGCTGCCGATCCAGGCGGTGCCGTCGCGATCTTCCAGCGAGATCTCGCCGCAGCCGCACAGCACCGTGACGCCCTGCTGGCGATGCAGTTCGAGCAACGCCTGTGAGACGTCGGCGCCGACGCTGCGCATGCACAGCGCAGGCTGGCGTTCAAACACCGTCACCTCGGCGCCGAGACGGCGCGCGGAAGCGGCGATCTCCAGCCCGATCCAACCGCCGCCGACGATCGCCAGGCGACGGCAGCCCTGCAGGCCCTGCCGCAACCGGGCCGCATCGTCCCAGGAACGCAGCGTCATCACGCGCGGGTGCTGCGCCCAGGCGGCGCTCGGCACACGCGGCCGCCCGCCGGTGGCGATCAGCAACTGCTCGAACTGCAGCCGTTGCCCGTCGCTGAGCGTGACGATTTGCTGTTCTGCATCGATGGACTCGGCGCGCAGCGGGCGACGCCAGTCGATATTCAGCTCCGCCACCGCCTGTTCGCTGAACAGCCGGCTGAGGGGAGCCGCGGCATCCAGCAGCGCCGCTTTCGACAGCGGCGGCCGCTCGTAAAAATCGTAGGGTTCGTCGCTGACAACCGTCAGCCGGCCGCTGTAACCGCGATCGCGCAGCGTCTTGGCCGCCCAGCCGCCGGCCTGGCCGCCGCCGACGATGACGATGCCCGCGTGTTCCGGCCGGTTCATAACGCCTCCGCCTTTTTATGCTGGCGGCGCGTGTCGTGATCGATGCCGCCCTCTACCGCCCATTCGGTGAAGGAGACCAATGAATGCTCCAGCTCGCGCGGCTGCCAGTTTTCCGTCAGATAATCGTCGTTGGTGTAGTACTCGAACGCGCCGCCGGTCGGGCTGTTGACGTACCAGAAATAGGCCGAGGAGATCGGGTGGCGGCCGGGGCCGATAAAGGTGCTCCACTTCTCTTTGTTCATGGCGATGCCGCCGCCGATCACTTCGTGGATATCGCGCACGGTGAACGCCACGTGGTTCAGGCCCCGTGGGCGGTTCGGCAGCTTCAGCAGGAACAGGTTATGGTGGCCGCCGCGCGCCTGGGTGCGCAGGAAGACGGCGCGATCGATATAGCGATCGGAAACCTGGAAATCCAACAGCTCGCGATAGAAACGCTCGGTCGCCGCCAGGTCCTCAACGAAGAACACCACGTGGCCAATGTTGATCGGCTGCGCCTGCGAATAAACCGGGCTGGGTTGATCGATGCGGCGCACGTCGCCCCATTGGTTGATCGGCGTGACCGGCACCTCGACCGCCTGCTGGCGGCTGACGACGAAGCGCAGCGTCATGCCGTTGGGATCGAGGCATTCCAGCTCTTCTCCCACCTGACGGAAGCCGGGCATCAGCGCCAAACGCGGCTGCAGGCGCGCCAGATCGGCAGGCGAGGCCACGCCCCAAGTCATGCGGCGCAGGGTAGAACCGCCTTCAAACGCCGCAGGCAGAGCCGCGCTTTGCAACGGGTGCAGGACAACCCGCGCCCCGCTCAGGGTAGTGAATTCGCGCTGCGGTTCGCCCCAATGTTGCGTGGCGGGCTGCAGGCCGAAGTCTTGCATGAATTTTTCGCAGATTGGCAGATCTTCGACGCCAAATTCCAGTTTTTCGATTCCGATTACGCTCATTGTTCAGCCTCACGTTCTCGCTGCATACGGTTTTCAGGCATGAGTGAACCCCGGCCCCTGTTTGCTACGGGCCTTATCCCTGCCTGAGTAAAAGAGTCGGTCCTGTCGGTTAGCCGACGTTGGCCTGCGGCGGCGCGCCGAGGAAGCCGGAAATTTTCTCCGCCGCGTCGCGCACTTCCATGCGCAGCCGCTCGCGATCCGCTTTCGGGATCTCATCGGACGGCACCATGATGCTGACCACCGCCTCGACCCGCTGCTCGCGGTTGAAGATCGGGTAGACGATCGAGGAGATGCCGTGGCGGAAGAACGATTCGCCGATCACATAGCCGCGCGCTTTGTCTTGTTGCACCATCTGCCACAGCGTTTCGCGATCCGCCGGGGTGCCCGGCGCATTGCCCGGCAGCTGCGCGTCCGGATAAAGTTGTTCGAACTCGCTGCGGGTGGCGCTGGTCAACAGCATGCGACCCAGAGAGGTTTGGTGCACCGGCAAACGGGTGCCGACGCTGACCTGATTGATCTGCGAACCGGCGGCGCTGACGCGGGCGATGTAAATAACGTCGCGCCCGTCTCGGATCGCCAGATGGCTGCTGCACTGGCTGCGATCGCGCAGCTGCTCAATCACCGGCTGGCCGGCCTGCGCCACGTCCAGCGACGCGATGTATTCGAAGCCGAGGCGCAGCACCTTGATGCCGAGCGCAAAGGTGTTGGTGCGCGGATTGCGCTCCAAAAAGCCCAGGTGCTCGAGCGTCTGCACCACCCGGTAAGCGGTGGCCTTCGGCATATCGACCAGGCGATGCAACTCGGCGAAAGTCATTTCCTTATGCTGCTCGCCAAACGCCAGCAGCAACTGCAACCCGCGATCCAGTCCCGGGATCAGATATTTACATGCTTGCTCGTCCGCCATCTCTCGCTCCTGCGCTGTGCGCCTGCCCTGCGGGCCTCAGTTGAATACGAAGCCGCCGTTGACCGGTAGCAGTTGGCCGGTGACGAAATCCGCCAGCGACGACAGCAGATAAAGCACCGTACCGTTCACATCGTCCGGATGCTGCGCCCCGGCCAGCGCGCGCCCCTGCTCGTACAGCTGATGGCGCTCGGCGGGCACATACTCGGTGGCTTCCACCCGCGTCAGGCCCGGTGCGATGGCGTTGACGCAGATCCCCTGCGGGCCCAGTTCGCGCGCCATCGATCGGGTCATCGCGATCAACGCGCCTTTGCTGGCGACATAGGCCATCAGGCGCGGCGCGCCCCACAGCGCGGTATCCGACGCCACGTTGACGATCTTGGCGTGCGGGTTGCGTGCCAGCAGCGGCACCGCCGCCTGGCTCACCAGCCAGGTGCCGCGCACGTTGACCTGCATCACCCGATCCCACAGGTCGATATCGTATTCCATCATGGTTTTGCCGCCGACGCCGGTCGCCAGCGCCGCGTTGTTCACGAGGCCGTCGATCCCGCCGCCTGCGGCGATCTTTTCGAACGCCGAGCGGATCGAATCCGGTGACGCCAGATCGATCGTCTGCGTTTCCACCTGAGCGCCCTGCTCGCGCAGCGCGGCACCGCTCGCCGCCAGCTCATCCGCCAGAATGTCGCACATCACCACCTGCGCGCCGGCAGCGGCGATGGCGGCAGCGAAGCTGTAACCCAGGCCGCGCGCCGCCCCGGTGACCACGATGCGTTTACCGTTCAGCAGGCCGTTCACTGCGCCGCCTCCCGCTCGCGCAACGTCGCCAGCTGTTTCTGCGCCTCTTTCTGCATCATCCGGCGCAGGCGAGAAAGACCGACGTCGTGCTGGTACAGGTATTCGCGGCCGCGGGCGTTAGGCGCCATGTTCTCAAGCACGATGCGATCCTGCTCGAGCACGTCCCAATGCAATGATTCCAGGCGGTTGCGGTACATGAAGCGCCACATGTCACGCTGCCAGTCTTTGACCTTACGGATGCGCCAGAAGAAGACCCGGCAGTGATCCTTGTCTTCCGGCACCACCATGCCGATGATCCAGAAGTGGCCACCTGGCCCGAAGCGCTTCTTGTATGGGATCGACAGGCGCATCCAATAGGCGCCGCTGCTGCCGAACTCCACCCAGTCGAAGTTGACGCCGATCTGGCCGTTCTTCTTGAAGATAAACCCGCTGTCGGTCGGTTCCAGCCCCATATCCGCCTTGCGATCCCCTTCCGCCATCGAGTGAGAGGAAGAGTGCAGGTAGGTGCCGTGCATCGGATCCATCACGTTTTCCAATGCGTATTGGTAGTTGCAGTTCCAGCTGGCGGTGCACAGGAAGTTGCTGTACGAGGCTTCGTCCGCCAGTTCTTGCGGGAAAGTCAGCGCCGCCGGCGCTTCATCCGCCGTCACGCCGAAATAGAGGAACACCGCGCCATAGGCTTCTTTGGCCGGGTAAGACCGCAGGCATTTTTGCCCCACCAGCGGGCAGCGATCCACTGCCGGCACATCTTTCACCGTCCCGTCGCCGCCGACCTCTACCCCGTGGTACCAGCAGGCGATGCGATCGCCGAGGTTCCACCCCATGGAAAGCCGCGCGCCGCGGTGCGGGCAGCGGTCTTCCAGCGCGTGGATCTGGCCTTCGCCGTCGCGCCACACCACGATTTGCTGCTCTAGGCGGGTGATGCCGACCGGGTTGTTGCCCACTTCCCAGCTGGCCAGCACCGGATACCACATGCCGCGCAACCCCTGGTCAAGATAGTCCTGCAGGCTCTGTTCGGAGGATGTTGTGTTTGCTGTCATTGTCTTCTCCCGGAGGTGGCTCAGAAACCGTTAACGTGAAGGAATTCGCGGAACGTCGCCTCATTCCACGGTTGGCCGCTGCGATCGAACAGGCGGCGCTGATTCAGCGCGCTGACGATCTGCTCCAGCTCTTCCGCGCCCTGATCGAAGATCGTTTCCAGCGCCGCCACCAGGGCGGTTTCGAAACCGTCCGGCACACGGGCGCGGTTTTGCCAGATGACATTGCGGAACTGGCCCGGCTGATGGATTTGACCGTTGCCGCCTTCGCGGGCCGGCGTCACCTGTTGGGTGTCCGGCAGCCAGGGATTGAAATCGGTGATGTGCTGCATGATTACTCCTCCGCGATAAAGGTGATCTGGATTTGGTTGTCGACCACCCGGGTGGGATAGGTTTGCAGATCGCGGCCGCCCGGCTCGCGCAGACACTGGCCGGTGCGCACGTCAAACAGCGCTTCGTGCAGCGGGCACTCAACCTTGCCGTCGTCTACAAACCCCTGGCTGAGCAAGGCATAAGCATGCGGGCAAACGTCTTCCAGCGCGTAGTAGTTACCGTCGAGCAGGTACACCCCGATCTCTTTTCCTTCCACTTTGCCGGAGAAAGGAAAATCTTCTTTCACCTGAGACACTTCGCACACATTCTTCCAGCTCATTGCTTTTGTCCTCTATCTGATTGTTTCATATATGAAACTCAGTTTCTTATTTAATACAGCCACTATAGGTCTGGCGAAACTTTCGTCAAGCGAGCGGAACGGCAAATGTTAATGAAAGGTTGTTTAAAAATGACAAATGCGGGAAGGATCACGAAATCATGCACCGATATGAAAAACCTATGTCAGTTGTGCGCTCTCCCGCTAATTTATGGCAAAAAATGCGTTGATTCCGACGACGCATTGCGCGTAAAAGTGTTTTCTCACTGTCTTTCACACCCTATTTGATAACAATAAATTTACATCAATCAGCCTCATCCCCCGCGTTTGCGCGCCATGGCATCCGCGGGTGAGTTTGCTGCTGCCTGAATTCGTCAACCGCTCGCATTGAGGAACGCAACGTGCAACAACGTCAACGCTGGTTTGGGGTGATCGCCCTGCTGTTTCTGATCGTTATCGCCTATGCGGATCGGGTCAATATCGCCGTGATGTTGGTCAATCCCGACTTCCTGCAACACTTCCAACTCGGCGGCGACCGCGCCCACCAGGGCACGCTGATGACGGTGTTTTTGCTCGGCTACGGCCTGTCCGCCATGTTGCTGACGCCGTTTCTGGAAACGCTGATGGGTTACCGCCGCGCACTGACGCTGAGCGTGGTGCTGTGGGCGCTGCTCACCGCCGCCTCGCCGCTGGCGGGATCGCTGATGCTGCTGTGCGTGGTGCGCGCGCTGCTTGGCGTCAGCGAGGGGCCGCTGTTCTCGCTGAAGACCATGTACATCAGCGATCATTTCGCCGCCGACGAGCGCGGCAAGCCCAACGCGATCAGCGCGCTGGGCGTTTCATTGGGGCTGGTGCTCGGCTTTCCGCTGGTGAGTTTTCTGATGGCGCACTTCGGCTGGGCGATGTCGTTTCACCTGCTGGCGCTGCTCAACCTGCTGCTGGGGCTGGCGCTGGTGCGGCTGTTCGTTCATCCCCTCGCCCTGTCTTCACCCTCGCGCTCTGCCGATCCACAACCGGTGCTGAGCCGCGTCTGGCACACCTTTACGCTGGCCTGGCGCACGCCGATGCTTGGCTGGATCCTGCTGATCGAGATCGCTACGCTCAGCTATCTGTGGGGCTCCAGCTCCTGGTTGCCGGCGTATCTGACCGATGAAAAGGGGTTCTCCATCAAGCAGATGGGCTGGATGGCCGCGCTGCCTTTCATCGTCAGCATCGCCTCCAAATACCTCGGCGGCGTGTTGCTCGATCGTATCCGCCCTTATCAAGCGCCGCTGATCTTCGTCTGCGGCGGCGCAGCGACCGCGCTGTGTATCTATGGCGTGATGAACAGCCATCAGCTTGGCTGGATCGCCTTCTTCCTGCTGGCGGCCAATGCCTGTTGGGGCGCGCAGGGCGCGGCGATCCCTACCCTGCTGCAACATTATGCGCGGCCGGAGGCGGTCGGCAGCGCCTATGGGCTGATCAACGGCATCGGCAATCTGTTTTCGGCGTTTGTGCCGATGGCGATGGGCATGGTGATGGCCAGCCAAGGTAAGGTGTCTTCAGGCTTTGCGGTGCTGATCGCCTCGCAGCTGCTGACATTGCTGGCGGGCGGCGCACTGTTTGGCCGCATGTTGCTGGCGCGGCAGGTGAAACGGGCATAGACCCGTTTCCCTGTCCCGTGCGGCGGAAAACCGACAGCGTTGAGAGGGTGCTCATGGATCTGGACGCCAACAATCAGCAGACGGGGGACATCCCCCGTCGCCGGGTTGCCTTACCGTTCGGATTCGTAAGCCAAAATGGCCGCAACCTCCGTGTTGCCCGATCGGATCCGCAGCTCACACAGCGTGCTGCGAGTTATCCATGCCAGTGATATTACCGTGGCACAAATAACCACCAATTTTAACAGGCTCCGTTTGTTCGGCATCATGCCTTCTTCTCCTTGCCTCGCGGCGGGTAAGAGGCTAACTTAACGTTGTCTGGCGTTAGAGTTGGCCTCGGGTTGATGGATATCGACTCGGGGCTTTTCTCTTTGTACCTTTCACGCAGGCTCCAGATACAAAGATCCAGAGCACCCGCGCGCAGTATATTCATCCTCTCCGTTGTCCCGTGTCCTTATTCTCTGACTCAGTTTCATTTCTGCGCAGGATTGCGCAAAGGCGTTGCAACAGGCTGAAAATCGCAGCGCGGATGGCGACAAATGAAATAAAAAAAGCGGCCCCATACGATGGGAGCCGCTTTTTCAGCGAGGCGTGGCCTGGCGTCAGGCGTGTTTCTTCGCCGCCTGCAGGTACAGCATCTCCAAGCCCAGGGTCGCCGCGGCCAGCGCGGTGATCTCGGACTGGTCATAGGCCGGCGCCACTTCTACCACGTCCATGCCGACGATGTTCAGCGACTGCATGCCGCGCACCAGTTTCAGCGCACGATCGGAAGTCAGACCGCCGATCACCGGCGTGCCGGTGCCCGGTGCGAACGCCGGATCCAGGCAGTCGATGTCGAAGGTCAGGTACACCGGCATATCGCCGACGATGCCTTTGATCTGGGTCAGCAGGTCGTCCACGCTGCGATCGTTCACCTGCGCGGCATCCAGCACGGTAAAGCCGTTGTCATGATCGAACTCGGTGCGAATACCGATCTGCACCGAGTGGTGCGGATCGATCAGGCCTTCGTTCGGGGCATGGTAGAACATGGTGCCGTGGTCGAACTTGCTGCCGTTGGCGTAGGTATCGGTATGGGCGTCGAAGTGTACCAGCGCCAGCTTGCCGAAATGCTTGGCGTGCGCGCGCAGCAGCGGCAGGGTCACGAAGTGGTCGCCGCCGAACGAGAGCATACGCTTACCGGCCTTCAGCAGTTTCTCCGCGTGCGCCTGCAGCTTGTCGCTCATGTCCTGCGCATCGCCGAAATTGAACACGATGTCGCCGCAGTCAACCACGTTCAGCCGATCGCGCAGATCGAAGCTCCACGGCCAACGGTTGCCTTCCCAGGCCAGGTTGGTAGATACCTGACGAATAGCCGCCGGGCCGTGACGGCCACCGGCGCGACCGGAGGTCGCCATGTCAAACGGAATGCCGGTGATGACCCACTCTGCATCGCTGTCGTAAGGCATGAAGTTCAGCGGAAAGCGCAGGAAACCAAAGGCGTTGGACACTAATGAATTATCGGACTGATGGCCTAAGGTGCTCATAGTAAACCCTCGTAGTTCAACAAGTTGCCGGGCGCAGGCGCCGGGCCGTTACAAAAAAAAATCCCTCCCGCGTCGTTAGCCCGACGAGAAAGGGATTGATACCCTAGATAATTGGAGTTGCATCAAGACGGCCAGAGCGGGAATCCCTAGGAGCTTACTCAAGTAAGTAACTGGGGTGAACGCACGCAGCCAACACAGAGGCAACTTCAAGTATGACGGGTAATTCGATGTTTGTTTCGGTGCTACCGATACGGCAGATTATGGCCGCATTTCATCCATGCTTCAAGGGGGCCGACATCGCCCCCCTGAAGAGAGCGGTTACTCGTCTTCCAGATACGTGTAGCCGTACAGGCCGGCCTCAAACTCTTCCAGGAACTGCGCCTGCAGCTCGCTGTCCAGATCGGTTTCTTTGACCTGATCGCGGAATTTGGCCAGCAGCGCACTCGGATCGAGCTGCACGTACTCCAACATGTCCGCGACGGTGTCGCCCTCGTCGGACAGTTCGGTCTCGACGCTGCCGTCCGGGAACACATACACGTCAACCGAGGCGGTGTCGCCGAACAGGTTGTGCATGTTGCCGAGGATCTCCTGGTACGCACCGACCATGAAGAAGCCCAGCGCCGGCGGGTTCTCCGGATCGTACGGCGGCATCGGCATGGTGGTCGCCACGCCGTCGCCGTCGACATAGTGGTCGATGGTGCCATCGGAGTCGCAGGTGATGTCGAGCAGCACCGCGCGGCCTTCCGGTGGCTTATCCAGCCCTTCCAGCGGCAGCACCGGGAACAGCTGATCGATACCCCAGGCATCCGGCATCGACTGGAACAGCGAGAAGTTGACGTAGAACTTGTCCGCCATGCGTTCTTGCAGTTCGTCGATGATCGGACGGTGTGCGCGGTTGCTCGGATCGAGCTGCTGCTGGATCTTGTTGCAGATGTTCAGATACAGCTGCTCGGCCCAGGCACGCTTGGTCAGATCCAACATGCCGTGCGCGTATTGGGTATGCACGTCGTGCAGATCCATCTGGCTGTCGTGCAGCCATTCGCGCAGCGAGCGGCGGTTCTCCGGCTCGTTCATTTCCAGCCAGGTTTCCCACATGCTTTCCAGCGCGCGCGGCGCGTCGGCTTCCGGCGGCAGCGGTTCGCTGAACTCGTTGCGCTCTACGCCGATCACGTTGGAGACCAGCACCGTGTGGTGCGCGGTCACGGCGCGGCCGGACTCGGTGATCACCGTCGGGTGCGGCAGGCCGTGTTCGTTACAGGCATCGCCGATGCCCCAAATCACGTTGTTGGCATATTCGTTCAGGCCGTAGTTCACCGAGCAGTCGGACTGCGAGCGGGTGCCTTCGTAGTCGACGCCCAAGCCACCGCCCACGTCGAAGCACTGAATGTTGACGCCCAGCTTGTGCAGTTCAACGTAGAAACGCGCCGATTCGCGCACGCCGGTGGCGATATCGCGAATGTTGGCCAGCTGCGAACCCAGATGGAAGTGCAGCAGTTGCAGGCTGTCGAGACGGCCCGCTTCGCGCAGGGTCTCTACCAGCTTCAGCACCTGCACCGCCGCCAGGCCGAACTTGGATTTTTCGCCGCCGCTCGACTGCCATTTGCCGGAGCCCTGCGAAGCCAGACGCGCACGCACGCCCAGGCGTGGTATGACGTTCAACCGTTCGGCTTCTTCCAGCACCAGGTTGATCTCGGACATCTTCTCGATCACCAGGTACACCTTGTGCCCCAGTTTTTCCCCGATCAGCGCCAGGCGAATGTATTCACGATCTTTATAGCCGTTACAGACGATCACCGAGCGGGTCATGCCGGCATGCGCCAGCACCGCCATCAGCTCGGCCTTGGAGCCGGCTTCCAGCCCCAGCGGTTCCCCGGAGTTCACCAGCGACTCAATCACGCGGCGATGTTGGTTTACCTTGATCGGATACACCAGGAAATAGCCGCCCTGGTAACCGAAGGACTCACGCGCGCGTTTGAACGCGGCGTTGATCGAACGCAAGCGATGCTGGAGGATCTGCGGGAAGCAGAACAGCGCAGGCAAACGCTGCCCGTCTTGCTGGCGCGTTTTCACCAGTTCTGCCAGATCGACGCGCGCCTGCGGGACATCCGGGTCCGGGCACACGCTGATATGGCCCAGCTCGTTGACGTCATAGTAATTGTTGCCCCAGTAGGCGACGTTATAAGTGCGCAGCATCTTGCTGGCATTACGATCATTCATGGCAACCTCCTGCATGGAGCGCAAAGATAAAGACTCGCCCGCAACCGGCGGGCGGTGAATCAACAGATCATCAGACATGGTTCGCCTCACATTCCGCACTGACGAAACCGTCAGCCACTATCGCAGCTACAACCCGCGAGAACAACCCAACAAGCCGCGCTGACGGCAGCGAAGAGAACTGCCGTTCGCGGTCAGCGATCGGTTTATCACTCATATAATTGTAAGACACCCTGTTCAAACCTCGTGAATCGGGCCAAGAAACATCCCACAGGAAGGCTGCAGGCTACCCTTGTTCAGTTCTTCAGACGACCGTTAGCCGGCCCGAGAATCCTGAGTAGCGGCCAAGTGTTTATCGCACCTGGTAAGTGACAGAGAGACAAGACGGGAAATAGCAGAAGAATGTGCGCCAGAACGGCACTGCTGTTGGGAACCAACAACCGGTAGACAACGGATCATTAATCCAACCACCTCCACGCGCGCCGTTCGGAGTGAACGACCCAGCCTCTAAAATAGTGTAAGAACGTGACCGTTCGATGAAGCGGCGGCGCTCACGGCGAACGCCTGCGACGGATAATAGCGCAACGCCGGCGAATGCAAAGCGGAAGTTTATCGCACCTTCCCCACCGCCAATCGCCGTACTGTGCAGCAAATGAACCGCGCGCGCAGTTTATACCGGTAAGCAGGTGAAAAAGCAAAATGAAAATTCGCCGAAAACTGTTTCAAGCGATGAAAATGGCGCCAACCCGTTTGCGCAAAAGAGCGAAAGCGCAAAAAATTACTGGCAATCTGGCTAAACCCTGACCTAAAATAGACGTCCAGATGTTAATCCATCTATACTGGTTAACTGATAAACTGCTTAACGGCTTTGCCTGAGGGGCGTTGCAGGATGCATCTCGCGCCATCAGCGGAAGACCCTTCGCTTTGATGCCGGATCTCCAGCGCTGTGCAGTAATTTCTAACCCGTCTTATGCAAGGTAAAGAACACAATGGCTAAACACCTCTTCACGTCCGAATCCGTCTCCGAAGGACATCCCGATAAAATCGCCGATCAGATCTCCGATGCCGTCCTCGACGCCATCCTGGAACAGGATCCGAAAGCGCGCGTCGCCTGCGAAACCTACGTGAAAACCGGCATGGTGCTGGTCGGCGGTGAAATCACCACCAGCGCCTGGGTCGATATCGAAGAGATCACCCGCAAAACCGTACGCGAAATCGGCTACGTTCATTCGGACATGGGCTTTGACGCCAACTCCTGCGCAGTATTGAGCGCCATCGGCAAACAATCCCCGGATATCAATCAGGGCGTTGACCGTACCGATCCTCTCGAGCAGGGCGCCGGCGATCAGGGCTTGATGTTTGGCTACGCCACCAACGAAACCGACGTGCTGATGCCGGCTCCGGTGACCTACGCACACCGTCTGGTGCAGCGTCAGTCCGAAGTGCGCAAAAACGGCACCCTGCCGTGGCTGCGTCCGGACGCGAAGAGCCAGGTAACCTTCCAGTACGACGACGGCAAAATCGTCGGCATCGACGCCGTGGTGCTGTCCACTCAGCATTCCGAAGACATCGCGCTGAAAGATCTGCAAGAAGCGGTGATGGAAGAGATCATTAAACCGGTCCTGCCGGCGGAATGGCTGACGGCGGGCACCAAATACCACATCAACCCGACCGGCCGTTTCGTTATCGGCGGCCCGATGGGCGACTGCGGTCTGACCGGCCGTAAGATCATCGTCGACACCTACGGCGGCATGGCGCGCCACGGCGGCGGCGCCTTCTCCGGTAAGGATCCGTCCAAGGTTGACCGTTCCGCGGCTTACGCGGCGCGCTACGTGGCGAAAAACATCGTCGCCGCCGGCCTGGCCGATCGCTGCGAGATCCAGGTGTCTTACGCTATCGGCGTAGCGGAACCGACCTCCATCATGGTGGAAACCTTCGGTACCGAGAAAGTGCCAACCGAACAGCTGACGCTGCTGGTGCGCGAATTCTTCGATCTGCGCCCATACGGCCTGATCCAGATGATGGATCTGCTGCAGCCGATTTACCGCGAAACCGCTGCCTACGGCCACTTCGGCCGCGAGCACTTCCCGTGGGAAGCGACCGACAAAGCCGCGCTGCTGCGCGATGCCGCCGGCCTGAAATAAGCCCCGACATCAACATGAAAACGGCGAGCCTGGGCTCGCCGTTTTTTTTAAGCGGATGGGTGCTCCCGGATCAACGCAGCGACTTGCCGGCAAGCGGAGGCCAAGCCCCCGCTGCCGGGTTGCCTTACCGTTCGGATTCGTAAGCCAAAATGGCCGCAACCTCCGTAGTGCCCGATCGGATCCGCAGCTCACACAGCGTGCTGCGAGTTATCCATGCCAGTGATATTACCGTGGCACAAATAACCACCAATTTTAACAGGCTCCGTTTGTTCGGCATCATGCCTTCTTCTCCTTGCCTCGCGGCGGGTAAGAGGCTAACTTAACGTTGTCACGCGTTAGAGTAGGCCTCGGGTTGATGGATATCGACTCGGGGCTTTTCTCTTTATCTCTTTCGCACGGGCTCCAGAGACAAAGATCCAGAGCACCCGCCCGCAGTATATTCATCTCACCACCACGCCACGTGTTCCTTTTCGCACGCAATATCGTTTTTGCGCAACCGCTCGCAGTGCCTTGCAACACCCTGAAAAATAAAAAAAGGCTCAGCGACGCTGAGCCTTTGAGGGCAGAAAAAGCACGGCGAGACGCCGATTACGACGTCTGCTTACGCAACAGATAAACGAAGTACGGCGCACCGATAAAGGTCGCCAACAACCCGGCGGGGATCTGGTACGGGAACAGCAGCATCCGCCCGCACCAGTCGGCAAACACCATCAGCAAGCCGCCCAGCAGCGCGGCGATCACCATCTGCGGCAGCGCACGGCGGAAGCCCAGCATGCGCGCCATATGCGGTGCCATCAGCCCGACAAAGCTCAACGGCCCTACGGTCAGGGTCGCCATGGCGGTCAGCACGGCGGCCAATAAAAGAATGGTCAACCGCGCCGGCGTCAGCGCAATGCCCACCGAACGGGCGGTGGCGCCGCCGAGCGGCAGGATGGTCAACCAACGGCGGCACAACGGCGCCAATACCATCAGGCCGGCGGCCACCAGCGCGGTACGCAGCGCCTGCGCCGGCTCCACCGAATAGGTCGAGCCGGAGAGCCAGGTCAGCAAGCCCCCCATACGCGGATCGCCGCTGGCCAACAGCAGGAAGATGACGGTGGTAAAGGCGGTGCTGAGCGCGATACCGGCGAGCAGCATACGTTCCGTCGAGAAACCGCCGCGACCTGCGGCGATCATGATGATAAGTAGCGTCGCGGCCGCCCCCAGGCTGCCGGCGGGCAGCAGCCAAACGAAGGCGTCGCCCGGCACCATAAACAGCATCATCACGACGCCAAAAGCGGCGCCGGAGCTGATGCCCAACACTTCTGGGCTGGCCATCGGGTTGCCGGTCAGCTTCTGAATCAGCGTGCCAGCGACCGCCAGCATCATGCCCGCCGCCAGCGCCGACAGCACCCGCGGCCAGCGCCACGGCAGCAAGGAGTCCAGTTCCGCCCCC